>CAUWAM010000029.1:0-2296 GCA_963556825.1 uncultured Clostridia bacterium | reverse complement strand
CATTAGAAGAAATTAAAGAGTTAAGAAATAAAAAATAATCTATGATATATATTTTTATTGAATTATATATTTAAGCAGATTTTGTAAAAGTATTAGTTCTTAAATCTGTATAATATAAAAAGACTAGGGATTAACCTAGTCTTTTTATTATAAAAAAATATATTGAGTTAAATATTGTAAAATAATTGAAAATGTTTTATAATTAAACAGAACATAGGTTTGTAGAAAGAGAATATTTTTTTGTATAGAGTTAGCGATTGAAAAAAATAATTAAAAAATAAGAAGAATAAAAAATTAAAGAGTTTGAATTATAGGGGGATTTTATGAGCAAAGAAGAAATAATTTTAATAGCAAAAAAAATTGATAAATTAAAAGATAATCACAAATTTTATATAAAAGGTTTTTTAGATGCAAAAAAAGAGCCTAAGTCTACTTAGTCTCTTTTTTTATTTCTTCCTCATATAATTTGTCAATCATCAGTTTTATAAGTTCTTGTTCTTTTTCAGGTAAGAATTGAATTTTATGAACTATATCTTTAGTCAAGCTTGAAAAACTATCAAACTCAGGATCATTTGAAATATTATTAAACATATCACCTTGACCACTTTCAAACCAATCTTTATTAACATTGAATTTTGAACAGATATCATTTAAAGTTCTTTCTGTTATTCTCCTTCTTCCTTTTTCATAATCACAAATTGCACTTGTAGATAAATTTAACTTTGATGCAAACTCAGATTGTTTTAATCCTAAATTAGTTCTAATTTCTTTTAATCTTAAATTCATATTACATTCACCTCTATGCGTAATTATAAAACAAAATAATACGCAAAGTCAATAATAGGATTTAAAAATATAAATAAAAATACGCTAATAAAAATTTTTTTTAAAAAAGTATTGACTTATTACGCATAGAGTATTAATATTAAAACAAGAAATACGCAAACAGTAAAAGGATGTGATGAAATGACAACTGAAGAAATTAAAGAATTTGCAAAAAAAATAGAAATTTTATCTTATTCAAATGATAAGAATACATTAATAAAATTAGGAACAGTAAAAGGTAGGTTAGATGAAATCTTCGATAAATTTAAGGAAGATCAAAATAAAATAAAACAATAGGAGTGATTAAGATGAATAACTTAATGATATTTGAAAACAAACAAGTTGAAGTATTTGAACATAAAGGACAAGTTTTATTTAATCCAAAGCATGTAGCAGAATGCCTTGATATTACAGATGTAAAAAGTAGTATTAGAAATTTTAATGAGAAACAAGTCGTAAAACTTACAAATTCTAAAATGCAGAATATGCACTTTAGAAAATTACACAACACAGGAGAAAATTTCTTAACAGAAAGTGGAGTATATAAACTTATTTTTAAATCAAGAAAAGAAAGTGCAGAAAGATTTCAAGATTGGGTAACAGACGAAGTCCTACCACAAATAAGAAAAACAGGTGGATACATACCAACAAATGAAGAAGATGATGATGCAACAATAATGGCAAAAGCATTAATGGTAGCACAAAGAACAATAGAAAAGAAAGATGAATTATTAAAAGCTACGGTAAAAGAGCTTGAAGATAAAAATAGATTTATAAATCAAATAGCATCATCAAAAAACACTTTATTAGTTAGAGAAGTAGCAAAAGTAATCTCATCTAAAGAAACAGGAATAGTGATAGGAGAAAGACAGTTATTCCAAAAATTAAGAGATTGGGGATTGATATTTAAAAATAAAAATGAGCCTAAACAACAATATATAAAGCAAGGATTATTTGAAGTTGTAGAGGGTGTTAGAAATACATCAACAGGAACATTTACATATCAAACACTGAAAGTTACAGGTAAAGGACAGGAATACATACTAAATAAACTGTTAAAAGAATATGAAGTAGTAGCGTAAAAGAAAGCTACGACACAGTATTAGATATAAACATGATAAATAGACAGGTAGCATTTGCATAGGAGGAAGATATGAAAAAGTACACACTTACAATACCATTAAATTTATTAAATAAATGTAAAGAAAATGCTAATCAAAAAGGAATATCTTTAAACGAGTATATATTACTTTTGATTAGCACTAGATTAAAAGATATTTAGTTATTATTTGTTTCTTCTAAGTATTTTTTAATAATAAATTCTATTTCTTTATTAACAGAGCGACCATGTTCTTGGGCTACCTCACGTAAACTTTCTAAAAGTTCTCTAGGAATACGAAGGGTAAATTTAGGTAAATCAGACGGCACTTTTAACACCTCCTTGTCGTCAAAATGATGTCATAATTATATC
>CAUWAM010000028.1:0-4628 GCA_963556825.1 uncultured Clostridia bacterium | reverse complement strand
AAAATCGGAAAAAATTCTAAAACTAAAATTCATCTATGTATTTTTGAGTGTGCTAGATAAAAAATTATGAATATAAATAAAAAAATTACAGAAAATATTAAAAACTACTTGCAAAAAAATCATTAATATAGTATAATGCAAAAGTAGTTAAAAGAGTTATCAATTTTCTGGTGATGATGACATTTAGGGTAATACCTGTTCCCATTCCGAACACAGAAGTCAAGCCTAAGTGTGCCGAAAATACTTGCGGGTTACCCTGCTGGAAAAATAGGTTGTTGCCAGATTTAATATATATTCCTCTTTAGCTCAGTTGGTAGAGCGCTCGGCTGTTAACCGATAGGTCGTTGGTTCGAGTCCAACAAGAGGAGCCAAGAAAAAGAAGTTAGTTTGATGAACTAGCTTTTTTTATTATAAAAACAAAAGATCCTTAATTTTAAAAATATTTTAAAGATTGAAAAAAGAAGAGCTTTGTGATATGATAAATAATGTAAAGAGTATTTTAAGAAAAATAAAAGAAGAAAAGGAATAAGAAATGAAGAAAAATAAAATAAAAAAATATAGAAAAAGAGATTTAACCGTATATATTGTATTAAGATTATTAGTAATACTTACAATAATTATTCAAGCTATTAGAGGGAATTTTGAAAATGTATTTTTATGCATATTAACTTTGATATTATTTACAATACCTTCTATTATAGATAAAAAATTAAATATAAAACTACCCAATGCTTTAGAAGTAATAATATTATTATTTATTTTTTCAGCAGAAATACTAGGAGAAATACAAAATTTTTATGGAATTTTCAAGTTTTGGGATACAATGTTACACACAATAAATGGATTTTTATGTGCTGCAATAGGATTTTCATTGATTGATATCTTAAATCGAAGTCCTAAATTTCATTTAAAAATGTCACCATTATTTGTAGCATTAGTAGCTTTTTGTTTTTCAATGACAATAGGAATTCTATGGGAATTTTTTGAATATGGTTCAGATACATTTTTTAAGAGCGATATGCAAAAAGATAGAATAGTTTCAGCAATATCATCAGTAAAGATTAACGAAACAGGAAAAAATATACCAATAAAAATAAATAATATTGAAAAAGAAATAGTAAGTTATTATGAAAATGGAGAATTAAAACAAATAGTTATAGAAGATGGACATTTAGATATAGGTCTAAAAGATACAATGAAAGATTTATTTGTAAACTTCATAGGTGCTGTAGTATTTTCAATAATAGGATTATTGTATATAAAGAATCGAGATGAATATAGGTTTGCAGAGAATTTTATACCAACGATGAAGACCAAAGAATAAAAATAGTTTAATTGAAAGTTATCTGTTATTTGTTATATAATCTAAACATAAGATAGTAAGTTGTCTCGCAGGTTGTAAGTTTAATTTTAAATAAAATAGGTAAATAAATGTGTAAGATTTAGAGTGAGTATATTAATTTTGATATGCTCATTTTTTGATTAAAACAAGGTGAAATTTCTCGTAAATCTCTTGAATTATGTAAAACAAGTAAAATGTTATATAATATAGTTGTAGTTCTATATTGCAATATTTTAAAGTATAAGGAGGTAATTTATTTGAAAGAGTTATTTGTTGAAAAAGTAATTGATAAGACTAAAAACTTTTTAGACAATAACCAAAGAAAAATATTAAAAGAAATACTAACAGAAATATGTTTAAATTACCAAATAGAAATATCAGAGCAAAACCAAAGAGAAGAGATATCACACAATAATGAAGAATTATTAAATATAATTTATATCATTAAAAGAAATTGAAGGATGTTCAACAAGAACTTTAAATTACTACAAGGATAATATAACTAAAATGTTAGAAAAAGTAAACTTACCAATTGAAGAAATTACTACAGAAATATTAAGAGATTATCTATCTGATTACAAAAATAATTCTAAAGCAGGAATGGTAACAATAGACAATATCAGAAGAACATTATCAAGTTTCTTTGCTTGGCTAGAAAATGAAGATTATATTGTAAAAAGTCCTGTTAGAAGAATACACAAAGTAAAGACTACCAAAAGAATTAAAGAAACTTTAACTGATGAAAATTTAGAAAAATTAAGAGATACTTGTTCAAATGTAAGAGATTTAGTAATATTAGAACTATTAATATCTACTGGTATGAGAGTAGGAGAACTAACTAGATTAAATATTTCTGATATGGACTTTCAAGAAAGAAGTTGTATAGTTTTAGGAAAAGGAAATACAGAAAGAGAAGTATATTTTAGTGCAAAAAGTAAAATGTACATAGAAAAATATTTGAAGACTAGGACAGATGATAATGAAGCATTATTCGTATCATTAATAAAACCATATAATAGATTAGGAATATCAGGAATTGAAATTATTATCAGAAATTTAGGAAAAGAAGCAAATATAAATAAAGTACATCCACATAAATTTAGAAGAACAATGGCTACAATGGCAATAGATAAAGGTATGCCGATTGAACAAGTACAAAAATTATTAGGGCATATAAAAATAGACACAACAATGGAATATGCTATGGTCAATCAAAATAATGTGAAAAATTCACACAGAAAGTATATTACTTAAAAATTCTAAAAGTGTAGACAAATAAGGAAAAATGCAATATAATGGTAATGGAAAATTGAAAGGAGTAATGATGTTATGCTAGTAATTTTAGAAGGACTAGATAACACAGGAAAAACAACTATTGCAAAAATGTTAATGCAATATTATAAGATACAAGGGAAAAATGCAACTTTAGCAAAAGAATTGAGTACGCCAATAGGAGAGCAAATAAAACAACTTTCAAAGGAAGGAAAATTAACACCAGAACTAAAAACATATCTTTTTGCAGCTGATAGGAGATTATTATTAGATGGGTTAGGACAAGTTGGCAAAGATGATATAGTTATTTTTGACAGGTATGTACCTTCTGCTATTGCATATAGAATGGCAGATGGAGTAGATAAGGATTGGGTAAAGAGTGTAAATAAAAATTTCCCAAAACATGATTTAGGGTTTTACATTGATATTACACCTGAAACTTCAATTGAGAGAAATACAGATCAAAAATTTAATATACTATATTCTTATGAACATCTAGATAGAGTAAGAAAATCATATATGAGCATATTGGATGAATATTCTTTACAAAAGATAGATGGTAATAAAAGTATTGACAATATTTTTAGACAAATTGCAACAAAAATTAATAGTAGATTAAATGAAAGAGAAGAAGAAATGGAGAGATAGTTGATGATAGATTTAAAAAGAATTCAAAAGGAAATATATCAAAATAAACTTGATAAGGGTTTTAATGTAACTGATGTAAATAAGGAATTTTGCCTAACTTATGGAGAAATGGCAGAGGCATATGAAGCGTGGAGAAAAAACAAGAACGATTTAGGCGAAGAACTAGCTGATATTACTATTTACCTTTTAGGTTTATCTGAAATACTTAATGTTGATTTAGAAGCTGAAATATTAAAAAAAGTTAATAAGAACAAACATAGAGAGTATAAAATAATTAATGGTGTAAATACAAGAGTTAAAGAGTATGATGATAAATAGGTATTAAGGAGTATCATATGAATATTTATATAGCGACCAAATTATTTAGTTTTCTTGACAGAAGAATATCTTATATGATGTATGAAATAACAGAAAAAGTTATAAAAGAATTAAAAATAGATAATTACCATATATTTTTGCCTTTTAAAGAAAGCAATAAAAAAGTATCAATGAGTGGAAATGTGAGTAAGAATATTTTTTATGCTGATATAAATTCTTTAAAAAATATAGATGTATTAATAGGAATTGTTGATGGATTATCATTAGATGCTGGAATAGGATTTGAAGTAGGATATTGTATAGCAAAAAGAATACCAATTATTCTATTTTCCACGGACTTTATAAATTCTAAAATAGGTAATTTTCAAAAATATCAATATGATCCTATTTGTAAAGATAATGTAAATATATTTAAATATGAATATATCAGTAATAATAATTTTTCATATGTTGATGAATTAGATTTTAATATAAAAACATTCAAAGAATATGTAAAAAGTAAAATAAAAGAAACAATTGAAAATTATAAAAATAACAAACAGACTTTTAACGAATTTGATAATGATATTTTTATTGATTTTTCAGGGATGAAGTATGAATGGAATAATAAGATAGTTAATAATTTAGAAAAGAAGATAAATGAACAAAATTATAAATGTATTCAAAGTGATAGATATTCTTCCGAATTTAATGCTGTAAAAGAATTAGAACAATTAATTAGTTCTAAAATTTTAGTCATTAATTATGACGAAAATGAACCTAATTTTGGAAGTTCTATTCTACAAGGAATAGCTTATTATTATAATAAAATAATTATAGCTTATGAAACACATCAAGTTGATTATTATGTAGATGGTGGTCAACATATGGGAGTAAATTTAATGCTAGAACAATCAGCTACTAAGATTTGTAGAGATTATAATGAATTAGAAAAAGTAGTATTGGAAGAATTAAAAAGGGTGGTTAAATAATGAAAATAAGTGATTTAAATCCAAAATATGATAAATTACAACAAGAATATGGGGCTAAAGAATTAACATCTATATAC
>CAUWAM010000027.1:0-5774 GCA_963556825.1 uncultured Clostridia bacterium | reverse complement strand
AACTTTCAACATAGTTTTCCACAGTTTCCACAAGACCTAATACTAATACTACTAAAAATATTTTATTATATAATAAATATATAAGGGAGGTTTAAAAAATGAAAATTGTATGTTACAAAGATAAAATATTAAAAGCTATTAATTCCGTAGTAAAAGGTGTAGCATCAAAAACAACAATGCCTATATTAGAAGGTATACTTATTCAAACAAATGATAAAGAAGTTAAATTAACAACTTATGATTTAGAAATTGGAATAGAATACATAATGGAATGTGAAGTTAAAGAACAAGGAAGTACAGTAGTAAATGCTATAATGTTTAGTGAAATTATTAGAAAATTACCAGATACAGAAATTTCTATTTCACTAAATGAAAAAAATTTACTAGAAATAGAATGTGAAGGTTCTTTATATAAATTAGCAACAATGAATCCAGATGAATTTCCAGAACTTCCAAAAATAGAAGTTGAAAATTCTATAGAATTAGAACAAAATACTTTAAAAAATATGATTAGAAAAACAATATTTGCAGTAAGTACAGAAGAAAATAGACCAATTTTTACAGGATGTTTATTCGAAATAAAAGGAAATAAATTAAATATTGTAGCTGTAGATGGTTTTAGGTTAGCATTAAGAAGTATGTATTTAAATAAACAAACAAATGATTTTAGTGCTGTAATACCAGGAAAAACATTAAATGAAGTAAATAAAATATTATTAGATTCTTTTGATACAATAAAAATAGGTGTTTCAAAAAATCAAGCATTATTTGAAATGGACAATTGTAAAATTGTAACAAGAATATTAGATGGAGAGTTTTTAAATTATAAAAATGTAATCCCAGAAAATTGGGAAACAAGAATAAAAGTAAATAAAAATAATTTACAAAATAGTTTTGAAAGAGTTAGCTTAATATCAGCATCATCTGTTGAAAAAGAAAAAAAATATCCAGTAAAAGTAAATGTTGATATAGGAAAAGTAACAATTTCTTGTACAAATCAAACTGGAGATGCAAAAGAAGAATTATTTGTTTCAACAGAAGGAAAGAATTTAGAAGCAGGATTTAATCCAAAATATTTCTTAGATAGTTTAAAAGCTATTGATGATGAAGATGTTTTTGTTGAATTTGGAACAAGTATCTCTCCATGTTTAATAAAATCTGCAGAAAATAAAGACTATGTTTATATGATTTTACCAATAAGACTTAAAGAAGAATAAAAAGTAAGATATTATTCTTACTTTTTATTCTTTTAGAAAAAGTTTTCCACAAACTTTTTATTAATTGTGGATTATTTAATAAAATATAATAAAAATAAAAGGTAAAAAAAATAGAATAAATTAGAAAAAAATAGATAAAAATATAAAAACAAGAAAAAACGAGACACGAAAATCAAAAATAAGCCAATTTTATTTTTAATTAATATAATTTAATTATGAAAAATATGAAAAAAATAAAATAAATTAGAAAAAATTAAAATAAATTAGAAAAAAATAGATAAAAAATAAAGTAAAATATAAAAATGAAAAAAAAAATGACACACGAGAATCGAAAATAAGACGATTTTATTTTTAGTAAATATAATTTAATTAATAATAATAATAAATAAGAATAATTAAAATATAAAAAAATATAAAAAAATAGAATAAAATAGAAAAAGTTAGAATAAATTAGAAAAAAATAGATAATTAAATGTAAAAAATGGGGTATAAAATGTGGATAAAGAAAATAAAATTAAATAATTTTAGGAACTATCAAGAACAAGAAATTAATTTTGAAAAAAATATAAATATTTTTTATGGAGAAAATGCACAAGGAAAAACAAATATAATAGAAGCAATTTTTTTATGTAGTTTAGGAAAATCTTTTAGAGCAAAAAAAGATTCTGAAATGATTAAATTAAATGAAAAATATTCATTAATAGAAATTGAATATGAAAAATCAGATAGAGATGGAAAAATAAAAATTGAATTAGGTGATAAAAAAAATATATTTATTAATGGAATAAAAATAAAAAAATTAAGTGAATTATTAGGAAAAATTAATACTGTAATTTTTATACCAGATGATATTAATATTTTAAAAGGTGGACCACAAAATAGAAGAAGATTTTTAGATATTATGATAAGTCAATTAAGACCAAATTATATGCATATTTTAAATTTATATTTAAAAACAATTGAACAAAGAAATAAATATTTAAGGCAAATAAAAGAAGAAAAAAAGGATGAAAAATTATTAGATATTTGGGATGAAAAATTATCAGAATATGCAATAAAAATTTGTGAGTATAGAAAAGAATTTATAGAAAAAATAACTAAAAAAATAGAAAATATTCATAATGACATAACAAATCAAAAAGAAAAAATAGAAATAAATTATATTACAGAATGTGATGATAAAGAAAAATATTTAAAATTATTAAAAGAAAGAAGAAAATTAGATATAATAAAAGGTTTTACAACAAAGGGTGTACATAGAGATGATTTTGTGATATATATTAATAAGAAAGAAATAAATATATATGGTTCCCAAGGACAAAACAGAACTGCAATGCTTTCTTTAAAATTATCAGAGCTACAAGTAATAAAAGATGAAATAGGAGAATATCCAATTTTATTATTAGATGATTTTATGTCAGAATTAGATAGTAATAGGAGAAAAAATTTTTTAGAAAATATAAAAAATACTCAAGTAATAATTACGGGAACTGAAAAATTAGATATTGAAAATTTAGAATATTTAGAATATAATGTGTCTAATGGAAAAATATTTAAACAGAAATAGGAGGAATACAAAGTATGGAAAAATATAATCACAAATATGGTGCTGAACAAATACAAGTATTAGAAGGTTTAGAAGCTGTAAGAAAAAGACCAGGTATGTACATAGGAAGCACATCAGTAAGAGGTCTTCATCATATGGTTTATGAAATAGTAGACAATGGTGTAGATGAAGCATTAGCAGGGTATTGTACAGAAATAAATGTAGAAATAGAATCAGGTAATATAATATCAGTTCAAGATAATGGTAGAGGAATACCTGTAGAAATACATCCAAAAACACATATATCTACTGCGGAAACAGTATATACAGTTTTACACGCTGGTGGAAAATTTGGAGGAGATAGTGGATATAAAGTGTCTGGAGGTCTTCATGGAGTAGGAGCTTCAGTTGTAAATGCTCTATCAGCTTGGACAGAAGTTACAATTGAAAGAGATGGCGGTATATATCAGATGAGTTTTGAAAAAGGGAATACTGCTAAAAAACTTGAAAAAATAGGTAGTTCAAAAAAGACAGGAACAAGAGTAAGATTTTTAGCAGATGATTCAATTTTTGAAAGCTTAGACTATGAATATGAAGTTTTAGAAAAAAGATTAAGAGAAATTGCATTCTTAACAAAAGGATTAAGAATAACATTAGAAGATAAAAGAGATCCAGAAAATATTAAAAAAGCAGATTTCTGTTATGAAGGTGGTTTAAATTCTTTTGTAGAATTTTTAAATAAAAATAAAGAAAAAATACATCCAATACCAATATATATTGAAAAATCAGGAGAAGTTCCTGTTGAAATAGCGATTCAATATACAACAAGTTATTCAGAAAATATTTATACATTTGTAAATAATATTAATACAATTGAAGGTGGAACACACTTAGAAGGATTTAAAAGAGCATTAACAAAAGTATTTAATGATTATGCAAGAAGTCATAATATATTAAAAGAAAAAGATTCAAATCTACAAGGTGAAGATATAAGAGAAGGTATAACAGCAGTTGTATCTGTAAAAGTTAAAGAACCACAATTTGAGGGACAAACTAAAACAAAATTAGGAAATAGTGAAGTTACGGGTGTTGTTCAAAGTATGGTAAATGAAGCTTTATCAACATTTTTGGAAGAAAATCCACAAGTAGCAAAAGGAATATTAGAAAAATGTGTTAGTGCATCAAGAGCAAGAGAGGCAGCTAGAAAAGCTAGAGAATTAGTAAGAAAGAAAAGTTCACTAGAAACATCAACATTACCAGGAAAATTAGCAGATTGTAGTAGCAAAAATCCTGAAGAATGTGAAGTTTATATAGTAGAAGGAGATTCTGCAGGAGGAAGTGCAAAACAAGGAAGAGACAGAAAATTCCAGGCAATATTACCATTATGGGGAAAAATGCTAAATGTTGAAAAAGCAAGAGCTGATAAAATATATGGAAATGATAAATTAAATCCAGTTATATTAGCTGTTGGGGCAGGAATTGGAAATGATTTTGATATTACAAAAATAAGATATGGAAAAGTAATAATTATGGCTGATGCCGATGTTGACGGTGCACACATTAGAACATTATTATTAACATTCTTCTTTAGATATATGAGACCATTAATAGAAAACGGAAATGTATTTTTAGCACAACCACCACTATATAAATTATCTAAAAAAGGAATGGAAGATATTTATTGTTACACAGATGAAGATTTAGCAAAAGCTTATAGCGAATTAGAGAAAAAAGGTATTTCAAGAGACCAACTTGGTTTACAAAGATACAAAGGTCTAGGAGAGATGAATCCAGAACAATTATGGGAAACAACAATGAACCCAGAAACAAGAATACTAGTAAAAGTTACAATGGATGATGCAATTAAAGCAGATGAAACATTTACTTTATTAATGGGAGATGAAGTTGAACCAAGAAGAGAATTTATTCAACAAAATGCAAAATATGTTCAAAACTTAGATATATAATAAAAATTAATGACAGGTAATAAATATATTACCTGTCATTATCTATAAAGCTGATAATAATCTACACTCAGACTAATATACCTAATATTTAAACCTAATATATATTGCTATATAAATAAGCTCGATACCAAATATATTAATCAGTCATTCGACTATTAATCCACCACAAATAGCTATATTCATCCAAAACTAGGGACTAATAATAACCATTAAAAATTCTAGATAAAAGAATAATCTTAGCTCGAATATATTACCTATAATTTGACCATATAAAAAAATTATAAAAATAGAGATATAGCCTACATACAAATAATATATTCTTATCGCCGACATGTAATAATATTAAAAACACTATTACACATCTTTGCTCAAATAATAATAAACTAATTTTTAATCTATTATTACTCTTTGCTCAACTATTATCAACCTTACAAACTTATTATGTGCAAATAAAAAAAATATATACAAAAAAATAAAAAATTTTATAAAATTAAACGTGTCGAAAATTGTCAAAATGTTTTTCTTGACAAACCAATAAATGCGGTATAAAATATAAAAAATTGGAGGTGAGAAATAATAAAAAAAATACAGCAATGGTTACCAATAGAAAATATTTATGAAAGTGGAATTATAAAAACTACTAAAAATAAATATATAAAAATATTAAAAATAAATCCTATTAATTATAATTTAAAATCAGATTTAGAAAAAAAGACAATTTTAAATTCATATAAAATATTTTTAAAAACATGCAATTTTGATATGCAAAAGAAAATTCAAATTTAGAAAATTTATCAAAAAATTATATTCAATTTATTAAAGAATTTAATAATTCAAAAAAATCATCTACAAAATATTTTTATTTAATAATTTCAAATGAAAAATCAAAAGATTATTATAATAATTTAGAAATTATAGAAAATGATTTAAAAGAAAAATATTTTAAAATAAAAGAATGCTTATCAAGATGTGGAAATGACGTAATAGAAATAAATAAAAAAGAAAAAATACTTAATATTTTTTATTCTTTTTTAAATACTAGAA
>CAUWAM010000026.1:0-6492 GCA_963556825.1 uncultured Clostridia bacterium | reverse complement strand
AATGTTTTTGGTATTTTTATACTTGTTAGTGCCGTACAATTTTCAAATGCTGCTGGGCTTATTTTTTCAATACTTCCTAAATCTATTTTTGATAATTTTGTACAGTTCTTAAATGCTCTATATCCTATTTCCTTTACTGTACTTGGTAGTATAAATTCTGTAACATTATTTGCTTTTATAAAAGCTTCATCACCTAAATTAATAACTGTTTTACCATCTAAATTAGATGGTATTGCAATACTTCCTTTTAATTCTGATGGATTTATACATTTCAAATCTATAATTTGATTTGAATCATTCAATCTATACTCCCATTTAGCAGTAACACCATTAATCGTAGTTGTAGTAATATGTGTTTGCGTATCTGCTGCAAATACAAAATTACAAATTCCTACAATTAATAAGCTTATATAAAAAATAACTAATAATTTTGTTTTCTTCATTTTTTCCTCCTTTTATTTTATATTTCATTTATTTTATCATAAGAGTTTTTATTGTCAACGCATTTTAGATTACATAAAGCTCCCCATATATATATATATATATATACAGCCTCAAGGGTTTGCTGTTTTATTACATTTTTGTTACATTTTCATTACTTTTTTATTACTTTACAAAAAAAGACAACACATTTTACTGTATTGTCTCTTTCTTATTATTCTTCTACATTAGCAACTTCTTCTAGTTTATTTTCTGTATCTATAGAAGTAATTTGATATTTTTTCATACCTGTACCAGCTGGAATTAATTTACCAATAATAACATTTTCTTTTAATCCAACTAAATCGTCTGTTTTACCTTTAATTGCAGCTTCTGTAAGAACTCTTGTTGTCTCTTGGAATGATGCTGCTGATAAGAAACTATCTGTTGCAAGCGAAGCTTTTGTAATACCAAGTAATATTCTATGTCCTGTAGCTGGACGTTTTCCTTGTGCTATTGCTTCATTATTTTTATCTTCAAATTCATACATATCTATTAGAGAACCTGGGAACATATCTGTATCTCCATTATCTTCAACTCTAACTTTTTTAAGCATTTGTCTTCCGATAACTTCAACGTGTTTATCATTGATATCAACACCTTGGTTTCTATATACTTTTTGAACTTCTGATGTTAAGTATTCATAAACACCTTTTGGTCCTTTTAATTCTAAGATTTCAGCAGGATTTATTGAACCTTCGATTAATGGATCTGCAATATCTACCATGTCTCCATCTTTTACTTTCATTTTTGAACCAAATGGTATTGTATATGTTCTTGAATCATCTTTAGATGTAACTATAACTTCTTTTTTCTTCTTTGTTTCTTTTATCTTAACTTTACCAGCAATTTCAGAAATTATTGCAACACCCTTAGGTTTTCTAGCTTCAAATAATTCTTCAACCCTTGGAAGACCTTGAGTAATATCTGCTACACCAGCAACACCACCAGAGTGAATTGTTCTCATTGTAAGCTGTGTACCAGGTTCACCAATTGATTGAGCTGCTATTATACCTACAGATTCACCAATTGATACTAAATCTCTTCTTGCTAATCCCATACCATAACATTTTTGACATACACCATGTTTTGAACGACAAGCTAGAACTGAACGTACTTCTAGTTTTTCTATTCCTGCTTCTACAATTTTTTCTGCAATATCTTCTGTTATCATTGTATTTGTATCAACAATAAGTTCTTTTGTATCTGGATTATATACATCGTTTACAACATATCTTCCTACAAGTCTTTCTTGCATTTTTTCGATTATTTGATTTCCATCTTTGATATCATATACTATTAAACCTTCATGTGTTCCACAATCATATTCTCTTACTATAATATCTTGTGATACGTCAACTAATCTTCTTGTTAAGTAACCTGAATCGGCTGTTCTTAAAGCTGTATCTGAAAGTCCTTTACGTGCACCATGGGCAGAAATAAAGTATTCTAGAGCATCTAGACCTTCTGCAAATGATGACTTGATAGGAATTTCAACTGCTTTACCTGTTGTACTAGCCATAAGTCCACGAATACCAGCAATTTGTCTTAATTGGTTCATATTACCTCTGGCTCCAGATTTAACCATCATATAAATTGGGTTTAAGTCATCAAAATTTTCTTCCATTGCTTGACTGATTTTCTTTGTTGCATCTTCCCAAACTTTAATTACTGAACTATATCTTTCATCATTAGTAATTAAACCTCTTGCATATTGTTTTCTAATTGTTTCTATTTTTTTATCTGCTTCTTCAAGTAATCCTTTTTTAGCCTCTGGAACTTTTACATCGCTCATAGAGAATGTAATACCAGCTACTGTAGAATATTTAAATCCTAATGCTTTAACATAATCTATTACTTTAGCAGATTCTTCTAATCCATGAGTTCTAATAACTCTTTCAATAATTGTTCCCATTGATTTTTTCATAACTGGGAAATCTATTTCGTATTGGAATGGATCTTCTTTTCTATTTATAAATCCTAAATCTTGAGGAATTTCTTTATTGAATATAATTTTTCCAACACTTGTTTCTATTTTTTTAGATTTTATTTCTCCATCTATTTCTTTTGTAATTTTTACAAAAATTTTAGCATGAATATCTACATCTTTATTTTCGAAAGCCATAATTGCTTCTTCTGGATCTTTGAAGTATTTTCCTTCTCCTTTTTGTCCATCTAAAGTCATTGTTAAATAATAGCTTCCTAAAATCATATCTAGTCTAGGTACAGCAACTGGTTTACCATCTTGTGGTTTTAATAAGTTATTTGTTGAAAGCATTAAATATCTTGCTTCTGCTTGTGCTTCTGGTGATAATGGTAAATGCACAGCCATTTGATCACCGTCAAAGTCAGCATTAAATGCTTCACAAACTAATGGGTGAAGTTTGATTGCTCTACCTTCAACTAATATTGGTTCAAATGCTTGTATACCTAATCTATGTAGTGTTGGTGCACGGTTTAACATTACTGGATGGTCTTTTATAACATCTTCTAATATTTCCCATACTTCTGGTTTTAATCTTTCTACCATTCTTTTAGCATTTTTAATATTTTGAGCTATTCCTCTTTTTACTAATTCTTTCATTACAAAAGGTTTGAATAATTCAACTGCCATTTCTTTTGGAAGTCCACATTGGTAAATTTTAAGTTCTGGTCCAACAACTATAACTGAACGTCCAGAATAGTCAACTCTTTTACCTAATAAGTTTTGACGGAATCTACCTTGTTTTCCTTTTAACATATCTGATAATGATTTTAATGGTCTATTACCAGCACCTGTTACAGGTCTTCCTCTTCTACTATTATCTATTAAAGCATCTACTGATTCTTGTAACATACGTTTTTCATTTCTTACAATTATTTCTGGTGCTCCTAATTCTAATAGCCTTTTTAATCTGTTATTTCTGTTTATAACTCTTCTATATAAGTCATTTAAGTCAGATGTAGCAAATCTACCACCATCTAATTGAACCATTGGTCTTAATTCTGGTGGAATTACTGGTACTACTGACATTATCATCCATTCAGGTCTTGTGTTTGAAAGTCTAAATGAATCAACTGTATCTAATCTTTTTACAAGTTTACTTTTCTTTTGCTCACTTGCTGTTTCTAATTCTTTTCTAATTTCTTTAGATAATTTATCTAAATCAACTTTTTCTAATAATTCTTTTAAAGCTTCTGCACCCATCTTTGCTTTAAATGAACCTCTACCATATTTTTCTTCTGCTTCATGGTATTCTTTTTCATTTAAAACTTGGCATTCTGCTAAATCTGATGTTCCTTTATCTGTAACAATATATGAAGCAAAATATACTATTTTTTCTAAGTTTCTTGGAGAAACATCTAGCATTAAAGCTATTCTACTTGGTATTCCTTTAAAGTACCAAATATGTGCTACTGGAGCAGCTAATTCGATGTGTCCCATTCTTTCTCTTCTAACTTTTGATTTTGTAACTTCAACTCCACATCTGTCACAAACTATTCCTTTATATCTAACTCTTTTATATTTACCACAATGACATTCCCAGTCTTTTGTTGGTCCAAATATTCTTTCACAGAATAAACCATCTTTTTCTGGTTTTAAAGTTCTGTAATTAATAGTTTCTGGTTTTTTTACTTCACCTTTTGACCATTCTCTTACTTTTTCGTCTGATGCGATTCCTATTTTTATTTTATTAAAAATATCTAATTCGTCCACGTTTTGTTTTCCCCCTCAATTATAGAGTTTTCAAAACAGACTAAGAGGACTAGCCACCGCTCTTGCAATTCGTTTAGGTCGCCTCTTATCTTTTTGAAATATATTCAGTTATTTTTCCTATATGTATTAGTCTTCTAAGTTATCATTAGCTAAATCATTGTCAAAAATAGCTTCATCATCTTCATCATCTAATTCCTCAAATAATTCATCACTTTCTTCATTATCTTCGTCCTCTAATAACATATCATCTTCGTCAGTTTCTACATATCCGTCTTTCAATTCTGCTTCTTGAACAACTTCTTCTTCAGCTAAATATTTATTTTCTTTTTCTGGGTCATATTCAATTCCGTCTTCTATATTTTCTTTAAGTTCTAATTCTTGATTATCTTCAGAATATAAACGTACATCTAATCCTAAAGATTGTAGTTCTTTTACAAGAACTTTGAAGCTTTCTGGTACTCCTGGTTCAGGAATATTTTCACCTTTAACAATTGCTTCATATGTTTTTACTCTTCCTACAACATCATCAGATTTTACTGTCAACATTTCTTGTAGTGTATATGCTGCACCATAAGCTTCTAATGCCCAAACTTCCATTTCTCCAAAACGTTGTCCACCAAATTGAGCTTTACCTCCAAGTGGTTGTTGTGTTACTAATGAGTATGGTCCTGTTGAACGAGCATGAATTTTATCATCTACTAAGTGGTGTAATTTTAACATATACATAACACCAACTGTTATTGGTTTGTCAAATGGTTCACCAGTTCTACCATCATATAAAATTGATTTACCATCTGTTGTCATTCCAGCTTGTTGTAATAATTCTTCAACATCTTCTTGTGTTGCACCATCAAATACTGGTGTTGAAACATGCCATCCTAAAGCTTTAGCTGCTCCACCTAAGTGAACTTCCAAAATTTGTCCTAAGTTCATACGTGATGGAAGACCAAGTGGGTTAAGTAAAATATCTATTGGTGTTCCATCTGGTGTAAATGGCATATCTTCTTCTGGTAATACTCTTGAAATAACACCTTTGTTACCATGACGTCCAGCCATTTTATCTCCAACTGATATTTTTCTTTTTGTTGCTATATAACATCTAATTATTTGATTTACTCCAGGTCCTAATTCATCTGAATTATCTCTAGTAAATATTTTTACATCTACTATTGTTCCTGCTTCTCCATGTGGTACTCTTAATGATGTGTCTCTAACTTCTCTTGCTTTTTCTCCAAAAATAGCTCTTAATAATCTTTCTTCAGCTGTTAGTTCTGTTTCTCCTTTTGGAGTAACTTTACCAACCAAAATATCTCCTGGTCTAACTTCTGCACCAATTCTGATTATTCCATTTTCATCTAAGTCTTTTAATACATCATCACCAACATTTGGAATGTCTCTTGTTATTTCTTCTGGTCCTAATTTTGTATCTCTACATTCACAATCATATTCTTCAATATGTATTGATGTAAATACATCTTCTTTAACTAATCTTTCATTTAAAAGAATAGCATCTTCATAGTTGTAACCTTCCCATGTAGAGAATGCAACTAAACAGTTTTTACCTAAAGCCATTTCTCCATTTTTTGTTGCTGGTCCATCTGCTATAGCATCACCTTTTTTGACTATTTCGCCTTTTTTAACCATTGGTCTTTGGTTAATACATGTACCACCATTTGTTCTTTTGAACTTACGTAATTTATGTACTACTGTTTTTCCATTATTATATTTAACAGTAATTGCGTCACCTGTTACTTTTTCTATTACTCCATCATCTTCAGCTAATATTAAAATTCCTGAATCTTTTGCAGCTCTATATTCCATTCCTGTTCCAACTATTGGTGATTCTGCCATCATAAGTGGAACTGCTTGACGTTGCATGTTAGAACCCATTAAAGCTCTTTTTGCGTCATCATGCTCTAAGAATGGTATCATTGCAGCAGCTATAGAAACTAATTGTTTTGGTGAAACATCAATATATTGAACTCTATCTTTTTCAACTTCTATAATTTCGTTTCTATATCTAACTCTTATTCTGTCGTTTATAAATTCACCTTTTTCATTCATTGGTTCAGATGCTTGAGCTATAATGTAGTTATCTTCAACATCTGCACTCATATATTCAACTTCATCTGTTGCTCTATGTGTTTCTTGATTTATTTTTCTATATGGTGTTTCTATAAATCCATATTCATCAATTTTGGCAAATGATGAAAGTGCTGATATAAGTCCAATGTTTGGTCCTTCTGGAGATTCTACTGGGCATAATCTACCATAATGTGTATAGTGAACGTCTCTAACTTCGAATCCAGCTCTTT
>CAUWAM010000025.1:0-7593 GCA_963556825.1 uncultured Clostridia bacterium | reverse complement strand
GCCATTTTTCAGCATTTTTAATAAACATATAAAAATCAGCATTTACACTTATTTTATATATAAATTTTACATATCTAATTTATAATATATATTAACTTTGTTAAATAAAACATTAAAATGTCTTAAAATTGATTTTGGTGCGTCTATAATATGAAATTATATTATATAGAGTAATAATCTAAATTTATATAATTATTATAAAATATTTTTATAAATTTATAATATAAAAATTAATTTGCAAACATCTTATACAAATGTTCGTTTTTGAAAAAATTAAAAATTAACTTTGCACAAAATTTTTCAAGTTTTAATTATTTAAAATTTAATTATAAAAATTTCTAATTTTATTTTTTTATATTATAATTTTATTTTCTACTTTTAATATTTTTATTTTAATTTATTCTAAAGTATTAAAAAAATTCTGTATAATTTATTTTCGTTTAAATTTTTTAATATATATTATATGTAGTTTCCAATAAGAGATTTTAAAATTGCCTATTCCCCTATTCCCTATTGTATTCCATCGTTTACAAAAATTTTTATATAACTTTTAGTAACAGATTTACTTATTGTAAGTTGTCGCACATCTATTTCTTTAAATTTATAATTTTTGTTGCCACTTTCTTAATAAATGTTTCATCATGCTCTACAAAAATAAGTGTAGGGCTATAATTTAGAATTGCATCTTCTATTTGTTCTCTTGTCAATATATCAATATAATTTAATGGCTCATCCCATATATAAATATTGGCTTGTTCAGATATACTTTTTGCTATTAAAACCTTTTTCTTTTGACCTTCGCTCATATTTTGAATATCAGTATCAAAATCTACTTTTGATAATCCCATTTTTACTAACATTGCCTTAAAAATGCTTTCATCTATTTTATTAGCTTGTGCAAAAAATTTTAAATTTCCTTTCAAATCTTCTGTACTCTGTGATACATAAGATATTTTTAAATTCTTTGCTACTTTAAATTCTCCATTATATTTTATTTCTTTACCAATAATAAGTTTCAATATACTTGATTTTCCTATGCCATTTTTGCCAACTATTGCAACTCTATCTCCATTATTTATTTCAAAAGAAATTGGTTTAAATATTACTTTTTCATTATAATTTATCTGTAAATTGTTTGCTAAAACTAATGGACTTTTGTTACTTTCTAAAGGAATAATCTTTAGATTTTCGTTTCTATCTATATTTTTTAGTAAATTAGTTTTTTCGCTAATTGCTTTTTCTATTCGTTGTTCAATAACTCTTGATTTTTTCATCATTTTAGCAGATTTATGTCCTATATATCCTTTGTCTATTTTAACTTCGGAATTATATTTTTTGTTTTTTGTTTTTTCAACATCATTTGCCCATTTTGTAGTATTTTTTGAAGCAATTTCAAGTCTGTTTATATCTTTTTGTAGTTTTTCATTTTGTATTGTTTCAAAGTTGTCTAATCTATTTTTATTTTCTTTCCAAGAGGAAAAGTTTCCTTGTTGAATATCAATATTAGTATTATTTATTGAAATTATATGATCCACTACTTTATCTAAAAAGTTTCTATCATGAGATACTAATATAAAACCTTTTTTCTTTTCTAAATAGCTCACCAGATTGTTTCTTGTGTCAGCATCTAAATGATTTGTAGGTTCATCTATAAGTAAAAAATTATTACCTTTTAAAAACAGACTTATTAAAAGTATTTTTACTTGTTCTCCTCCACTTAATTGATTGAAATTTCTATATAATATCTCTGTATCTGCATTAAGTAAATTTAGTTCTTTTATAATTTCCCAATCTTGAGCATTAGTAGCTATTTCATTTACTATTTCTATTGACATTCTATCTTTATTTTTTACTTCAAAAGGAAAATAATCAACATCAACATCTTTCGTTATTCTACCTTTATATTCATATTTTCCTTGCAACAAATTTAAAAATGTGGTTTTACCTTTACCATTTCTACCAATTAGTCCCAATTTCCAATCAGTATCTATATTAAATGATACATTCTCAAATATATTAATATAACTTCCATCATATCCAAATGTTAAGTTATTTACGCTTATTAATGACATTGCTCCTCCTTCTATAATAATAAATTACTATTAATTTTACAGACCATAAATTGTTATTTATTTTCTTTTTTTAAAAACTCTTTTACTTCTTTGTTTTTTGTAATTATATAATCATTTTCTTTAACTTTAAATTTAATCATAGTAAAAATTAAAGTAACAATAAAAATTGATAATATTATAATTTCTTTATAATCAATATTAAATAATTGAATTATGCAATAACATATTACACAAGAAATAATAGATGCAATTATATATATTAAAACAAAATATTTAATAGCAAAGCTATCCGACATACCTGCAAAATATTCATTCCACTTATTAGTATTATAATTTATCTTTTTCCCTTTTATAGCACAACTTATAAGAACTTCTAATAATGATATTGCTTTTGTTAAAATTACTTTTATAACCCAAATTAAAATTATAATCAAAATAACTTTCATAATTACCTCACTTTCAAATTACTATATGTTATTATAATACCATAAAAAGAAAAATTACTCTATACTTTCGCATTGGGCATATATCATAAAAATTATTCCAATACAAACACTACCAACTACTATATATGCAATTTCTTCAATTTTATATATTGCTTGAAGTATTGAATCTTTTTTAAAAAATATATCTGCTTTTAATATTATTATTTCTAAAAGTGTTACTATAATAAGTGTTGCTTCCCATATTAAATAGTCCTTTCTTTATGTTTTATTTATATCACATTTAAAATAAAAAATAAAGAGGAGTTCCTTTTTATCAGAATTCCTCCTTGTATTCAATATTACTTATTTATAAAGTCTTACTACTTGATATTCATAATGATCATCTGCTTCTGCTAAACCTACTGAAATACCTTTTCCGTTATTAGCCATTGCTTTTTGTGATGAAAGTGTTTTTGCTTCTTTAACTAAATTATCAATTTCATCTTCTGTTAAATTATAATTGTTAGCTTTAATTAATTTTTTTACATATTTTATTGCTATTTCTTCATTGTATCCATCTTTTTCTAGATATAATGCACTCATATCAAGAATATCGCTTTCTTTATTTCCTGAAAATTCAACTGGTTTTAGATATAAAGAAATGTTGTCAGTTAAAGCATACCAATATGTATTATTTTCTACTACCGTATAGTCAGCAGATGCTGGAGTATTTAGTCCTCCGTCCATTATTTCTGTATTAAATTTTGCAACTATATTATTTACAGTTTCTTTTTCTACTGAGCCATATTGTTCTACAGTTTCATTATATTCATTTTGAGCAGTTTCTACATCCTTTTTTAAAGAGTAAACAAATGCAATACATACAGCAATAACAATAAGTACAACTACAATTATCGAAATTGTAATAACCTTTTTCTTATCCATATTCACACCCCCATTCTTTTTTATTAATTTATGACAACAATATATCATACATTTTTTTAATCAAACTTTAGTGAATTAATAATAAATTCACTAACTTCTTTCCATTCTCCTAATAATTCCTTTGTGCAATTAAAATTTACTAATCTTAATTTTCCATCAACTGAAAATGCAATTATATGGTTATATATATCTGTATCTGAAGCTTGTGTAATAAATTCTAATTCTCCTATTTTATGATCATTTCTTTCCCAAAAGTTTATTTTGGCATCTTTTGAATATTCTCTATATGTAGATTCCATTAATTTTGTATATTCTTCTATTTGAGTATTTTTCATTTCAACATCATTCATTACTAAAGCTACATTTATTGTTCCTCTTTCATTTGTATAAACTAATGATGGTGGATTTCCTGTTGGATATTTAATTTTTAACATCTCATCATTCATTATTTTAAAATCTTTTGGTATTTTTAATGAAAACCCTCCAAAACCTTCATATTGTGTTTGAATTATATTTCCATTATTGCTTGTAATTTCTAGTGTATTTTCTATTTCTGCTATATTTGAGTTTTCATTTGAAGATATATGTTTTATTATAATTCCACTCTCTATTATAGCAATAACTATAGTTATTACTAATAGTATTTGCTGTTTTCATTACATATTTTGTTTTATCATTTAAAATAAGAGGGATTAAACAAATTTCTCTTTCATTTTTATTAACAAAGTATCCATTTATATTATTCTTTTGTCTAGTAGCTTCTATAATTCCTCTAACTGCACCCATTGCTCCCAATGCTATTGATAATGCTGATGGTGGAATATCTTCCATAATCGTTTCTCCTTCAAAATATTGAATTGCTTAAGAAGTCCATATAACTCGAGAATATAATTTGTTAAGTTGTTTTTGTAAATTTACTTTGTTTGTATATATTGAAAATACATTTCTATTACTTGCTTTTGTCTTTGTTTTGCTAATTCTGTATTATACCTCTTTTCTATCTCAAATGCCATAAATAATTTATACTTTATAATACAATATCAAATTCTATATACTCATCATCATTTTTAATACTAATTTTACCATTATGCAGTTCAATAATCTCTTTTGTTATTGCTAATCCTAAACCTGCACCGCCTGTTTCGCTTGTTCTTGATTCATCTCCCCTATAAAACTTCTCAAAAATCTTTTCTAATTTATATTCTGGTATTTTAGCTCCTTTATTTTTAAAAATTACATATAATTTATTATCTTTTTCTTCCACATTAATTTCTATATTTGTATTTTTATAACTATAACTAATAGCATTTTTTAACAAATTTCCAAAAGCTCTTGCAAGTTTATCTCCATCTCCTAAGTACATAACTTTATCTGGTGCATTTAATTCACACTTTAAATTACTTCTTTCTAACATTGGGTAACATTCATCTATTAATTGTTTTAATAAATATGTTATATTTATTTCTGTTTTATTTATAGGCATTGAATGTAAATTATATCTAGTAATGTCAAAAAACTGATTTATTAATTCTTCTACTCTTAATGATTTATCTAATGCAATTTTCATATACTTTTCTTGCAAATCTTTTGAAATATTTTTTTCATCATTTAAAAGTGTTAAATAACCAATGATAGATGTGAGTGGCGTTTTTAAATCGTGAGCCATATACATTATTAAATCATTTTTCTTTTGTTCTGCTTCTTTAACTCTATTTTTACTTATTATATAATCATTTTTTATATCATTTAATTTTTCTGTAAATTCATTTACTTCACTTGGTAATTTGATTGTTTCATTATTTTCTTTTAATATTAAATCTAATGAATTATATACTTCATTTATACTATTTACATATTTTGATATAAAATTATAAATAATTATAGATAAAACAATTCCAATGTAAAAGTAAACAACTATATCTCTATTATAGACTATCCAGCTATATAAATCATAATTAAATCTAGCTACCAATTCTGATAAAATATTTTCAAAAAATAAAGCTGTTATAAAATAAACTATGATAGATATTAATGTTGCAACTATTAAATTTGCTGTTAAAGATAGAAATAATTGTATTTTCTTTTTTGTTAATTTATTTATTTTCATTCTAACCTCCTATTCAAATTTATAACCTACTCCCCAAACTGTCTTTATAAATTTAGGATTTTTAGTATCTTCACCTAATTTTTCTCTAATTCTTCTTATATGCACCATTACTGTGTTATTACTGTCAAAGTACTTTTCTTTCCATACTTTTTCAAATAATTCTTCTGAGCTTATTACATTTCCTTTATTAGTTATCAAATAAAGTAATATTTCAAATTCCATTGGAGTTAAATCGATTTCATTATCATACAATAAACATTTATGTTCTCTTTTATTTATTACTAATCCATTTTCTTCTATAATATCATCTGTTTTCATATCTGAATTGTATTGTTTATATCTTCTTAAAGCAGATTTAACTCTTGCTACTAATTCTAACGGATTAAATGGTTTTGTAATATAATCATCTGCTCCAAGTGTTAAACCTTTTATTTTATCATTATCTTCTATTTTAGCTGTAAGCATTATAATTGGAAATTTCAAACCTTTATCTCTTATATACTTACATATTTCAAATCCATTTTTTCCTTGTATCATAACATCTAAAACTGCAAGTTCTAATGGTACATTATCTATACAATTTATAGCATCTTCTGAAGTATAAAATTTATAAACATTATAATTTTCATTTTGTAGATATACCTCTACTAAATCTGCTATTTCTTTTTCATCATCTAAAACTAAAACATTCATTTTTTGTTTCCTCCAATGCGATTATAACACAACAATCTATGTTTTTCATTATTTAATTGACATTGTAAGAAAAATTTAAGAAATTGTTAAGTCTATATTAAAATTTAAAATACAAAAATTATTTATAATATTTTTAAAAGGAGGATTTAGATATGGCAAAAACAAAAAATAGGAAATTAAACAAAAAGAAATTTATAATTTTCATTTTACTTATAATTATTGGTACATATTGTGTTATGAATTATTTAATAAATAATAATTTTTTTGATGAGCTAAATAAAAATTTTAACTTTTCTAATATTACAGGTTATAGAGTAATTAAATTAGATAATAATTCTAACTATTCTGGTATTGGACAAGAAAAAATTAAAAATAAAGATGGTTATTTTACAACATTTACAACAGAAAATAATTACAAAAAAACTTATAAAGAATATAAGCAAAATGGTAATTCTTCATGGGCAAATAATGAGTATTGGAATGGTAGCATGGCAGAAAATGGTTGTGGAATAACTGTAATGTCAATTCTTCTAAGTGGTTATAATAAAAATTATACACCTGAAGACTTAAGAAAAAAATATTATCCTGTAATGAATTATGAAAAAATGTCTAGTGAATTATCCAAAACATTTGGTATAAAAAATTCTGATTTTTATTATGATTCTGTTCATTTATCTAATGAATCTATAATTGAACATTTACAAACAAATAGACCAATTATAATTTGTGTTTGGAATAATCCAAGTAATAACCGTTGGACTACTGCCTCACATTATATGTTACTTTTGGCTGCTGATAATAATAATAATATGGTTTATGTTTCTAATCCAAATGGTTTAGAAAATGATAGCAAAAGTTCTGGATGGTATGATATTAATGAAATAACTCCATATATAGCAAAAGCTCTATATGTTGAAGATTACGATTAAAAGGAGGGGCTTCCCTCCTAAAATCACTTATTATCCAACAAATCATATCTTTTAAATATTGTAATTATCATGCTATATACTAGCTTTTTTCCAAGCAATTCTCTAAATTTAGTTGTTTTATTTTTTCCCTCATTTCTTAACTTTTCTAATTCTTTACCTAAATTATCATATTCAGTTAATATATCTTTTAAAGCTCTTTCAAATTTTTCTAATCTATCCATATCTTCCTTACCTTATTTTTAATCTAATACTAATGCTTTTTTAGGACAAAAATTTGAACATTTACCACATTTAATACATTTGTTATGATCTATCTTTGGAGCTTCAAATTCATTTTGTGATAATGCTCCAACAGGGCAAACTTTTACTGCTGGACATTTATGATTTTGTGGACAATTTTCTATTATTATTTTTAATTTTTT
>CAUWAM010000024.1:0-14617 GCA_963556825.1 uncultured Clostridia bacterium | reverse complement strand
AGAATATTAATAATCTAAAAGATGAAACAAGAGTAATGCAAAATTATATAGAAGATTTACAAATTAGTAATAGTAATATTTTAGATAATATTGGAAAATTAGATTTAGAAAAAGAAAATATTTTAGCACAAATAAGTAACTTAAGAGATAACAATAGTGATATGTTTGAAAACATAGATGAATTAATGAACAATAAAGAAATAATGGAAGATAAGATTAATAACTTTTATGAAAAAATAGAAGAATTAAAAAATGAACAATTAAAAGCTAAAGCTGATATAGAAAATACAGTTAAGGAAATTCAAACAATAGAAGTATTAAGACAAAAAACAAAAAATATGGAACAAGAATTCAATGTTTTAGAGACATTAAAAGCTAAAATAGAATTAGCTAATAAAGAAATAGAATTATTAAGACAATTACAAAATGAGCAAATAAATAATATTGATTATAAGATTTCTAATTTAAAAGAACTACAATTAAACAGTAATAAAGATTTATTAGAAAAAATATCAGCAATAAATTATGATGATAAACTAATTGAAATTAATGAAAATATACTAAAAAGTAAAAATGAATATGCAAAAATGTTAGAAGAAATAAACAAAAATAAACAAGAAGAAAAACCAAACAATATTATTAGTTTTGAATCATTGAAGAAGAAAAAGAAATTAAACAAAAAAGTATTTTCTATAAATGAAAATATTATGTCAGAAGACTTAGAAAATTCTTCATCTTATATAGTTGATTTAAATAAGGAAACGTTTGGAGTTATTGAAAATTATAATTAATATTTATATAAATTAAAAATATAAAAAGGCATATAATGGTTATAATAAATAAAAGAAAGGAAACATATAGATGTTTATACAGATAATTATTTTATTTATACTTATACTATTAAATGCCTTTTTTGCTGCAAGTGAAATTGCATTTATTTCTTTAAATGATTTAAAAATTGAAAGAATGGAAAAAGAAGGAAACAATAAAGCAAAACAAATATTAAAAATGTTAAAAAATCCAAGTCAATTTTTGGCTACAATTCAAATAGGAATAACACTTGCTGGATTTTTATCTAGTGCATTTGCTTCAGAAGCATTTGCTGATTTATTGGCTCCAAATTTAAATAGGGTATTTCCGGTAATCAGTTTAGCAACTTGGAAAGGAATATCTATAATAATAATAACTATAATATTATCATTTTTTACATTAGTTTTTGGAGAATTAGTACCAAAAAGAATAGCAATGAAATATTATGAAAAAGTCTCATTTGCTTCTATAGGAATAATACGAATAATTTATACATTAACTCAACCATTTGTTAAATTATTAACAATAGTAACAAATGGAATATCAAAACTATTTGGAATAGCAGAAAATGAAGAAGAAATAGTTACAGAAGAAGAAATTAAAATGATGATAGATGAGGGACAAGAAAAAGGTTCAATTGAAGAAAATGAAAAACAGCTAATAAACAATGTTTTTGAATTTAATGATATAACAGTATCAGAAATTATGACTCATAGAACAGATATATATGCTATTGAAATTAATTCTAATATCATAAATTTAATAGATGAAATAGATGAATATAAATATAGTAGGATACCAGTATATGAAGATAGTATTGATGAAATTAGAGGAATTTTATATTTAAAAGATATTTTAAAATATATGAAAACAAAAGAAAACAAACCATTAAAACAAATAATAAGACCTGCGTATTTTGTTGCACAATCTAAACCAATTGATGAAGTATTCCAAGAATTACAAAAAAAGAATAATCAAATGGCTATTGTAGTTGATGAATATGGTGGAACAGCAGGACTTGTAACTATGGAAGATATTTTAGAGGAATTAGTCGGGGATATTTTTGATGAATATGATGAAATAGAAAATGAGTATGAAAAGATTGATGAAAATACGTATTTATTAAATGGAAGTATTAGTATAAACGAATTAAAAAAAATTTTAAAAGTTGAGATACCAGAAGGAGAATACGAAACATTATCGGGTTATCTACAAGATGTTTTAGGAAGAATTCCAGAAGATGAAGAGAAACCAATAATAGAAACAGAGAAAGTTACTTATAAAATTGAAGAATATGAAGATAAAAGAATTATAAAAGTAAAAGCTTGTAAAAATAAATAAAAGATGCCACAAAGGCGTCTTTTTATTAAACATAAATTTACAAATAAACAAGAATATGGTACAATAAAAATATATTTTTATATGTAGCATTAAATTTTTATAAGGAGTACAAATATGTTCAAATTACACTCAGAATACAAGCCAACAGGTGACCAGCCACAGGCAATAAAATATTTGTCAAAAGGAATAGAAGAAGGTAAGAAATTCCAGACACTTCTAGGCGTTACAGGCTCAGGAAAAACATTTACAATGGCAAATATTATTCAAAAAGTGCAAAAACCAACACTAGTTTTAGCACATAATAAAACACTAGCAGGACAACTTTATAGCGAATTTAAAGAATTCTTTCCAGAAAATAATGTTGAATATTTTGTTAGTTATTATGATTATTATCAACCAGAAAGTTATATAGCAAGTTCAGATACATATATAGAAAAAGATGCATCAATAAATGACGAAATAGATAAACTACGTCATTCTGCAACATTATCACTATTTGAAACGAGAGATGTAATAATAGTTGCATCTGTATCATGTATTTACGGGTTAGGAGACCCAGTAGACTATCAAGAAATGATGCTATCACTAAGACCTGGAATGAATAAATCAAGAGACGAAGTATTAAAAAAACTTGTAATAATGCAATATATAAGAAATGAAATAGATTTTAAAAGAGGAACTTTTAGAGCAAAAGGAGATATTGTAGAAATATACCCATCATCACAAAGTGAAAGTGCAGTAAGAGTAGAATTTTGGGGAGATGAAATAGAAAAAATTTCAGAAATAAATCCATTAACCGGGAAAGCAATAGGAGAAAGAAAACACATACTAATTCCCCCAGCTTCTCAATATGTTACAAGCAAAAATAAACTAAATAGAGCAATAGAAACAATACAAGAAGAATTGCAAGAAAGAATAAAATATTTTAAAGACAATAATAAATTAATAGAAGCACAAAGAATAGAAGAAAGAACAAATTTTGATATAGAGATGATGAAAGAAACAGGATTTTGTCAAGGGATAGAAAATTATTCAAGACATCTGAGTCAAAGACCAGCAGGAAGTCCACCATATACATTATTTGATTATTTTCCAAAAGACTTTTTACTTTTAATAGATGAATCACATGCTACAATTCCACAAGTAAGAGCAATGTACAATGGAGATAGATCAAGAAAAGAATCATTAATAAATTATGGTTTTAGACTTCCATCTGCATTTGACAATAGACCGTTAACATTTGATGAATTTGAAAAAAGAGTTAATCAAGTAGTATTTGTAAGTGCAACTCCGGCAGATTATGAAAAAGAGCACAGCAAAGAAAATGTTGTTGAACAAATAATAAGACCAACTGGACTTTTAGATCCTAAAATAGAAGTAAAGCCAGTAACAAATCAAATAGATGATTTAATTGAACAAATAAGAATAAGAGTGGAAAAACATGAAAGAGTACTAGTAACAACATTAACCAAAAAGATGGCAGAAGATTTAACATCATATTTAAAAAGTTTAGACATAAAAGTAAATTATATGCACTCAGACATAAAAGCATTAGAAAGAATGGAGATTATACGAAAATTACGTTTAGGTGAATTTGATGTTTTGGTAGGAATAAATTTATTAAGAGAAGGTCTTGATATACCAGAAGTATCACTAGTTGCAATACTAGATGCAGACAAAGAAGGATTTTTACGTTCAGAACGTTCATTAATTCAAACAATAGGACGTGCTGCTAGAAATACAGATGGAACGGTTATAATGTATGCAGATGAATTAACAGACTCAATGGAAAAAGCAATAACTGAAACAAATAGAAGAAGAAAAATACAAGAAGAATATAATAAAGAACATGGAATAACTCCAAAAACAATAACTAAATCAGTAAGAGAAGCAATAAGTGCTGTAAAACAGGAAGATATTGAGGTAGAATTCAAAATGGAAAAAGAAGATGATGTTAGAAAGGCAATAGAAGAATTAACAGACAAAATGTTAGAATATGCCGCAAGCATGGAATTTGAAAAAGCAGCAGAAATAAGAGACAAAATAAGAGAATTAGAAAAATTGTGTCAATAGGGACGCCCTTTTTTGACACTAAAACATGTCAAAAAAGAGCGTCCCTATTGACCAAATGATTAAAGAAAGAGGAGAAAAAATGGAAGAAGAAGTAATTAAAAAAGAAGAAAATGGGAGATATTTAATAGGAATAATAGGAGCAGTTATTGGAGGAATAATAGCTACAATACCATGGATTTTAATGTATGTGTATGGGAATGTAATGTTATCAATGTTAGCTGCAATAATTGCAGGAGGAGAATTTTTAGGGTATAAAATTTGTAAAGGAAAAATAGATAAAAAATTACCAATTATAATTATGATTATAGCAGTTATAATAGTAATAGTAACAACACTTGCTATAATACCAGTACTATTAATTCAGAAAGAAGGATTACCAGTAAGTGTTACAAATGTACAAAAATTATATGGAAGTAGTGAATTTTCAACAGCAATAATAAGAGATTGCATAATTTCAGTAGTATTTACAATATTAGGAACAAGTGTTGTTACATCAACAATAAAAAAACAATTAGAAAATAATGATGGAAAAGAAGTTAAACTTCAATTTAATAACAATGAAAACATAAATAAAATGATAAAAGAATCAATTGAAGAATTAAAACCAATTTTTGAAAAATATGAAGCAACAACACCTGACAAAGCAATGATGAAGGAAGAAGTATTAGCAGAAATATCAGAAGACAAAGGGGCTAAAATTAGATTTAATTATCTAAAACAAATTGGGTTAATAAAAAAATATAAAGGAAAATATTATTATTCTAAAGAAGTAGAGACTAATCCAGAAAAAAGGCAAAAAAAATATGCTAAAAACTTTATAACATTTATAATAGTAATTATAATAGGAGTTATATTATTAGCCATATTAGGATGGGATGATCCAAATCTTTTACAAAGCAGTGAAAAGATAAATTACAAAGACTCTAATATAAGTTTCCAAATAGCAGGAGATTGGAAACAAATTAATACACAGTACTCTCAATATGTACAATATTATAAATATATAAACACATTTCCAGATTTAAATCAACAAACAAACAAAACACAAGAAGAAAACTATTCTTCTTACCCAGCTATACTAGTTGTAACATATGAACAAATTGATACAACAACAATAAAATCAATAGAAGATGTAAAGACAACCTTAGAAGAAACAATTAATAAATTTGAAGAAAAGCCAGACAATGTAGAAATGAACATTTCAAAAACAGCTAATAATTATGATATGTTAAAAGTTAAACTAGTATTTAATTCAGAACCACAAGAGATAATGTATAATTATTATATATTAACAGGAGATAAGCTTGCTAGAATTATAGCAGAAAGCTATAGTTTAGAAGATGATAAAGAAATAGAAAGTACAGCAAATGATGTATGTAATACTTTCGAATGGGTTGTAAATGAATAAAAATGCCAAAAAAGGGCGTCCCAAATGACCACCAAATGACTACAAAAAATAAATAATAAAAATAGTTCTAAAATAAAAAGACAAGCATATAATATTAAAAATAATTGCAAGGAGAATAAAGATGCAAATTATTAAATATTGTATGCTTTTTTTGGTGTTTATTTTATCAAGTATTATAGGAAATTATATTGCAAATGGTTATATATTAAGGCTTGAAGAATTAGAAGAAATGAAAAATGCATTAAATATATTTAAAACTAAAATAAAATTTACATATGAACCGATACCAGAAATATTTGAACAAATTGGAAAAAGTTCAAGCAAAAATATTTCAAATTTGTTTTTAAATGCAAAAGAAAAAATGAAAAGTTTGAATACGGAAATTTCATTGGACCAAGCAGTTGATGAATTAAAAAGCAATTTGAATAATGAGGACAAGTTAGTTATTAAAACATTATCTAAATTATTAGGAACAACTGATACAGAAGGTCAAATAAGTCAAATAGAAGTAACAGAGAGTTTTTTGGAAAAACAAATACGAGAAGCGGAAGAACAAAAAAGAAAAAATGAAAAATTATATAAAAAATTAGGAGCAACGATAGGACTAGCTATTGTTATTATTTTGATATAGGGGGAAGTTTTTATGAGTATAGATTTATTATTTAAAATAGCAGCAATAGGAATATTGGTTGCAGTATTATATCAAGTTTTAGTGAGAGCAGGAAGAGAAGATCAAGCAATGATGACAACACTTGCTGGACTTGTTATAGTTTTAACAATGGTAATAAAAGAAATAAGCGGATTGTTTGACACAGTAAGAACTTTGTTTAATTTATAAGGAGTTCAAATATGGAAATAATAAAAATTATAGGAATAGCATTAACTGCTTTGATTATTATTATAATGTTAAAACAATACAGACCAGAATATGCAGTATTTATAAGTATTTTAACAGGAGTATTAATACTTATATTAGTAATGGACAAACTAACAGGAATTGTAAATATAATACAGTCAATACAGGATAAGTTTGGAATTAACACACAGTTTATAGCAATATTAATAAAAATAACGGGAATAGCATTTCTTTCGGAATTTGCAGTTAGTATTTGTAAAGATTCTGGAGAAGCAGCAATTGCGAGTAAAATAGAAATAGGAAGCAAAATAATAATAATATCAATGTCAATACCAATAATATCAAATTTGTTGGAAATTATATTAAAAATTTTGCCATAAAATTGCATAAGAGGAGGAAATAAAAATGTGAAAACACAAAAGAAAATAACAATAATAACAATAATTATAATTGCTATAATATCTATTTCAAAATCAATAATGGCAGAAGATGAAACAATAACAAGTCAAAAAGAAACATTTGGTATAAATTCTTTTATAGAAAATTCAAAACAATATACAGAAGAGTTTTTTGAAGATATAGATATAAACGAAATATTAAATTCAGCAATAAGTGGAAAAATAGACAACTCTAAAATTTATAAAAAAATACTTAGTATATTAGGTACAGAAATTCAAACTGGAATAAAATCATTAGCAAGTATTTTAGCAATTATAATAATACATAGTATTTTAAAATCAATAAGTCAAAGTTTAGAAAATGATAGTATTTCAAAATTAATATATTACGTACAATATATAGCAATAGTGACAATAATAATGAGTAATTTTTCAGATGTTATAAATTTAGTAAAAGAAACAGCAAATAATTTAATAGGATTTATGAATACGCTAATACCAATACTTGTATCATTAATGTTATATACAGGGGGTATAACAACAAGTAGCATATTAGAGCCAATTATTTTATTTTTAATAAATTTTATAGGAAACTTAATTCAGAATATACTAGTTCCAATAATTTTAATAATTTCAGCAATAAGTATAATATCAAAAATTTCAGATCAAGTACAAGTAGCTAGATTATCAAAAATTTTAAAATCAAGTACAATATGGTTTTTAGGAATTATATTAACAATATTTGTAGGTATAGTATCTTTAGAAGGAACATTAGCAAGTAGTATTGATGGTATTACAGCAAAAACAGCAAAAACAATAGTGAGTTCAGCAGTACCAGTAGTAGGAAAAATATTAGGGGATGTAGTAGACAGTGTTTTGGGATGTGGAGTGATATTAAAAAATGCAGTAGGTTTTTTAGGAGTAATTATAATAATTGGGATATGTATATTACCAATTTTAAAATTATCAGTATTAACAATTTCTTATAAATTCGTAGCAAGCATAAGTGAGGTAATAGCTGATGAGAAAATAGTAAAATTACTAGATGAAATGGGAGATATATTCAAAATATTATTAGGAATACTATTTACAATATTTTTTATGGTAATAATAGGAACAACATTGCTTATAAAAATGTCTAATATAGGAATTATGTATAGATGATTTGAGGGGGAGACATAAGTGGTAAGTTTTTTAAGTAATTGGGTAAAAAATCTAAGTTTAGCCATAATTATAGTATCAATACTAGAAATGTTACTTCCAAATAACAAAACAAAAAAATATGTAAAAATGGTAATGGGACTATATATTTTATTTAGCATAATATCACCATTTATAAAGAATAATAAAAAAATCGACTTAGAAAATATAGATGTTTCATCATATATTAATGAAACAATAAAAACAAATAAAACAGAAGTAAATCAAGAAACAATGAACAAAAGATTAAAAGAAATTTATATTGAAGAATTAGAAAATGATATTACAAAAAAATTAAAAGAAAAAGGATATACAATTGAATATTGTAAAGTAGAAGCAAGTATATCACAAGATAGTAATAACTCTGGAATAAATAAAATAACTCTAAAACTAGATAAAAAGGAAAATGTAGACGTATCAAAAGAAAATGAATCTCAGAAAGAAGAAACGTTGGAAAATAAAATTGTTTCAGAAATTCAAAAAATTCAAAAAGTAGATATAAAGGTTGGAAATACTAATAAAAGTAGTAATGAAAATTTAAAAATAACAAGAAATGACATAGAAAATGTAAAAGAATTTTTAATTAATGAATATGGGGTGAGTAAATCATGTTTAAAGATAAATTAAAGAAAATGTTAAATAATAAAGAAGAAACAGAAGGGAGTAACAAAAAGAAAATAGAAAATCTAGTGTTTTTTATTATTATTTTAATAATTACAATTGTTATTATTAATTATGTTTGGAATGGTGGAAAAAAAACTGATAAAACAATTACAAATACAGCTGGTAGACAGCTAGCAAGTACTAATACAACAGATACAGTGGAAACAAACAATTTAGAAGAAAGATTAGAAACAATATTAGGAAAAATACAAGGAGTAGGAAGTGTAAATGTTTTTATAAATTATTCTGAATCAAGTCAAACAGTTGCAATGTATAACGAAAATTCAAAAATTAGCACAACTGAAGAAACAGATACATCTGGTGGAACAAGAAAAGTAGAACAAACAGATTTAAATAAAGAGATTGTGTATCAAGAAGAAAATGGAAAAAAAACACCAATACTTCAAAAAACATTACAACCTAAAATAGAGGGGGCAATAATTACAGCAAAAGGTGCTTCAAATGTTAATGTAAAAACTAATATAATACAAGCTGTAGAAGCTGCAACAGGACTTGCTACACATAAGATACAGGTTTTTGAAATGGAATAGGAGGAAAAAATTATGAAATTATTAAAAAAAAATCAAGTGATTATTTATGTTATTGCTTTAATGTTAGTTGTTGCAGGGTATTTAAATTATACAACTACTGAAAATACAAATAATGTAATACAAACTAGTGGAAGTGAAGAAGAACTAGGGCAAATGGCTAATATTGGAGATGCACAACTTGTTAGTAGTAATGATTTAGTACAAAATAATATTATTGATACTAATACAATATCTAATAATGAGGTTTCTAATAATACAATTGCTACAAATTCTAATGTAAATAAAAATTCTAATAATAATGATTATTTTAAAACTTCAAAATTAGAGAGAGATACAATGTATTCACAAATGATAGAAACGTATGAAAAAGTTTTAAATAGTGATAATGCATTAGAAACACAAAAACAATCTGCAACAGATGAAATAAAAAAAATAAATGACACAAAAAATTGTATAATGATATGTGAAAATCTTATACAAACGAAAGGATTTGAAAATAGTATTGTATTTGTAAATGAAGAAAGTGTTAGTGTAATTATAGGAGCTAATGAATTAACAAAAGAACAAGTAGCACAAATCCAAAATATTATTTCAAGAGAATTAAAAGCCGAAACGGAGAATATACATATTTCTAATAAATAAAAAATAGATAATGATTAAGCAATATTTTTGTAAAATGCTTTTTCATTATCTATTATTATATAATTTAGTCAAAATTATATTGACTTTTTAAGTCATATTAGTGTATCATTAACATGAAAAAAATGGCATGTAAAAATACGAAGGAGGAATATTTAAAAATGAAAAGTAAAAGTAAAGGTGTAACACTTGTGGCATTAGTAATAACTATAGTAATATTACTAATATTAGCAGGAATAACTATACAAGCGATAACAAACACAGGATTATTTGAAAATACAAAAAGAGCAGCAGAAGAAAGTAAATATGCAAATGCAGAAGAAAAAGTAAAATTAGCAGTAATGATGTCATATGATGAAGGATCAAATCTAAACAAGGATTTATTAAAAGATAATTTAAATAACATAGATGGAATAAGTTCAGAAGTAACAGAAATAACATGGGATTTAACAGTAAATGTAGACGGATATGAATTTATAATAACAGAAATACGGAACAGTAACATGTGTAGGAAAACAGGAGGAAGAAACATTACCAGATAATACACCAGAAAATCCACAAGAAGCAGGAACAGAAGTTGCTTTAAAAGATGGATGGGGAACACAAACAGTAAAAAATATAAAAACATTGGATGGAACAGAAGTAACAGGATTAGAAACAGTATCAACAGTATATGCAATATCAGTAGGAAACGGAGAAACAGTGCCAGTACCATATGGATTTTATTATGTTGGAGGAACTTTTAATACTGGAGTAGTAATATCAGACAATGAAACTGATAAAAACAAATATGTAGGAAAAGAAAACGTAGGAATAGATTTACAAGGAAATCAATTCGTATGGATACCATGTGAATCAAATAATTATAAAAAAACGAGTTGGGGACAAGGAACGGTAACTAATAGAAGCAATGGTTATTGGGATACAACAGTTGATACAGCAGGATTAATTCAAACAGAAAAATATGGTGGATATTATGTAGCAAGATATGAGTCTGGATTAGATTTGAGTAAGGCACATACAACATCATTAGCATATAATTCAAATTATCATGATAAAGAAACAGCAAAACCACAAAGTAAGGCAGGATTAATACCATGGAGTTTTGTAACATGGTCAACAGCAAAATCAAGAGCACAGGAAATGTATGAAACAAATTATGTAAGAAGTGGACTAATAACAGGAACACAATGGGATGTAATGATAAATACAATAAGTTCAAAAACAGGAGCTAGTTTAACAAATTCACAATGGGGAAATTATGATAATACATCAATAACATATAATGGAGCAGGAGCAACAGTTGGAAGTGAGACATTAGGAAAATTTACAGGAGATGGAGGAAAAACAAATAGTTCAATAGGTTCAAAAATGTTACTATATACTGGTTCAAGTGAACAATGTATGAAATATAATTTATATGATGTAGCAGGAAATTTGTGGGAGTGGACAGATGAAATATCATATTATGGAGGTAATTCATCATCTGAATATAAGGTGCTTCGAGGAGGATGTTCTTTTGATTCTACTACATCATATCCGGTTTGTTTCCGCCATTGTGTGAGAGGAGTTTCTTTTCCTTATTGCGTTTATGGTTTTCGTGTTGTACTTTATATAAAATAAAAATAAAAAAGGAGAAAGAAATGGATTTTATAGAAAAAATAAAAGAAAGAGCAAGACATGATGTAAAAACAATAATACTTCCAGAGGCAGAAGATATAAGGACATTAAAGGGAGCAGAATTAGTATTAAAAGAGAAATATGCTAATATAGTATTAGTAGGAGACACAGAAGAAATTCTGAATAAAGCTAAAGAAAATAACATAAATATAGAACAAGCAGAAATAGTAAATCCAAAAACTTCAAACCAATATGAAAAATATGCAAATTTATTGTATGAACTAAGAAAAAATAAAGGAATGACAATTGAACAAGCAAAAGAATTAACATTAAATCCTGTATATTTTGGAATGCTCATGGTAAAAGATGAAGATACAAAAGCAGATGGCTTAGTTTCAGGTGCAATACATTCAACAGCAGATACATTAAGACCAGCATTACAAATATTAAAAACAGCTCCAGATACAAAATTAGTATCAGCATTTTTTGTAATGGTAGTGCCAGACTGTGAATATGGAGAAAATGGAGTTTTTGTATTTGGAGATGCAGGACTAAATGAAAATCCAGATGCAGACAAACTATCAGAAATAGCAATATCATCAGCAAAAAGCTTTAAACAACTTGTTGAAAAAGAAGCAAAAGTTGCTATGCTTTCATATTCAAGTCATGGAAGTGCACACTCAGAATTAACAGAAAAAGTTATTGAAGCAACAAAAATGTTAAAACAAAAAGAACCGAAATTAATTGCAGATGGTGAGTTACAATTAGATGCAGCAATAATACCAGAAATAGCAAAATCTAAAGTGCCAGAAAGTCCACTTAAAGGTGAAGCTAATGTTTTAATATTTCCTAATCTTGATGCTGGAAACATTGGATATAAATTAGTACAAAGATTAGCAAAAGCAGAAGCATATGGACCACTTTGTCAAGGAATAGCAAAACCAGTAAATGATTTATCAAGAGGATGTAGTTATCAAGATATAGCAGGGGTTGTAGCTATAACAGCAGTACAAGCACAAAATTAAATTATGATTTAGGAGGGGCATATGAAAATATTAGTATTAAATTCAGGGAGCTCATCATTAAAATATCAAGTAATTGATATGGAAACAGAAGAAATGTTGGTAAAAGGATATTTCGAGAGAATTGGACAAACAAATTCTTTTTTGACACATAAAGTAAATGGAATAAAACATAAATTTGAAAAATATGTTAAAGACCATGAAGAAGCACTAAAATTTATATTAAAAAGACTTAAAGATGAAAATTACGGAGTTATAAAGAATCTTAATGAATTGCAAGGAATAGGACATAGAGTAGTACAGGGAGGAGAAAAATTTTCTGAACCTGTACTAATAACTCAAGAAGTAATAGACGAAATAAAAAGATGCAGTGACTTAGCACCATTACATAATCCGGCTGCAATAAAAGGAATAGAAGCTTGCAAAAAAATAGCAACACAAATTCCAATGGTAGCAGTATTTGATACAGCATTTCATCAAACAATATCAAAAGAAAGATACATATATCCTATACCATATAAATATTATGAAAAATATGGAATAAGAAAATATGGAGCACATGGAACATCACATCAATATGTAGCATATAGAGTTGCAGAACTTTTAAATAAAGACATAAAAACATTAAAAATAGTAAATTGTCATTTAGGACAAGGAGCTAGCATATGTGCAATTCAAAATGGAAAATCAGTAGAAACAAGTATGGGGTTAACACCACTTGGTGGCATACCAATGGGAACAAGGAGTGGAGATTTAGACCCATCAGTGGTAACATATATAATGAAAAAAGAAAATTTATCAGCACAAGAAATAGAAGATATATTAAACAAACAATCAGGAGCTTTTGGAGTTTCAGAGGTATCAGTAGATTTTAGAGATATAGAAAATGAAGCTATATCAGGAGGAAAACAAGCAATACTAGCACTAGATATATATCATTATTTAATAGCATCATATATTGCAAAATGTGCGGTAGCAATGAGTGGTATAGATGTAATAACATTCACAGCTGGAGTTGGAGAAAAAGGACCAATATCAAGAAAAGCAATATGTGATTATTTAAAAATTTTTGGTGTAAAACTAGACGAAGAAAAGAATAAAATAAGAGGAGAAGAAGTAAAAATATCCTCAGATGACTCAAAAATTGATGTATATGTTGTTCCAACAAATGAAGAATTAATGATAGCAAGAGAAACTTTAAAATTTGTAAAATAAGTATCTAAAATTGATAGTTCTATTTGAAAAATAAAGTTAAATAAAAGAAAAGGAGATAAAAATGAAAATATTAGTATTAAACTGTGGTAGTTCATCACTAAAATATCAATTAATTAATATGGAAACAGATGAAGTTATGGCATCTGGAAAATATGAAAGAATAGGAGAAGAAGAAGCTTTTATAACACATAAAGCATTAGGAAAAAAAGTTGAAATACAAAATCCAGCATACAACCATGCTGAAGCAATAGATTTTACTTTAAAACAATTTACAAATCCAGAATATCAAGTTATACAAAGCTTAGATGAAATTAATTCAATAGGACATAGAGTAGTACATGGAGGAGAAATTTTTAAAGAATCTGCAGTAATTGATGATGAAGCAATAGAAAATATAAAAAAATGCGGAGAATTTGCACCTCTACATAATCCAGCAGCAGTATTAGGAATGGAAGCTTGTAAAAAAGTAATGCCAGGAAAACCAATGGTAGCAGTATTTGATACAACATTTCATCAAACAATGCCAAAAGAAAAATACATATATCCAATACCATATAAATATTACGAAAAATATGGAGTAAGAAAATACGGAGCACATGGAACTTCACATTTATATGTTTCTCAAAGGCTTTCAGAAATAGAAAATAAATCGTTGGAAGGAACCAAAATAGTAACATGCCATTTAGGACAAGGTTCTAGTATATGTGCAATAAAAGATGGAAAATCATTAGATACAAGTATGGGACTTACACCACTTGGGGGACTACCAATGGTTACAAGAAGTGGAGATTTAGACCCATCAGTAGTAACATATATAATGA
>CAUWAM010000023.1:0-15883 GCA_963556825.1 uncultured Clostridia bacterium | reverse complement strand
CATTAGCTCAGCTGGTAGAGCAGCAGACTCTTAATCTGAAGGTCCTCGGTTCGAAACCGAGATGGTGCACCAAAAAAAGATTATCAGAGATAATCTTTTTTTATTTTGACTTTTAATTAATTTACAGAATTAACAACAATATTTTTTTCTTCTTGTGTTGTTGTAACATTTCCAGTTGTATTTGTTTCATTTTTTGAAGTATTATTATCTTTTGGTTTATCATCAGTTACTGGCTTTGTATTTACAGGAATATTATTACTATTATTGTTATTACTATTATTATTTGTACTATTATTATTTGTTTTTCCCTTTGTTCCTCTTAATATGATTTTTTGCATAGCACTATAAGTATCTCTTGAAAGCAATTCCCTTGAAATAACTTTTCCATTTAAACTTTTTATCATATATGTCTCTGAAATTAATCCATTTGCACCTTTTTGTTTTATTTTCTCTTTTCCAGAACTTAAAGTTGCATCGTCAACATATTTTACTGTAAATGGTATTGTAGAAATTGTTTTTGTTTCAAAAGAAGTTGTATATTCATTTTCTTCTTTTATTCCATAAATTGATACAGTAGCAATTCCATTAGAAATACTAGCCTTTATCTTTATAGCATATGTTCTTGTATTTTTAAATTTAAAATCTGTTAATCCATAAACAACTGTAGCATCTCTTCCAGCTGGAACATATGAAGTTACAAATTGATGATTTCTTCTTTCAGTAACTTTCATATTAGCCATTAATACTGCATTATATAAAGTTGATGAAATTTGACAAATTCCGCCTCCTATACCATCTACAACTTCACCATTTTCATAAACCTTTGCATTTTTGTAGCCTGCTGCAACTGTTCTTTCTCCTAATGTTTTATTATAAGAAAATGTATCTCCTGGTAATACAACTTTATTATTAATTTTTTGACATGCTATTCTTAAATTTGTTGTTCTATCTTTGTTACTTGCATCATACCTAGTTGTAAAAGATGCTAACATATCTGGAAATGCTTCTGAACCTATTTGTGCTGTTGTAATTTTAGGTTTTGTTATAATTAATGGAATTGTATATTCTTCTTTGTCTTCAGAATTTATTATATTTTTAGCTTCTTCTACATTGAAATCAATTCCCTCTACTTCTGGGTGTATTGTAAATGGTTCTTTAGTATAATAAGCATCTTGTACTTCTTTATAAACTTCATCATGGATTTTTTGTATATCTATTGGTTGAGGTTCTTTATTTATTACTGGTATTTCAATAATATCATTTTGTGTATTTATATCACTTAATTTTTCTTTTATTTTTTGTAGAAGATTATCAGTATCTATTTTTATTCCTTCTTTTCCTTTAGTAATTATCAAATTACTTTCTTTGATATAATAATCTGACTCTTCAAGTGCACCAGGAAGATTTGTTCCTATATCTTCTATTTTTTGTTTTGCATTTGCTTCATTTATTGACATATTTACATTTATGTTTTTCTTTCCAATTAATGCCCATAAAATATCATAATTATTAACAAATATATTATTTCCTTTTCCTATTGAAACAGCTTCTTTTATTGCATCTTCTATATTATAATTTATCTCTAATAATTCTGAATTTATGCTAGCTTCATAATCTTCGTATTTTAATGCAATATCTTTAGCATTTTTCTCTTTATAAATTAATTCTATCTTGTTTTTAGCTTCCTCTTCTGTTAATCCAGCAACATCAATTCCATGAATTTTCACTCCACTTACAATTTTATTATTATTAATATTTATTATAGCAAATATAGTTGAAAATACTAGGACCATTACAGATATAATTGAAATTACAATTATTGATAAAATTATTTTATTATTACTTTTCTTTTTAACATCTTCAACGCCTTTTACTTCTTTTTCTTCTTGTTTTTCTTGATCATTAATGATTTCTTTGGTTTCTTTCTCTTTTAAATTTGTTTCTTCCATAATATATTCTCCTTTTATTATATATATTAATACTACCATATTATTAAATTTTTGACAATATTTTTTCTTGGCTTAAAGTTATTTTATAAATTTATATTCAAAAACAAATAAAAATATACTTATTTTTATTTGCTTTCACTTAAAATTTTACATTTTTCAAAAAAAATTTGCAAAATTTTTAAAAAATACTTGAACAATATTAAATTTAATATTATAATGTGGAGAGCAAAAGATAAATAAGGAGATATTATAATGGAGTTAACAAAAAATATTTTTTTTAATACCGATAAATTAATTGAAAATACAAATGTAAAAATCTCATATACAGGAAAATTTTTTCAAGACAATTCTGAAAATGTTTTTATTCACTATGGCTTTGGACTTAATTGGGATAATATAAATGATATAAAAATGGAAAAAACAGAATTAGGATTCCAAGCTGAAATTCATTTATGTGAAGGCGAAACTTTCAATTTCTGTTTTAGAAATAATAATAATGAATGGGACAATAATGATGCTAAAAATTATATTTTTAACTTAGAGAAAAAACAAACAGAATTATTAGTTTTAGATGACGAGCCTGTCTCTTTAGGTTCTGCTAGAAAATTAAGAAGAACATATCTATGGAGCAAAAAGATTCGTTTAGCTGTTTACAAAATTATTACATATTTCCCTAAAATTATTTCTGGAAATTATAAAAGAAGAACAAGTCAAAATTAGTTTTATATAAATAAAAAGAGTATTAAATACTCTTTTTTGTTTTAAATTAACCATCCTCCATTTATAGATATAATTTGTCCTGTTACATATTCATCATCAATTAGCCATTCAACGCATCTTTCAACATCTTTTACATTTCCTATTCTTTGCAGTGGTATTTCTTCTTTTATATATTTTAATTCTTCTTCACTTAAATGTTTATTCATCTCTGTATCTATAATTCCTGGCGCGATAGAATTAACTCTTATATTTGATGGTCCAAGTTCTTTAGCCAATGACTTTGTTATTGCATTAATTCCCGCTTTACTAACACTATAGTGAGATTCACACGAAGCTCCTATTTGTCCCCAAATAGAAGACATATTTATAATACATCCATTTTTATTATGTATCATATTTGATACTACTTCTTGAGTCATATAAAAAACAGAATTTAGATTTACATTTATCATATTATTCCAATCTTCATCAGTTATTTGTGTAAATTCTTTAATTTGAGATATTCCTGCATTATTTATTAAAATATCAATTTTATTATATTTTTTTATAACATATTCAGCTAATTTTTTTGCTTCATTTCTTTTTGAAATATCTGCTTGAAAAATATCAATTTTAATTTTATTTTCTAATAATTCTTTTTGTAATTCTTTTATTTTATTTTCTGATTTATTGTAATTTGCAATTACAATATAACCTTTTATTGCTAGTTCTTTTGCAATTTCTCTCCCTATTCCTTTTGATGCACCTGTTACTATTACTACTTTATTCATAAAATCACCTTATAACTTTTAAAATATTTTTGTAAATTATATCATTATTTTATTAATATTTCAATTTTTTTAATATCTGTCTTGATAGAAAAAAATTATTATAAAAAAAACCATGTATGATTTTTTTAATTTTTTGTATATATTAATTGAAAATATAAAAAAAAATGTGGTATTTTATATATTCTAATAGGAGGATTATTATGATTTATAAATATAAATACCAAACTCCAAACGGATTTTCAAATATGATAATGAATAGTGATGGAGAATATTTAACAGTTTTATGGTTTGAAGATTCAAAAGATACTTTAAAACACACAATAAATTGTGAAGAAAAAGAATTACCTATATTTAAAGAAACCATCAAATGGCTCGATATATATTTTAGTAAAAAAGAACCTGACTTTACTCCAAAATATAAAATAAACAATTTAACACCATTTAGAAAAGAAGTAATAGATATCATAAATAACATACCTTTCGGAAAAAATTTAACATATAATGATATATCTAAAATTATTGCAAAAAATAGAGGAATAAAAAACACATTACTTGACTGTAAGATGTGTTTTCATAAATTTTTGTATTACTAATCATCTAATTTATTTTTCTTATAAACTAAAGCAAATATTAATAAACAAACTAGAAAATTAGTAATATATGTAATTATTATTTCAAAGTTTATGGTTACATTTAATTTACTTGTAATTTCTGCAATTGTATTAGCAAATCTGGTAGTATAAAGTATTTGGGATATATTGTGGAAAGATTCATTTATCTCTCCAAAAGTTGGTAACATACCCAGAATTATTGTAAGGGGCGCACATATACCATTTGCTGTCATTTGATTTTTTGCTGTTATTCCAATTGTTGCACCTAGTATCATTGAGCATATTGAGGATAATGAAACAAACAAGTAGAAGTATAGGTAGTTTATTCCATGAATATTAATTAGTGGTAAAAATAAGCTAGAACTTACAATAGTAGCAAGAAGTACAAATATTCCATTACCTAAAAAATATTCTAATGGTTTAATATTAGCAAATATTAGACTTCTTAAAGTTCCTTTTTCTCTTTCTTCTGATATAACAGAGGCCATAATATTCATAGAGCAAAATAAAATGTTATTTGGTAAAAATACTATTGGAAACATCTCGTGTCCTTCTGATATTGAGTAATAAAATAAATATGTCATTGCAGGAAACATTAAAAAGAACAATAATTGTCTTTTATTTCTTATCATATCTTTAAGTGTTTTTTTTAAAATAGCCATAATATGGTGAATTTTCATCTATACTAACTCCTTTCCTGTTAATTTAATAAATACGTTTTCTAATGTTGGTTCTGATGAATGTATAGATAAAATATCTTCTTCTTCAAACATCTTAGCAATTTTTCTTGCATCTACTTTATTATTTTTTAAAATAATTTCGGTATTCTGTTTATTAATTATTTTAATATCATTATTTTCATTATATCTCATACATATATCTTTAGGTGTTCCATATTCTACAATTTTTCCTAAATGCAGCAAGGCTACAGTATCACACATTTTAGTTGCTTCTTCCATATTATGTGTTGTTAGAAAAATCGTTGTACCATTATTTTTTAATTCAACTAATAAATTATGAATTTTTAAAGATGTAGCAGGATCAAGTCCACTTGTTGGTTCATCTAAAAAAAGTAATTTGGGATGATTCAATAATGCTCTTGCAATTAATAATCTTTGTTTCATTCCTTTTGATAATTTACTAACAATTTTATTTTTAGAATCATAAAGTTCAACATTATCTAAAATAGGTTTGATTTCTTTTTTATTTGTTTTATAGATATTAGAGAACACTTCTAAATTCTCATATACTGTTAGTCTTTCGTATAATCCAAAGTTATCCATTACGGCACTTATTGAATTTGTTATTTCATCATTATAATTTTCTGGTTTTTTGCCAAAAACTTCTACACTACCTTCTGTAATACAATATTCACCAAGTAAAATTTTTATAAGAGTAGTTTTTCCAGCTCCGGAAGGACCTAAAAATCCAAATATATTCCCTTCATCTACTTCAAAACTAATATTATTTATTACATTTTTGTTATCAAATGTTTTAATTAAATTTTTTACTTTAATTACACTCAAGTTATAACATCTCCAATCTAAATAAAAAATTAATATTTGTATTATAATAACATAAAAAGAAAAATTACTCTATACTTTCGCATAAAGTAATTTAGAAATTGTAATTTTTCTATTTCTTTGTCGTCGATTTATTACAAATTAAATCCATTATTGAATAAATAACTGCATATATTATTGTTGAAACAATAACCATTTTCCAGTCTATATTTTTGGAAAACAAATACTCAAGTATGGTATATGTAATTCCAAAAAAAACTGTACTAATTAAATATTTTGTCCACTTTTTCATTCTTTGACCCCCTTCTTAAAATAATTAATCTATGAGACTATATTGTAATAAGTAAAATTACTGCAATTATTGGAATAACATTAGATTTTACATGAGAAATAATTTTATCCAAAAAATATAAAGAATATAATAAATAAAAAAGCCAGTAATTAAGCCTATTGCAAAACTACTGACAATTGTTGGAGCCACTTCTCAGATTCGAACTGAGGACCCCCGCATTACAAGTGCGGTGCTCTGGCCAACTGAGCTAAAGTGGCATTCTTGGTGACCCCTACGGGAATCGAACCCATGTCTCCGCCGTGAAAGGGCGATGTCTTAACCGCTTGACCAACGGGCCATAAATATAAATGAATACTAAAAATAATTTTAGTATTCATTTGGTGAGCTATCCGCGACTCGAACGCGGGACAACTTGATTAAAAGTCAAGTGCTCTACCACCTGAGCTAATAGCCCGTTTCTGTTCAGAGTTTAACTCAGAACGCTTTTATATATTACACTATTTTTTATGAGATGTCAATACATTTATTAAAAAAAATTAAATTTTTTTAAAATTTTCGTTGTTTTTTGACAAATACCCTAACTTATGCATTCAATTTTGCTATAACTTCTTCTACATCTATGCCATGTACCGCACATGCTTCTTCTAATGTTTCCATTTGTGAAGCTGGGCATCCTAAACAGTGCATACCTATTTCTAATAAAATGTCTGCTTTTTCTGGTGCTTTTTCTAAAATTTCACCTATAGTAGTATCTTTATTAATTTCCATTAAACTTTCCTCCTTTTTATTGAGATATATTATATTTTATCACAATTTTTATCAAAAGTATAGACAAATCTAAAAATTTGTTGTATTATAATAAAAATTGTAAGGTGGTGATATTATTTATAACCTAATCAATTTATTTTTTATCATTTTTATTATTAATCTTTTTATTACATTATATTCATTATATATATTTTTTGAAATAAAATTTTTCCATACAATCCAAGGTTCTAAATTAAAAATCAAAAAAAATAATAATAAGGAGGTATTTTAAATTATTAATAAAAAAAGAAAATTGTTTTTTATTATTTTATTTTTATCAATTTCTATATACTGGGCAATTAAAAAATTCAAACCAATTTTTATTGCAACCGAAATTATAATTCCCTATGGAATTCATCCTTTTGATATTTGTTCTAAAAATGCTTTGCTGTGGAAATATATAAAAATTTTATTTTTAATTACATATATTTTTTCAAATATAATTATATTAAATTCTTTTTATAATAAATTTCTTTTAAATTTATTTAATAAAAAAATCCCCAAAAAAAATAATAATAATAAAATTGATACAAATAAATTACATTTATTAATTGGAAATGATTTTAATACAAAAGAAAAGATAATTATTCCTGAATCTGGATTATATCAAAATTTTTTAATAACTGGAACAATTGGCTCTGGCAAAACTTCTTCAGCTATGTACCCTTTTACTAGGCAATTAATGGAATACAATAGTAAAAATCCAAATGATAAAATTTCTATGTTAATTTTAGATGTTAAAGGTAATTACTCTTCACAAATTAAAGAATTTACAAAAAAATACAAATTAGAAAATGATTTATTAATAATCAGCTTATCTTCTAATATTTATTTTAATCCATTACATAAACCAAATCTTAAACCACAAATTTTAGCAAATAGAATAAAAACAATTTTAACGTTATTTTCAGAAAACAATTCAGAATCATATTGGTTAGATAAAGCTGAACAAATTATTTCAGAATGTATTAAACTTTGTAGATTATATAATAATGGCTATGTTACTTTTTCAGAATTGCACAAATTAATAACAATTCCGAATTATTATAAAGAAAAAATTAATATTCTTAGAAATTTATTCACATCTTTAAAATTAAATTTAAAACAAGTTTATGAATTAAATGCAAGTCTTGATTTTTTTCAAAAAGAATTTGAAAACTTAGATTCTAGGACAAAAGGAATTTTAATTTCTGAAATTACAAGAATAACAAACACTTTTATTTCAGATTATGATATTTATTCTAAATTTTGTCCTCCTATTGAAAAATTAAATTTTTTAGGTTTTGAAGAAGTAATTAATTCTGGAAAAATTGTTTTATTAGATATGAATATATCTGAATATTCTATACTATCAAAAATTATTGCAGCATATTTAAAACTGGATTTTCAATCTGAAATTCTCTCTTCTCTATCAAAAAATAATAATAAAAAAACAGCATTTATTTGTGACGAATATGATAAATATTGTACAAAAACAGATAGTGATTTTTTTTCATTAAGTAGAGAAGCAAAATGCATTAATATAATTAGTACGCAAAGTTATTCTTCTTTAAAAAACACATTAAAAGATGACTCTTCTGTTAAAGTAATTACTCAAAATTTAGTTAATAAAATTTGGTTTAGAACAGATGATATTTTTACTATAGAAGAAGCACAAAAACAATTAGGAAAAGAAGAAAAAGAAAAAATATCTACAACAATCTCTGAAGGAGCAAAAGAAACAAATTTCAATTATATAACCAATAATTTAACATCTCTTAATTCAAATATTTCTGAATCTTATAACTCTTATTACCAAACGGATTTTATTTATGATACAAATTTTTTTACAAGAAATTTAGAAACCTTCACTTCCCTTACATTTTTATCAGATGGATTGACAATATATCCACCTAAAAAAACACAAATGATACCATATTTTAAATAAATTTATTTTGAAAGGAGTTTTAATATATGAAAATATATAGAAAAAAATTATTATATTTTATATATATACTATTTTTATTTTTAATTTTATCAACTTTAATTTTTAATTTTTCATTTGCATTTGGTGAGCCAAAATTAGTTTCTAAAATAAACTCTGCTTTTGAAAATATTGAAAGTTGGCTTTTAAAAATTTCAACACCTGCTGCTGCAGTCGCTGTGGGAACTGGTGTATTTATGAAAAAATTTAGTTTTGGAGATGAAGAAAGAATAAGATTAGGAAAAAAAATTATCAAAGGTTCTTTATTTTCTTATGCATTTATTCTTGCAATTGACTTAATATTATCTGCAATTAAATCTTTAATTAGTTAGGAGGTATTTTATATAGTTTGAATGAAACAAATATTACTCAAATAATAATAGACACAATAAATACAATTTTAGGAAATTTATTTAGCTCAATTGATAATAATTTATATTCTATTTTAGATGATATTACTTTCATAAATTCTGATATTTTAAAGGACAAAAATTTTGAAAACCTTTTTGGAACTTCAACTTCAAATGGAATATTATTAATTGCTAATTCTTTACTTTTAGGTTTTTTATTATATTTTTCTATAAAATATCTTATTTCCCACTTTACTTTTTCTAATATCGAACATCCTCATAGCTTTTTAATTAAATTAATTATTTGTGGTATATGTATGAATTTTTCTTATTTTTTATTATCATATTTTCTAGATATTTTTTCGAATATTACTTTAGCAATTAAAAATTTAGGAGAATCTTTATTTAATAAACAAATTTGTTTTTCTGAATTAATTTTAACAATTAATTCTAATATTTCCGTTAATACTACTTCTATTGATGTGTTTTCTCTTGACGGTTTAATAAAAAGTATCCTTAGTTTTTCTTTATTAAATTTAGTTTTTTCTTATTCTTTTAGATATATCTTAATTAAAGTTTTTGTTTTAATTGCACCATTTGCAATATTATCAAATTCTTTAAACTCGACTTCTTGGTTTTTTAAGTCCTGGATTAAAAATTTATTTTCTTTATTATTTATTCAAATTATTGTATCTATAATATTATTAATTTTATTTTCTATGAATTTTTCTTCTGGGAATTTGTATATTAAATTTATTTATATTGGTGGACTCTTTGCACTTATAAAAGCAAATTCATTTGTGAGAGATTTAGTTGGTGGTATTTCCACAACTATTTCACAAAATGTGCATAACTTTTCTAAAATTAAATAAAGGAGCAAATTTTTATGAAATTTATTTTTCCACAAAATTATAATTTTAAAAATAAATTATTTGGATTTTTAGACTATTCTACAATCTTTATAAATTTAATTTGGGATTTATTTATTTTTTTATTAATTAATTTATTTTTTAACAATATTAATATAAAAATATTTTGTTTTATTATTTTTTGTTTCCCAATTTTTCTTCTTAGTCTTTTTGGATTTAATGGTGAAAATATTATTTATGTTATTTTTTATATTTTAAAATTTTTAATAAAAGATAAATTATTATTATTCAAAAAATAATTTTAAAAATTCACTTTAAAAAAACTGTAATTTGTGATACAATTTTGGAAAAGTATTACACAATATGTCATTTATTAAGATAGGAGATTTTTATAATGAAATTAGAACAAAATGAAAAACAATTATTATTTTCAGAAACAATTATACCAGATATATTTTTTGCAGAATATTTACCTCAATTACCAGGTGATTATATGAAAATATATTTTTATATGGTATTTTTATCAAAATACAAAAAAGATATCAAAATAAATGATATTTCTAAAAAACTATCTTTGCCTTTGAAAACAATTAATGATGGATTAAAATTTTTAGAAGAAAATAAATTAATATTAAAAAAGACCACAGGTTACATTATAATTGATTTACAAGAATCAACTTTAAATAATTTATATAAACCAAATCTTACACAATCAAAAGAAACTGTAGAACAGATTTCTAAAAATAAATCTAGAGCAAAAGCAATTGAACATATTAATAATATGTATTTTCAAGGTATTATGGGACCATCATGGTATAATGATATAGATTTGTGGTTTAGAAAATATAATTTTGACGAACAAGTTATGATAGCATTATTTGACTACTGTTATAATCGTTCTGCATTACACAAAAATTATGTACAAGCAGTTGCAGAAGCTTGGGGATCTAATAAAATTCAAACATGGAATGATTTAGATATATACGACCAAAAACAAGAAAAATTAAAGAAAATTAAAAATACTATTGCTAAAAAATTAGGTAAATATAATGGATTAACTCAATATGAAGAAGCATACATAGAAAATTGGGTTTTAGATTTTGGTTATGACATGAATATTATAGAAATAGCTTTAAAACGAACAACATTTAAACAAAATCCAACATTTGAATATATAAATAATATAATTACAGATTGGCATGAAAGAAGTTTAAAAACTTCAGATGAAATAAATGCATTTATAGAACAAAGAAAGAAACAATCGAAAGATTTAAAAGAAATGAAAGCTCAAGTTTCAAAAGCTAATTATGAACAAAGAAAATATAATAACTTAGACTTCTTATATGCTAACAACACAAATGATGATAATACCAATAATTAAAAAAGGAGATAATTAATGGCTAATGATATTTTAAATTCTTTATTAAAAGAATATGACCAAAAGAAATTAAGAGCAGAATTAGAATGTGATAAAAGAAAAGAGAATTTATATCGTTTAATTCCTAGACTAGAGGAAATTGATAATGAATTAAATAGTTTTGCATTTAAAACTGCAAAAAATATATTAAATAATTCTTCACTTTCTGATAATTTAAATAATTCTTATACAGTTGAAAATTTAGAACAAAAAATACAAAACTTAAAAAATGAAAAAGAAAAAATATTAAATGAAAATAATTTAAGTTTAGATTATTTAAAACCTTTTTATGAATGTAAAATTTGTAATGATACTGGATATGTTTTAGATAATAATTATAAAACAATAATGTGTAATTGTTTAAAACAAAAATTATTAAATATTTCTTTTAATAAATCAAATATTTATAATATAAAAAAAGAAAACTTTAATAATTTTAATGAATTAACTTTTTCTGACGAAGTTGATTTTGCAAAATATAAATTTAATATTTCTCCAAGAAAAAATATAACAAATATAAAAAATAAATGTATAGAATTTATTGAAAATTTTGAAAATCCAGATTATAAAAATTTATTATTTGTAGGTTCAACTGGTTTACGGTAAGACTTTTATGTCAAATTGTATCGCCTCAGAATTGTTAAAAAAAGGAAAAACTGTAATTTATCAAACAGCTCCTGTGTTGCTTGAAACCGTGATAGATTATAAGATGAATAAGCAAAAAAATCCTCAAGATAATTTCTATAAATCTGTTTTAGATGCTGATTTATTAATTATTGATGATTTAGGAACTGAAACTTTAAATAGTATGAAATTGAGTGAATTATTTACAATAATAAATACTAGAATTTTAAATCTAAATAATAAAATAACAAAAACAATTATTTCTACTAATTTAAATATTAATGAAATTTTTAATAATTATGAAGAAAGAATTGGTTCAAGAATTGCTGGTTATTATAATATTTATTATTTTTTCGGAGATGATTTAAGATTTAAAAAATAAATAAATAAATTATTATTAATTTATTTATTTAATAATTTAAAATTAATTAATTTTTAAAATAAAAAATAGAAAATATATTATTTTATATTTTCTATTTTTTATTTTTTTATTTTTCTTCTGGATTTTCCATATCTGGTGTTAATGTTTCAATACTTACTACTTTTCCACCATCACTTGTTCTCATTAAAGTAACACCTTGTGTTGATCTTCCAAGAACACTAATATCTTTTACTTGAAGTCTTATAATTGTACCAGTATCTGTAATTAACATTACATCATCTTCTTCTGTTGCAATTTTAACTCCAACTAATTTTCCTGTTTTTGGTGTAATTTTATAAGTAATAACTCCTTTTCCACCTCTTATTTGAACTCTATATTCGTCTAATTCTGTTCTTTTACCAAATCCGTTTTCAGTAATAGCAAGCAATGTAGCTTTTCCCCCTGCTATAATAGATTCCATACCAATTACTTCATCTTCATCACTTAATCTAATACCTATAACACCTTGAGCAACTCTTCCTATTGGTCTTACATCTTTTTCATCAAATGTAATACACATTCCCTCTCTTGTAACAAGAACAACATTATCTTGTCCATCTGTAAGTCTTACAGTTATAAGTTCATCATCATCTTTAAGTGTTATACTTTGTAATCCAGTAGTTCTTGAAGAATTATATTCTGTTAATGCTGTTTTCTTAATTAAACCTTTTTTAGTTGCCATTAATAAATATTTTCCTTCTGCAAAGTTTTGAATTGGTATAACAGCAGATATTTTTTCTCCAGCATCTAAACTTAATAAATTAACAATTGCTGTTCCTTTTGCAGTTCTTCCAGCTTCCGGTACTTCATATCCTTTTAATTTATATAATTTACCTTTATTTGAGAAGAATAAAATTGTATCATGAGTAGAAGCTGTAAATATTTGTTTAACAAAATCTTCTTCTCTTGTTGCTATTCCTGTAATGCCTTTTCCTCCTCTTCTTTGACTTCTATATGTATCTATAGGCATTCTTTTAATATAACCGAAATGTGTTAATGCAACTACAGTTTGTTCTTCTTTAATTAAGTCTTCTGCAACAAATTCTCCTTCTGCAGCAACAATTTTTGTTAATCTATCGTCTCCATATTTATCTTTTATTTCTAATAATTCTTCTTTTATAATATCATAAACTAATGTATCACTAGATAATATATCTCTTAAATGCGCTATTAATTTCATTAATTCATTATATTCTTCTTCAATTTTTTCTCTTTGCAATCCAGATAATGTTTTTAATCTCATATCTAAAATTGCCTGAGCTTGTATATCTGATAAACCAAATCTTTCTATTAATCTTTCTTTTGGATTATCATAAGATGAACGAATTATAGAAATTACTTCATCAATATTATCAAGAGCTATTTTTAATCCTTCTAAAATATGAGCTCTAGCTAATGCCTTATCTAATTCAAATTTTGTCCTTCTTAAAATTACTACTTTTCTATGATTAATATAGCAATCTAAACATTGTCTTAATGTTAGTATTTTAGGTTCCCCATCTACTAATGCTAAAATAATAGCACCAAATGTTTCTTGAAGTTGAGTATGTTTGTATAATTGATTTAAAATAATTCTAGCATTTGCGTCTCTTCTTAATTCAATTACAACTCTAGTCTTTTCTTTTCTATCAGACTCATCTCTAACTTCTGAAATACCTTCTATTTTTCTATCTTTTACTAAATCTGAAATATTTTTTACTAATTTGGCTTTATTTACTTGATATGGTAATGAAGTTATAATAATTTTTTGTCTATTACCACTCATTTCTTCTATTTCAGCTTCGCCTCTCATTGTAATTTTTCCTCTACCTGTTGTATATGCTTCTTTTATTCCTTGTTTTCCTAAAATTGTTGCACCTGTTGGGAAATCTGGTCCTTTTATAATTCCCATCAACTCTTCTATTGTTACTTCTGGATTATCAATTACTTTTATAATTCCATCTATAACTTCAGATAAGTTATGTGGTGGTATATTTGTTGCCATTCCTACCGCAATACCAGATGAACCATTTACTAATAATGCTGGTATTCTTGCTGGTAAAACAGTTGGTTCTTGTAATCTATCATCATAGTTTGGCATGAAATCAACAGTATTTTTCTCAATATCTGTCAACATTGATTCAGAAATTTTTGACATTCTTGCTTCTGTATACCTCATAGCTGCTGGGCTATCACCATCTACAGAACCAAAGTTTCCATGTCCATCTACTAATGGATATCTCATTGTAAAATCTTGTGCTAATCTTACCATTGCATCGTAAACAGAACTATCTCCGTGTGGATGATATCTACCAAGAACTGAACCTACAGTATTAGCACATTTACGATATGGTTTATCTGATGTAATTCCGTCTTCATGCATAGCATATAGAATTCTTCTATGTACTGGTTTTAAACCATCTCTTGCATCTGGAAGTGCACGAGATACAATAACACTCATTGCATAATCTATATATGCTGTTCTCATTTCTTTGTCTATATCTCTTTCTATTATTTTTCCGTCTCTTCTTTGTGGTGTTTCTTCCATTATTTCTCCCTCTTTTCATTGTTTTTTCTACATTTGTATTATACTAAACCACACAGAAATTTGCAAGTGCTTTTAGCATAAATTTATATTTATGGTTTAATTTATACTATTTTAATTTTTGGGCTAATTCTAATTCCTCCTGTGTTAAATTAAAATCTTGGCCATTATTTTTTATTAATGTATGTAAATTTTCTATTGTCTTGACATTATTAATTATTTTTTCAATTGGAGCTAAATTTTTTATTTCTTTTTCAATTTTATTATATTCTTTTTCCATTCCATTAAAATCTTTATTATTATAATAATTTTTCCAATTATTAATATATTTTTCTGTATAATTTAAAGATTTTATTTGGTCATTAAAATTATCTTCAATATTTTTTTCTACATTATTTAATATAATATTTTTTCCTTTTTTTATTGTATTTGATATTGTAGAATTTATTAATCCAGATCTATTTGCTTTATTTATAATATCATCTAATAATGAAGAAATATTATCTATTATTCCCCCACTTTTCACAGCATCCTGCATTTGAGATATATTTTCAAATTTTCCAGTTATAATTCCTATAGTACTTTTTCCAATATTTATTGCATCATCTATGCTCTTCTTTATCCCATCTTTTAAACCATATTGCATTAAATTATCTTTTAAATCAATTATTTGTTCCTCAATGTAATCTGGCAATACAGCTCTTAGTCCAATATCTATTCCAGTATTTATTGTTTTTCCTAAAGTTGTTTCTAAAAAATCATTTTGTTCTTTTTCATTAATTAAATTATTTTCTATTTTTATTTCATTATTTAATATATTTTCCATAATTAATTCTCCTTTTTTATTTTATTTTATTATTTTTTTAATTATTTTTTCCATTTCTTTTTTCTTATTTTTTTCTTCTAACATAAAGGTATTTTTAAAATTAGTATTAATTAATAAATTATAAAATTCTTCATATTTTATTTTTCCAATAATTTCTATATTATTAAATATATTTTTAATTATTTTTTCATCTATTGAATATTTATTATTTTTATTT
>CAUWAM010000022.1:0-19082 GCA_963556825.1 uncultured Clostridia bacterium | reverse complement strand
ATCCATATTCATAATTATCATTGCATAATATTTATCTTTAGTTGGATTAAACATATATGTATTTAATAATCCACCACATAATGTTAAAAAGAAAAATATATGTATAAATGTATCGGATTGTTGTGTTTTGTAAAAACTCATTGCAGCAACAATCATTAATTGTATATACAATAATTTACCAATAAAGAAACTACCTAATTCTATTAAAGCACTAATTATATTACCAAATAATTTTAATCCTTTACTCTTATATAAAGTATTAGGTAATATTTTCTTTATTAATGGTAGTTGTTTTATAGAATAAATTATACTATTTACCCTATATGTATTTTTTAGTTTAAAGGATGTAATAAATGATTTAATCATATAACTATTCCTCCTTTAAACTTTCAATAATTTTATTTTTAAAGTTCTCACTATCTAAATCATTTTTGTCTATTTTTTCTAATATTCCTTTATTAAGAATTACTATTTCATCACACAAATCAAGTGCTAGCTCCATTATATGAGTTGAAAATATCAAAATATGATCTTTTTTGATACTTTTTAGCATTTGTTTCATTTCTTCTGCAACTACAACATCAAACGAAGTTAATGGCTCATCTAATAGTAAAATATTAGGATTTGCTATAATATTTACCAACATTTGCATTTTATTTTTCATGCCATGTGAATAGTCTTTCAAAAGCTTATCTCTATCATCTTTTTCTATTTTCATAAAATCAAAATATTCTTCTATTGTTTTTATTTCTTTTATCTTGTCTTTATTTATTTCTATAAAAAACTTTAAAAATTCTCTTCCTGTTAAAAATTCTGGAACATTAGGTATTGATAAAACATATCCTATATCTTCTGGTTGTACTTTTCTTGTTTTTCCATTATCTTCAATATAAAAATCTCCATTATCTATTTCTATATCTTCATTTAAACAATTAAAAAATGTTGTTTTACCTGCTCCATTTCTTCCTAGAAGTCCATATATTTTTCCTTTTTCAAATTCGAAACTTATGCCCTTTAATACTTCTTTTTTTTCAAAATTCTTTTTTAAATTTTTTATTATTAATTTCATATTTTACTCCACTTTTAAATTTATTATTTTTATATGTTTCTTATATAAAGAAAAACAAACTAATTTTTAACAACCCATACTCCATTTCTCTTTCCATTTTTTCTTTCTATTAAACCTTTTTCTTGCATTTCCATCATACGAGTTTTAATAGTTCTTGAAGATTTATGAATTTGCTTTGCAATTTCTTCTTGTGTTATTGCTGTATTAACTTTTAATATATTTATAATTGCTTGTTCTTCCAAAGTGCAATCTTTGCACTTTGAATCTTTATCATTTGCACTTTGCTTATTATCTATGTGAGTATTTCTATTTTTTAATTCATAATTTGATTTTGTTAGTAAATTATAAAAGAACTTCTCTAAAAATATAGTATCTTCAAATATATTCTTTTCAAAGTTTTTATAGTTTGCTCTTACTAATGAATTTCTGAAATACCAAGAGTTTTCAGCAAAAACATCATCATTAATATTAAATCCAAAAGTTCTTAAATATTTTATTATAAATACGGCTGTTGTTCTTGTATTACCTTCACAAAATGGATGAACTTGCCAAATATTTGATGTGAATCTACATAAATGTTTTATTGATTCATCTAAACTTAAATCTTTATATGAGAAATTTCTTTCTTGTTCAAAATCATAGTTTAAAACATCCTTAATAGTTTCATATGATGAATATATTACTGTGTCTCCATTTAATACCCACTCTTTTTTAGTGAAATTATAATCTCTAAAAATTCCTGCACTTGCATATATTCCTGTAAATAATCTTTTATGAATATTTAATAATTCAGCTATTGAAAAATTAAATGTGTTTTCACTTAATATTTCTGTTATTCTAACAGAAACTTTATCTGCTTCTTCATTTTTTTCTTTTTCAAAATTTTTTCTACTGTCTAATGCTTCATAATATTGATTAATTCTATCTTTAACTTCATGAATATCAATATTTCCTTCTATATGTTCTTTGGCTGTTTTTATTAAATAACTTGAAGGTTTTAATCCATCTACATCCTGCAAACCTATCGCTGTTTCCCATACTTTAGTTTTTTCTACTTGGTCTGGCTCTCCTTGTTTGATATATTCAGATAATTCTAAATTCCAATCTTTTTTATTATCCATATCGAAACCTCCTTACATATAATATTATACTACTTTTTTATCTTAAAATCAATTTCAAAGTGCAATTTTTGCACTTTGAATATTCTTATAATGTTAAATGAAATAATTACATAATTCTTGCCCCAAAAGGTGCTAAAGATAACTTCGCAATTTTGAAAAATTGTAACCCAAATGGTATTCCTACAATAGTTATACACCAAATGCAACCAAATAAGAGATTCTCTAATGCCATAGGAATTCCAAAAAAGATAATCCATATAACATTAGCAAGTAAAGATGGTACACCCCCACCATACTCAATTTCTTTTCCAAATGGAGCAAATGACATAGTAGCAAATTTAAAACATTGCTTTCCATAAGGTATTCCCACAATGGTTATACACCAGATAATTCCTGATAGTACCCACGAAAATCCACTAAATAAACCTCCAAAAATAAACCAAATCAAATTCCCTAAAAAGCTCATATTCTATTCTCCTTTCAATTATCAAATCACACTAATTATAATAATTGTGTTTATTACATTAATTACTTAATTTTATTATAACATTTTTTCTAATTAAATGTAAATTAATGTTACAAGATATATTGCCAGAAAGTATTCAAATTATAGAAGAAATTGAAAAAGAATAGTGTAAAACTATTCTTCTTTAATAATATTTTTACTTCCAAAATATGTTGCCAAGAAATATGCACCATATATTATACCAATAATAATAACTGTTGATATAATAGAAGGTAATAAATCTTCAGATTTTGCTAATCCTTCCATCATTGTCATTGCAAATTGTATTCCAAAAATTGAATGAATTATTGCAAGTAGTAATGGTAATACGAAAAATATTGCTATTTGCCTAAACAATGCTTTATTTATCATTTTTTCATCACAGCCAATTTTTCTTAATATTGTATATCTTTGTTTATTATCTGAACTTTCTGTTAATTGCTTTAATGCTAAAATAGCTGCACTTGCAATTAAAAATATTATTCCTAAATAAATTGCTATAAAAGTTATTATTGTCGCAACTCCTACACTTGATTCTACTAAAAGTATCTTTGTCAGTCCAGCTATATCTATCTCTTTCTTTTCTAAATTCTGCATAAGAGTAGAATCACTATTACTTAAAAAAATCTTTTCAATTTCTTGTTTTTCCGCTTCTGTTTCTGCATTATAATTTGCTACTAATAAATATTCATCTTTCATATCATCTATTAAATTACAGTTATCTGGTACTAAAATAATACCTGTGTTTGTATGATTTGTTGACATTTCAATAAATCCACTTTTACATTCATTATATTTTGATTTATATTTTTTTCCTGCAATTTCTAAAGTACATCCATCTTTTAATACTTTATCTCTTAATTCTTCCATACTATCAAAATCACAAAGCATAATGAATTCATCATCTTTTAATTCATATTGTTCTATTCTATAAAGTTTTGCTATATTATTATAATCTGATATTTTTACTATTTGTTCTGCTGTATTATAAGCAAGCATTGGGTATTGTGCTTTTATTTCACCTATTTTATCTCCAAAGAAATCTTCCAAAGTTAAGTCATTTGTTGCATATACTGGAATTTCTACAATGTCTTTTAATACATTCATATCTAAACCATTATTTTTAAGTGTTTCTGAAATTGGTTTTTTTGAATCTTCCCTTGTCTCAGGTGTTGTAATTATTTCTTTTCCATAGGTTCCATATTGTAAATATTTTTCTGGTAAATTAGCTTTTTTATACAAATTTAAATCTACTGGTGTCATCTCAACTAATTCTTTTTGCATAGTGGTTCTTAATGATAAACTAACAGATAATATACTAATTGTCATGAACAACATTAAACAAATAACACTTATACTTATAACTGTTGTATTAATTTTATTATTTAATTGCCTTAATACAAACATATTAGTACCTTTTAAATATGTATTTTTTCTTCCTTGTACAACTTTTAATACAAATCCTGATAAAGACCAAAATATTGCTACTGTTCCCACTATTCCCATTAAAATTGGTGGTAATATTTTATCTGCTGTTGTTAATGAATTTACATCTCCTGTTACTTTCCAATAAGCATAACTTAATATTCCTGTTCCGAATAAAAATACTAGTATTGAAACAATAGGATTTTTTATTTTTACCGCTTCATTTTTCTTTATTGCTGTTAATAGATTTATTAATTTATATCTTGAAATTGTAAAAGTATTAAATATCATAACAGCTATATACATTACTGCAAAATAAACACATGTTTTTATACAAGCATCTTTTGAAAAAACAAATTGAAATTTACTCATATCTGCTTCAAACATTTTTGCAACTAATATTGACATAAATTGTGAAGCAAATATTCCAATTACAAGTCCTGCTATTAATGACAATATTCCTACTAAAATTGTTTCAAATAAAATGATTTTTGAAATTTGTCTTTTTCCCATTCCAAGTGTCATATATATTCCAAATTCTCTTTTTCTTCGATTAATTAAGAAATTATTAGCATATACAATTAATAGCCCTAAAACTACTGCAACAAATACAGAAATATACCCAAGCATTGCAATCATTAATTTTATGATTTCTCTTGTTGAACTTGATACCTCGAGCATTGCTTGTTGACTATCTAAAGAGTTAAACATATAAAATATTGCAACGCCTAATACTAATGTTAGAAAATATATGCTGTAGTCTTTAAAACTCTTTTTCATATTTTTTACAGATAATTTAAATAACATCGTTCAAATCACCTCCAAGAAGTGTTTGTACCTCTATTATTTTTTCAAAGAATTGTTTTCTTGTATCATTTCCTTTTACAAGTTCATTAAAGATTTTTCCATCTTTTATAAATATAATTCTATTTGCATAACTTGCCGTAAAAGCATCATGTGTAACCATTAAAATTGTTGCACCCAACTTTTGATTCAAGTGTTCAAAACTCTCTAGTAATTGTCTTGCTGATTTACTGTCTAATGCTCCTGTTGGCTCATCTGCTAAGACAATTTTAGGATTTGTTATAATTGCTCTTGCTGATGCTATTCTTTGTTTTTGTCCACCAGATACTTGATATGGGTATTTACTTAAAATATCTGTAATGCCCAATTTTTCTGCCACTTCTTTTACTTTTTTATCAATTTCGCTTGGTTTTACTTTTTGAATAGTAAGTGCTAAAGCTATATTTTCATAAGCTGTTAAAGTATCTAATAGGTTAAAGTCTTGAAAAATAAATCCTAATTCTTCTCTTCTAAATTTATTTAGTTTGTTTCCTCTTAATTTTGTAACATCTTGATTATTTATTATAATTTGTCCTGCTGTTACTCTATCTATTGTAGAAATACAATTTAAAAGTGTGGTTTTTCCAGATCCACTAGCTCCCATTATTCCTACAAATTCTCCTTTTTCTACTTTAAAGCTAATATTATTTATTGCTTTTGTAAGATTACTTTTGTTTCCATAGTATTTTTCAATATTTTTTACTTCTAATACATTACTCATTAAAAAAACTCCTTTCTTTATGATTTTATTATAAACTCATTTTATATTGATTACCATCGATTCATCTTACATTTTTCTTACATTTTTGTCACTTTAGTCTTTTAAATTCTTATATAACTTCCCTTTGGAAATACTATTCTTACTTCAGTTCCTATATTTTTTTGTGAATTTAGTTCTAATCCCAAACCTAATTTATCACATAATTTTTTACATAAATACAATCCAATTCCAGTTGATTTTTTTCCTGTTATTCTTCCATTTTCTCCTGTAAAACCTTTTTCAAACACTCTTGTAATTTCACTTGATTTTATTCCTATACCATTATCTTTGATATATAAAACTACTTTTTCTTTTTTTTCTTTAGCATAAATTTCTATTTTTTTATTTTCTTTTTTTAAATATTTAATAGAATTTTGAACTATTTGATTTAGTATAAAACTTGTCCATTTACTATCTGTATAAACTTGCTTTTTAAGATCATATAAATTTACATTAATTTTACTTGTAATTAAAATATTTTTATTTTTCAATATTGTATTATTTACAATTTCTTCTAAATTTGATTTGGTTATTGTATAATCCTTTTCTACTGCATTACTCCTAGCATAAAATAAAGCTTGTTCTATATAGTTTTCTATTTTATCTAATTCTTCTTCAATGCTTTTAGTAGTTTGTGATTTATTGTTTTCTATTACCATTTTACTTGCAGCTATTGGTAATTTTATTTCATGAATCCAGAGTTCTATATATTCTTTATAATCTTCTTGTATATATTTATATTTGTTTACATTTTCTAGCATTGACTTCCCTGTTTCTTGCAGAGTTTCTTTTAATATCTTACCTTCTAAAAAGTCTGGAGTATTTATAATTTCAGATATTAAATATTTTTCATTTAATTGTTGTATTTCTTGTTTTAACTTATCATAAAAAACTTTTTTCTTATTATATTCTACTACAAATGCTATAATTGCTAGAAAAATAGGTATTATAGCAATAATAATTCTAATAGCTATATTTATTTTATATACTAGTAAAAGTGTTTCTATCATTAATATTGACAATAATAATAAACTAATTAATAATAATTTATCTTTTATAAAATTTTTTAATCTCATTTTAATATATACCCCTGTCCTCTTTTTGTTTCAATTGTATTTTCCAATTTTAATTCTTGTAATTTATTTCTTAGCCTTTTCATATTTACAGTTAAAGTATTATCATCTATAAAACTTTCACTTTCCCATAAATAATTCATTATATCTTCTCTCGATACTATTTTGTTTCTATTTAAAGCTAAATAATGTAATATTCTAAATTCATTTTTTGTTAATTCTACTTTTGAATCTTCTTTTTCAATTGTGCTTTGAGATATGTTTAAAACAAATTCTTTGCAATCTAATTTATCTTGACTTGCTCCTATATTTTGTATTCTTTTTAGTAAACCAATTATTTTTGCAAGTAATATTTGAATATTATATGGTTTTGTCACATATTGGTCTGCACCATAGTTTAAACTTATTAATTCATCAATTTCATTATCTCTACTTGTTACCATTATTATTGGAACATCAGATGTTTTTCTTATTTCTTTACATATATATTGTCCATCTATATAAGGTAAGTTTATATCTAATAATATTAAATCTGCATTTTCTTTTAATATGTCTTGTATAACATTATCAAATTTTTTTAATCCTATTGCTTCAAATCCATTTTTATTTAAAAATATTTCTAATTCTTTTCTTATTTTTTCTTCATCTTCTACTATCAAGATTTTTTGCATTTTTAATCATCTCCTGCCACTATTATAACATATTTGATTTAGTTTACAACTTACATTTTTGTAAGAAATATAAAAAGAACAGAAAAATCTGTTCTTCTTGTTTCTTATTCACATCTAATTCTAGTCGCTCATACATCTATTATGGTTTTCACAATGATGTTCTCCTTCTACATGATGATGTTCGCAATTTACATTTTCATTGTATTTTAAATTTCCTAATAAATATTCTTTTATTACTTCATTGGCATTTCCAGAAACACCACCAAATAATTGTATATCAGCTTTAGAAAGAGCATTTTTTGCACCTTCACCAATGCCTCCACAAATTAATACCTCAATATTATTATTCTTTAAAAAATCTACTAATTTTTCATGTCCGCTTGCTGATGTATCAACTATATTCTCTGATATAATATTTCCATTATTTATTTCATAAATTTTAATTTTTTCTGTATGTCCAAAATGTTGAAATACTTTTCCATTTTCATAAGTTATTGCTATTTTCATAATATTTTTCCTCCTTAATAATCTATAGTTTTTATTATATTACATATTATAGCATAAATTTTGATTTTTGTAACAATTTTTTTGACTTCGATATAAAAAATATAAAAAAGCAAGTTATTTTACTTGCTTTTCTAATCTCCTAATTAATCAATTAATCATCAATTAATGGTAAAAAGTTTGGATTCTTAGAAATATTGATTATTTTTACGTTACTAAGTAGCTTTAAGTTATCGATATACTCAGAAATACAATAAAAATTATTATGGATATGATCCTTAAATTCCTTATCCGGATTATTAATATAAGAATGAATATTATCAATAACCAAAATTACAATTTTCTTTGCTATGAAAAATTGTAATACTTCATTTACATTTCCTATTAAGTATTGTTGCTCTAATTGATATAAATCGTCAACATCCATATACCAAAACTCTGCATCATAAAGTGATTCAGGACAATCTATTTTGTTTTCAATGTTGCTAAGTGTTGCTGCTAAAAATTGCATTTCATCTTTATCGTTACAAAATGTAATTTCATTTTTTTGTAAAATAATGTCATAAATTTTTTTCTGCTTTTCTTCGTTCACTAGCATTAATTCTGAAATACAATTAAATTGCTGAAAAATTCCGAATTTTAAGAATTTCCGTTTTGACCGACCAAATCTTTTAATTTTTTGCTTAGTACCAAAATAATCACCAATTCCAGTTGCTATTTTCATGTAGTATTCCTCCTTGTCTGAGATTATTAATATTTTTACCTATTTATTATTTTATCGCATAAAATAGCTTATGTCAATTTTAGATTATTAAAAAGAAGGAAAAATAGTTATTTTCCCTTCTTTTTTAAATCTTTATAAAATTAATATTGTATTTTTATATTGTTTTTTCTGAATTTCTTCCTTTCTTCCTTCATTATCTTGTCGGCTTCATCATTACAAATACGTTTTAAATCAATTTCATCTAAAACATCATTTTTGAGAAGCTCACTTGCTATTCGTTTAAGAACTGATATATTTTCTTTTAATAAATCATCTGCCCTTTTAAAAGCTTCATTGACTAATTTAGAAGTTTCTTCATCAATTCTATTTTTGATTTCATCTGAAATCAAAAATAAATCTGATATGTTTCCAGGAAAATATGTCATATTTTTACCTAAGTCATCTACCATACCATATTCAGCTATAACTTGTCTTGCAGTTTCTGTTGCTGATTTTAAATCTTGAGATGCTCCACTTGAATACTGTTCAGAATTATTTTCTCCTAAAAGAATTATTTCTGCTACTCTACCAGCTAAATCTACCGCAATATTATCTATAAAATAATCTTTAGTTAGATTTGTCTGTTTTTCATATTCAAAGTCAAAAGTAGTAACACCTAAATAATTCTCTGCAGGAACAATTGTAATTGCTGTTGTTTTCAGATTTCTTATATTCTCAGAAAAGTAATTTACTAAGAAATGCCCAGCCTCATGATAAGCAGTTATCATTTTATCTTCATCAGATATCTTTTTATACATATCATAATTGAAATTAAAGTTAGTATTAATATCTTCCTTCGTTACTTCTTTTTTATGTTTTCTTTTAGCTACAATCATTGACATTTCTATTGTTCTCAATGTTATTGCTGGATTGTATAATTCTGTATAAAAAGCATCTGATACATTTATAACATATCTAATTAGTCTTGGTGAAATTGATATATTATATCTAGAAGATAAAATTTTTACGCATCCACTTATCATAGAATATAAGTCTTTGTGCTTTGGTTCATGTATATATATTGTTTCTAAATGTGCACATGTTCTTGTATCAAACTGGAAATATGTAAAAAACTCTTGCTCTGTTGTTGTTCCGATTATTTTTATATGTGACTGTTTAACCAGAAGAGAAAAATAATATGCCATTATATAATTAGTTTCTACTAAATGAATGTTATCAATATATATAATGATTTCACTATGTGCTAGAAAAAAATTGATTATTTTTCTAAGTGTTTTAATGGATTTACCATACATCATTTCATTTACTAATAATTCAACATCAAAATAAATAAAATGATAATTTTTAAATTCATTAGGGCATTGTTTACGAACAATAACATTATACATAAGTTTCTGAATTACTGCTGTTTTTCCTACACCATGTTCTCCAAGTAACACGATTTTAGATTTCATTTTACTAAATAAGCAATTATAAATTCTGTTAATTTCTTTGTCGCGTCCTTTCAATTCTGCTAATTCTTTTGAATTAGCAATTGCTGGATTTAAATCAATTAAATATGGATTAAATTTTGCAGGTATAATATTAAGTTTTGAAAAGTCTAATTTTGCAATATTTTTCCGTCCAAAAACAATTTTATACTTTTTCATAAAGATTCCTCCTTTTTATGTGTGTAACAATTTTGTTAATAATGCAATTTTATCACTTTTTAAGAATTATGTCAATCAAAAAAAGTGACTATATTAATAAAATATAGTCAAAATTTTTAAATTTTATTTAAATCTTTTTATGAAATTATCTATTTCATCGATAAATTCATTATTATTCTTTGTTTTAACCATCATAGAAATAACTTGTTCTGTAACATCTGCAACTGACATACTGTTCATTGCTTTCCTTAAAGCAAATACTGTATCTTTTTCTTTTTGAGTAAGTAATAAATCTTCTCTTCTTGTTCCAGATTTATTAATATCAATTGCTGGGAAAATACGTTTTTCAGATAATTTTCTATCTAAATGAACTTCCATATTACCTGTACCTTTAAATTCTTCAAATATAACGTCATCCATTCTACTTCCTGTTTCAATTAAAGCTGTTGCTAATATTGTCAAGCTTCCGCCATGTTCGATGTTTCTAGCAGCTCCAAAGAATTTTTTTGGTTTATGTAATGATGCAGGATCAAGCCCACCAGATAATGTTTTTCCAGATGATGGTATTGTTAAGTTATATGCTCTAGCAAGTCTTGTAATACTATCTAATAAAATTATAACATCTTGTCCTTGTTCAACTAATCTTTTAGCTCTTTCTAATACCATTTCTGCTACTTTTACGTGATGTTCTGGTAATTCATCAAATGTTGAATAAATTACTTCACCATTTATAGAACGTTTCATATCAGTTACTTCTTCTGGTCTTTCGTCAATTAGAAGAACTATTAATTTTGCATCAGGTGTATTATTAGAAATACTATTTGCTATTTTCTTCAATAAAGTTGTTTTTCCGACTTTTGGAGGTGCTACTATCATTCCTCTTTGACCTTTTCCAATTGGTGAAATCAAATCTATTATTCTCATTGCATATTCATTTGGTGTTGTTTCAAGTTTAATTCTTTCATCTGGATATATTGGCGTTAATTCATCAAATCTTTTTCTTCTTGCAGCTTTTTCAGGTGATTCCCCATTTACTTCACCTACAAATATTAATGATGGAAATTTTTCTCCTTCTCTAAATCTTGATATTCCTTTTATTATATCTCCTGTATCTAATTTAAATCTTCTAATTTGAACCATTGATATATATACATCCTTTGGTGTAGATAAATAATTATCTCCTCTTAAGAATCCATAACCATCTGGCAATATATCTAATATTCCTTCAACTATTTGGTCACCTTCATTTGTTAATTTATAACCTGAAATTTCTTCTGAATTATCATTATTATTTTCTTCTTTTTTAATAGAATTATTTTGATTTAGTATTTGACTTAACACTTCTATTAATTCATCTTTTTTCAATTTAGAAATATTTTTAATATTATTCTCCTTTGCTAAATCTTTTAATTCTGTTAAAGACATTTCTTCTAAATTCAATATAATTACCTCCTGAATAAATTGTATTTTAATTATTTTTAATTATTTTTGATTTTTTATGGGGATTTGTTTACGAATAAAATAAATTAAATTAAATTATATTTTACATTATAACATATTATTTTAAAAAAAGGAAGTATTTTCCAGATAAAATAAAAAATCCTTTTACGGATTTTTATATTTTTAATTTTTATATACCTTTATCTATGTAAATTTTTTCATTAGGATAATACATATCCAATTTTTCCCTAGCTGTTTGTTCTATATATTCTTTTGAATTTACATTGTCTTTTTCAGCTAAAAGTTTTTGATTAGTAAATTTTTCTTCTTCTATTTGTGTTGATAAATCTTCACTATCTTTACTGTATTGATTTATAACTTTTTGTTGATTTATTATTGTAAATGATGCATATAAAATTACTGATAATATTAATAATTTTTTATATAATTTTTTCTTTCTCATCCGTATCTCTCCAGTCTTTTTCACATATAATATATATTTCTACATTTTTTCCAAAAATCCTTCCTGTTTTTTGAAAAAAAATGTATTTTTTTAATTTTTTGTATTTTTAAGTTGTTTTATGGAGAATTTTTTTATATTTATTGTTATAAATCGTATCGGTTTAAATAGAAATTTTAGTGGTATTGATATTATAGAAAAAACTACTCCAAATATTCTTTTTATTATTGATACAATTTTTACATTTATTTTTATAAAATATTTGCTAATTAACATCATATATATTAAACAACCTAAGAATACTCCTAAAAACATATATAAACGTATTTCTCCATTGCTAAATGTAAATATTGAATACAATAACGAAATTCCCGTTAAAATCCAAAATAATATGTCTTCTATATATGTAGTTATATCATTTGTTTTAAAACTTTTTCTTAATACTCTAAAAATATCAAATAAAATTCCTATTAAAATTCCATTTATAGTATATACTAAAAATAAATAACATTGATTTCCAATCATTTCTTCTCAATCCTTTGTTTATTTAAAAATTTTACTAATTAAACTTCCTTTATTTTTTTCTAATTCTTTATCACTGTATGCCAAATATGAAATATCTCCTTCTATTATTACTTCTGATGTATCTATACTTAATTTGTTTATTCTTATGTTTTCACCTTTTACAGTTAATAATCCTAGTTCCGTTTCAACCATTACAACTTGGTCATCAAAACTTAATACATCATTTACCCCTGATATACTTAGTTTTCCTCTATTTTCTAATATCAGATTTTGGATCACTCCTGTATTTATATTTTTTCTTTCATCAATTGTCATTTATATCATTCTCCTTTTCTTTTAATTATTATGATATTTATATATATTCAGGGGTTGTCTTTTTTAGAACAAAAAATGAGCAAGAATAAATCTTGCTCATTTTCTTTACAGATAAACAATATACCCTAATGCTTCATATTCAATTCCGAAACTATCTAATAATTTCTTTTCGCTCTTTTTTAATTTAAAAAATTGTTTTCTCGTATGACAATATTTGTTTTTCACAAATTTGGGACAATTTTTTTCATCTAAATCACTAGCATTTTTTATTTTATATAATATTGGTTTTGTAAGGTGGCCTTGTTCTATTAGATATTCGTTTTCACCAGGGGATAGGATTATTTCAACTTTTTTTCTTTTTTGAGCCCTCCATTCTTCTATTTCTATGTCTAAATCCTTTGTCGTCTTCCGGTTCAACATAGTCAAAACACTCCCTTCTGTTATACTATTTACTTAATGATACCTTAATATTATCATATAAAATTAAAGTTGTAAACATTTTCAATAGAATTTTAATTTTATTTCTCAAATTGACATAATTCAAAAAAAGTGATACAATTTAAAAGACAATTATATTTATATAAACTATTTATTAAATAGTTTATAATTAAACTTTAAAAGAAAGGAGTTATTACTATATGAAAGGACAACCTTATGTAGATGTGCGGGGCTATCATGAAGGTGTAACAGGGTCTACTATAAGAAATACTGTACATTTCTCTGATGGTACTGTTTTTCGTTATCTGATTGATTATGGTATGTATCAAGGTGAAGGACATGCTAGAGGTGTTGAATATAATGATAGTGTCAATCCTGATAAAATTGATGCTGTATTAATAACTCATCCTCATCTTGACCATGATGGAGCATTGCCAATCTTTGTAAAAAAGGGTTATAATAAGAAGATTTATATGACAGAGGCAGCAGCTCACATTATTGATATTGGTCTTAATGATAGTTATAATATAATGAAAAGAGATTCAAAATTATTAAAAAAACCTCCATTATATTCTCAAACTGATATCGAAAAAACACTTCAACAGATTCGGCCAATTAAATATGAAGAACCTGTGAATATTGGTAAGAATATTATTGCTACATTCTTTAATAATGGGCATTTAATAGGAAGTTCAATTATACTTGTTCAGATTAAAGAATTTGGCTATGATGATATTAATATTCTTTATACTGGTGATTATAAACCAACAAACTGCTTTTTAGATATTAAACCATTACCTTATTGGGTATATGCTCTTCCAAATTTAACTATTGTTTCAGAAGCTACTTATGGTAAAACTAATTCTTGGGAAGTAGAACATACTTGGGAAAATGATATTATTGAAGCTTGTAATAATAATCGTATTATTATTAATACAGCTTTTGCACAAGGACGTTTTCAAGAGTTAATGTTTAGAATTAAAAAGTTAAAGTGCGAAGGAGCTATCCCAAAAGATTATCCGGTTAAAGTGGATGGAAAAACTGGAATAGATTATACATTCCGGTATCTATCACATAGCAATATAATTCGCTTTAAAGAAGAATCTTTAAATTTCTTTCCGGAAAATTTACAGTTTGTAGATGAAAAAACACGACCTGGAATAATTAATGATAGAAATGGTAAAATTATTATTTCTACTGCAGGAATGGGAAGTAATGGTCCAGCTAAAGAATATATTAAGTCTTTTTTATCTAATCCTCGTTCATTAATATATTTTCCTGGTTATACTTCTGATGGAACTGTAGGTAGAAGAGTTTTTGAGACACCAATTAACGAACCTGTATCTATTTCTGGTAAAGAGATTATCAAAAGAGCTAAAGTTTTACAAACTCTGGAATTTTCGTCTCATGCTACAGCTGATGAGCTTCTAGAATTTTTATGTATGTTTATGTCTAAATCTGTTCTTTTCACTCACGGAACTATTGAATGTAAAAAAACTTTAGAAGAACGTGCGCAAAAAGAACTTGGTATTAAAAAAACTGGAATTCTTGGAAATGGATATGTCTATCGTATTAATCAATATGGTATCGATAAAGAAATAAAAAAGTAATTCTAAAATAACTTCTTAAAAAGAGAGACAAACTTATTTGTTTGTCTCTCCGTCTTTTATTATATTATGCAATTTATTTAATATATTATCATCTATAATATTCTTAAAATCAATAGAAATTTTACTTTCAGAAACGAAAAACTCCAAAATTTCTAACTTATTTTTCTGTATAATATTTAGTACTTCATGAATTTTTTTAAAGTTTCTATTAATTCCATTTCCAATAATAGAAATCCTAGAAATATCTTTTTGAACAACACTTTTTATAGTATTTTCTTCTATAATATCTGTTATAATAGTTCCAGCTTTATTATTAAATGTAGATTTTGTTATAATAGGAATTTTAAATTTTTGACCAATCTCTGCACATCTACCATGTAATACTTTAGCTCCCTCACTTGAAATTTCTATCATTTCCTCATATGAAAGTGCTGATAATTTTTTTGCATTTTCTATTTTATTTGGATCTGCTGTATATACACCATCAACATCTGAAAATATATAACATTCTTTTGCATTAAGTGCTGCAGCAACTGCTACTGCTGTTGTATCTGATCCTCCTCTTCCTAATGTTGTAATATCTAAATTCTCATTATATCCTTGAAAACCTGCAATTATAACTATTTTTCTTTTAGATAATTCTTTTAGAATTCTTGTTGTATCAATATTTTCTATCATTGCATTTTGATTTGTATTGTTTGTAAGTATTCCTGCTTGCCATCCAGTAAGTGAAATTGCTTCATACCCCATTTGATTTAACAATATACTTAATTTAGCTATTGATATTTGTTCTCCTGCGCTTAATAACATATCCATTTCTCTATCTTTTGTTTTTTTTGATAATTCAAAAGCTTCTGAAATAAGCTTATCAGTCATCTTACCTTGTGCAGATAATATTACTACTATATTATTATTTTTATTATATAAGTTTATAATTTTTTCTGCAACTATTTTTAATTTTTCATTATCTGCAATTGAACTTCCTCCAAATTTTAAAACTATTGTGTCCATGAGTGACACCTCTTTTAAGTTAATATAGAGAGCATTTTCTAATTTTAGATAATACTCTCTAATATAATATGCTTATTTATTTTAATTTGTTATATTTTTCATTTTTAAATAGCTCTCCATAAATCCATCTAAATCTCCATCTATAACTCCTGCAACATTTCCAACTTCATAATTTGTTCTATGGTCTTTTACCATTGTATATGGACAAAATACATAAGAACGTATTTGACTTCCCCATGCTATATCTTTTTGTTCCCCTTTTAAATCTTCTATTTTTTCTTTATGCTCTTGTTCTTTTAAATCTAATAATTTTGATTTTAACATTCTCATAGCGGTTTCTCTATTTTGAATTTGTGAACGTTCAGATTGACATGCTACAACTATATTTGTTGGAATATGTGTTATTCTAACTGCAGATGATGTTTTATTTATATGTTGTCCTCCTGCACCAGAAGCTCTGTAAGTATCTATTCTTAAGTCATCAGCATTTATATTTACTTCTATATCATCTGTTATTTCTGGCAATACTTCTACTGATGCAAATGAAGTATGCCTTCTTCCACCAGCATCAAATGGAGAAATTCTAACTAATCTATGTACACCTTTTTCTGATTTCATATATCCATATGCATTTTCTCCACTTATTTCAAATGTAACACTTTTTAATCCCGCTTCTTCCCCTTCTAAATAATCTAGTTCTTTTACATCATATTCATTCTTTGTTGCCCATCTAGTATACATTCTATAAATCATTTCAGCCCAGTCTTGCGATTCTGTTCCACCAGCACCTGGATGAATTGTTATAATTGCATTGTTTGAATCATATTTTCCAGAGAATAATATTTCTAATTCTAATTTTTCTAAATTTTTTTCTTGTTTCTTAGAACTTTTTACTATTTCAGATACTATCTCTTCATCATATTCTAGTTTTACCATTTCTGATAATTCAATTAAATTGTTTATTTCTTTTTCAAGTTTTTTGTATTTTGTGCATTTGCCTTTTATCTTTTTAATTTTAGCTAATATTTTTTTAGTATTTTCACTATCATTCCAAAATTCTGGCTTACTAGTTTCATTTTCTAATTCTGCTAATTCTATTTCTAATTTTGCAACGTCAAAGAGAAACACCTAAATTCTCTAATCTTTGTTTTAATTGATTTAGTTCTTTTATATTTTCTTCTAAATCTAACATAAAAAATTCTCACCTCTTAATAAAAATGCAGGGAGAAATATTCAATTCCTCCCTATGGACATTCAATATCTGTTATGTAGAGATTTCAAGGAAATTCTTTGTATATTTTTTCTTTTAAAGTCTTTAAATCTGTATTATTTATACCACTAACTATACATGTAATCTTAGAATGTAATTCATAACAAGTAAATACTGCATTTTCGAAACCATATACTATTGTTAAAAGCTTTGTTAAGTAATTGATATTGGAATCCCGATTTACTGACGAATCTCTAAGCACAATTAAATCTCCCTTTTCTCTGTTTAATATAATTTCAACTGGCATAACTATGTCCTCCTAATGTAAATTATTTTAATGCATTTCTATTGTACCACATTTTTCTATTTTTAGCAAATTCCCATAATATTATATCCGCTATCAGCATATATTATTTGACCTGTAATACTATCAGACATATCACTTAATAAAAATGTAGCTACATTTCCAACTTGTATTGTTGTTACATTTCTATGTAAAGGTGCTTTTTCTTCTACAATATTTAAAATTGATGAGAAATCTTTTATCCCTTTTGCTGATAATGTTTTTATCGGTCCAGCAGAAATTGCATTTACTCTTTTTCCTTCTTTACCCAAGTTTTCTGCCAAATATCTTACACTAGATTCTAATGCTGCTTTTGCAACCCCCATAACATTATAACCATTTAGAACTTTTGTTGAACCATAATATGTTAATGTTACTAAACTTGCATTTTCATTTAATAAATCTATTTCTTTAGCAATTCTGGCTGCTAATACAAAAGAATAACTACTTACATCTAAAGCATGTGTATATCCTTCTTTACTTGTATATATAAAATCATTGTGTAAATCTTCAGTATTCGCATTTGCTATTGCATGTACTAGTCCATCTATTTTTCCATTTTCTTCTTTTATTTTTTTGAATGTTTCTTTTACTAATTCATCTTCTGAAGCCCCTTCTAGAACATATGCTTTACTTCCTTTAAATTCTGATATTAATTCTTCTATTTTATCTTTATTTTCTTTTCTCATATACGTAAATATTAATTGTGCGCCATTTTCATATGCTGATTTTGCTATTCCATAAGCAATGCTCCATTTGTTTCTTATTCCCATTATTAATATTTTTTTATTTTCTAATAACATTTTTTCCTCCTTATACAATATTAAAACTAGTTATTTTCCTAAACTTTTTATACCTATCTTCTACTATTTCTTCAGTTGTCATTTTATCCATTTTTTTAATTTCTTTGGATATTTCCTTTTTTATAGTTTTAGCTGTTTTTTCAAAATTTTCTTCTGATATATCAATTGATTCTGGTATTATTTTATCTACTACTTTTAATTCATATAGATCTTTTGCTGTTAATTTCATTTTTTCTGCTGCTTCTTTATATTTATTTGAATCTTTCCATAAAATACTGCTATATCCTTCTGGAGATAGTATTGAATATATTGCATTTTCTAACATAAATACTTTATTTGCAACACCTATTGCTAGTGCTCCTCCTGATGACCCTTCTCCTATTACTATTGATATTACTGGAACTTTGATTTTTGCCATTTCAAACATTGATTTTGCAATTGCTTCCCCCTGTCCCCTTTCTTCTGCTTCTATTCCTGGGTAAGCTCCTTTTGTATCAATAAATGTTATAACAGGTCTACCGAACTTTTCTGCTTGTTTCATAAATCTTATTGCTTTTCTGTAACTTTCTGGATTTGGCATTCC
>CAUWAM010000021.1:0-19092 GCA_963556825.1 uncultured Clostridia bacterium | reverse complement strand
AGAACAGTTGGTTCAGGTGTTGTTGCTGACATCATCGAATAATTATAAAAATAAAAAAAGAGCTTAGGCTCTTTTTTTGTTGAAAACTTTTCAAAAAAACTTGCTTTTTCAATAAAACAATAATAAAATAGATATATCACAAATAAAATAAAATAAACAATAATTAGGAGGAAGCAGAAGTGAAAATTATTTTAGACGCAATGGGAGGAGATAATGCACCAGATGCGAATATAAAAGGTGCAATAAATGCAATAAATAAAGTAAAAGCTGAAGTTGTATTAGTTGGAAAAGAAGATGTTATACGAAACAGAGTAAAAGAAATATATGGAAAAGAAATTGAAGAAATTTCTGATAGATTAAAAATACATAATGCAACAGAAATAATAGAAATGGAAGACCAACCAACATTGGCAATAAAGCATAAAAAGGATTCTTCAATGGTTGTGGGATTTAATATGCTAAAACAAGATGAAGGTGATGTATTTATATCAGCAGGAAATTCAGGTGCATTACTAGCAGGAGCTACATTATTAGTAGGAAGAATAAAAGGAATAGATAGACCAGCATTAGCAGGGATTTTGCCAGCATATAAAAGTCAATTATTATTAATGGATTGTGGTTCAAATACAAATTGTAAGCCAATAAATTTATTACAATTTGCACAAATGTCAACAATATATTTAAGAAATACATTTGGAATTGAAAAACCAGCAATAGGGCTTTTAAATATAGGAACAGAAGAAACAAAAGGAAACGAGTTAGTAAAAGAGAGTTATCAGTTAATAAAAGAAAAGTCAGAAGAATTAGGAATTAATTTTGTAGGGAATGTAGAGGGAAGAGATGCTTTTTCAGGAAAAATAGATGCAATAATATCAGATGGATTTACGGGAAATGTATTTTTAAAAACAACAGAAGGATTAGGGAAATTTGTAAAAAGATCATTAAAAGAAAGTATGATGAAAAATATACTATCAAAAATTGCATCAATTCCATCATTACCAGCAATAAATAGATTTGCAAAAACTATGGATTATAAAGCTTATGGTGGAGCATTATTCTTAGGGGTAAAAAAACCAGTAGTTAAGGCACATGGAAGTAGTGATGAAATTTTATTTGAATATACAATAATACAAGCTGAAAAATTTGTAGAAAATAAAGCAGTTGATAAAATGATAGAACAATTCACAAAATCTACTGAAAACTAAATAAAAATATGAACGACTAGTACAAATTTTAAATAATTGTCAAATATACTTGACAAAAGTAATAACATATAATATAAAAGTATTATAATTTAATATAGAAACTTGAGAGGAGGTGAACTCGAATTATGAGTTCAGAAGAAATATTAGAAAAAGTAAAAGGTATAATAGTTGAACAATTAGGTGTAGCAGATACAGCAGTAACAATGGAAGCATCTTTTATTGATGATTTAGGAGCTGATTCTTTAGACATAGTTGAATTAGTAATGGCTATAGAAGAAGAATTTGATATAGAAATTCCTGATACTGACGCAGAAAAAGTTGTAACAGTTGGGGATGTAGTTGACTACATAAAAGAAAATGTTTAATAAATATTAAAAGGAATTAAGCAAAAAACTTAATTCCTTTTTTCTTTATAATAAATTTTCTTGAATAATTATAGGCATATTTTTAAATAAATACATGAAATAATATAAAGAATTTTTCTTTGATATACTATTTTTATTATAAATTTTGCATTGTGTTATTTTATTATTAGAATTATAAACTTCAATAGTTCCGATATTTGTATTAATATTCATCGGGGCTTCAAAAAATTTCTCACAATAAATTTTTATTTCAAATGAATCAATTAAATCTTTTCGAATAGGTAAAGTAGAGAATTTTAATTCTTCCATATTAATATCTAGATATTTAGAAGTACCTTTATTAATAACAAAAGTATTCAAATTATCTTTCTTCCATTCTTCAAATTCTTTAGTGACAAAGCTCTTTAAATCAAAAATAATAAAATTATCAAAAACATAATTTATTAATTTAATACTATCTATAGTTCTAAATTTTTTTGTATCAGCTCCTAGAACTACGCAAATTATATCAATATCATTTCTCTTACATGAAGTTACTAAACAACGATTAGCTCCATTAGTAAAGCCTGTTTTTATACCATAAACACCAGCCATATTTCCAAGTAATTCATTTGTATTAGATAGATTTTTTGAATAGCCATTTATTGTTATTGTATGATTTTTAGTACCAACAATTTTTGCAAATGTAGAATTATTTAACGCATAATTTGAAAGCAGAGCCAACTCATAAGCTGTTGTATAATGTTCATCTGAATCTAAACCATGAGGGGTTTCAAAATGAGTATTATTAAGTCCAAGTTCATCGGCTTTTTTATTCATTAACTCAGAAAAATTATTAATATCTCCTCCTGCATACTCAGCAAGAGCAACAGCTGCATCATTTCCAGAACGTAGCATTAACCCATATAGTAAATCAAGTACAGTTATTTTATCACCACATTTTAGACCAAGTCTAGAACCGCCGGTACCAGCAGCTTTTTTAGAAATTGTTACAGTATCTGATAAATTACAGTTTTCTATAATGATTGTTGCTGTCATAATTTTAGTGGTTGAAGCCATTTTCTTTTTAGAATTTTCATTTTTTCCAAATAAAATAATATTAGTTTTTCTATCAATAACAACACAAGCACGTGAATTAAGGTTAGGTTCTTTTATAGTATTAGTAGAAATATTAGTAAAAGAATTAATTTCTGTACTAACATCAACAGTTTCATTTTCTATATCATCGCAAAAAGAAACAGAAAAAAAAGAACCTATAAAAATAAAAAGACAAAGAAGGGAAAAGATCTTTTTCATATTGCACCTCTTATTTTAATAATATAAAAAATTTAAAAATTTATGACAAAATAATATTGAAATAAGATAAACCTACGGAAAAACATAGAAAACCAGAATTATTTACATAATATATTGATTTTGAAATAAAAATGTAATATAATTATAATGTAACTGTAAAAAAATAAATTTTCTTATAAATTGAGCTTCCGTAGTGTAATAGAAAGTATATAAATATAGATAATAAATATGTATAATAATTCTATTGACTTCGGTAGTTATATGAAATAAAATAAAGATGATATTATAAAGAAGGAGAAGATTTTATAATGAAAAGTAAAAAAATCAGAATGCTATTATTAAGCTTAATTTCAATAATGGTTATATTTACATTAACAACAAAAACTAAAGCTGCAACACCATTAACAACACCAGTATATTTTGGTGTAGAAGAATTTAGATCTGGAACAACTCCAGAAAATATGGGATATGCAATTAATAACCCATTAGGAAATGGTTCAACAGTAGAATCAATTATTGGAACTAAAATCTGGAATATAAAGAAATATTCAAGTAATGTAGTTGATGAAAATGGAATTGACGGTAATTTTTATTGTATAAGAGCAGGTATTGGATTTCAAAATACTGCAGAAGTAGCAACATATAATATTACATATGATTTAAAAACAGAACAATCAGCATTAATTGCTTCTGGAAATGCTGCATTACAAAGCTTAGCAAATAATGGATACTATAATAATTTATTAGCATTAACTGATATTATATATTTAAAAGGTGTTTCAACATCAGAAGAAAAGGCAGAATTATTGAAACAAGCAGGAATAAACTCAGAAGATTATACAGTGGATTTAACAGATGATGATATAGAAGCTGTACAACAAGCTGCAATATGGTACTTTACAAATCATGATGATGTTACATTTGAAAAAGTATATAATAATTATGGAGAAAATAAAACTTCATGGTTATTTTATAGAACTTTAGAAATGTCACAAAATGATGAAGTATATAAAAGTCTAAGTTCATATGGGTTAACATTTAATGATCAAGGAGAACAAATAGGCCCTGGATTACAAAGACAAGAACAAGCTGTTAAATTGTATAATTATTTAATAACTACAGCAAATGCAAATGCTATAACATATGAAAATAACACTGCAATACCAAAAACAAAAGTTACTGTATATGCAAATGCAATGGATGCTAATTCAGAAAAAACTAATACACAACCAATTATAACATTAGAAAAAATACCAGAGACAAAGGATTTTGACTTAGCATTAAGAAAATATATAACAAAAGTAGATGGAGTTGAACTTACAGCAGATGCTTTAAGAGTTCCAAATATAGATGAAGCTACAATAAAAACAGAACAAACAGCAACATATAAACATAAAAAAGATCCTGTAGCAGTAAAAACAGGAAGTATAGTAACATATAAATTGACAGTTTATAATGAAGGAGAAAAAGCAGGTAGAGCAACTAAAATTGTAGATCAATTACCAACAGGATTAAAATATAGTAAAATAAACACAGATGGATTTACAGCAAATTATGATGAAAAAACAAATCAAGTAACAATTACAAGAAATGCTAATAATACAACTAATTTGGAAGCATATACAGAAGGAAACTTAAAATCTGAAACAATAGAAATAGAATGTGAAGTAACAGCAATGCCAGATTCAAGCAACAAAAAAGTATTAACAAATGTTGCATGGATTGCAGAAGAATTTGATGCTGTAGATAATACTACAATAACAAATCAAAAAGGAAAAGATATAGACTCAGAACCAGCAACAGTTCCAAATGTAAACAAAGATAATATATCAAATTATAAAGGAAATGGAAGTAATAAAGAAGAATTATCAGATTCTACATATTATTACAAAGGACAACAAGATGATGATGATTTTGAAAAATTAGTATTAAACCCATCAGCATTTGACTTAAAGTTAATAAAAAGAATTGTTGAAGTAAATGGGACAAAAGTACCAGAAAGAATTGAAAATATAGATATTACAAATTTAGCAAATAAAACAGCAACAACAGCAACATATAATTTAAATAAAGAACCAGTATCTGTTAAAAAAGGAGATATCGTAAAATATACATTTAGAGTGTATAATGAAGGAGATATGGATGGATATGCTTCAGAAATAACAGAAGATATTCCAAATGGATTAGAATTATTATGGTCAGAAAAAACTGATGAAGAAATAGATGCAGATACAAGTTTAACAGAAATAGAAAAAGTTGCAATCAAATATAACCAAGCAATTTGGGATTTTGGAACAGTAAATAAAGAAACAAATAAAGTAGAAACAATAACAACAGATTACTTGGCAAAAGGAAAAGGTGCAGAAATTGCAACAGATGGAGCAAACTTAATAAAAGCATTTGATGCAACAAAATCATATATAAATACAATAAATGAGAAAAATCCTGACTACAGAGAAGTATCTGTATATTTAAAGGTAACATCAAATGATACAACAGGAACAATAATAAGAAATGAAGCTGCAATAACAAAAGATTCAGACAGCAATGGAAATGAGGTAAAAGATAGAGATTCAGATACAGATAAATGGGTTAAATATGAAGATGATGAAGATTATGACAATGTTAAATTACAATCATTTGATTTAGCATTAAGAAAATTCATTATAGCAGTAAGTAATGACACAAAAATAGACGAAACAGATTATTTAAAAAATGAAGACGGAACATATACAAGAGCTCCAATAGTTGATACATTAAAATTAAATACAATAGATGAAAATGGAAAATTAATAACAACAGCAACATATAATCATACAAAACAACCAGTTGACGTAAATAAAGGTGATATTGTTATATATATGTTAAGAGTATATAACGAAGGTGATATTAATGGATATGCTAGTCAAATAAAAGATCATTTACCACCATATTTAGAATATGTAGATAGCCAATACAATAAACAATATGGATGGAAAGTTTCAGAAGATGGAAGAACAGTAGAAACAGAATATTTAGATAATCATACGATAGAAAAAACAACTACAAAAGAAGATGGAACAATAGTATTATCATATAAAGAAGTTCCAATTATGTGTAAAGTAAAAGAAACAGCAAAAACTTCAGAAAATATAACTAACATTGCAGATATAACAATATATAAAGATGAAAATAAAAATTCAATAGCAGATAGAGATTCATCAGAGAATAACGTAAAATTACCAAGTGATGAAGAGTTGCCAAAATATAAAGATGATCAAACAGGATTATATGTACCAGGGCAAGAAGATGATGATGACTTCGAAAAAGTAATAATCAGACCATTTGACTTAGCATTAAGAAAATTCATTACAGGAGTAAATGACAAACAAGTAACAACAAGAATACCAGAAGTAAATTATGACAAAGAAAATAATAAAATTACATATAACCATACAAAAGAACCAGTAGAAGTTGTAACAAATGACATCGTAGTATATACAATAAGAGTTTATAATGAAGGAGAAGTAGATGGTTATGCGTCAAAAATTTCTGATGATTTACCATCAGGATTAGAATATCTACCAGAAAATGAATTAAACAAAAAATATAGATGGGTTATGTATGACAAAGATGGAAAAGAAACAACAGAAGTTTCAAAAGCAGTAAAAATAACAACAGATTATTTATCAAAAGAACAGGGTGAAGCTAGAATGAAAGAGAATTCTGAAATAAAAGAAAATCCAGCTTTACTAACAGCATTTGATAGTAGCAAAGAAGTATCAGAAACAAATCCTGATTATGCAGATGTTCAAGTAGCATTTAAGACAGTAGAACCAAATACATCAGATAAAATAATTATAAACTCTGCACAAATAACAAATGATACTGATAAAAATGGGAAAGAAGTAGATGATATAGACTCAGTTCCAGATAAATGGAATGAAGGAGAAGATGATCAAGACAAAGAATATATTAAATTAACATATTTTGATTTGGCATTAAGAAAATGGGTTACACAAGCAATAGTAATTGAAAATGGAAAAGAAACAGTTACACAAACAGGACATAAACCTGAAGATGATCCAGAACAAGTTGTAAAAGTTGAATTAAATAGAAAAAAATTAAATTCAGTTACTGTTAAATTTAAATATTCAATAAGAGTAAGAAATGAAGGCGATATCGCAGGATATGTAAAAGAAATTACAGATTATGTTCCAGAGGGATTAAAATTTGTAGCAGAAGATAATAAAGGATGGACAGATGAAGGAAATAATGTAATATCAACAAAATTGTTAGAAAATACATTATTACAACCAGGAGAAAGTGCTGATGTAGAAGTTACACTTACATGGATTAATAGTAAAGATAATTTAGGATTAAAAACAAATATTGCTGAAATTTCTGAAGATTATAATGATAAAGGGGTTCATGATATAGACTCAACTCCAGATAATAAAATTCCAGGAGAAGATGATCAAGATGATGCACCAGTATTATTATCAATATCAACAGGTGAATCAAGAATATACTTTATATTAGGACTTACAGTATTAATTATAATAGCTAGCGGAATAATTCTAATAAAGAAATTTATATTATAATATAAAATAAGATAGACAAATTGTCTATCTTATTTTGAATTAATAATACTAGGCTTGTATCTAGTAACTTTTTTAAGTTAAACCGTTTACAATTAAAAATAGGTATGTTATAATTTTTTTAAGTTAATTATAGGGGTGAAAAATATGAATCAAATACTTTCTACGAATATGCCAAATGACAATGGTAGAAATTATAAAAAACAAAATAAAAAGCCAATAGATACAAATAAAATACTAAAAATATTTGCTTTATTTTTAATAATATTTGGGGTATTTATTATAGGAACAGGATTTTATGTGATTTATAAAAATCAAGCTGGTGAAGTTAAAGAAACAGCTAAACCAACAATTGCATTAGAAAACAAAACAGATACTACAGTACTATTAAAAGTAATAGGACAACAAAAAAATATAGCAAAAGTAGAATATGGATGGAATGATGATATAAAACAAATAATAGAAGGAAATAACGGAAAATATATAGAAAAAGAAATAAATATACCATCAGGAAATAACACCTTAAATATAATAGTTACAGAGGAAGGTGGAGAACAGGTAACATATAAAAAACATTACGAAACACAAAGTAATATTAATTTTGAAGTATCTGGAGATAAAATAAAAATAACATATGAAAGTGAAAAAACAATTTCATATATGACATATAGATGGGATGATGAAGATGAAACTACAGTACAAATAAATAATACAAAAATAGAACAAGAAATTGAAGCAAAAAAAGGTACACATACATTAAAAGTTGTAGTTGTAGATGTAGATAATCAAACAGATACAAAAGAACAAATAATAAAAGGAGTATCAAAACCAAAACTAATAATAGATACTAATGACACAAATACCAAGTTTAAGATTACAACATCAGATGAAGTGGGAATTAAACAGATAGATATTAGATTAGATCAAGATGATAATCAAAGATTCGTAATTCGTGTAGATAATAAAACAGAATATGAATGTGAACTACCAATGGAATTACAACAAGGAGACAATATAATAGAGGTTACAGTTCATAATACAGATGGAATAACAGAATATAGAGCTGCAAAATTTGTAAAATAGCTAAAGGGGAAGAAATTGGAAGATAATATATTTAATTTATGGACATATTTTATAATATATTCAATTGCAGGATGGTTGTTAGAAAGTATATATAGAAGTTTTTGTGAAAAAAGAATAATAAATACAGGGTTCTTAAACGGACCCTTATGTCCTATTTATGGAATTGGTGCTATTATAATGTTTTTATTTTTAAGACAATTTAGTAATAACATTATAATACTATTTTTGATATCATTCGTAGGAATGTCTTTATGGGAATATATAGTGGGGTATCTTTTAGAAAAGATATTTAAAACAAAATACTGGGATTACTCAGACCACAAAATAAATATAAAAGGAAGAGTATGTTTAAGTAATTCAATTTGTTGGGGAATACTAGGAATTTTATTTGTTAAATATATACATCCTTTTGTAGAAAGAGAATTGCAATATGTTAATCCTATAACTCTTAAAATTATAATTTATATAATCACAATTATTTTTATAATAGATACTATAGTAAGTATTGTAAAAATGAATAGTATAAAAAATACATTACAAAAAATAGAAGAATTGAATAATCAAATAAAACAAAAATTAGATGAAATAAAAAAATATAAACCAAAGAAATCTAAAAAGGAATTAATTGCTGAAAGCCAAAAAGCAATAGAAGAATTACGAAAAAAGAAGAATAGAATTTTAAAACATTTATACAAGCATGTATATAGAATGAAAAAAGCATTTCCGGCATTAGATACCATTGAAATAAGAGAAGTTTTGAATAAAAAAATAGAAATTATAAAAAAGGATAAAAATAAAAGAGAGGAGAACAAATGATACAGGAAATTTATATAATAGATGATGACGAAACATCGGTATTAGTTTTTAGAGAATTATTTAAAAATGATGAAGAGTATAAATTTATTAGTGTAAAATCAGAGCAAATCGATCTTGCTCTAAGAAATATACCTACAATTATTATTATTAATGAAGATGCAATAGAGGTAGATACGGTTGAATTATGTAAGAAAATTAGAAATGATGATGACAATAGTATTACTCCAGTAATTGTTGTATCATCTAGTTCAAACAAGGAACATAGATTAGAAATTTTAAAAGAATCTGTAGAATATTACGTAAAAAAACCTGTAAATGCACAATATTTATATTATACAATAAAAAATTTAGGACGTCTTTTATCAATAAATAGAAGAATTAGTCCACTTACAGGACTTCCAGGAAATGTACAAATTCATGCAGAATTGAAAAAAAGGATATCTAATAGAGAAGAATTTTCTGTATTATATTTAGATTTAGATAATTTCAAAGCTTATAATGATGTATATGGATTTTTAAAAGGAGACGAAATTATAAAATATACAGCAGATACAATAGTAAGGTGTGTTCATAATTATATTCACGAAAGAGCATTTGTAGGGCATATAGGAGGAGACGATTTTATAGCTATTGTTCCAATATTACATTGTGAGGAAATTTGTAAAAATATAATAGCAAATTTTGACGCACATGTAACTAAATTCTTTACAGATCAAGATGTAGAAAAAGGTTATATAGAAGTTGCAAATAGAAAAGGTATAATAGAACAATTTCCACTAACTTCAATATCTATTGGTGTTGTCGAAGCAGATGTAGGTAGGTTTGCTAATATGTTAGAAATTGGAGAAGTTGGAGCTCAAGTTAAACATAGTGCTAAGTCTGTTATGGGAAGTAGTTATTTTATTGATAGAAGAAAAAAGTAAAAAACTTAAATTTAATAAGAATAAAATCAAAAACTCTTAATATTTTGTATTAAGAGTTTTTAATTTTAGGAGATATAAAAATGTTTGTAATTAATAGGAAAAGGATTAGTTTAATTTTAATTTGTTTTTTATTAGGAATATTCGTATATTCATATCAAGGAATGAAAATGGGTACAAAGGACAAAGAAATAATACAAGAAACAACTGCGACACCAGTTTCTGGTAAGGTTATTGTATTAGACGCTGGACATGGTACACCAGATGAAGGAGCTGAGAGTAGCAAAGGAACAACAGAAGCAGAAACAAATCTAAAGATTGCATTAAAATTACAAAATTTATTAGAACAGAGTGGATGTACAGTAATATTAACTCGTTCAGATGAAAAAGGAATATATGATTTAGATAAATCAACATTAAAAGAAAAGAAAATATCTGATATAAGAAATAGAGTAAAAATAGGTAACAATTCAAGTGCTGACATGTTCGTAAGTATTCATTTGAATAAAATACCACAACAACAATATTGGGGATGGCAATGCTTTTATAATAGCAAAAATGAAGAAAGTAATAAATTAGCAAAGATATTACAATCAAGTTTAAATGAGGCAATTCAAAAAGATAATAAAAGGGTTGCAATGAAATTAGACACAGTTTATATTATGAAACATGTAGAAATACCAATTTCAATTGTAGAATGTGGTTTTTTATCTAATCCAGAAGAAGAACAGCAATTACTTGATGATGAGTATCAAAATAAATTAGCATGGGGAATTTATAATGGAATAATAGAATATTTTAATTAAAAAATTAATATGTTAGGTGATTTTATGTTTTTAATTTTTAGTAAGGAAAAAATTTGCACATATTTTGTATCAATATTAACAGTTTTTTTACTTTTTTTTATTGCAAATACAATGAAAACAAATATACAAAACACAGTTGAAACATCTTCAGGAACTGAAAAATTTCTACCAATTTATAATGTGCAAACCAATGATAAAAAAGTAAGTTTAACAATGAATTGTGCATGGAATGCAGACGATGTAGATAAAATATTGGAAGTTTTAAATCAAAACAATATAAAAATAACATTCTTTATGGTAGGAGATTGGATAGAAAAGTATCCAGAAGCAGTAAAAAAAATATATGAGTCAGGTCAAGAAATACGGAAGTCATAGTAATACACACCCACATGTTAATAAATTATCGTATGAACAAAATATAGAAGAAATAGAAAGTAGTAATGATAAGTTAGAAAAAATAATTGGAAAAAAAACTAATTTATATAGAGCACCATATGGTGAATATAATAATACAGTTATTAAGGCTGCAAATGATAAAGGTTATTTTACAATACAATGGAGTCTAGATACATTAGATTATAAAGGATTAACAGGAAATGAAATGTGGAATAGATTAAATAACAAATTAAAAAATGGAGATATAATATTAATGCATAATGGAACTAAACATACAGCAGATTCATTAGATATGTTAATAAAAAATATAAAAAAACAAGGATATGATATTGTCCCAGTTAGTGAATTGATATATAAAGATAATTATAAAATTAATTCTTCAGGCACACAAATTCCAAAATAAGGTATAAAAAAATAGAATAAAGTATATAATTTTAATAAAAATAATGGGCGAAACATTGGAAAAATCTACATTTTTTAATAAAAATTAACTTTTTATGTAGACAAAACCAAAAAAATGGTGTATAATTAAAAATGTAGTTAATGTGAAATGCAAAAAGAAAAAAGGTACAAATAAACTTTGTATATAAAAAATAAGGGAGGAAAAGAATTTGGATACAAATTATTTAGAAAACAACTATTTAACATTAGTTGGAAAAGTTACAGGAGAAAAAAGTTTCAGTCATGAAATATATGGAGAGAAATTTTATGTATTTAACTTAGAAATACCAAGATTAAGTGGAAATGCAGATATTATACCAATAACAGTTTCAGAAAGAATAATAACTGATGAAATGTTAATGCAAGGAAATCAATTATTAGTAAAAGGTCAATTCAGATCTTATAATAGTTATGATAATGAGAAAAATAGATTAATATTAACTGTTTTTGCCAAAGATGTTGTTCAAGTTGAAGAAATCCAAAACGACGAAGAAAACGAAATGGCAAAAAAAGATACTGTAACAAATGAAGTTATTTTAGTAGGTTATATTTGTAAAAAACCTATATACAGACAAACACCATTTGGAAGAGAAATTGCAGATATTTTATTAGCTGTTAATAGAGCATATAATAAATCAGATTATATACCTACAATAGCATGGGGAAGAAATGCAAGATTTTGTCAAAACTTAGAAGTTGGAACAAAAGTAAGATTAGTAGGTAGAGTACAATCAAGAATGTATGAAAAGAAACATGATGATGGTAGTGTTGAAAATAGAGTAGCTTATGAAGTTTCAATTGGAAGTTTAGAAATTGTTGATGAAGAAGATTCTGAAAATAAAATTGAAAATAATCAAGAAGCTGTATCATAAAATAAGTATGGAGTGACTGGCTTAGTGCAGTTGCTTCATTTTTTAATTTACTTAAATTTTTAATAAAGTTCAATGTAAACGTTTTCCGAAAAAATTAAAAATAGGGTAGCTTTTTTAGTTTAACTTTGATATAATTCATTAAAATAAATAAGAGAGGAAAGCTTATATGAAGAAGAAAGAACAAAAAAAAGAAAACAAAAAACTAATAAAAAATAAAAAGATAAATATAAAAGTTAATTTTACAATATTAGCAGTTATTTTAATAGCCATATTTTGTATTTCAATAACACCTGTGACATTTCAAAATGATACTTTTTATACAATAAAAATAGGTGAACTTATTAAAAATTCTGGAATAGATATGATGGACCATTTTTCATGGCATGAAAATTTAAGTTATACATATCCACATTGGTTGTATGATTTAATAACATATTTAGTTTATTCTATAATGGATTTCAAAGGAGTATATTTGTTAACATGTGTATTTTCAGTTATATTAGGAATTTCAATATTTGTAGTAAACTCAAATTTAACAAAGAATAAATCAATATCTTTTGTTTTAACAATTGGCGCTTTATATGTATTACAAAGTTATATTACTGCAAGAGCTCAATTAGTAACATTTATATTATTTATTTGGGAAATATATTTTATAGAAAAATTCTTAGAAAATAAAAAGATTGGTTACGCAATTGGATTAGTACTAATATCATTAGCAATAGCTAACCTACATGTTGCAGTATGGCCATTTATCTTTGTATTATTTTTGCCATATATAGCAGAATATTTAATTGCAGTATTTGCAGATTCAATAATTTATAAAAAATCAATAGTTAGAAGCGTAAAACGTAAAATAAAAAAATTATCTAAAAAACCAGGCAATGAAGAAAAAATACAAGAATTAAATAAAAAATTACAAGAGTTAGAAAATAAAATTTCAAAAATAAAGATTAAAAGAGAAGAAGAAAATAAAAATCCATACAAGATTAAAATTAAAAGAAATGAAAATGTTAAATGGTTAATTTTAGTTATGATTATTTGTATATTAATGGGATTAATAACACCATTAAAAGATACACCATTTACATATTTATATAAAACAATGCAAGGAAATACTACTGCAAATATAAGTGAACATTTACCAATGACATTAGCAAATAATACAAATGCAATGTGTGCATTAATAATAGTATTAGCAATTTTAATCTTTACAAAGGCAAAAATAAGATTATCAGATTTATTTATGATTGCAGGTTTATGCTATTTAATGTTAAATACAAGAAGACAATTATCAATGTTTGTATTAATAGGTTCAGTTATTTTAAGTAGATTAATAGTTGATATGGTAAATAGATATATTAAAAATGGAATGAGTCAAGCTGAGGAAGTTGTAAAAAATATAGGAGTAGCAATAAGCTTAAGTGTACTAATGCTTTTATGGAGTTATTACTATATTAAGCCAAAATTAGATGATCAATATGTAGATTCAAGCTCATACCCAGTTGCTGCATGTGATTATATATTAGAAAATATAGATTTAGAAAATGCAAGATTTTATAATGAATATAATTATGGAAGTTATATGTTATTTAGAGGAATACCAGTTTTTATAGATTCTAGAGCTGATTTATATGCACCAGAATTTAGTGGAAATGAAGATGAAGATATATTTTCAGATTTTATAAATACATCAAGTATAGGTGTATTTTATGAAGATACATTTAAAAAATATGATATAACACATATAATTTGTAATAAAAATTCGAAAATGAATATGATAATGACAAAAACAAATGATACAGGATACAAAGAGTTATATTCAGATGACTATTTTGTAGTGTATGAAAGGTTAAATGTAAATGAGTAAAATAAAAAAAGATTACAAGTTAATTGTAATACCAATTATAATATTAGTTTTAATAGACCAACTTTTAAAGTTTTTTATTTTAAAAGTTGGTAATCAAAATTTAATAGGAGAATTTCTAAATTTAAGAATTTCTCAAAATATTAATGGAACATATGGTATTGGTTCAAATTCAACGTTAATTTATATAATTACTAATTTAGTAGTTATAGTAATTGCTTTTAAATTTATTACGAGTCAAAATCAGTTTATTGATAAAAAAATAAAAATATTTTTAATATTTATTATATCTGGAGGAATAAGTAATACAATAGATAGAATTTGTAGAGGCTATATAGTAGAGTTTATACAAATTGGTAAATTACCAATATTTAATTTAGCAGATGTATTTATATTAGTAGGATGGGTGTCAATGGTTGCAATTTTTGCAGCATTTACGGCAAGAGAAATTAAAGAAAGAAAAATAGAAAAGGAAGAAAAAAATTGCAAAAAATAATAGTAGAAAAAAAAGAAACAGGAAAAAGAATAGATGCATTTTTACCATTGAAATTAGATGTTTCTAGAGTTACAATTCAAAGATTAATTGAAGAACAAAAAATATTAGTAAATGGGAAGAAAACAAAAGCGTCTTATAAAATACAAAATGGAGATATAATTGAAGCTCAAAAAGAAGAACCGAAAGAAATAGAATTAAAAGCACAAAAAATACCAATAGATATTTTATATGAAGACAATGATATAATAGTGGTAAATAAACCAAAAGGGATGGTAGTACATCCAGCAAATGGAAATCCAGATGGAACATTAGTAAATGCAATAATGTCTATTTGTAAAGATTCATTATCAGGAATTGGTGGAGAAATAAGACCAGGAATAGTCCATAGATTAGACAAAGATACATCAGGAGCAATAATTGTAGCAAAAAATGATAAAGCACATATAAGTATGAGTGAAGAAATAAAAAATCATGAGGTAGAGAAAACATATATAGCATTAGTAAAAGGATTTGTAAAAGAAAATGAAGCAACAATAAATATGCCAATAGGAAGAAGTACAAAAGATAGAAAAAAAATGTCTGTAAGTAAAAATGGTAAAAATGCAATATCTCATTTTAAAGTAATAGAAAGATTTAAAAATTATACTTTATTAGAAGTAAAAATAGAAACAGGAAGAACTCATCAAATAAGAGTACACTTATCACAAATTGGATACCCAATAGTGGGAGATACGGTATATTCAAATGGAAAAAATGAATGGGGAATAAAAGGGCAATGCTTACATGCAAAATCATTAAAATTTAGACATCCAATAACAGGCAAAGAAATTTTTATAGAAGCACCAATACCTGAATATTTTAAAAATGTAATAGAAAAATTACAAAAGGAGTATTATGGAAAACAATAAAATAAGATTACAAAAATTTTTAGCTAATAGTGGAGTTGCATCAAGAAGGAAATGTGAAGAATTAATTTTAGATGGAAAAGTAAGTGTTAATGGAACTGTAGTTAAAGAGCTTGGAATAAAAATAGATCCAACTGTGGATAAAATTACATATTGTGGAAAACTTATAAAAAATAATGAGAAAATGGTATATATATTACTAAATAAACCAATAGGATATGTTACAACAGCAAAAGACCAATTTAATAGAGATACAGTTTTAAACTTGGTAAAAGTACGTGAAAGGCTTGTTCCAGTAGGAAGATTAGATATGTATACATCAGGTGCATTGATACTTACAAATGATGGAGACTTTGTATATAAAGTTACACATCCCAAACACGAAATAACAAAAACTTACACAGTAACAGTTAGAGGAATAGTAAATAATGAAGAAGTCGAAAGATTAAAAAACGGAGTAATTATAGATGATTATACAACACGTCCTGCTAAAGTTAAAATATTAAAAACTGATGAAGAAAAAAATATTTCAAGACTTGAAATTACAATACATGAGGGCAAAAATAGACAAGTTAGAAAAATGTGTGGAGCGGTTGGAAGAAAGGTTGTAGCTTTACATAGAAGTAAGATTGGAGATATAGGAGTTAAAGATTTAAAACTTGGGACTTGGAGATATTTAAGTGAAAAAGAAGTGAATAAATTAATGAAATAAAATTCATACAAACTATTGAAAAATCAATATAAAACAGATATAATAATAAAAACAAAAGAAAAGGGAGAAAAAATTATTAATGAAACAATCAAAGTTTATAGAAGGCATAAAAGTTGGAGCAAATGTAAAAGGGATTGTAACAAATATAAAACCGTATGGAGCATTTATTGATATTGGAAATGGAGTAGTCGGATTAGTACATATAGAAGACATATCTGTAGCAAGAATAAAAACGCCATATGAAAGACTAAATATAGGACAAGAGATAAATATAAAAGTAAAAGATATAAATAAAGAAAATGGAAAAATTAATTTATCATATAAAGAAACACTAGGAACATGGGAAGAAAATGCCAATAAATTCAAAAAAGGTATGCATGTTAATGGAATTGTAAGAGAAACAGAAAAAAACAAAAATGGCATTTTTATAGAGTTATTACCAAATTTAGTTGGAATGGCAGAATATAAAGATGGATTAGAGTATGGACAAAATATAGATGTAATGATAAAGAAAATAGATTATGATAAAAAGAAAGTAAAATTAGCTTATTATAAAATTTAAAGGGGGATAGAAAAATGGTAGAAGATAATCAAATAAAAGCACAAGTATCACCATTTGCAATTAGAGAAGGAGAAATCAAAACATTTGATGGAAAAGATGGATATGTATCGATGAATCAAATTGTACATAAAATAAATATTGGACATATAACAGACATTCATTTTGAAATATTAGATTTAGTAAATGAATTTGAATTTATTACTTCTAGACAATTATATCAAATGCTAGAAATAAAAGGAATAGACCCAAAATCTCAAGATAAATTAAATAATAAATTAGATGCTTTAGTAAAATCAAAAATATTGACAAGATATTATTTTACATCTGATGAGGGAAAAGGAATTTATAGAATTTATTGTTTAGAGAAAATGGGAAAATATCTATTAACATCTAAAGAAATAGAGTGTAAATGGCAACCATCAGATAATACAAAGCCAGTTCCAATGATAAAGAAGAGATTGGCTGGAAATCAAGTACTAATAGCATATTTAAGAAAAGTAAAGGCATTTGATAGTTATATAGTAAAACCAGCAATAACTGCAAAAACAGTTGGAAAAATATTTAAAGCAACAGGTGGTTCTGTAAAATTAACCAAAAGTGGAAAATCAATTCAATTTTTATTTGAGGTATTTAGAAGAGAACAAGACTGGCAAAGAAAATTAGTTGAAAAAATGAATTTATATAAAGATTTTTATGAAAACTTTGCACCTGGAGATTCAGGATTTGCAGGAATTCCACAATTAATATTTGTTTGTGAAGATGAAAAACATATGGCTGAGTGTTTTAGAGAAATAGTAACAAATAAAGTAGAAATTCCACAAATTAAAATGTTATTTACAACAGATTTAAGACAAAATGAAGAAACATTAGCTAATACATTAGTAGAATTCAAATTAATTGATGGAAAATACAAAATGGAGAATGTTGAGTTAAAATTGATTGGTTAATATATAATAATATTATGAGTATAATGGAAAATTAAAAAATTCTAGGAAATTCCTAGAATTTTTTTTGCTCTTATAATATCTTTATTATTAGCTTCTCTTATATTTTCTAATTCATATTTAAGTCCAAGTTCTTTCCATTTGTATTTTCCCATATTATGGTATGGAAGAATTTCTATTTTATCAACATTTTTTAAAGAAGATATAAAATTTTTTAATTTTAATAAATCATTTTCATCATCAGTATATCCAGGAATAAGTACTTGCCTAATCCACATATGATTACCATTATCACTTAAATATTTAGCGAAAGCTAATTCTTTTTCATTAGAAAAGCCTATTAAATCTTTTGATTTATCTGAGTCAATATGTTTAATATCAAGAAGAACTAAATCTGTTAAAGATAATAAACTTTTTATATCATCAGTTAATGAAACCATTCCAGATGTATCTATACAAGTATGGATTTTTTCAGCTTTTAATTTTTTAAATAATTCTATTAAAAATTTAACTTGTAATAAAGGCTCTCCACCAGTTACAGTTACACCACCATTAGGATGAATATAGTTTTTATATCTTAAAATTTTATTAAAAATATTATCTAAAGATTCATATTTTCCGCAATTCATATCCCAGGTATCTCTGTTATGACAATACTTACATCTTAGATGACAGCCTTGAAGAAATATAACAAATCTTATTCCAGGGCCATCAACTGTACCAAATGATTCTATTGAGTGTATTTTTGCATAATATCTTAAATCTTTCATTTCTTACTCCTAAAAAGTTGTCAAAAGGGACGCCCTTTTTTGACAACTTTTATAAA
>CAUWAM010000020.1:0-19778 GCA_963556825.1 uncultured Clostridia bacterium | reverse complement strand
CAACAGGAGATATTTTTAGAAAAAATATGAAGGAAGAAACAGAAATTGGAAAAATAGCAACACAATATATTTCTAAAGGAGAATTAGTGCCAGATGATGTAACAATCAAAATTGTAGAAAATAGATTGAATGATGATGATGTACAAAATGGAATTATTTTAGATGGATTCCCAAGAACAATATATCAAGCAGAAGAATTGGATAAAATATTAGAAAAAAAAGGCAAAAAAGTCGATATGGTAATAAATTTGATAACACCAGAAGAAGAAATTTTAGAAAGAATTGTAAATAGAAGAGTATGCTCAAATCAAGAATGTAAGGCAATTTATAATACAATATTAACACCACCAAAACAAGAGGGAATATGTGATAAATGTGGTTCAAAACTAATACAAAGAAAAGATGACAATGAAGAAACTGTAAAATTAAGACTAAAAAGCTATTTCAAACAAACAAGCCCTCTAATTGATTACTATAAGAATAAACAAGTTTTAATAACAGAAGAAGTTAGTAAAAGTATAAATAAATTAGGAAAAGATGTTGCAGAAGAAATTGCACAAAAAATAAACAAATAAACAAAACATATAAAATAAAAATATTTAAAACGTAAAAGGAGACGACCTGAATTGGTAACAATAAAATCAAAAAGAGAAATAGGATTGATGAAAAATGCGTGTAAGGTAGTAGCACTAACATATCAAGAACTAGAAAAACACATAAAACCAGGGATTTCTACATGGGAATTAGATCAAATAGCAGAAAAGACGATGAGAAGTCTGGGTGCTATACCAGCAGAAAAAGGCTATGACCCAGGGATAAGGGGAATTCCTAAATTCCCATCATCTATATGTGTATCAATAAATGATGAAGTTATCCATGGAGTTCCATCAAAAACTAGAATTCTAAAAGAAGGAGATATTGTAAGTATAGACACAGTTGCATTAAAAGATGGATACAATGGAGATGCGGCAAGAACATTTGTAGTAGGAAAGACAACAAAAGAAAACCAAAGATTAATAGATGTAACAAAACAAGCATTTTTTGAAGGAATAAAATATGCAAAAGCAGGAAACCGAATTGGAGACATATGTCATGCAATAGGTGAATATGTGCACTCACAAGGATTTTCGGTAGTAAGAGAATTCCAAGGACATGGAATTGGTAAAGAAATGCACGAAGAACCAGGAATTCCAAATTACGGAAAAGCTGGAAGAGGTATTCGCCTAGAACCAGGAATGACATTAGCTATAGAACCAATGGTAATTCAAGGAAAACCAAACATTTTAGAACTAGATGATGGATGGACTATAATAACAGAAGATGGAAGTATGGCTGCACATTATGAAAATACAATTTTAATTACAGAAAAAGAACCAGAAATATTGACAATACTTTAATTATATAGTATAATGTAGTAGTTATTATCAAAATGGAAAAATATACATAATAAAAAAGCTCTTATAGGAGGGGATATCTTGGCAAAGGAAGATGTTATAGAAGTAGAAGGAATTGTAGTAGAAGCATTAAAGTGTAAACCATTAGTAAAACTAATATAAGCAAAAATATAATCCAATCAACATGATTGTATATATAAGCTAAAGGCTAAACAAATAGGAGGTGCAAAAAATGAAAGTAAGACCATCTGTAAAGAAAATCTGCGACAAATGCAAAGTAATAAAAAGAAAAGGTGTAATTAGAGTTATTTGCGAAAACCCTAAACACAAACAAAGACAAGGATAATTTATTAAACAAGCTTATAACACAAATTAGGATGCGGCTGAATTCTAAAAAAGAATTTAATTCCAGTTTGTGTTTATATACATGTCTGAAGAATATCTAAAGACCCAAGAGCATGGGTGCATTTCACCTTTAGAGAAAAATAAAGACGAAATTAAATTAATTAAAAGAAAAATTTGGAGGTGCAAAAAAATATGGCTCGTATAGCAGGAGTAGATTTACCTAAAGAAAAAAGGGTAGAAGTAGGACTTACATATATTTATGGAATAGGATTAACAAGCTCTCAAAAAATACTAGCAAAAGCTGGAATTAATCCAGATACTAGAGTAAAGGACTTAACAGATGAACAAGTTAATGATATAAGAAAAGTTATTGACGAATCATACAAAGTTGAGGGAGATTTAAGAAGAGAAGTTGCTCTTAACATAAAAAGACTTACAGAAATCGGATGTTACAGAGGATTAAGACATAGAAAAGGATTACCTGTAAGAGGACAAAGAACAAAAACTAATGCTAGAACAAGAAAAGGTCCTAGAAAGTTAGTTAGCAAAAGCAAAAAATAATTAAAAATTAATTAGAATCATATAACCTTATTAAAAATGAAGGAGGGAAATTAAAAAAATGGCAAACAAAAAAACAACTACAAGAAAACCAGTAGCTAGAAGAAATAGAAAAAACATTGAAAAAGGTGAAGCACATATTCACTCTAGCTTTAACAATACAATAGTAACAATAACTGATACACAAGGAAATGCAATTTCATGGGGAAGTGCTGGAGAATTAGGATTTAAAGGTTCTAGAAAAAGTACACCATTTGCTGCAGGACAAGTTGCAGAAACAGCAGCTAAAGCAGCTATGGAACATGGATTAAAATCAGTAGAAGTATATGTAAAAGGACCAGGAGCTGGTAGAGAAGCTGCAATCAGATCGCTTCAAACAGCAGGTCTTGAAATAAGCGCAATCAAAGACGTAACACCAATACCACACAATGGTTGTAGACCACCAAAAAGAAGAAGAGTATAGAAAGGAGTATAAATAATGGCAAGATATAAAGACGAACAATGTCGTATATGCCGTAGAGAAGGACAAAAATTGTTTTTAAAAGGTGCAAGATGCTACTCAGATAAATGTAGTATAGCTAGAAGAAACTATGCACCAGGTCAACATGGACAAAAAAGAGCAAAACTTTCTGAATACGGTACACAATTAAGAGAAAAACAAAAAACAAAATCATATTATGGAGTTGGAGAAAAACAATTTAGAAAATATTTCGAAATGGCTTCAAACAAAAAAGGTGTAACAGGTGAAAATCTATTACAAATATTAGAAAGTAGATTAGATAATGTTGTTTACAGATTGGGATTTGGAACATCAAGAGCACAAGCTAGACAATTTGTAAACCATGGACAATTTGAAGTAAATGGTAAAAAAGTTAACATACCATCATACTTAGTAAAAGCAGGAGATGTAATCACTGTTAGAGAAAGTAAAAAAGATAACTCTACATTAAAAATGAATATAGAAGAATCAGCTGCTAGACCAGTTCCAGCATGGCTTGAAAAAGATAGCGAAAAATTAAGTGGTAAAGTAATTAGATTATCAGCTAGAGAAGATATAGATCTTCCAATCGAAGAACATTTAATAGTAGAGCTTTACTCAAAATAATAGTTTTTGAAAGTAAGTGTAAAGGTTTAGTCAAAACTTTAAAATTTTACTTAAAAAGACTCATAAGTTTTTAAAGAGTTTGAGAAATAATATTCTCAATTTAGGAGGTAAAAATGATAGAATTTGAAAAGCCAAATATTGAATGTCTAGAAATTGATGATGCGAATAATTATGCAAAATTTGTATGTGAACCATTAGAAAGAGGATATGGTGTAACAATAGGAAATTCTTTAAGAAGAATAATGCTTTCATCACTTCCAGGATGTGCTATAACAAGTGTAAAAATAGATGGAGTATTACATGAATTCTCTACTATACCAAATGTAGTAGAAGATGTACCAGAATTAATAGTAAACTTAAAAAATGTCAGATTAAAATTTGATGGAAATGAAGAAAAAACTATAAGAATTGACTTCAAAGGTGAAGGAGAAGTTACAGCAGGAGATATAAAATCAGATGGAACAGTAGAAGTATTAAATCCAGATTTACATATTGCAACAGTTTCAGAAGGTGGAAGCCTTGTAATGGAAATGACTGCAGATAGAGGAAGAGGATATAATTCATCTGAAAAAAATAAAAAACCAAATCAAGATATTTCTGTACTTCCAATTGACTCAATCTATACACCAGTTAAAAAAGTAAACTACCAAGTAGAAAATACAAGGGTTGGTCAAACAGTAGATTATGATAAATTAATAATAGAAGTATGGACAGATGGAAGCTTAAAAGCACATGAAGCTTTAAGTTTAGCAGCAAAAGTTATGACAGGACATTTAGAATTATTTATAGATTTATCTGAAACAACAAAAAATACACAAGTAATGATTGAAAAAGAAGAATCTAAGAAAGAAAAAGTTCTAGAAATGTCAATAGAAGAACTTGAATTATCAGTAAGATCATATAACTGTTTAAAAAGAGCTAATATATCAACTGTTGAAGATTTAATTAGTAAATCAGAATCTGAAATGATGAAAGTTAGAAATTTAGGAAAGAAATCTTTTGATGAAGTAACAGCCAAATTACATTCATTAGGCTTAGACTTTGCACAAGAAGATGAGTAATAAAATATAAATAGGGAGAATAAAGCCCGCACAAAAAAGAAAGAGGAAGGTGAAAAAATTGGCTACAAATAGAAAATTAGGTAGAACTACAGATATTAGAATGGCAATGTTAAAAAACTTAACAACAGACCTATTAGTACATGGAAAAATTGAAACAACTTTACCAAGAGCCAAAGAAGTAAAATCAATAGCTGATAGTATTATATCACTTGCAATAAAAGAAAAAGATAACTTCGAAGAAGTAGAACAAAAAGTTGTTAAAGCTAAATTAGATTCAAAAGGTAACAAAGTTACTGAATTAGTAAAAAGCAAGAATGGTAAAGAATATTTAAAAGTAGTAAAAGAAGAAACTACTGAAAAAAGACAAAAAGATATGCCATCTAGATTAAATGCTAGAAGAAAAATAATGAGAAAAGTAAACAAAGTAAAAGATACAGATGGTAAAGTAATAGATGTTCCAGCAATGTTATTTAATGAAATAGCACCTAAATATGCAGGTAAAAATATTGGTGGATACACACGTATAGTAAAAGCTGGTCCTAGAAGAGGAGACGGAGCTGAAGTTGCTATATTACAATTAATATAATTGATTATAAAAAAGGATGAACTGCTTATATGTGGAACATCTTTTTTTGATTCATTAAAATAAATATAATAATGTATAAAATAAATTTCTAAGTTCATAATAAAATAAGAAAGTGAGGAATATTATGGATTTAGAACAAAATTTAAACGAATTATTATCAGACTTAAATGTATTTTATCGTAAATTACAAAATTATCATTGGAATATATCAGGAGAAGACTTTTTTCAGGTACATGTTAAACTAGAAGAATTATATAATGAAATTAATGAACAGGTAGATGAAGTTGCAGAGCATATTTTAAGTTTAGAAAAAGAACCTTTAGGGACACTAAAAGATTATTTAGAAAAAACAACAATAACAGAAGCAGAAAATAGAAAAATAAAATCAGATGAAATATTTAAAACAATATTAGAAGATTATAAAAAATTACTAGAAAAAGCAAAACAAATAAAAGAAAAAGCAGACGAACAAAAAGGATATTCAACATCAACGTTGATGGATGATTATATATTAAATTATAGTAAAATAATTTGGATGTTGAAACAAACAATAGCATAATCACACAAAAAAATAAAAAACATATAATAGACCATAGGAGGCAAAAAAATGATTGAATTTGTATTAAATACAATATTCTGGACATTAGCCATTTATGGTCTATTTGAAATTATAAAAAACATTATATACATAAATACATATACAAAATTTAAATCAGATGGGATACATGTTATTATAGCTGTAAAGAATCAAGAAGAAAAAATTGAAGGATTTTTGCGTTCAATTTTATTTAAAATTTTATATGGAAGAGAAGAATATTTAAAAAATATTATTGTGGCTGATTTAGAATCAAGTGATAGTACAAAAGAAATAGCTAAAAAATTAGCAAAAGATTACGAAATATTAAAAGTTATAAGTTGGAAAGAATGTAAAGATATAATGGACAATATAAACGAAAGTTAGCCTTTTTATAAATATTGTTTGAAATATTAGTATATATATGTTAATATAATAAAAACAAATTAATAGAAAGGAAACTACAATGCTAAAATTAGAAAATATAAAAAAGGATTATAAATCTGGGGACACAACAGTTCAAGCATTAAAGGGCATAAACATTCAATTTAGAAAAAGTGAATTTGTTTCTATATTAGGACAAAGTGGATGTGGAAAAACTACATTATTAAACATAATAGGAGGATTAGATAGATATACATCAGGAGATTTAATTATAAATGGAAAATCGACTAAAAAATTTAAAGATAAGGAATGGGATGCATATCGTAATTATTCAGTTGGTTTTATTTTCCAAAGTTATAATTTAATACCGCATCAAACAATATTATCTAACGTAGAACTTGCACTTACATTATCAGGAGTATCTAGAAAAGAAAGAAAACAAAGAGCTATAAAAGCATTAGAACAAGTTGGATTAGGAGAACAAATATATAAAAAGCCAAACCAATTATCTGGAGGTCAAATGCAAAGAGTAGCTATTGCAAGAGCATTAGTTAATAATCCAGATATTATATTAGCAGATGAACCAACAGGAGCATTAGACACAAAAACAAGTGTGCAAATAATTGAAATATTAAAAGAAATATCAAAAGATAAATTAATTATAATGGTAACACACAATCCAGAATTAGCAGAAAAATATTCAACAAGAGTAATAAAAATATTAGATGGGGTAATAACAGATGATTCTAACCCTTACGAAAATAAAAATGAAAAACAAGAAAAAGCTAAAACAGGAAGAACATCAATGAAATTTCTTACAGCATTACATTTAAGTTTAAACAATTTAATGACAAAAAAAGGAAGAACACTATTAACATCATTTGCAGGAAGTATTGGAATTATAGGAATAGCACTTATTTTGGCAATATCTACAGGTGTTCAAAATTATATTAAAAAAGTAGAAGAAGATACATTATCATCTTATCCTATAACAGTTGAAGAAACATCAATAGATATGTCAAGTATGTTACAGTCAATGACAGAGGAAAATACTAAAATTGAAAATCAAGAAGAAGGAAAAGTATATTCAGCAGATATAATGAACGAAATGATAAAAATCCTTTCAAACAAAAAACAAAGTAATAATCTAGAAGAATTAAAAAAATATTTAGAAGAAGAAAATAATGAAATTAAAAATAATAGCAATAGTATTCAATATGGATATGACTTGAAGTTAAACTTATATAAAGAAAATACAGAAAATGGAATAATTAGAGTAAATCCAAGTACTGTTATGAATTCATTTGGAATGGAGGATATGATAGAAGCTCAGAATAATTCTTCAGTTGCATCAATGTTTGGAAGTTCAATGATGACAAATACAGATATATGGGTAGAAATGTTAGATAATCAAGCGTTATTAGAATCACAGTATGATTTGTTAAAAGGAAGTTGGCCAAAAGCATATAATGAAGTTGTTTTAATAGTAAAAGAAGATGGAAGAATAGATGATTATACATTATATTCATTAGGACTAAAAGACCAACATGAATTAAAAGAAAAATGGAAAGCAATTGAAAATGGCGAAAAAATAGAAGAAAAAGATGAAACTACTTCATATACATATGATGAACTATTAAATTTGTCATTTAAATTAATTTTAAATTCTGATTATTATAAAAAAGAAAATGGGTTATGGATGAATAAAAGTGATGATGACAAATATATGAAAGAGAAAATAGCACAAGCAGAAAGTATAAAAATAGTGGGAATAATAAAACAAAATGAAGAAAGTGTTTCATCATCAGTAACAAGTGGAATAGGCTATACAAAGGATTTAAAAGAATATGTAATAAAAAAATCTAATGAAACAGAAATAGTAAAAGAACAAAAAGAAAATCAAAAAATAAATGTATTTACTGGATTAGAATTTCCAGTAGACGATAGTAAAAAATTTGATTATAATAATTTATCAAATGAACAAAAAATGGCTATGAGTAAATTAAGTAATGAAGAAATAGCAAAAATGATGGAGGCATATACTTCAAATAAAGATGCAAGTTATGAAAAAAATTTAACAAAATTAGGTGCAGTTGATATAGAAAAACCAACATCAATAAGCATATATCCAAAAGACTTTGATTCAAAAGATAAAATAACTAGTGAAATGGACAAATACAATCAAAAACAAAGAGATGACGGAAAAGATGAAAATGTAATAATTTATACAGATTTAGTAGGTGTTATGATGAAATCTGTAAGTCAAATTATTAACACAATAAGTTATGTGTTAATAGCATTTGTAGCTATTTCATTAATTGTATCATCAATAATGATTGGAATAATAACATATATTTCTGTATTAGAAAGAACAAAAGAAATCGGAATATTAAGAGCAATTGGAGCATCTAAAAAAGACATTTCAAGAGTATTTAATGCGGAAACATTTATAGTGGGATGTATTTCTGGATTAATAGGAATAGGAATTACTGTTTTATTAACAATACCAATAAATGGAGCAATTCATGCAATTACAGGTGTTAGTGTTAATGCAATGGTTCCACCAAAAGCAGGAGTAATATTAGTTATTATAAGTATGGTCTTAACAATTGTTGCTGGATTAATTCCAGCTAAAATGGCTAGTAAAAAAGATCCTGTTGAGGCATTAAGAACAGAATAAAAAATAAAAAAGCAAATAATAGAAAATTTGAAAATATTTTCTATTGTTCGCTTTTTTTATAATAATAATTGTGATAGAATACATTTCAAAGGAGCAAAAAAGGATGTCAGAAAATAAAGCAAAAAAAGTAAAAGAAATTTTTAGTGATTATCAAGCAAGAGCAAATATTATAGAAGCAGAAGTTTTGAATTTAGATGTAATAAAAAAGACAAATACACTAGGAATTACAATAAAATCAGATGAATATATAGAAGTAAAAGAAATATGGTATTTCGAAAAATTCCTAATAGAAAGATTTTCATTCAAAAACATAGATATGAAAATTCAATACCTAGATGGTGTATTACTAAAAAGAGTTGATGATGAATGGAGAAATATCATATGTTATATGGCACATAAATATCCATTAATGAAGCCAATGCTATTAATGAAAAGCAAAGTAGAAATAGAAGAAAATATTATTCATGTAAAAATGCATATAAGAGGAGCAGAGTTTTTAAGAGCAAAAAAAACAGATATTGAACTTGAAAATGTAATAAAAAAATTATTTGGTAAAGAGTATAAAATAGAATTAGAAGAAGTCTTGCAAAAAGAAGAAGAGATGGAATATGCAAGAAAAATGAAAGAATTTGAAGAAAAAACAATAGAAGAAATGTGTTCATATACTCCAGAAAATAAAGAAGAAAAGCATAATGGAGAACCAGAATATAATGACCAAGATTATATTCCACCACAAGATGGAGATATATACATACCAGATGGAATGCATGGAGAAATTCCAGAAGATATGTCACAAGAAGAAAATTTATCAGTAGAAAATTATATAATGGGAAAACCATCAAAAGCAAAAGAAAAGCATATGAAAATAAAAGATATTACAGCAAATGATGGTAGAGTAACATTAGAAGGAAAAATTGTAACTTGCGAATGTAGAGAAACAAAATCTGGAAAAGGTATGATTATATTTGAATTATATGATGGTACAGGAGTAATAACTTGTAAATCTTTTGCTAAAGATGCAAAAGAGGGACAAGAAATGACAGAAAAAATAAAAAATGCAAAAGCAATAAAAACAATAGGAAAAGCTGGACTTGATACATATGCAGGTGATATTACAGTTATATCAAATATAATAGCTGAAACTGATACAGAAGTTCCAGAAATGCCAGAAGAAGCAGATGAAGATACACCATTAATACTAGGAAAAAATATGAATATAACAGCACCACTTGTTAAAATTGCAGATTTGGGTGTTGAAGATGGACAAGTTTCACTAAATGGTGAAATAATATTTATGGAAGATAGAGAATTAAAAAATGGAAAAACTTTGTTAAGCTTTGATTTATATGATGGTTCAAGCACAATGACATGTAAAGCCTTTTTACCAAAGGAATCATCAAAGAAAATAGTTAAAAGATTGGGAAAAGTAAAAGGAATAAAAATCGAAGGAAATGCACAAATGGATTCATTTTCAAATGAATTAACTGTTATTGCAAACACAATAATAGAGGGAAATGGTGTAAAAAAAGAAATTAGACAAGACAATAGCGAAGTAAAAAGAGTAGAACTACATATGCATACAAAAATGAGTCAAATGGATGCAGTAACATCAGCAGAAGATTTAATAAAAAGAGCAATAAAATGGGGAATGAAATCTATTGCAATTACAGACCATGGAGTTGTACAAGCATTTCCAGAAGCATATCATCTAGTTGGAGATGATAACCCAGATATTAAAGTAATATATGGAGTTGAGGCATATTTAGCACCAGATAATACAAGATCAGTTTATAACGCAAAAGGACAAAATGTAGATGCAACATATTGTGTATTAGATTTAGAAACAACAGGATTTTCTGCAACAAATGATAGAATTACAGAAATAGGAATAATGAAAGTAAAAAATAAAGAAGTAATAGATCAATTTAGTTGTTTTGTAAATCCAGAAAGACATATACCAGAAAGAGTTTCTGAAGTTACAAATATAACAGATGATATGGTAAAAGATGCAGAGACAATAGAGCAAGTATTTCCAAAAATGTTGGAATTTTTAGGAGACCAAGAAGAAACAGTAATTGTAGCACACAATGCAAATTTTGATGTAGGATTTTTAAAACAAAACGCAAAAAGATTAGGATATGATTTTGACTATTCATATTTAGATACATTAAGTTTGGCAAAAGACTTATTTCCAGATTATAAAAAATACAAATTGGGAAAAATTGCAGAAAATTTAGGAATAAAAGTTGAAGTAGCACATAGAGCTTTAGATGATGTTGACACAACAGTAAAAGTATTTAATATTATGATAGATATGCTAAAAGAAAAAGGAGCTAAAAAATTAGAAGATATAGATGAAGTAGCAGCAGATACAGCAGCAAAAGCGGAAGAATATAAAAAATTAAAAACATATCATGCTATAATTTTAGCTAAAAATTATGTAGGACTAAAGAATTTATATAAATTAGTATCATATTCACATTTGGATTATTTTTATAGAAAACCACGTATATTGAAAAGTATGTTTAAAAAATATTCAGAGGGTTTGATTTTAGGAAGTGCGTGTGAAGCAGGAGAATTATATCAAGCAATAGAGCTAGGAAAACCAGATGAAGAAATAGAAGAAATAGCACAAGATTATGATTATTTAGAAATTCAACCAATAGGAAATAACCAATTCTTAATAAGAAATGGAGTTATGAGAGATGAGGAAGATTTAAGAGATATAAATAGAAAAATAGTAGCATTAGGAGAAAAACTAAACAAACCGGTAGTTGCAACATGTGATGTTCACTTTATGGATCCACAGGATGAGATATATAGAAGAATATTAGAAGCGGGTCAAAAATATGATGATGCAGATAATCAAGCACCTTTATATTTAAGAACAACAGAAGAAATGTTAGAAGAATTTAAGTATTTAGGTGAGGAAAAAGCATATGAAGTAGTTGTAACGAATACAAATAAAATAGCTGATATGTGTGAACAAATAAGCCCTATATCACCAGAAAAATGTCCACCACATATTCCAGGATGTGAGGAAGATATAAAAAATATAGCATACAAAAAAGCACATGAACTTTATGGAGATCCATTGCCAGAAATAGTACAAACAAGACTTGATAAAGAATTAAATTCAATAATAAGTAATGGTTATTCAGTTATGTACATTATTGCACAAAAATTAGTATGGAAATCAAATGAAGACGGATATATTGTTGGATCAAGAGGGTCAGTAGGTTCATCATTAGCAGCATTTATGACAGGAATAACAGAAGTTAACTCACTTCAGCCACATTATAGATGTCCAAATTGTAAATATTCAGACTTTACAGATTATGGATATCAAAATGGTTTTGACTTACCAGATAAAGAATGTCCAAAATGTGGACATAAATTAATAAAAGATGGAATGGACATACCATTTGAAACTTTCTTAGGATTTAACGGAGATAAAGAGCCAGATATAGACTTAAACTTCTCAGGAGAATATCAGGCAAAAGCACATAAATATACAGAAGTAATATTTGGAAAAGGAACGACATTTAAAGCAGGAACAGTTGGTACTGTTGCAGACAAAACAGCATATGGATATGTAAGAGGCTATTTTGAAGATAGAGGAATACCAATGAATAGAGCTGAAATGCAAAGATTATCAGTAGGATGTACAGGAATAAAAAGAACTACAGGACAACATCCAGGTGGAATTATAGTTGTTCCAAAAGGTAGAGAAATATATGAATTTACGCCAGTACAACATCCAGCAGATGACCCAAATTCAGATATAATAACAACACACTTTGATTATCACTCAATAGATGGAAACTTATTAAAACTTGATATACTAGGACACGATGATCCAACGGTAATTCGTATGTTACAAGATTTAACAGGGATATCTCCAACAGACATACCACTTGATGATAAAGAAACAATGTCAATATTTAATTCAACAGAAGCGTTAGGAGTAACACCAGAGCAAATTCATTCAGAAGTAGGAACATATGGAATACCAGAATATGGAACAAAATTTGCAAGAGGGATGCTTTTAGATACAAAACCAACAACATTTGATGAATTAATTCGTTTGTCAGGCTTATCACATGGTACAGATGTATGGCTTGGAAATGCACAAAGTTTAATTGAACAAGGAATAGTAACACTTCAAGAAGCAATATGTTGTCGTGATGATATAATGATATATTTAATAAAAAAAGGATTACCACCAGATAAATCATTTAAAATAATGGAATCTGTACGTAAAGGAAAAGTAGCAAAAGGAAAAGAACCAAAATGGAAAGATGAATATATACCATTAATGAAAGAACATGATGTACCAGATTGGTATATAAAATCATGTGAAAAAATAAAATACATGTTCCCAAAAGCACATGCCGCAGCATATGTAACAAATGCTTTTAGAATTGCATGGTTCAAAGTACATATTCCTCTAGCATATTATGCTGCATATTATTCAATAAGAGCAAAGGCCTTTGATGCACAATATATGATATTTGGTAAAGAAAAAGCTAAAAATAAAATGAAAGAAATAGAAATGAAGAACCAAAAGAAAGAAGCAACAAAAGCAGAATTAGATATGTATGATGATTTAGAAATTGTTTTAGAAATGTATGAAAGAGGATTTGAATTTTTGCCAGTAGATTTATATGAATCAGAAGCTAACAAATTTAAAATCCAAGATAACAAACTAAGACCACCATTAAACAGCATACCTGGGTTTGGAACAGTTGCTGCACAAGGAATTGTAAGTGCAAGAAAAGACGGAAAATTCATGTCAATAGATGATTTGAAAATAAGAGCAAAAATAGGAGCATCAGGAGCAGAATTATTAAAACAATTTGGATGCTTAGAGGGAATGAGCCAAAGTAATCAACTAAGTTTATTTGGTTAAAATATAAATATGGAGAAAAAGATGAGTGAAGTAAAAAATATATTTACAATACAAAACATAATACTATATTTTATAATAATAAATATAATAGGATTTTTAGTAATGTATATAGATAAACAAAAAGCAAAAAAGGGAAAATGGAGAATACCAGAAAAAACAATATTTATAATAACAGTTTTAGGTGGTGGAATAGGAACAATATCTGGAATGTATGTATTTAGACATAAAACTCAAAAATTACATTTTACAATAGGATTACCAACTATAACAATATTAGAAATAATTGGTGTAATTTATTTTACATTTTTTGCAAAATAAACGAAAATATTATGTTTATTAATAAAAGTATAAAAAGCTACAATGGTAGAAAAATAGCCATTGTGGCTTTTTGCGTTTTATATACAAAAAAAGAAAATGGAGTACACATAAAATGTACAACGGTAACTGGAAATAATTGGAAAAAATAAAAATAAGTAGTTTACTGTGAATAACTTTTGAAAAAAGAAGTCATTTTTCAGTTATTCACAGACTTATCCACAGTTTCCACAAAAAACATAAAATGTTTTAAATTAAAATAGTGTAAACAAAATAGGCAACATAATAATAGAAAGATAACATAATTGTAATAAAACTGAAAAATAAATGTAATAATTATCAAGAAAAACAAAGAAAAAACGCGAATAAAAGAAAAAATACAACTAAAATACCATAATATGACAAAAAATAAATCTATATTTGTTATAAAACATTAAAATAATTGTAATAAAACCATAACTAAAAAGAAAATAATTTAATACTATATAATAAGAGTACAATTCCAAATAAAGAAAGAAGGAATAAAAATGTTCAATAGATTTAATAAAATGGTAAATAGAATGATAAAAAGTTTTAACTATTATAATTGCAAAAGAAGTTTTGATGAAAATTTAGACATAAGAATAGAGGATTTAGAAAATTATATCAAAATGGGAGCAACAATAGTAGATGTAAGAAGTCCACAGGAATATAAAGAAGGACATATAGATGGAGCAATTTCAATACCAGATTATCAAATAAAAAAACAAATAGAAAAACAAATCCAAAATAAAGATGAACTAATTGTTATATATTGCACAACAGGACAAAGAAGTCAGAGAGCACAACAAATTTTAGAAAATATGGGATATAATAATGTCTATAATGTTTATAATGGAGTAATTATATAGAAATAGCTATTGTGATTTTATATTTAATATGTTAAAATAAGAAAAAATAAAATATGTCAAAAAAGCCCGTCCCTTTTGACACAGGAGGAAAGATGAATAAAAGACAAGAGCATATAAGAAACTTTAGTATAATTGCACATATAGACCATGGAAAATCAACATTAGCGGACAGAATGATAGAAATGACAGGAGTACTTTCAAAAAGAGAGATGGAAAGTCAAGTATTAGACAACATGGAAATAGAAAAGGAAAGAGGAATTACAATAAAATCTCAAGCTGTAAGGATGATATATAAAGCTAAAAATGGAGAGGAATACGAATTTAATTTAATAGATACACCAGGACATGTTGATTTTAATTATGAAGTATCACGAAGTTTAGCTGCATGTGATGGAGCAATATTGGTAGTTGATTCAAGTCAAGGCGTAGAAGCACAAACATTAGCTAATGTGTATTTAGCAATAGATAATAATCTAGAAATATTACCAGTAATAAATAAAATAGATTTACCAAATGCTAGACCAGATGAAGTGAAAAAAGAAATAGAAGATATAATAGGAATTCTTGCAGAAGATGCACCATGTATTTCTGCTAAATCAGGCTTAAATGTAGAAGAAGTTTTAGAAAGAATAGTAACGGATTTGCCAGCACCAAAAGGTGATGAAAATGCAAAAACAACATGTTTAATATTTGATTCATATTATGATAATTATAAAGGTGCTGTTGCATATGTAAGAGTAATGGATGGAAAAGTAAAGGCTGGAGATGAAATAAAATTAATGGCAACAAATAAAACATATACAGTTGCAGAGGTTGGATATTTTATTCCCGGTTCGTATATGCCAACACAAGAAATAAAGGCAGGAGAAGTTGGGTATATTGCAGCAAGTATAAAAAGCTTGTCAGATATACATGTTGGAGACACAGTAACATTAAACGATAATCCAGCGGACAAGCCATTAAAAGGATATAAAAAAGTAACACCAATGGTATATTGTGGATTATATCCAATAGATGGAAGTGAATATGAAAACTTAAAAGTTGCATTAGAAAAATTACAACTAAATGATGCAGCATTAGAATATGAACCAGAAACATCAGCTGCATTAGGATTTGGATTTAGATGTGGATTTCTAGGATTACTTCATTTAGAAATAATTGAAGAAAGATTAGATAGAGAATTTGACTTAGGACTAATAACAACAGCTCCATCAGTTATATATAAAGTGTATAAAACAACAGGAGAAGTAGAAGAAATATATAATCCAACAGAATTACCAACACCACAAGAAATATCATATATAGAAGAGCCATTTGTAACAGCAAACATATTAACACCAAAAGAATATGTTGGAAATATTATGGAAATATGTCAAAACAGACGTGGAATATATATTGATATGAAATACTTGGATGAGAATAGAGTTACACTAATATATGAAATGCCATTAAATGAAATAATATATGACTTTTTTGATAACTTAAAATCTAAAACAAAAGGATATGCATCATTCGACTATGAATTTAAAGAATATAGAAGATCAAACCTTGTAAAATTAGATATTCATATAAACTGCGAACCAGTTGATGCACTTTCATTTATAGTACACAAAGACAGCGCATACACAAGAGGAAAGAAAATGGTAGAAAAATTGAAAACAGTAATACCAAGAAAATTATTCACAATTCCAATTCAAGCTGTAATAGGAGGACAAATAATAGCCAGAGAAACAATATCAGCAATGAGAAAAGATGTATTGGCTAAATGCTATGGTGGAGATATTACAAGAAAGAAAAAACTTCTTGAAAAACAAAAAAGAGGTAAAAAGAAAATGAGAGAAATCGGAAATGTAGAAGTACCTCAAGAAGCATTTTTGTCTGTATTAAAATTAGATGATGAATAAATTAGGAGATGGAAATAATGAAAGAGAATAGATATAATTCAAAAAACAAAAATAAAGAAGAAAAAAGTTATGATGATCAAGTAGAAGGAAGAAATTCAGTATTCGAATTGTTAGAAAGTGGTAAAGACATAAACAAAATATTTATTACAAAAGGAGAAAGACATGGTTCAATAAACAAAATAATTGCAATAGCAAAAGAAAAAGGAATTATATTAGTTGAAAAAGACAAAAGACAAATGGATGAAATGGCACAAAACCAAAACTATCAAGGAGTAATAGCGATTGTTCCACCATTTGAATATTGTGAAATAGAAGATATATTAGAAGAAGCAAAAAAAAGAAATGAAGATGCGTTTGTATTAATATTGGATGGAATAGAAGACCCACATAATTTAGGTTCTATAATAAGAACAGCAGAAACTGCAGGAGTTCATGGAATAATAATACCAAAAAGAAGAGCAGCATCAGTAAATAGTACAGTAAATAAAGTATCAGCAGGAGCTGTTGAACATATGAAAATAGCAAGAGTTACAAATATATCAGATAGTATAGAAAAGTTAAAAGAAGCGGGACTATGGATATGTGGAACAGATATTAATACAGAAAAATATTATTATAATCAAGATTTAACAGGACCATTAGGAATAGTAATAGGAAATGAAGGTTCTGGAATGAGTGACAAAGTTAGAAAGAATTGTGATTTTTTAGTAAAAATACCAATGAAAGGTAAAGTGACATCGTTAAATGCCTCAGTATCATCAGGAATTATTATATATGAATCAGTAAAACAAAGAATTTTAAAAAAATCTATTGATTAAAAAAAACAAAAACTATATAATATAAATATACATAAGAAATAGGAGGAAAAATTATGATGCCAAGAAAGAAAAGATTAGCTATAATAATAAGTGCAGTCATATTAGTAATTATTTTAATAGTAGGAATATTAGCATTTTTATACATAAAAACAGATGTATTTAAATCTAATGAAACATTATTTACAAAGTATTTTATGCAAAACTTTAAAATAGCAGAAACATTAATTGCTTCAGATACAAGCAAAATAGCAGAAACAATAAATAACAGCAAATACCAATCAGAACTTATAGGAAAATTAGAATATACAGAAAATATAGGAACAAGCGATGAAAATCAAAAAAATCCAGTCAATGATGCACAAATAAAAATATCTGGAAAAACAGATAAATCTAATAATTACTATTATAACGATATAAAAATAGTAAAAGGTGATGAAAAATTAGTAAGAGCCGAATATTTAAATGAAAACAAAAAATATGGAATAAGACTAGATGGGATAAAACAATTTGTATCAATAGATAGTGAAAAACAAAACAATAACTCTGAACAAAATTCGCAATTTAAAAATATAGATATGTTATTTACAGATGTAGATATAAAAGGAATATTAACATTTACAGATGAAGAAAAACAAACATTACAAGATAGATATTTAAATGTAATTAAAGCTAATGTTTCAAAAGATAAATATTCAAAACAATCAAATTCATTAATAACAGTTAATAATAAATCAGTAACAACTAATGCGTATGAAATAACATTGACAAAAGAACAATATAATAATGTTATAATAAAAATTTTGGAACAATTATCAAATGATGAAATAATATTATCAAAAATAGATAATATAGAAAAAGTAATAAAAGAAAAATACGGTTCTTATGAATCAGAACAAACATTAAGAGAAGAATTTGTAAATTATATTGAAGAAACAATAGAAGAAATACAAAACAATAATATAGGAAATGATGAAGTAAAAATAACAGTATATGAATCAAAAGGAACAACAATAAGAACAACAATTCAAACAAATACAGGAAAATTAAATGTTGATTTATATAATAATGTAATAAAATTAGATAATATAGAATATGGTCAAACTGAAAATAAAGAAATAATACAAATCGAAAGAAACTCATCAGAAAATGAAGAAAACATAGTAATAGAATATGAAAAAATTGAGGATAACGAAGTTAGTGCAGATGTACAATTTAAATTAACACAAAAAATGGAAAACGAAAAAATTATAAATGCAGTACAAATATCACTAAAAAATGACAAATATAAAACAGATTTAGTAATTAATCAAAATATAGAATTAGTAAGTGAGTTTGAAGAACAAATAACTTTAGCGGACAACAATCTTGAAATTAATGATTTACAAGAAGAACAATTACAATCAATTTATAACATATTATTAGGAAATATAGGACAACAAATACAAAAATTTAATGAAGTAGTACCATTAGAAAATTATGTAAAAATGTTACAAAATTTGAATTTAATGCAACAAAATTCAATTCAGATTTCTGATAATAAAACTGTAACAGAAACAGAAAAGAACAGATTTAACTCTCAATTTGAATATTTTGCTAGCCAGAATTTAACAACAGATAATGTAAAAGAATTAATAAATTCATTTCAAGAGAACTTTGAAGATATGTATATAGTGTTAAAAAGTGGAGAAGAACAAGATGTAGACACAAGTAAATTAGAAGGAAACTCATCAGCAGTAAATGACTATATAAAAAATATTGATGAAATAGATATAAAAATAAAACAAAACACTACTAATGATACAAAAAAGAAAAAATTAGAAACTTTAGTTGAAAAAATTAATAAAAAATATGATGTATCTTTAGAATATGATAATAATGGATTGGTAAATAAAGTAAAATTAAAAATAAAAGATAATTAAATTGTTAAATGAAACACTATTAGAGATAGTCGAAAGTGTTTCATTTTTGTTAATATTTTTTGTGTATAAAAATTTTGACAAAAAAGTCAAAAAAATTACAAAAAAGTATTGACTTTATATCTGAAAGGTGTTATTATCATATACAGCTTTTCGGGAAGAAAAGCTATAAAAAACTAATACTATATGTTTAAAAATAAAAAAATTAAAAAAATTAAAAAAATGTGTTGACAATAAAAAAAACATGTAGTATAATAAAAATCGTTCCGCACAAAGGAACAAAAAAGTACATTGAAAAGTAAACAGTAAAATCCTTTAGAGAATAAACCGAAGCGG
>CAUWAM010000019.1:0-24527 GCA_963556825.1 uncultured Clostridia bacterium | reverse complement strand
TAGTGTATGTGGAGAAACTTTAGGTTCTTGGACACCAATCGGAAATGAAACAAATAAATATAAAGGTACTTTTAATGGAAATGGACATACAATAAGTAATATATATGTAAATAGTACATTAGAAAATCAAGGGTTATTTGGCTGTACAGATACAAGTGCTTATATTTATGATGTAAGAGTAAGTGGTAACATAACAAGTACTAAAAAACGTACAGGAGGTTTAATAGGGATAAATTATGGAAAGATTGAAAAATGTATAAATTATACTAAAGTAACAGGAAGTGTTAGTAAAACTGGTGGTATTGCAGGAAGGAACGCAGGTGTAATTTCAAGATGTGTAAATTATGGAGATGTAAAAGGACAGGAAAGTGTTGGTGGAATTTCAGGGATGAATGGAGTCTTAGATACTACTGGATATATATATGAATGTTATAATATGGGAAATGTTTATTCTACAAGTTATAATGCTGGTGGAATTGTAGGATCTGCCGGAATTCATGGTGCCAATAGTGTTGCATTTATATATAATTGTTATAATGCAGGAAATATAAATAGTGATTTACAATATAAAGGAGGAATACTTTCTTCTAGTGGATATAAGGGTGGAAGTGTATATATATATAATTGCTATAATATAGGAAATGTGAATGGTGGAAAAGCAATAGTTTATTTTCAACAAGGAGGAGATTTAGACCAACAAAATTGTTATTCTTCTACAGATAGTACTCTAGAAAATTTAGTTAAAAAATCTAATATAAATCAACAATTATTAAATACAGGAACTTATAGAAATGATGTATGGACAGATGATGTAAAAAATGACGATGGAACATGGAAATATAATAATGGTTATCCAATATTAAAATGGCAATTATAAGAATAATAGAATAGGAAGATATATTAGATTAACAAAAAAGGAGGAATAAAAAATGAACACAAAATACATATTTGTTACAGGAGGAGTAGTATCAGGATTAGGAAAAGGAATAACTGCAGCATCTTTAGGAAGACTATTAAAAAATAGAGGATATAAAGTAACAATACAAAAATTTGATCCATATATAAATGTAGATCCAGGAACAATGAATCCATATGAGCATGGAGAAGTATTTGTTACAGATGATGGTGCTGAAACTGATTTAGATTTAGGACATTATGAGAGATTTATAAATGAAAATTTAACTAAAAATTCAAGTGTAACAATGGGTAGAATATATTCAAATGTAATTGAAAAAGAAAGAAGAGGAGAGTATTTAGGAAAAACTGTTCAAGTTATTCCTCACATAACAAACGAAATAAAAGAAAAAATATACGGATTTGAAGGAACTGACACAGATATTGTTATTACTGAAGTTGGGGGGACAGTAGGAGACATTGAAGGATTATCTATAATAGAAGCAATTAGACAAGTTGGATTAGAAAAAAATCCAGAAGACGTATGTTTTATACATGTTACATTATTACCATATATATATGGATCAAATGAAATAAAATCTAAGCCTACACAACACTCAGTAAAAGAGTTACAAAGCTTAGGAATTCAGCCAGATATATTGGTTTGTAGAACTGAACAAGAAATTCCGGATACAATAAGAGAAAAATTAGCATTATTTTGTAATGTAAGAAAGACTAGTGTTATACAAAATAAAACAGCAGATTGTTTATATGCAGTACCATTAATGTTAGAAGAAGAAGGATTAGCAAGAGAAGTCTGTAATCATTTAAGATTAGACAATTACATTCCAGATAATTCTAAATGGGCAGAATTGATAGAAAAAATAAGAAAAATAGATAAAACTAAAAAAGTAACAATAGCAATAGTAGGAAAATATATAAAATTAGAGGATTCATATATATCAGTTATAGAAAGTATTAAGCATGCAGGATTTGAAAATAATATAGAAACAGAAATAAAATTAATAGATTGCGAAACAATTACTAAAGATACGGTTGAAGAAAAATTAGCTAGATTAGATGGAATTATAGTACCAGGAGGATTTGGAAATAGAGGAATAGAAGGAAAAATCACTACAATAAAATATGCAAGAGAAAATAAAATACCATTTTTAGGAATTTGTTTAGGTATGCAAATGACGGTGGTAGAATATGCTAGAGATATTTTAGAAATAAAAGATGCAAATTCAGAAGAATTTGATGAAAAATCTAAAAATCAAGTAATTCATATTATGGAAGAACAAAAAGGAATAGACCAAAAAGGTGGAACAATGAGATTAGGAGCATATCCTTGTGTTATAAAAGAAGGAACTTTAGCATATAAAATATATGGAAAAATACAAATTTCAGAAAGACATAGACATCGTTTTGAGTATAATAATGATTATAAAGAAAGATTAGAAAAAGCTGGCTTGATTTGTTCAGGAGTATCACCTGATGGAAAATTAGTTGAAATAGTAGAATTAAACCAAAAAGAACATCCATATTTTATAGCAAGTCAATTCCATCCAGAGTTAAAATCAAGACCAAATAAACCAGCACCATTATTTATTGAATTAGTAAGAGCTGCAAAAGAAAAATAAGAGAAAATCTTATTTTTCTTATTTTTTATTTAAACAACAAAGTAATCTTATTTCCATTTTTCTTAATAAATCCTTCATCTTTTAAAAGTTTTAATTCTCGCATCATAGCACTTCTATCAACACTTAGAAAATCAGCTAAATCTGTCAAAGAAAAAGGAAGCATAAAGGTTGCAGAAAGGTTTCTAGTAGATAAAATAGAAAAATAGCCTAATAACTTATCACGAATAGTTCTTTTTGTTAAAATTTCAATTCTAGTATTTAAGTTAGTTACTTTGTTTAGTATTAGTTCAGAAAATTTTTCGGATAAAACTTGATGAAATTTGCAATTATTTCTGCATTTTTGATAAACATTATCATAAATAAAAAACAAAACATCACAATTTTTCTTTGCTTCTACATAAAGTTCATTATTTGTAGTAACAACATAAAAAGCCTCGCCGAAAATATCGTTTTTAGTAAAATGTTCAATTATAGACTTATCACCATTAAAATCATATCTTACTAAATCTGCTTCTCCATTTTGTAAAATGCAAATTTGGTTTCTTTTTTGAATATATGTGGTTATAGTTTGACCTTTTTTAAATGATTTTTTCTGAACATTTTTGCAATTACAAGAAAAATCATTAAAAAAATCTTCAAATTGAGAGGTAAAATTCATTTATTTTCTCCTAATTGGTTTTGTTATTTTGTTGTATTATATAACAGAATAGTTGCAAATGCAACAATTAAATTGTAACAAAAATGTAATGAAACTTATTTGCTTAGAGAGTAGCGAATAACAAAATATTTAATAAAATATTTTTATATTTGTTGCTTTTGCAACAGAAAAAGAATATGCTTGATATATAATTAATTCATAAAAATAGGAGGAAAAGCAAAATGAAAATAATAAAAAGAGATGGAAGAGTTGTAGATTATGATAGACAAAAGATAGTTACAGCAATAGAAAAAGCTAATAGAGAAGTTAAAGGAAAAGAAAAAGTGACAAAAGATGATATAAAGAATATAATTACGTACATAGAGGAATTAGATAAAAAAAGAATGCTAGTTGAGGACATACAAGATATTATAGAAGAACAACTAATGACATTTGGAAAATATGAATTGGCAAAAAAATATATAGTATATCGTTATAATAGAGCGTTAGTAAGAAAATCAAACACAATAGATGAATCAATATTAGGATTAATAAGAAACGAAAATAAGGAATTGGCTGAAGAAAATTCTAACAAAAATACAATGCTTGCTTCTACACAAAGAGATTATATTGCAGGGGAAGTTTCTAGGGATTTAACAAGAAGATTGTTATTACCAGAGAAAATAATAAAAGCAGATCAAGAAGGAATTTTGCATTTTCATGATGCAGATTATTTTGTACAACCTATATTCAATTGTTGTTTAGTAAATATTGAAGATATGTTGGATAATGGAACTGTTATGAATGGAAAAATGATAGAAAGTCCAAAGAGTTTTCAAGTTGCATGTATAGTTATGACACAAATTATTGCAACAGTTGCTAGTAATCAATATGGTGGACAATCTATAGATATTAAACATTTAGGAAAGTATTTAAGAAGAAGTTATGAAAAATTTAAAGAAGAAATAGGAAGCAAATATAAAGGAAAATTGTCAGAAGAAATAATTGAAAATTTAGTACAAGATAAACTAAAAATGGAATTGAAATCAGGAGTTCAAACAATTCAATATCAAATAAATACACTAATGACTACTAATGGACAAACTCCATTTGTAACTTTGTTTTTACATTTAGAAGAAGATGATCCATATATAAAAGAAAATGCAATGATAATAGAGGAAATTTTAAAACAAAGATATGAAGGTATAAAAAATGAAGCAGGAGTATATGTAACACCAGCTTTTCCAAAATTAGTATATGTTTTAGATGAGCACAATTGTTTAAAAGGTGGAAAATATGATTATTTAACGAGACTTGCAGTTAAATGTTCTGCCAAAAGGATGTATCCAGATTATATTTCAGCAAAGAAAATGCGTGAAAATTATGAAGGAAATGTATTTAGTCCAATGGGCTGTAGAAGTTTCTTATCACCATGGACAGATCAAAATGGAAAATATAAATTTGAGGGAAGATTTAATCAAGGTGTTGTAAGTATAAATTTACCTCAAATAGCGATAATTGCTGATAGTGATGAAGAAAAATTTTGGAAGTTGTTAGATGAAAGACTAGAACTATGCAAAGAAGCATTAATGTGTAGACATTATGCATTACTTGGAACAAAATCAGACATAAGTCCAATTCATTGGCAATATGGAGCAATATCAAGATTAGCAAAAGGAGAAAAAATAGATAAACTATTATATGGTGGCTATTCAACAATGTCACTTGGCTATATAGGAATTTATGAAATGACAAAACTAATGAAAGGAGTATCTCATACAACTCAAGAAGGACATGATTTTGCAATAAAAGTAATGAATCATTTAAGAGCAAAAACAGAAGAATGGAAAAAGGAAACAAATATTGGATTTGCATTATATGGAACACCAGCAGAGAGCTTATGTTATAAATTTGCAAGAATAGATAAAGAAAAATTTGGAATTATAAAAGATATAACAGATAAAGGCTATTATACAAATTCATATCATGTAGATGTTAGAGAAAAAATAGATGCTTTTGAAAAATTAGATTTTGAAAGTGAATTTCAAAAAATTTCTTCAGGTGGTGCTATTTCATATATTGAAATACCAAATATGCAGAAAAATATAATGGCATTAGAAGAAACTGTTAAATTTATTTATGAGAATATACAATATGCAGAATTTAACACAAAATCTGATTATTGTCATGTTTGCGGATTTGATGGAGAGATAAAAATAAATGAAAATAATGAATGGGAATGTCCAAATTGTGGAAACAAAGATCACAGCAAAATGACAGTTGTAAGGAGAACATGTGGTTATTTAGGAGAAAATTTCTGGAATGCAGGAAAAACTAAAGAAATAAAACAAAGGGTTCTACATATGTAGGAGGAAATTATGAATTATGCAGATATAAAAAAGATAGATGTAGCAAATGGTGAAGGAGTTAGAGTATCAGTATTTGTTAGTGGATGCAATCATCATTGTAAAGGTTGTTTTAACGAATGTGCATGGGATTTTAATTATGGAAAAAAATTCACGGAAAAAGAAGAACAACAAATAATAGATTATATGAACCATGATTACATATCAGGACTTTCACTTCTAGGAGGAGAACCACTAGAACTTAAAAATCAAGAGGGTCTATTACCATTAGTAAAAAAGGTAAAAGAAAAATTTCCTGATAAAGATATTTGGTGTTATACAGGATTTGATTTTGAAAAAGATGTTGTAAAAAAAATGGCAAAAAATAATGATACAACAAAAGAATTATTAAAATATATTGATGTTATAGTAGATGGAAAATTTGAGGAAGATAAAAAAGACTTAAAATTACAATTTAGGGGTTCTTCAAATCAGAAAATCGTGAATGTTAAGAAATCTTTAAAAACAGGGCAGGTTGTAAAAGAAAATCAATATAGATAAAAAGTGGGAAAATAGTTAGCATATAGCTTGCTATTTTTTCATTTTGTTTATATAATGTAAAAAAAGCAAAGGAGGTAATGTTCTATGATTATGGATTTACCGGAAGAATTTTCTATAGGAAATGCTAGGCAAAAAAATGATGCTTTTGTTGAAGATGGGATATTAAAAATACGGAAAGAGGCTTCATACCGATTTGTAATTTATGAATTGACTTTTAAATTAAAAGGTGGAAAACATATATGTAGGTATTGTGGAAATACTTTTAGTGATAAAAAAATGACAATGGACCATATGTATCCACAAGATATGGGTGGACCAACTATCACTAACAATTTATTGCCATCGTGTCAGAAATGCAATAGTGAAAAATCGGACATGACCAAAGAACAATACGAAAAATATAAACAATTAGGATTAATAGGAAGAAATTGCAAAGCGTATTTGAAAGATTTAAAAGCCTATAAAGAGTTCATAAAAAAATGGGAGGAGTTTGAAATTCCGAAAGAATGGATATCTAAAAGAGAAATATCAACTATTATAGCTGAAATACGGTTAGGTGATTGTACACAAAATGCTAAATATAAGAAAACAGCAGAATTTTATGCACAATATAACCATATTCCAAAGCCAATTATAGTAGATAAAAATGGATTTCTTTTAGATGGATTTTACTCTGTTATTTTTGCGAAGAACAATTTAATAACAAGCTTGCCAGCAATTGAATTAGAAAATGTGGAAGTGATAATGTAAAACAAAAGAAAAGTTCAACAGAGTATTTCTCTATTGAACTTTTTTCTTAGTTTTGATTTAAAAATCTATTTAATAATTGTTCTCTACATAAATTTTCAAACTTATCATTTAAAGGTTCTAAAGAAAATTCTTCATTATATTTTCTATCTAAGCAATATTTAATAATATAATCAGCAAGTTCTGGATTTTTAGAAAGAAGTGGACCATGTAAATAAGTTGCAATAACATTACATTTAAAAAATCCTTCTTCTGAATCGCCAAATTTATTACCATTTCCAAATAATACTTTTCCAAAAGAAGTAGAAATATTAAAAGTTTGACCACTATGGTTTTCAAAACCTATAACTTTAGTTTTTAATCCATTTAAATTAGCTTCAATAACAATATTTCCAATACATCTTTTTTTTCTATCTGGATTTGCAACTGTGTAATAATCAAAAATTTCAAGACCTGGAATAATATTTCCTTCAACACCTTTATAATATTTACCAAATAATTGATAAGCACCACAAATAAGTAAGAAAAATACGCCATTATTAATAGCCTCTTTAATATTATCATTATATTTAACTAAATCCTCAGCTAAAATACTTTGTTCATTGTCAGCACCACCACCAGCAAAAACAATATCATAATCATTGAAAATTGGAGCATCATTACCAATAGAATATCTATCAATAATTGCTTTATAGCCACGAGCTTCGATTCTGTATTTTAAAACTTGAATATTACCATAATCTCCATATAATTCTAACATATCAGGGTATAAATATAAAATTTTAATTTCTTTCATTTTTAAATCTCCTTTGTGTCAAAAAGTGTCAAAAGGGACGGGCTTTTTTGACATAAATATAAATTTTAAATTTATTATTATTTTTTGCTAGTGTTGTCAAAAAAGCCCGTCCCTTTTGACATTGACAGCCTCTTTTGACATTAAAACGTGTCTTGTTGGTTGTAGCGCAGTATAATTTGCAATAACATATTTTTTAGTCGAAGTTTTATATAAACTGTTAACGGCTTCTTTTAAATCTAAATAAGATTCTATTTTTTCAGCAGGAAAACCACTTGTTTTTATTCGTATTGCAATATCATATGCTCTAGTTCCAGAAGTTACAATTCTTGTAACATTATTTAAATTATTAAAATTAATGTCCCAAATCCAGGATACATCAAAACCATCGGCAATTTTATCATTTAAAACAAATAATAATTCTTTTTCATCACAATCTTCATTTAATATACGAAGACTAACATTACTTCCTGTTGGATTTTTTGCTAAATTTATTATAGTTTTTGTGCCACAAATTGATATTTCTTCAAGTCTTCCATTATTAAGGGTGAAATTTGCAAAAGCATTTTGTATTGTTTCTTTTGAAATGTTATATAAGCTACAAACTGAATATACAGCAGTATAATTATAAATTAAATAAATACTATTTCCATTTATTTTAAAAGTTGTTTCATCAATATCAAAGCATCTATTTTTTAAATCTATATTTGATGCTGATTTATAAATTTCATTATCACCAAAATTGCAATTAGGGCATTTAAATTTACCAATATGAGAATATTGATAATATTTATATTCTAAACGAGTTTTACAGAATGGGCAGAATTTTCCTTCTCCAGCTTCTTTTATTTCTTCTGTTGCAAAATCATATTTATCAACACTAAAATAATAAACATTTTTATTTTCAAGATTAGCTTGTCCAAGTCTTGAAACATTTGGATCATCATTATTTAAAATTAAATTTCCTTTATATGTTTTAAGAAAGTCATTAATTCTTAAGATTAAAGATTCAACTTCACCATTTCTATCTAATTGGTCACGGAAAAAGTTTAAAATTACTAATGTATCTAATCTAAAATCTTTGAAAACAATTGGAACATAGCTTTCATCAACTTCAAATACAAGATAATCGGCTTTGATTTTTCCTGTTAATGTACAGTTTTTTAGAATTGTTGATAAAATACCAGTTTCCATATTGTTTCCTTCAATATTGCTTACAACTTTATATCCTGCAGTTTTTAAAGTATAACCAATACAGTTGTTTGTCATTGTTTTTCCATTAGTTGAGGATACGGCTATTACTGGACAATCTATTTTAAAATATTTAAAAATTTCTGGATTCCAGTCAAAAGCAATTTTTCCTAAAAAATTGCCTCCGTTTTTATGGCATATTTTTAGTATAAGGTTTAGTATTTTCATTGCTAATATAATAAAGAAGTTTTTCATAATAAATATCTCCCAAAGTATTTTTTTGAATTATATCACAATCAATTTATTGCTACAATAGATAAAGAACAAAAAACAAACTTAAATCCAAAATTTTCTAGACAAAAGCTACAAAATATGATAACATAAGTAAGAAAAAATAAAGAGAGGGTGACTTAAATGGAAGGAACATTTTATGTAACAACACCAATATACTATCCAAGTGGAAAATTTCATATAGGGACAGCATATTCAACAGTAGTAGCAGATAGTTTAAAGAGATATAACAAACTAAGAGGAAAAGAATGTTACATGTTAACAGGAACAGACGAACATGGACAAAAAATAGAAATAAAAGCCAAGGAAGCAGGAAAAACACCAAAAGAGTATGTAGATGAAATGGCTAAAATGGCTAAAAAGTTATGGGCAAAAATGGATATACAATATGATGATTATATTCAAACGACAGAAGAAAGACATACAAGAATAGTTCAAAAAATATTTGATAAATTTATGGAACAAGGAGATATCTATAAAGGTGAATATGAGGGGAAATACTGTATACCATGTGAAACATTTTTTACAGAAACACAATTAGTAGATGGAAAATGCCCAGATTGTGGAAGAGAAGTAGTGAAAATGAAAGAAGAAGCATATTTCTTTAATATGAAAAAATATACAGATAGACTACTAAAATATTATGATGAACATCCAGATTTCATAAAACCAGAATACAGAAAACAAGAAATGATAAATAACTTTATCAAACCAGGACTAGAAGACTTATGTGTAACCAGAACATCATTTGACTGGGGAATTAAAGTACGAAAAGATCCAAAACATGTAGTATATGTATGGTTAGATGCACTAACAAACTATATTACAGCACTTGGATACATGTCGGAAGACGAAACATTATTTAATAAATTCTGGCCAGCAAATGTACATGTTGTAGGAAAAGATATAGCAAGATTTCATTTAATATATTGGCCAATATTCTTAATGGCACTAGATTTGCCATTACCAAAAACAATATTTGTTCACAACTGGATAACAATGAAAGATGGAAAAATGAGTAAATCAAAAGGAAATGTAATATATCCAGAAGATTTAATTGATAGATATGGATTAGATGCAACGAAATACTTCTTATTAAGAGAAATGCCAACTTCACAAGATGGATTATTCTCACCGGAATCATTTGTTAAAAGATACAATTTTGATTTATGTAATGATTTAAGTAATTTATTAAATAGAACAGTATCAATGGTAAATAAATATTTTGACGGAAAAGTTCCAGAATATAATGGAACACCAAATGAAGTAGATGCACAATTAGAGAAAAATTGTGAAGAACAAAGAGAAAAATTCGTGAAGTTTTTTGAAAATTTTGAAATTGCAAATTCAATACAAGAAATATGGAACTTAGTATCTAGAACTAATAAATATATAGATGAAACAATGCCATGGGCGTTGGCAAAAGAAGAACAAAATGAAAAATTAGAAGCATCAATGTATCATTTGATTGAAAATTTAAGACAAATAGCAATATTAATAAAACCATTTATGAATGAAACATCTAAAAATATATTAAGACAAATAGGAATTGAAAACGAAGAATTAAAGACATGGGAAAGTTTAAATAATTATAAAAATTTAAAAGGAATAAAAGTAATTGAAAAAGGTGAACCAATATTTATGAGGTTAAATGAAGAAGAAGAAATTGAGAATATAAAACAAGTAATGAAGAAATAAAATAATATAAGAGGATGTAATAATGAATCTATTTCATAAAAAGGACCAATACCAAGGCTATAATATATATAGTATGAAAAAATATGTAGATAAAAAAAGAATAATTTTTACTACTATAATAGTAATCTTAATAATTATAACATTAGGATTTATTATGTATTATAGCGTAGATACAATTATAAGACTAAAAAAATCAAAAAAATTTGCAGAACAATTAATGGAATATAGTAAACAACAAGAAGAAGTAAAAAAGCAGGAAGAAGAAAGAAAATCAAAAATCCCTAAATTAACTGATTCAGGTAAAAAAAATATGGAAAGTATATATAAATGTGATACTAAAAGAGTATTTTTAACGTTTGATGATGGCCCATCAGTTAATACAGCAGATGTGCTAGATATTTTAAAAGAAAAAGAGGTAAAAGCGACTTTTTTTGTACTGGGAACACAAGTAGAGAGAATGCCAGAGATAGTAAAAAGAGCATATCAAGAAGGACACTATATTGCAAACCATGGACATTCTCATAAATATTCAAAAATTTATTCTTCACCAGAAATGGTATTAGAAGAGTATAACCAATGTAATTTAGCAATTGCAAAAGCAATAGAAATACCAGAATACAATTCTCATTTATTCAGGTTTCCTGGGGGGTCAATGGGTGGAAAATATGCAAATTTAAAATCACAAGCAAAAACATTATTAGAACAAAATGATATATTGTATATAGATTGGAATGCGTTAACCGGAGATTCTGAAAAAAATAATCCATCAGAAGAATATTTAATGGAAAATTTACAAAAAACAACTCAAAACAAAAATAGTATAGTCATTTTAATGCATGATGCACAAGCCAAAAGAGTAACTGTGGATTTTTTACCAAAAGTAATAGCATTTTTCCAACAACAAGAATATCAATTTGATAATTTTTATTCCATAATAAAATAATGAAAGGAGATATTGAAAATTGCCTAGAAAGAAAAAAGAAAAAATAGAGGGAATAGAAGATAAATTAGAATATTTAGGATTAGAACTAGATAATATACCAAAAAAATTAAAAGAATTTGAGCCATTAGAATTTAGAGTTTCTAGATTTTATGATGAAAAACAATATAGGCAATATCGCTATATTCCTGTACAGGATTTACAAATATTATTATCTCCAACAAATAGATTAGAAGATTTAGGAGAAAAATATAAAAAAGCAAGACCTTTATGTGAATATTTAGATAACCAAAAAGAAGAAAATATATTAAAATATACAACATTTTTAAATATGTTAAAAAATTTAAATATAGAAGATATAGAAAATGTACAAAAAGAACAAAATAGTTTAAATAAAGAAATACCATTTAAAGTAAAATATCATGGAAATTATTTGTGGCAAATTTACTATTCAGAAAATACTGATAAATATTTTATGATAGTACCAACAGAAGATATAGATCACTCAACATTTTTTTATGTATTAAAGAAAAAGATGGAAAACAAGAAAAATGAAAAAATTTTTGTACCTGTAAGTAATGTAAAATATTCTAATAAATTTTTGACAAAATCTGCATTTGAAGATATTGAAAATTATTTATGGATGTTTACTAAAGATTGGCCTTTAATATATGAAGTTTATGATAAAAAAGAAGAATTATCAATTCAAATAATAGGTGAAACAAATGTATATGGAAAAATAAAAACGCCATATAAAATCGAATTAAAAACAGCTAAAGAAGCAAATGAATTTTATAAATTAATAAAAGCATTATTTATATTGCAAACAGAATTACCACATCATTTTAATTTTACTACTAAAATAAATGAAAATTGTAGTTTAGAATTTTATTTAGAAAATGAAAAAATTCAATATAAATATATGACAAGTTTTATAAGAGAACAGTATAAATTAGCTTTGAAATCTAGAAAAGAAATAAGAAGTAAAATACGTTTTTATAAAAAAAGATTAGAAGAGTTAAAACAAATAGCTATAGAGCAAGATATAGAATACATAGCAAAAGAAAAACAAATATCAACATTCTTAGAATGTAAAAAATCATTTTTTGGTAAAGTAAAATACTTTTTTAAATATAGTAAAAAAGCCAATAAAATAAAAAAAGAAGAACAAGAATATGAAGAAATAGAAAAAAACATTGATGAAGAATTACCAAAAGCAATACAAGGACAAAAAAGAGAAAAGAAAAAAATACCAATAAAAAAAGTATATAAACTAGAAGAATTAATAGAAAATTATAAACAACTAGAAGAATTAGAAAATAGAATGAAAAATCTATTAATGGATGTAAATGCATTAAAATTAAAAAACAAAAATATGGAAAAGAAAATTCAAAATGCAACTAAATTTATTGAAGAAATTGATAGTCATAAAAAGAGTATATTTGAATTTTGGAAATATAGTAATAAAGATGAAATGTCAGTACTTCCAGAAGGAGAGCTAGAAGAAGTAAATGTAATAAAGAAAATAGAAAAAACCTTTGATTATGAAGAAGATTTCGAAGAATTTGGAAGAAAACTAGATAAAATGCAAAGAAAGAATTTTAATAAAGAAGAAACAGATTCTATATTTATAGCCACAACAAATGTAATTGATATTTTGAATAAAATAAAAACAAACAATATCATGCCAGAAGATATTGAGAAAAGTCTAAAAGAAATTAAAAAAGAGGCAAATAATGAAAAAGATTTAAATGAAGAATATGATATTTTTGGTAATTTAATAGAAGACAATACAAAAATTAAAAAAATCAAGAATAAAAAACATAGAGAATTACCAAAAGATAAATATAACATTTTAGATGTTAATAAAAATACAAAACAAATAGGATATAAGCTAACATTACAATCAATAATAAAGAATATCTTAAATGCTCTAGAAAAAAATGTAATACCAGAGAATTTGCCTGTATATAAAGCAGTATTAGATGATAAATTAAATAGTAAGGAAATAAATATTTTTAATATAAATCCAGAAGTAGAAATAGAAGAAGCAATGGAGGAAAGTGGAAATAAAATAAATCTTTACAAGATAAATGTAAAAGAAGGAATAAATGGGGTTGGATTTACTAACATAATTTTTTACGATAATCAGAATAAGACTTTACCACTTGGAATGGATTTATCTACTAAAATGATATTAAATACTGCTAAGTTACATTTAAATCTTTTAAATAAAACAAATTTTAAAGTTGCAAAATTTGAAGATGAAAAAGATGATTTTTCAGAAGTTATAATAAAAGATGTTGAAGTATATGATTATGAGATTGTTATTTTTAGCGATAAAGTAGAAAAGAATTCAAAATAAAGTTTTTAAAATGCTGGACTTTTTTTTAGATATATGCTAATATATATTAGCATATATCATAAATGCAGGTGTGGCGGAATTGGCAGACGCACAGGACTCAAAATCCTGCGAAGTAACATTCGTGTGGGTTCGACCCCCACCACCTGCACCAAAAAAGTATTGATATTTAATAAAAAATGTTATATAATCTTAATATGAAGATGAGGGCGATGTTTACAGGATGAACATTGCCCTATTTTAAATATAAAATTTTATCTAAGGAGTTGATAAAATGTCATATATAGAATTTAAAAAAGTAAATAAAGAATATCAAATGGGAGAAATAACAATTAAAGCATTAGACAATACAAATTTTAAAATAGACAAGGGAGAACTTGTTGTAATAGTTGGACCATCAGGAGCGGGAAAAACAACAACACTAAATATATTAGGAGGAATGGATACAGCTACTTCAGGAGAAGTTTGGGTAGATGGAAAAGAGGTAACTAAATTAAAAGGAAGAGAATTAATAAAATATAGAAGAGAGGATATAGGATTTGTATTTCAATTTTATAATTTAGTACAAAATTTAACTGCAAAAGAAAATGTAGAATTAGCAACACAAATTTGTAAAAATTCTCTGAATCCAGAAAATGTAATTGAAAAAGTAGGATTAAAAAATAGAATGAATAATTTTCCATCACAACTATCAGGAGGAGAACAACAAAGAATTGCAATAGCAAGAGCAATAGCTAAAAATCCTAAGTTATTATTATGTGATGAACCTACAGGAGCATTAGACTATAAAACAGGAAAACAAATATTAAAGTTATTACAAGATACTTGCAAAAAAGAAAATATGACAGTTCTAATAATTACACATAATACAGCCATAGCACCAATGGCAGATAAAGTAATTCATTTTAAAAATGGTACAGCAGAAAATATAGAGATTAATGAAAGACCAATACCAGTTGAAAAGATAGAGTGGTGAGACAGTTGGGACAGTCCAATTATGTCTCATTAATTTGTCGAAAATTGTAATTAGTGTTTTTTCGGCAAAAACTATTATAAATTATGAGACATAATTGGACTGTCCCAATTGTCTCAAAGGAGATGGTTAGATGAAAAAGGCTTTTTTTAAAGATAGTATAAAAGAAATAAAAAATACATATAAAAGATTTATATCCATCTTGCTAATGGCTTTTTTGGGAGTTGGTTTTTTTGCTGGAATAAGGGCTACATCGCCAGATATGGTAGATACTATTGATAATTATTATGATAGTCAAAATGTATATGATATCCAAATATTATCAACATTGGGTTTGACAAAAGAAGATATAGATGAAATTTATAAAATAGATGATGTAGAAATTGTACAACAAAGCTATGAAATAGATGGAAAGGTAACTGTTGGGAATAATGAAAATATAGTAAAATTTATATCTTTAGGGGAACTAAATAAGCCAATATTATTAAAAGGAAAGATGCCAGCAAATGAAAATGAATGTCTAGTAGAAGACAGTTTTCTAAGTTCTAATAATAAAAATATAGGTGATGTTATACAAGCAGAAATAGAAGATACAACAAATGACAATGGAGAGGAAATACAATATTTAAAACAAAGAGAATTAAAAATTGTAGGAACAGTTCAAAGTCCATTATATATTTCTAGAGATAGAGGAACTAGTAAATTAGGTGCTGGAAAAGTAAATTATTATATTTATATTTCAGAGGATAATATAAATGCGACAGATGTATATACAAGTATATATTTAAAAGTAAAAAATGCAGACAAATTAACTACGTCAAGTAGTTCTTATGAAGATTATATAGATGATATAAAAGATAAAATAGAAAATATAAAAGAAGAAAGAGAACAAGCAAGATATAATAAATTAGTAGAAAAATCTAAGCAAAAAGTAATAGATGCTGAAAATGAATTAAATACACAAAAAAGTGAAGGGCAAAAGAAAATAGATGATGCCGAAAAAGAAATACAACAAGGAAAAAGCAAAATACAATCAGCAGAAATTGAAATTCGAAATAATAAGAAAAATGCTGACACAAAATTTGTAAATGCTCACAAACAAATAAATCTTGCTAAATCACAAATATCTGCAAATGAACAGGAATTAATTCAAAAAGAAAAAGAATCTAACAAAAAGTTTGAAGAGCTAGAGAAACAAAAAAATGAATTAGAAATAAATTTAGAACAAGTAAATAGTGGATTACAAAATTTGCAAACGCAATATAATAAAATTTTGCAATTACTTGAAGATAAAACATTATCAAGTGAACAATTACAAAAATATCAAGAACAAAAAGTAATGTTAGAAAATCAAATTAATATATATACAAAAAACAAAGTAGATATAGAAAAAGGAATTACTAGTATTAATACTGGGATAGCAAGTGGTAAACAAGAAATTTCAAATGCAAAAGTACAAATACAAAATAAAAAAGAAGAATTAAATAAAAAAGAGACAGAATTAGAAAAAACAGAAAAGTCTACATATTCAAAAATAGAGAATGCAAAAACACAACTTGAGCAATCAAAACAAGAAATAAAAGATGGAGAAGAAGAATTAAATAAAAATAAAAAAGAATTTCAACAAAAATTATCAGATGCCGAAAAAGAATTATTAGATGCAAAAGAAAAAATTTTAGAAATAGAAAAGCCTACAATTTACATTTTGGATAGAAATTCAAATGCTGGATATGTAAGTTTTATTCAAGATACAAAAAGCATTGAAAACATTGGAAAGGTTTTTCCAATAGTATTTTTCATAGTTGCAACACTTATATCATTAACATCAATGACAAGAATGGTAGAAGAGCAAAGAATGTATATAGGAACATTAAAAGCGTTGGGTTACAATAAATTACAAATAACAAGTAAATATATAATTTATGCAAGTTTAGCATGCATTATAGGTTCTTTTTTGGGAATGTGTGTAGGATTTGTAGTTTTACCTAAAATTATTTGGATGATGTATGGAATGATGTATCAAATGACAGATATATCAATAAATTTCAATATGAAATATGGTATGATGGGGCTTATATTAATTAGTATATGTATTATAGGAGCAACATTATATACAGTATTAAAAGAATTAGTAAATACACCAGCAATACTAATGAGACCTAAGGCACCTAAAATTGGAAATAGAGTATTCTTGGAGAAAATACCATTTATATGGAAAAAGTTAAATTTTAGTAAAAAAGTTACTGTGAGAAATATTTTTAGGTATAAAAAAAGATTTTATATGACAATAATTGGAATTATGGGATGTACAGCATTAATATTAACAGGATTTGGAATAAAGGATTCTGTAAAAAGAATAGTACCAAGCCAATTCCAAAAGGTTTTTCAATATGATATGCAAATAAATCTTAAAGATAGTTTAACAGATGAAGAAAAAAGGCAGTATATATCTAATTTAGAAAATAATGATCAAATACAAAAAATAGCACAAACATATATGGCATCAGGAACAGCAATTAATGGAGAAAATTCGGAAGATATACAAATAATTGTACCAAATGATGAAAAAGAGATAGAAGCAATTATAAACATAAAAGATGTTAAGGAAAAAGAAAAGGTAACATTAAAAAATAATGAAATATGCTTGACTGATAAAGCTGCACAACTATTGGGGGTAAATTCTGGAGATAATATAACATTAAAAGATAGTGATGAAAATGAAGTAGAAGTGAAGATTTCGAATGTTGTAGAAAACTATGTATCACATTATGTATATATGTCTAAACAGACATACGAAAATATTTATAATAAAAAATATAATACAAATACACTATTAATAAAAGATATGGATATAACAGCTGAAGAACAAGAAGCATTAGCAAAAGAAATAATGAATCATAAAGAAGTTAGTGCAGTAACAAATATATCGTCAATAATAGAAACAATAGATGATATGATGAGTTTACTAAATTATGTTGTTATTGTGCTAATAGTATCAGCAGGATTATTAGCTTTTGTTGTACTATATAATTTATCAAATGTAAATATAAGTGAGAGAATTCGTGAATTAGCAACAATAAAAGTTTTAGGATTTTACGACAAAGAAGTATATGAATATGTAACAAGAGAAACTGTAATTTTAACAGTTATAGGAATTGCATTAGGATTAATAGCAGGATATTTCTTAAATTATTATATTTTGGGAACATGTGAAATAAATATGCTTAGATTTACTAAAAATATTAATCTAATTAGTTATTTGTATGCAATAATTATAACAGTTGTATTTACAATAATTGTTAATATAGCAACATATTTTTCATTAAAAAAAATAGATATGATTGAAAATTTGAAAACGGTCGAATAGTAAAAACAAAAATAAAAATAGCAAGTCCTATGACATCATCTTAAATAAACAACATATATTGTAATAAAATATTTAAGGTGGTGAGTTTGTGAAAAATACATATACAGTAGCTTTAGTAGGAAATCCAAATGTTGGAAAATCAACAATTTTTAATAATTTAACTGGAATGCACCAACACACAGGGAATTGGACTGGAAAAACAGTAGCAAATGCAACTGGAGAAGCAATTATAAAAGATAAAAATTTTACATTTGTTGATATACCAGGAACATATTCAATAATGTCTAATTCACAAGAAGAAGAAATTGCAAGAGATTATATATGTTTTGGAAACCCAGATGTAACTGTAATTGTAGTAGATAGTACCTGTTTGGAAAGAAACTTAAATTTAGTTTTTCAAATAATGGAAATAACAGATAATATTATAGTTTGTGTTAATTTATTAGATGAAGCAAAAAAGAAAAAAATACATATAAATCTAAAAAAATTAGAAGAATTATTAGGGGTTCCTGTAGTAGGTACAGCTGCTAGAGATAAACGTACATTAGAAAAACTTAAAAATATAATATATAAAGTTTGTAAAGGAGAAATTGTACCATTTCCAAAAGATGTTAAATATAATGAACAAATTGAAAATAATATTAATTTATTAGAACAAGAATTAGTAGAGATATATAATACAAAATTTAAAGATAATTACAGAAGATTTACTACAACAGATAATAAACAACAATATATATCAAAAAAATTATATAGATGGATTTCTATTAAATTAATAGATGGGGAAGAGAAAATTTTAAACTCAATAGAAAGTCATTTTGATATAGATTTAAAAAATAATAGTATAAAAAATTGCTTGATAGATATAAAACAAAATTTAGAAAAAGAAGACATAACAACAAATAATTTTAAAGATAAAATAGTTACTGATATTGTAAAAAAATCAGAGGAAGTATCACAAGAAGTATGCTCCTTTGAAAATAAAGATTATGGTTCAAGGGATAGAAAAATTGATGAAATTTTAACTTCAAAAAAATTTGGAATTCCGATAATGATTTTATTCCTTGGATTAATATTTTGGATAACAATAATTGGGGCTAATTACCCATCTGATTTATTATTTAGTTTATTTAATTGGATACAAGGTAAATTGGTTATTTTTGTAAATTATATTCATTGTCCAGAATGGCTTTCTAATATGCTTATAAATGGTGTATATCAAACGTTAACGTGGATAATTGCTGTTATGCTTCCACCAATGGCGATATTTTTTCCACTCTTTACAATCTTAGAAGATCTGGGGTATCTACCTAGAATTGCTTTTAATATGGATGGATTTTTTAAAAAAGCTTGTTGTAGTGGAAAACAAATGATAACAATGTGCATGGGATTTGGATGTAATGCTTGTGGAGTAACAGGATGTAGAATAATAGATTCACCAAGAGAAAGATTAATTGCAATATTAACAAATAATTTTGTTCCATGTAATGGAAGGTTTCCATTTTTAATATCAATAGCTACAATTTTTATAGCAGGAGCATATGCTGCTGGAAATGCATTTTTATCATCTATATTATCAACATTAGCAGTAATTATTGTAATAATATTTGGTATATGCTTAACATTAGTAATATCAAAAATATTATCAAAAACTATATTAAAAGGAATGCCATCATCAATAGTACTAGAATTACCACCATACAGAAAACCACAATTTGGAAAAATATTAGTACGTTCTATATTTGACAGGACATTATTTGTTTTAGGAAGAGCAATAGCAGTTGCAGCACCAGCAGGACTAGTAATATGGTTATTAGCTAACATAGGAATAAATGGGGAAAGTTTACTTGAAATTATTGCAAATTTTTTAAATCCATTTGCAAAATTAATGGGATTAGATGGTTATATATTAACTGCATTTATATTAGGAATACCAGCAAATGAAATTGTATTGCCAATAATATTAATGTGTTATTTAAAAGTCGGAACATTAGTAAATATAGAAGATAGTATTCAAATAGGACAGATTTTAATTCAAAATGGTTGGAATATGCTTACGGCAATGAATGTAATGTTATTTACAATCTTGCATTTTCCATGTGCTACAACATTACTTACTATAAAAAAGGAAACTGGAAGTTGGAAATGGGCTGGAATATCATTTTTATTACCAACAATTTGTGGAATAATCTTATGTATGTGCACAACTTTGATTTATAATTTAATATTACTTGTTAAAATTTGAAATTGAATTTTTATAAAATATTTTCACATTTTCATAAATGAAATATAAAAATAGCAATAAAAAACGTTAAAATATATCGTTGTAATTATTTAATAAGATATTTAATAAAAGCGGAGGAAAAAAATGAACGAATTACAAGAAAAATTAGTTACTGATAACTTAGGATTAGTACGGTATATTGCAAGAGCAATAAATGCAACTAATGTGGATTATGAAGATGTAATTTCAGAGGGAACTATTGGACTAATTAAGGCATCTACAACATTTGATGAAAGCAAACATGTTAAATTTTCAACATATGCTACAAGTTGCATACGTAATGAAATTTTAATATTTTTAAGAAAAGAAAACAAGCATTCAAAATTAAAGTCAATAGAAGAGATGCTTTATGAAGACGATGATGGTAATAAATTAGTGTTAGCTGATTTATTATCAGACAAAGGAAATTATTATGAAGAAAAAGAAACAATAGAAGTTATTGAAAATGCATTAAACTGGATGTTTAATTTAAGAAATTCACGAATGAGAACAGTATTGCTTTTAGAATGTGCTGGTGTAAAACAAAATGAAATAGGAAGCATACTAGGGCTATCTCAATCTTGTATTAGTAGAATGAATAAAAGAGCAAATGAAAGTTTGAAAAAATGTGTAGATGGTAAAAAAATATATAATCAAATTTGTGATTGTGTTAAAATAGAAAGTTTTTATCGGATTACATTCTACACACAAAAATTAAAAGATGCTGAAAATATTTTGGAAAGTATACGAAAAGAACTAAAAAAGATAAAATTAGAATATTTTAATATTGAGAAATTAGATAATATTAATTTTTCAATAACAGTTCTAAATGAAGATAACTCGATTATTTTTTTAGCAAATCTATTAAACCAAATAGCTTGATAAATATGTTAAATATCTACATACTACTATTATAATTATAATAGTAGTATTTTAATTTATATTATACAAAATATTTATTAAAAAACTTGAAAAAATAATAAAATTAATGTATGATAACAACATAAGATAGAGGTGGATTATGAAATCGAATTTTTCTAAATACATTTTTATAATATTTGCTATAACAATAATGATTTTTGCAATTATAAAAATAAAGAGTGAAGAAAATAAAAGTGATACTCAACAAATAGAAAAACAAGGAAAAACAGAAGAAATTGTAAAAGAACTAAAATTAGGAGTTGCATCATTTGACAGTATTAATCCAATACTAAGTAAAAATAAAAATGTTCAAGATATTTCGAAAATCATATTTGATTCATTAGTAACAGTTTCAACAGATTATAAAGCAGAGCCAAATTTAGCTAAAGAATGGGCTAAAAAGTCAGATACAGAATATTTAATAAAATTAAGAGAAAATGTAAAATGGTCAGATGGAGAGCCATTCACAGCTGATGATGTAAGGTTTACAATAGATAGATTAAAAGATTCAGACACAATTTATTCAGCTAATGTTGAACATGTTATAAAAGTAGAAACAGTAGATAGTTCAACAGTAAAAATAATATTAGACAAAGAAGTTCCTTTTTTTGAATATAATTTAACATTTCCAATATTATCAAGTAAATATTATAGTGACAAAGAATTTATACCTAATATAGTACCTATTGGAACAGGAATGTATAAAGCAACAGAAGTTCAATCTTCAGCAATCATATTAGAACAAAATGAAAATTATTGGAAAACTGATGAAAACTTGACATTAGATAAAATAACAATAAATTTATATTCAACAGCTGGAGAATTATATAATGCATTTAAAGTTGGAAATATTGATTTAGTAAGTACTCAAAATAGTAATCTTTCAGACTACATAGGGGTAATAGGATATATATCAAAAGAAATGAAAGGAAGAGAACATGACTTCATAGCATTTAACACACAAAGTACATTACTTTCTGATTTAAATATAAGAAAAGCAATTGCATACTCAATAGATAAATCTAATATTGTATCAAGTGTTTATGGAGATAAATATTATCAATCCAGTTTTCCACTTGATTATGGTTCATGGGTTTATAAAGAACAAGATTCTAGTTCTGGTTATAATTTAGAACAAGCAAAGCAAATATTATTAGATAATGGATGGAATTATAAGTATAAATATTGGCAAAAAACTATAAATTATAGAACACAAAAAATATCATTAAATTTTGTAGTAAAATCAACTGATGCAAGTAGAGTAAGAGCAGCAGAAAATATTAAAAATCAATTAGAGAATCAAGGAATAAGAATAAATCTTATAAAAGCAAATAATGAACAATACAATAATTATTTACGAAATAAAAATTATGATATGATTTTATGTAGTATAAATCTTTCAATAAGTCCAGATTTATCAACATTCTTTGGAGAAAATAATTTAGCAAATTATACAAATGAAGAAGCAAAAAATTTGATGAATGAAGCCAAAAATTCTACAGATGAAAATAAAATAAAACAAAATTACAAAAGATTAGGGGAGATATATAAAACAGACATACCATATTTAAGTTTGTACAATAACAAATATACTGTTGCATATAGTTCAAATCTGTATGGAAGAATAGAGCCAAATTGGTTTTATCAATTTTATAATATTAAAGATTGGCATAAATAAAAAATAAAAAAATGTATTGACAAAACAAACATTTGATGATATAAAATATTTATCAAACAAAAGTTCAAAAATAAGGAGGAACAAAAAATGGCAGAAAATATAGAAAGAAAAAAAGCCTTAGAGGCTGCAATGAGCCAAATAGAAAAACAATTTGGAAAAGGTTCAGTAATGAAACTTGGAGAATTTAAAGCGATGGAAATAGAAGCAATTCCAACAGGAGCATTAAGCCTAGATATGGCTTTAGGAATAGGAGGAGTTCCTAGAGGAAGAATAATAGAAGTATTTGGACCAGAATCTTCTGGAAAAACAACACTTGCATTACATGTAGTAGCAGAAGCACAAAAAATGGGAGGAGAAGCAGCATTTATAGATGCAGAACATGCCTTAGATCCTGTTTATGCGAAAAAATTAGGAGTAGATATAGATAATTTAATAGTATCTCAACCAGATACAGGAGAACAAGCATTAGAAATAACAGAAAGTTTAGTAAGGAGTGGAGCTTTAGATGTAGTAGTTGTGGACTCTGTTGCAGCATTAGTTCCAAAAGCTGAAATAGATGGAGACATGGGAGATTCACACATGGGACTTCAAGCAAGACTTATGTCACAAGCACTAAGAAAATTGGCAGGAGCGATAAATAAATCAAAAACAGTATTAATATTTATAAACCAACTAAGAGAAAAAATAGGAATAATGTTTGGAAATCCAGAAACAACAACAGGTGGTAGAGCATTAAAATTCTATGCTTCTGTAAGACTTGATATAAGAAAAATAGAAAATATAAAACAAGATGGAGAAGTAAAAGGTAATAGAGTAAGAGTAAAAGTAATTAAGAATAAAGTTGCACCACCATTTAGAGAAGCAGAGTTTGATATAGTATATGGAGAAGGAATTTCAAAATCAGGAAACATTTTAGATATGGCTGTTAATATGGATATTATAGAAAAAAGCGGATCATGGTTTAGTTATAATGGAGATAGAATAGGGCAAGGTAGAGAAAATGTTAAGAAATACTTAAAAGACAATCCAAAAGTACTAGAAGAAGTAGAAGAAAAAGTTAGAGCAAATTTTGCTAAAGCATTTGAAGACAGTTTGGGAGAAGAACTACCAGAAGTAAATGAAGATGGCGAATTTGAAGATGATGAATAATTTTTTAAGAATAATATAAAATATAGGTTTAAAATAGATATGTCACAAGAATATTGAAAATAAAATATTGAAAA
>CAUWAM010000018.1:0-26259 GCA_963556825.1 uncultured Clostridia bacterium | reverse complement strand
AGGATTTAAAAAATAAAGGTTATAAAATTAGATATAAAAAAACATTTAAAGATTATTTAAAATCTTTAATTAGTATTTTTATTACTTTTATTATTTTTTTATTAATTTTTCAAATTCCTTTTATTAAAAATTATTTTTTAAATAACGAATTTATTAAAATTTTTATTGAAAATTCTTAAAATAAAAAATAAAAATAAATAAGAAATTCTTATTTATTTTTATTTTTTCTAAATTTCAAATGACATTACAAAATCATAATCATCATTTAATTTCATTATTATTTTTAAATCTTTTGTTGTAGTATTTTTATTTAATATATCCTTTAAAGTTATACTCATTATGGATATACCATTTTCTTCTTTGTATTCATTATAAGTTACAGCATAATATAAAGAATAATTTTCTCTCATATATTTTTCAAAATTTTCTTGAGACCCAAAATTATTATTTCTAAAAGTTTCATCTAAAAATTTATATGCTGAAAAATAATCTCTATTATTTAACATTTGTATCCATTTATCAATATTCATTTGTATTTTTTTCTGCATCTCTGCTAAATCATATTCATTTTTGAATTTTTCAGAAATATTAGTATATGTATCTAATTTTACAGTATATTTCAATGGTGTTTCTGCATTAAAAGTATATATTCTTCCGTATTTATCTTTACATACAAATTCTGTATAATTATCATATACATTAACCATATATTCTAATACAGCAATACTTTTTATTTCATCTTTATTATTATTTACATATTTTTTAAATTCTGTTATATTTCCAAATCTTTTTTCTCTATACTGTTTATCTAAATATTCATAAGCAATCTCTGGATTACTTAGCATAATTCTTTTAAATTCCATTAAATAATTTTTACATTGTGTTTCTGAATTTACTTTTATTGTAGGTATAGAATTATTTTCATTTTTTTCTATTTTTGTATCTTCAACTGAAATTTCTTCCATATTATTATATTTTTTTAAAATAGGTTCTATTGAAAAAATATTATTATTTTCATCTATATTAATTATATAATATCTATTTTCTATAAATTTATTTTCTGTTGTTTGTATAAAACCATAAACAATATATTGATTTAATTTATTGTTCTTTACTACTTTTGCATCTAACATACTAAAATTTACTTTTTCGCTTATATTATCAACATATGAATATACATTATTTTTTGTAATTTTATTTTTATTTATATAACTTTCGCTTAATATATCATAAATTCTTCCCTTAATATAATCATCACTAACAGATTTTACATTTTCACCATTTTCATTTACTCTAAAATATGCAGAATTATTTTTATTTACAAATCCTAAATATTGAGAAATACATTTTTGAATCATGTAATAATTAGAAGTAGTAATTTCACTTCTTTCATCTTCTGATCTTTCACTAACAACCTCAACATTACCATTAAGAACAGAAGTATTATCACTATTATTTTTTTCTTTTTTATTTAATGCTAAAAATAATATTCCTATAATGAAAATCAAAATAATTATACTTATTATCAAAATTTTTATTTTTTTCAAGTTTAATCATTCCTTTTTATCTAATTTTCTGTATATATTACATTCTTCGAAATTCCAACAATGTCATATACATTTGCCCATCCATTTGTTGTAGAACTTCCTGGATCTGATACATAAACTTCTCCAGATGAATTTATATCTAATACAGTAATAAAATGTTGATCATAATGCTTTGTTGCCCCCCCGGCCTTTAAATCTCCAGAAATTTCAACAACTACTGGTTGTCCATTCTTCAAATGATTTGTAATATTATCTGCAATTGCATTACTTTCTGAATTGTTTATTCCAAAATCTTTATTTTCTGAACTATTTACTCCATAGGTTTTTAAATGTAAAGATAAACCAGCATGACCTGCAAGATCTCCTGGATTAACATCTATTCCATATCCTGTTAATACAATTGAAACTGATGTAATTGAACAACCTATAGACTTAATACTTCCACCATATGGCATAAATGGTGTATCTTTATATGATCCTTCATATTGTTTATACTCTTTGAATTGTTTTCCAGAACTTGCTATATATATTGAAGTATAACCATCTCCATCATTTACAGCCACCGATGTTCCTGTAGGCTTTGTTTTTCCATTAAATTCATTATAATATTTTCTAGCAGCCTCTGTTCTTGTACTCATTCCAGAAAAAGAAGCACTCGGTCTTTTAAAACTCCAACAAAATGCTGTTGCTGCACTTTCAGGGCTTGTTGCATTTACCCAGTCATTTCTAGAATATCCATTATATGTTAAACATTGTCCTCCCTCTTCTAATTCACTAATTAAAAATTGAATTTGTATATCAGCATCATTCCATTCTTTACCATTCTCAGTTGCAAAATCTTCTAAAGCCTTTCTTCTTCCAAATGACCATTGGCAAAGTCCTCTACCTTCTCCACTTCCCATTTCTATTGCATTTACATTAAATCCAGATTCTCTTTCTATATTTCCCATTACACCAGCTACAGCATATTCACTATATCCTGCATCCCTTAATGCAAACCATACTTTTTCCTGAACTGTATTTCCATAAATTCCCGTAATAGTACTAAATGAACTTGGAGCATATTCGCTAAAATCAAATGACATAACACCAGTATCATTACCAGTAGCCTTGTAAATAAGATAATCTGTAATGTCTACCATATTAACTGTTTTCTGATTACTTTCTAGTAAATCTCTTAACCAAGATTCTGTTAACATACCTTTTATAGAACTTTTTTTAAATAATTCAACAAATTTTTGCTCATTACCTTTTACTTCTGCTTCACCAGCTTTATATTGATTAGAAACTGTAAAATTATTAATTGTAGTTTGAGTTGTTATTTCTTTTTGATATTTTTTTGTTATTTCTTTTTCTACAGTAACTTCATTTCCGTCTTCATCTTTTTCTTTTTCTTCAACTGTTTCCGTTTCAGACCACTCATCTATAGTAACATCTGTTGACTGAGATTTAGCACTATTTTCTGTTACTGTACCATTTGCTTTAACCTCATTTTTATTATTTTCTAATACTAATTTATTTTCAAAATTCATAAACCAAGTATCTGCATATATTAATTCAATTTTTGGAGATACTCTTTCTGTTGTCTTAGTCTCTTTACTGGTTTCATGTAAATCTACTTTCTCTGTTTCTATTGAATAATTACCATCTTCATCTTGTTGTTTTGTTTGACTTGATTCTTCTTTTGTTGTTTCTACCTTAGTTGTTGTAATATTATCTTCTATCATTATTATAAATTCACTATCTAATGCAAGTTGTCCTAAATCATAAGCAAAATCAGAACTTTGGGTATCTATATACCAAAACAACATATATTCCATAGGCATTGTATATTTACTCATAATACTCTTATAATCTAATGTCGAATTATTTTTAGTAACGCTTAATGTATCATCAGTATAACTCCAAGTTGCAGTAACAATTTTAAAATTCTCATCTAGTGTATACTCTTGTAATGCCTGTGTTGGATTCTCACTTAAGTCTTTTTCAAATTGATCTGCTCGAACATATTTTAACTCTACAACTTTTGAATTTATAGTACTAGAAATACTTTCTTTACCATCAATCATTGTTCCATAACCATGATTTTCAATACCATAATATTCTAATATTCCATTAATTACTCCCTTAGCATATAATTGCAATCCTAAATCTTGGCTTATTATTGCATAGTCTTTTCTTGATGTTAAATATCCACCATTTATTTTTAATGATAAAAAGCTATCATCTTTTGTTCCTAAAGTATTTGTTGTTTCAGTACTATCTGATATACTTTTATTTAAATCCATACTATTAGCAACATTTTCTTTTAATTTTTGCCCTAATTTTTTTGTCTCTTCTGAACCACCATCTTGGTTATATGTAATACTAACTCCATTGTCATTTTCATATTTTGTTCCATCACCAGCAGAATTAAAAGCTATTTCAATCAAAACATCAACTTGTTCATCTTTAGCTTTTTGTAGTCTTCCGTCATTAGAAACATTTGGGTTTTCTTCTGTACTTCCTATTTGTACTACTTGAATATTTCCATAAATCCTAAATGCTTGTTCTATATATTTTGCTACTTTTACAGTTAATTCTTCTTCTTTTAATTGCATTTCGTTTTCTTTTGGTGTTGGTGATCTTGCACCAGGATTATCAGTAGAATGTGACGCCATTATTCCAATTTTGTATATTTTCTCTCCATCAGATGGTTGTACTACAGAATCAGAACCAGAAAAAGAAATATTTTGTTTTGTTGTTTCTCCACTCGATGTGTTTTTTATTTCTCCATACTTTTTATCTGGAGTAATTCTTCTAATCCTTACAGCTCCTTGAAATTGATCTGTTCCACTTACACTACCTCCAAGATTAGGATATTGCGTTACTAATTCAGCTTTTATCATTTGCTTTAACAAATCTTTATCTACTGAAGCTACTGTCTCAGGAGTTTTATTTAACTCTTCTACTACTTTATCACATTTTTCATCAAATCCCTCTTTAAATTCCAAATGGTATCCATTTTTTTCATCTCCTTTAATTTCTACTAAAGAAGAAAACTCTTGCGACGATACCATATCAGAATTTAATAATAGTGCATAAATAATATCTGCTGTATCTTCTCCTTGAAATAACTCTATAATCCAACTAAAGACAACAGTAATTAATGAAACAATTAATATTATAGGTAATATCTTTACAAAAATAAATACAAAACCAACCATCAACTTAGATAATATAACACTTTTTATTTTATTTATTATTTTTTTCTTTGCAATTCTTGCAGCATCATGTTCTACATCACTTTTTTGCTTACTTTCATTATTTTTCAAAGTTATCACCCCCTATTCCAAAATCTACAATTTTAAAATTATATTTCAATACTCAATATATCTTTATAATTTTCTTTGTCTTTTACATATACCTCATAATTTTTTATTATATTTGAAAAATTAATATTATTAATTCCATTTCCAACTCTATATGAATTGCTAAATTTTATTTGAATATTTTTCTTTTTTTGTTTTTGTACTATAAAATCTTCTTCTATATTTTCATTTAATAATGCTGAAAATTTAATACCATTATAATCTGTTGCATAAATAGATTGCTCTTTATTGTAATCAACTAAACTAATTGTATTTTCTGTTGTGTTACTTACCTCAATGTTAAAAACTTGATAATCCATATATATATAAGAATCTTTAACTAATATTGTAATTCCATCTTTAGATTCACTTTTTTTAATTGAATTCATTTCAATAAAACTACTTATATTTAATTTATAATCATTATCTTCTTTAACAATAGTTACATAATCTTGCAAATAATCTTCTGTATTATCTTTACCTGATAACAGCATATTATCGTGAATTTTTACTAAATATATATCCTCATTTCTAGAAGACCATGATTGAAAACTATATTGTTTATTACCATTAAATTTTCCATTATAATATAATTCTTCAAAAATTTTTTCAGATGGATATAATATTTTTTTACAATCAGAAGAAAGTAAATCATATGCTTCTTCTGGTTTTCCATTAATACAATAAGTAAAAAAACTATCTATAAGTTTACCATATGTATTTTGATCAGATTCTGATACAGTACCTCCAGATACCATTGATTTACTTTCATTTTTATAATTTTTTGTATTTAATTCATTTTGTTGTTGAGCTATTATATTTTTATTTCTTTCTATATTACTTTCTCTAGCTGCTTGGTTTAGAACTTGAATTATAGTAATTGCAATAATTATTCCAATTACTACAATCCAAATCATTAATCTATTTTGATTATACATTCTAATCAAATTGTGCATTTATTACTTTCCTCCTAATATTATAGTTCCATTTTCTCTACCTTTATTAAACTCTTTTTCTGCCGCAGTAGAATCTGTTATGATATTACTTTTTGCTTTAGTTTTTTGAGCATTTTCTCTAGTTTTTATTTTCTTATAATACTCTCCTTGTCCTTGTGCTTCAGCGAATAGTTGCATAACTTGATCAGTATTACTTCCAGCAATACTTCGAATAGATCCTTCCATAGCCGCTCTCTTTTTATCATTTAAAATATATTCTGAACTATATTTATTTGTTAAATCCATAATATCCATTATTTGTTCGTGGTTATTACCACCTATATTTCCATATTTACTCTCTAACTTAAGTCCCTTTTCAATTTTATCATCATCTAATCCTGCAACTTTATAATCAAATGCAGTATTCATAATTTGATCTAAATTACAATCTACTCCTGCTTCTTGTAATCTTGCTGTTAAATCTTCATATCTTGCTTTTTCTTCCTCATTCTTTAAAAATGCTTTTTTAGCAGCTCTATTTTGTTCTTCTATTTCTCTATTTCTTTTTTCAGCTAAGGTATATCTTTCATCCCTATAAGCACTTTTCAAAGCATCTGTTCCATTCTTAGTTCCATCTATTATTGCATTAGCAGATCTTGCACCTAAGTTAAATATTCCATCTCCAATTTTATTACCAGCTGCAGCTCCTGCAATTGAATATTGAAAAGCTTGTGATGGATCTCCACTAGCAATTCCTGCAGCAAGTCCAATTGCTCCTCCCATAACTAATCCAGATCCTCTAAGTCCTTTCTTAGCTAAAAATTTAGTAGCTTTAGGTACTGATTTCCATCCCTTTATAGCTCCTTTTTTCATTCCATTTCCAACCATTCTAGCTATTGCTCTTTTTCTAGAGGCTTTAATTCCATTATTTGAAGAAGATGTTTTATTGTTATTAACTTTTTCATTTTGTGCTAATTGTTTCTGATATAACTTACTGTCTTGTACGTTGTCTTTTAAATTTTTAACATCTTTTGCATCTAGTGTTTTACTTGGGTATTTAACAGAATCATCTTCCGTAATTTTTTTTGCAGCAGCTCCTCCTGCTAATGATGATCCCATCGCAACATCAGCTCCATCTATATCAATATTTCCATTATCTTTCCATCCTTCAAGATTTGCTCTTTTATTTTGTCTAATTTTATTTTCGTTTGTTGGTGCTGGATTTTTTCCTTTTCCTCCTTTATCTAATGGTGAAGGTGCTTTTCTTCCTAATGTTTCTAATGCTTTCATTGTCATAGCTCCACCAGCAAAAGAACCTAATCCTCCTGAAGTTTCTCCTTTGTCCAATCCAAACATCTTCTTAATAAATTTCTCTGCTGGAATTAAAAATCCGATTGCTACCAACGCATATATTGGATTTTTTGCTACCAAATCTATTGCGGATGATACCATTACAGAGTATAGTAATAAATGAACTGGTTGCAATATTGCATTCATAATATATTCTTTAAACCACATATTAAATGCTTGTGCTTTTCCGTCTCCTACTTTATCAATAGGATATGTTAAAGAAACTAATGGAGCAATCATTGTAAGAAAAGCCATCCATAAAAATCTTTTAAAATATGTAAATGTAAACATTATTGTATATATAACTAATACTATATAAATTAGTGAATATGCTGTTGCATTTCCCCAATCATTATGTTCTGCCATTAATCTTACATATCCTGTTAAATTTGTTTTTACAGGTCCTACATCAGTTATATCTAAATATATATTTGATGTTCCTAAAGAAGTAGATAATAATTCTGTTACCTTATCAATGAACATTAAAGTTCCAGCCATAATAAAATGAATAGCAAAAACTAAACATAATGCTACAAACCAGTTTTTTAGTGATTCTTTATATCTGGCTTTTCCTTGTGCTGATGTTTCTATTAAAATTCTTATTCCTAAATAAACTAAAACACAAAGTAGTCCTACAACAGCTATATTCCTAAAAGCTTTATACCAAGAAGATATTGTAGGCGCTAATTCAGTTGCAAAACTCTTTTCCTCTTCGCCATATACTCCTGTATATTTATTTGGATGTATAAAATTAACATCAAATGCAGGAATTTTATTAGCAAATATATTTTCTGGACAGTATAACATATTAGGAATTTTAAATTCTCCCAATAGTCCAGTACTATAATCAGAAGAAATAATCGTTTCTCTTGGCTGTTCTGTTCCATCTGAATAAAATATTCCATCTGTTTCTTTAATTGATTTTTTTGTAATAGTATCATTTGGATCGAGCATTACAGAGCCATAAATTGCTTCTGTTCCAAGCATTGTTTTATTTAAAACACCCATTATAACATCGCCAAGAGAGTCTATTAATTTTACAAGTTCTTTTAATATTTTTCCACCTATATCTTCCCATAAATCCGCTTGCGATTTTACTGGAATAGCAAAGTTAAAAAGTATTATTACAACTAATGCTAATATAATCTTTTGTATTGTACTCTTTTTTGTGAAAAATCCCATTTTATCCTCCCTTACTATTCTAAAGTTCCTTCTCTTTTACTTTTCATCTGTACCAATTTATTAATATTTGTTTCCACAAATTCAAATTCTTTTTCTGTTGGAACTATCTGAATTATCGCTGTTTCTGAACCTACTTTTAATAATCCTTCACCTTTTAAACAAGTTGTTAAAAATCCTGCTTCTCCTTCACTTAATTTAAATACTTCTTTTAAATACTGAATTTCTGATTTGTCTTGTGCTAAAAATAATTTTGTATCTGAAGAAGTTAAAACTGCTTGTGCTTCTGGCCTTTCATAAAAATCTTGGAATCTTTGAGATATAATTGCCAAAGATACATTTCTCTTTCTTGCACGTCTAGCCATTGTGTTTAAAAAGTCTACAGCTTCTGGGTATGGCAATAACATCCATGCTTCGTCAACAATAACTCTTTTTTGTCTTGCTCTTGTTCTATCTTCACTATTTTTCTTTACAAATTTTTCCCAAATCCATGAAAGAAGTATTTGTTGAGCTAATGGTCTTGCAAATCTTTCTTCCAATTGAGAAATATCCAAATTAATAAATGGTGCTCCATCTAATAAATCAAAAGTTGATTGTCCATCAAAATATGCCATTTGCCCATTAAATTCTCTTATGTATTGTTTCATAACTTTTAATAAATAACTATAATGATAACTATAATCTTTATTTGTATTTGCTTGTGCTTTTCTTTCTAAGTTTTTATACCAACTTCCTATTGTAGGCATATCTTTCTTTTCATTATAAAGTCTATCACCTTGTTGAAAGGTTTCTCCACTATATAAACTACTTGGATTACTGTTAATTCCTATTCTTGCATATTCTTCAGCTACAGTTTCTGCAATTACTTGTTTTGTTAATTCGTTTACTTCTGTACTTCTTGTACTTCCTCTAGCCATAGTAAGTAATGCTTGTGTAACATCTTCTACTTTACTTTCTACATTTAAAACCATTCTTTCTCTTCCTGTTATTTCGTCTTTTATATTTTCTGGTTCTATATCAAATAAATTAATTACTGTTTTTGAATTTGGACTTAATACAACATTAATCCCACCTAAACTTTCTGCAACTATACTATATTCACCTTCAGCATCTAATGCTAAACTTTCAATTCCCATAAGAACTGAAGAACGTGATATTAAAGTTTTCATTGTTACTGATTTTCCAGCACCAGATTTAGCAAATATAACCATGTTATAGTTTGTAAGTGATGGATGGAAGTTATCAAATAAAATTGGTGTTCCTGTTTGTTTATTAAATCCTATTGGTACACCTGTTGCATGTCCTACTTCTGTAGTTGTAAAGGGGAAAACCGTTCCCATTGATCTACTATCAAAATCATGTGATTTTTTTAACATGTCTGTAGAAAATGGTAAATTACTCTTAAATGCTTCTTCTTGCATTCCCCATGCACTTTTTACTCCAACTAATGACTTAGACATTTCTGCTGAAAGTAATTTTGTTAATCTATCTAAATCATCTAAGCTATATGTAAACAATGTAGAAACTATTGAAGCTTCATACATTTTATTAAATCCTGCTGCAATTTCATCTCTTAATTGTTCAGCTTCATATCTTTTTTGTGATAATGTACTTTCTCTATTTATATTTCCTCTATCTGCTGCTACAATTCTCTCTGTTTCTAGTTCATTTATTGTTTTATTTAATTCATTTTGAGATCTAGATTCTGGTATTGGTGTTATGTATATAGATGTATTTAAATCTCCAAAAAAGTATAAATCTCTAAATAATTCTGGAAATGTACACATACGTGGAAGTGTAGAAATAAAGAAACTTCTTGCATATCTTTTAACACTTGCAATTATTTCTAAATGATCTATATGTGATGCATCTATTCCAGAAGGAGCAATTAATTCCTTTACTGTTTTTCTTCTTAATATTTCTGGTTCATCATTCTCATTAATTAACTGATTGTTTCTTTCTTCCTCTTGTCTTCTTAACTTTTGTTTCATTTTCTTTTCCTCCTTCCTGTATTTCTTCTATAGCTGCATCAGCAACCTTTTCTCCTACATATTCTTTATTTTCTGATAATATAACCTGTGCCATTTTCTTGATTAATTCTTCCATACTATCTTCTTTTTCTTCGGCTTGTTTTTGCATTTTTGATTTTACTTTTGTTATTGTATTATTTGCTAAATCTATTGCTTGTCTATTAATTTCTTGATCTATTGCTTTTACTTTTTTAGCAAACACATCTGGTGCAGTAGAATATAAACTATCATATTGTGCTCTTAAAGCTCTTTCTAAATTATATATTTCTGCATCTTCTCTATTATATGCCATATACAATAACTCAACTAATTCAGATGAATTTAAAATTTTTCCTTTAACAGAACATGCAGATATAGCTCTTATTATTGATTGAGCCTTTGTATATAATTCTGAAAAAGCCATATTTCTTATTTCATCTTTATCATATTTTTCATCTGTACTTTCTTCTGAAAAATATGGAATTACTATATAATATTTTTGATTTAAAACATTCTTATTTAAGCTCATTCTTTCTGTATTTGAAATAATATCTAATCCATATTCCACTAAATTTTTTTGTTTTGTTAATTCATAAAAAGCTTTCTGTAAATCTTCTCCAGAATAATTTTCTGACTGTGCCATTTGTTCATATTGAATTCTCATTCTGTTATATTTTTCTTGTATCTCTTTTACTTTTGTTTTGTATGTGTTTACACTATTTTCTAAGTTTACAGTTCTTGTTTGTATATATATTTGGATTGGATGTCTTAATGTATTCAAAAATTGTTGAAATCCCTCTTCTACAGAAACTTTTTCCATTTGAGACATTAAGTCATAATTTACACCTTGACATTCAACTACCATAACATATCTTTTTCCATCTTTTTGAACAATCATATTATCTGTAACTTCATCAAATTCCATAAAATCAAATATTGATTTTTTATTATATGTTGTTGAAATTTTTGTATCTTTTTTATTTGTTGTATTTACATTATTATTATTATTCTTTTTTTCTTTACGATTATTTATGTTTTGTTTGCTTTTTAATACTAAGAAAACAATCGATAATATCATTAATAATGCTATTAAAATAATAAGTAAAATACCTAACATGTTAGAAATTACATTTGTATTCATTATTGTTCTCCTCCTTTTTCATTTGTTGTTTTTTTGTTGCCTGTATTGTCATTATCATAAACATATATTTTATTTTTGTTCATTTTAAATTTAATAGCTCTTTTTATTACATCATCTATATTTTCTCCACCTGTTTTTTTAGTTATTTCAAAAGCATTTGTTTCTGGTACTTTAAGTGTTCCAATAGCAAATCCAATTAATGCTAAAAACAACATTAATATAATTCCAACTACAGTTAATTTTACTATACTAAAAATCAAATAAAAAACAAATCCTATTCCCGCTCCAGCCATTGTATAAATCAAAGCTTTTGTTGAAAATATGAATAAAATTCTTCCTTCTCCTTTTACATTTCTTGGTAAATTATATGTTCCCAATCTTTTTTCCTCCTCAGTAATAAAATATTACACTTTTACTAAGTATAATTATAACATATAAACTCGTAAAATGTAATATTTTTAGACAAAAAAAGTAAATTTAATATACTTTTAATACTATTGTAATAATATTGTAATATTATATTGTTTTTTTAAGATTTAATCAATAAAAAAAAGAGTAGTTTACTACTCTTTTTTTTATTGATTATTATACTTCTGATATTCCTGTAACAAATTGGTAAACAACTTGTGCTAATGCAGATGCAGCAAATATTAATACTGCACCAACTATATAAGGTATCATTGATTTTTTGTAATCTGCTTTTTCTTCGGCACTACCCATCATATATTTAATACCTAGTATAATTAGAATTACAACTGATAATATAATACCAACTGTTTGTAATATTCCAACTATAGATTTACCAACATTAGCAATTTCTTCTGCACCTTGTCCACTAGTATCACCTTTTATACTACCTGGTTCTATTGCGAAACAAGTAGCAGCTACAGATACAATCATAGTAATCATTAAAATTGTTGCTAATACTTTTGTTAGTTTTTTGTTCATCTTTCTTCCTCCTTATTTTCTATATCAAACCTCATTAAATGAGAATTTTAATAACATTATTTTAAGTATATCATATTTTGTTTTTTTATGCAACTTTTTTATAAATTTTGAAAATTTTGCATAAATTTGTATATAATTTGTGGTAAAGTTGTTACCGAAAATACTAATAAAGCACCTATTAAATAAGGTATCATTGCATTCTTATAATCAGCTTTTTCTTCTACACTTCCTAACATATATTTTATTCCTATTACTATTAATATAATTACAGATATTATAACACCTATAGTTTGTATAAAAGACAATATTCCTTCTGCTTTTCCTACAAATTTAGACGCTTCTTCTCCATTACCTTTATAATTATTTAAATCGCCTAATCCTAAATCATCTGCAATTTTAGCCCCTTCTTGTGTTACAACTAATTCTGTTGCAGATACAATATAAGGAAAAAACATAATACAAATCATTACAATTATCATTATAATATTAAATCTTTTTTTCATATTCAAATCTCCATTTCTATATTCTCTGTAAAATTGTTACAACTATTTTCCATATTGCAAATGCTCCAAATACTATTACACAACCTGCAATATATGGTATTAACATTCCTTTAACTTCAGCTTTATCTTCTACACTTCCTAACATATATCTTATTCCTATTATTGCTCCTGCTAAAACTGCTACTACTATTCCTATTGTTAATAATATATTATATATATTTTGTGTAAACTTTTGTAAACTTGTAGTTTCTATTCTATTTTCATCAGCTACATTAATAAAAGCTTCACTATCACTAACCATATCATCTAATCCACTAGTTGAACCTGAAGTTGATACAGATAAATTTCTATAATATATAGTCGCTTTAATTTCATCAAGCTGTTTTTTTAAATATTCATCAATATTAGGAATACTATCTTCTCTTTCTTCTTTATAATAAGTTTCAGCCCACTTTTTTTTAATTTCTTCTTTATCACTTTCTGATAAATTTGAATTATCATCTAATCCTTTAATTTTCTTTCCATTATCATAATAATTGTCTGTATTTAAAAAAATTCCTTTTAATTTATCATAATTATAATTTAACAATTCTTCTTTGGTAAGAAAAGTATTTGATGATTGTTCATTATCTATTGTTCCGTCAGAATTATAAGCTTCTGATTTTATACCAGCTTTTTTTAATGCATCACTTACTGATTCATTTTCATTTTTCCCCTTTAAAGCATCTTTTACTGCTCCCATAATCTGAAATAAAGCTTCATATTCTTTCACTTCTTTTTCACTTTTGGCTTTTTCATCTCCTTCATCTTGTAACATTGTAGAATATTCTTCAAAAACTTCTATTACCTTACTTCCTGTTATAGTTCCATTCTCTTTACATTTTTCATTGACAAAATTTTCAAGAGCTGTAAAACTTAAAGAATACGGTATTTCATAAGTTTTATCATATTGAATTGATGCTGTTGTTTTTCCATTTGCCAAACTTCCTCCATTCATTACTAAAAATTTGGAAAATAATTCTCCATATTCGGCATAACTTTTATTGTTTTGCATTATTAATGTCAAAAATAAAAATATTGATATAAATATCATTAAACATATTTTTTTATATTTATTAATTTTCATATAATTCCTCCTATCATAATTTAATTATACCTTATATGTTTTTTTTTGACAATATTTTTATTAAAATATTTAATAGACATGATAAAAAAGATATAAAGATGTATTTTTCTTTATATCTTTTGGCGTAGGTGAGAGGGTTCGAACCTCCGCGCCCCTTACGAGACCTAGCAGTTTAGCAAACTGCCCCCTTCACCACTTGGGTACACCTACAAATAAATATTAAATTAAAAAATAAAGATATAAAATCTTAAATTTATTAATATAAATTTATGGACTTTTATATCTTTATAATGCTTGGCGGAGAGGGTGGGATTCGAACCCACGGTAGGCTATTAACCTACGCCAATTTTCAAGACTGGTGCCATAAACCAACTCGACCACCTCTCCATTGATTATCGCTATGTCCAGCGACAGTATATATATTAGCATTTTTTAAAATGTTTGTCAATAGCATTTTTTAATAATTTTGACTTTTTTTATATTTTATATTATAATTATGGTAACTATACTTATAAGTTCATTTCAGGAGGACAACAAAATGGGAATATTTTTTACAATTGTAGGTTTAATCATCTTAATACTAGTATTTAAGATTTCTTTTCTTTCTATAATTGGATTGTTTTATGTATTACTAACTCTTTGTTTTACACTTTCAACAATTTACTATATTAAAGAAAAAGAAATCGCACGGGCTGTATGTTTTGGTATCCCAAGTATTTTATTTCTCTTTATATTATTTAAACTAATATTTTAATGAACAAAGCTATCTTATATTAAAGATAGCTTTTCCTTATCTTATATTAAGCAAACCGTTAGATTCAATAGCTTTACTAATTGCTTCTTTTTCTTCTTCTGATAAAGTATATTTGGATTTTCCATTTGTTACTGGTTTTGCATATATATTTGACATTTCTCTAGAATAAATTCCGTTAAATACTATTCCATCATTCCTCTCATCTAGCATTGCTACTGCAAAACTCAAATCACTCCCAGTATCTTTAAATGCACTATATCTAACAATTCCAATTTTTTGAATACATTTAGATAATTCATCATCTAAATTTTTACAAAATGTTGTTATTTCTGCATTTTGTTTTTCTACTCTTTCTACTCTGTACATATAATTTTCTAAATCTTCTTCTATATTTTTGCCATTTCCCACTTTTTTTATAAATTTTTCGTATTTATTTTTTAATTTTATATTACTATATAATATAGCAATAAATCCTATAGTAAGTATAACTACTAAAATCGATAATATTAATAAAAAATTATCTATTCCTAAAAAATTAATTATTTCTTGCATTCATCTAACCTCTTTCTTATTTCATTAGATTTAATATTCTTTCTAGATCATCATTTGAAGCATATTCTATTATTATTTTTCCTCTTTTCTTACCAGGATTTAATTTTACTTTTGTTCCGAAAAATCCTTGGAATGTGCTTTCTATGTCTCTATATAAAATTGCATTTCTTTTTAATTGTTCTTTTGATACTTCTTTTTTATTAATTTTTTTTCCTGTTTGTTCTACTTCTCTAACTGTTGCACCTCTTTCTATCATATCTATAGCTGTTAAATATTGTTTTTCTGGATCTGTTATAGAAAGTAATGCTCTACAATGTCCTTCCGTTAATTTTCCTTCTTTTGCCATTTCTAATACTCGTGGTTCTAAGTTTAACGTTCTTACTGTATTTGCTATTGCGCTTCTACTCTTTCCTAATTTTTTTGCAATTTCTTCTTGTGTAAATCCATATGTAGTCATTAAATTTTTTATTCCTAATGCTTTTTCATATGGGTTTAAATCTTCTCTTTGCATATTTTCTATTAATGCTATTTCATTATTTTTTCTTTCATCATCTTCTCTTATAATTGCTGGTATTTCTGTAAGTCCGGCTATTTTACTTGCTCTCCATCTTCTTTCTCCAGCTATAATGCTGTAATATCCATCTTTTTTTGTTACAACTATTGGTTGTATTAATCCATATTCTTTTATTGATTCTGCTAATTCTTCTAATGCTTCTTGATTAAAGTTTTTTCTAGGTTGTTCTCTATTTGGTTCTACTTCTATAATTTTTAAATTTTTTAATATATCATTATCTTGTACTTTTTCTTCTTCTGGAACTGGTCCAAATAAGGCATCTAACCCTTTTCCTAATCCTGTTTTTTTAGGCATTTTTATCACATTCCTTTCATATTTTATAACATATGTTTTGCTTTTTTCTCTGATTCATTCATTTTTAAAAATTCTTTTGTGAATTTTTCGTAGCTTTTTGCCCCTTTTGATCTAGCATCATATTCTGTTATTGGCATTCCATAACTTGGTGCTTCACTTAGTCTTACATTTCTAGGAATTACTGTTTTATATACTTTGTTATTAAAGTATTTTTTTACTTCTTTTACAACTTGATTTGATAAATTTGTTCTGGCATCATACATTGTAAGTAACGCACCTTCTATTTCAATATTTTTGTTTAAATGTTTTTTTACTAAGTTTATTGTGTTTATGAGTTGTCCTAATCCTTCTAATGCATAATATTCACATTGTACAGGTATTAATACGCTATTAGCTGCTGTAAAAGCATTTAATGTAATTAGTCCTAGTGATGGTGGACAGTCGATTAAAATATAGTCAAATTTCTTTTTTACCTCTTCTAGTTTTTCTTTTAGTCTTTGTTCTCTAGACATCATTGAAACAAGTTCAACTTCTGCTCCTGCTAAATTCATATTTGACGGACATACTGATAAATTTTTTATTATTGTTCCCTCTATTGCTTCTTCTATTTGTGTATCTCCTACTAAGATGTCATATGTTGAAAATTCCACGTCTTTTTCTGCTCCCACACCGCTTGTAGCATTACCTTGGGGATCTGCATCAATTAATAGAACTTTTTTTCCTTTTTTTGCTAAAATTGTACTTAAATTTATTGTTGTAGTTGTTTTTCCTACTCCACCTTTTTGATTTGCTACTGCAATTATTTTTCCCACAAATCTCGCCTCCATTTTATAGTAAATATTTATTTATTTGTTATATTTGTTACTTACATATATAATATAAAAGATTAAAAAAAAAGTCAATGAATTTTTCGAATTTATATTATTTTTTTGTTTTATATAAAAAAGATAGACCTACAATGGTCTATCTAATTGGCTCTTTTGCCGGTGTTCCAGGTTTCCTTGGATATTTTTTTGGCGTAATTTTTATTTTATTTATTTTTATAATACATCTTTTTATATCAGAATCTGGTAAATAGAATTCATTTATATCATCAATATGTCCTCCAAGTATCTCTATTGCCTTTTGACTATCTTTATATTCTTCTTCTATATTACTTCCTTTCATACATATACATTGACCTTTTATTTTAGTTAATGGCAATAAATATTCAGAAAGTACAGTTAGATTTGCGACTGCTCGGGCTGTTACAATATCAAACATTTCTCTATATTTTTTATTTTTTGCAAATTCTTCTACCCTTGCATGAACTGTATTTATTTTTTCCAATTTCACTTTTGTAATAACTTCATTTAAAAAGTTTATTCTTTTATTTAAAGAATCTACTAATGTTACTTCTACATCTGGTCTATATATTTTTATAGGAATTCCTGGAAAACCTGCTCCAGTTCCTACATCTACCATTTTAACATTTTTCTCTATATATTTATTAATAGTTAATGAATCTATAAAGTGTTTTATTATTATTTCATTAGGTTTCGTAATTGCAGTTAAATTAATTTTCTCATTCCATTCTATTAGTAAATTCATATAATCATAAAATTGTTGCAACTGTTTATCATTAAACTCTATATCTATTTTTTTAGCAGATTCATTCATTATTTGTTTAAATTCATTTATTTCCATTATTCCCAACCCTTTAATTTTTCTTATTTACTTGTAAATATATTAATAATACAGATATATCAGCAGGAGAAACTCCAGAAATTCTTGATGCTTGTCCTATTGAACGTGGCTTAAATTTATTTAATTTTTGTCTAGCCTCTAAACTCAAACCATTTATTTTTTCATAATCTAACTCTTCTGATAATAATTTTGTTTCTAATTTTCTAAATTTCTCAACTTGTGCTTCTTGCATTTTTATATAGCCTTCATATTTTATTTGAATTTCTACTTCTTCTTTTTCTTGCAATGTCAATTCTGGTCGATTTTCGTCAATTTGAGCAAGTTTATCATAATCTAATTCTGTTCTTTTTAACAATTCAGACATTTTTGTGCCTGTTGAAAGCTCTGTTGTTCCACATTTTTTTAGTAATTCATTTACTTTTTCTGTTGGTTTTACTGTTTCTTCTTTTAATCTCTTTATTTCTTTTTCTATATTTGATTTTTTATTTAAAAATTTTTGATATCTTTCTTCTGATATCAATCCAATATCATGCCCTATTTCTGTCAATCTCAAATCTGCATTATCTTGTCTTAAAAGTAGCCTATATTCTGCTCTAGAAGTCATCATTCTATATGGTTCATTTGTTCCTTTTGTAACAATATCATCAATTAATACACCTATATACCCTTGACTTCTATCTAAAATAACTGGTTCTTTACCTTTTATTTTTTGTGAAGCATTTATTCCAGCTATTAATCCTTGGCATGCAGCTTCTTCATAACCAGAAGTTCCATTTGTTTGACCCGCCATAAATAGACCATCTATCCCTTTATACTCTAAAGATAACTTTAAATTTGATGGATTTATACAATCATATTCAATAGCATATGCAGACCTGGTAAATTCAGCATTTTCTAATCCTGGTACAGTCCTATAAAATGCTATTTGTACATCTTCTGGAAGAGATGAACTTAATCCTTGCACATACATTTCATCAGTATCTAATCCTACAGGTTCAACAAAAGCTTGATGCCTTGGTTTATCGCTAAATCTCACTACTTTATCTTCTATAGATGGACAATATCTTGGTCCAGTTCCTTCTATTTTTCCTGCATATAATGGTGATCTATGTAAATTATCTCTTATTATTTTATGTGTTTCTTCATTAGTATATGTTAAATAGCAATCTACTTGTTTTAAATCTTCAACTTCATCTTCAAATGAAAATGGAACAATATTAGTATCTCCTTTTTGAACTTCCATCTTAGAAAAATCAACACTTCTTTTATTTATTCTTGCTGGCGTTCCGGTTTTAAATCTAACTAAATCAACACCTATTCTTTTTAAAGCATCTGATAATTTATTAGCAGCAGAAACACCATCTGGCCCACTCTCTTGTGAGAATTCTCCCATAAATATTTTTCCTTTTAAATATGTTCCTGTTGCAACAATAACTGCTTTTACTCCATAAATTGCACCGACACTAGTTTCAACAGCTGTCACTTTGCCATTTTCTACTTTAATGTCCACAATTTCTCCCTGTTTTAAATATAAATTCTCTTGTTTTTCTAAAGTATGTTTCATTTCCACATGATATTTTTTTCTGTCAGCTTGTGCTCTTAAAGAATGAACCGCTGGTCCTTTTGATGTGTTTAACATTTTAATTTGTATCATAGTTTTATCTATGTTTTTCCCCATTTCACCCCCAAGTGCATCAATTTCTCTAACCAAATGCCCTTTCGAACTTCCCCCTATATGTGGATTACAAGGCATATTAGCTACAGCCTCCAAACTTATAGAAAATACTAATGTTTTCATCCCTAATCTAGCAGCAGCTAATCCAGCTTCACACCCAGCATGTCCAGCACCTATAACTGCTATATCATAATCTCCTGCGTAATAACTCATCTTTTTCTCCTTTTCATATGAAACAGGAAACCCCGTTTTATCAATGCTTACAAACAATTTTTACTCAATAGTTAAACGTTTATTTTACTATCTTTTTGTTTAACATAGTAATTTTATATATTAAACAGTTTTTAATTAATTTTTACTCAGCAATTCTTTGTTTTGTTTTTATGTTTACTTTTTTATTTTGGTTTGTATTTTTTATAACCATTTTGTAATTTGTTTCATTGTCCAATTATTAGTTTCTACTGTTCATTATATCTACATTTAAATTTCGCATTATTTTGCTTATATTCCATTTTTTATATTTTTTGTATAAAATTACATTGCTTTACACCCAAAATCGCTTATTTTCGATTTTCGTAACAATTTTTCCAAATTATTTTCCTAAACAAAATTTAGAAAAAATTTCATTAATAATATCATCTGTTACAATATCTCCTGTTATATTTCCTAAATCTTCTAAAATATCTTTTATAAATATTGCAATAATATCTACTGGCATATTTTTTTCAATTGCATCTTCTGATTTTTTTACATTAACTAAAGCTTTTGAAATTAAATTTTTATGTCTTAAATTTGTTATAACAATTTCATTATCTAAATTTATTTCATTTAAACTAAACATTTTAGAAATAGTTTCATATAATTTTTCTAGTCCTTCTCCATTAAGTGCAGATAATTTCAAAACATTTTTACTTGAATTAGTAAATCTATCATCAGTTTCGCTTAAAATTGAGTTTAAATCAATTTTATTTAATATTACTATAGATTGTTTATCTTTAATTAAATTTAGAATTTCCATGTCTTCTGTAGCTAATTCTTTAGTACTATCAAATATAGCAATAATTAAATCTGCTTCTTTTGCTATTTCCCTAGATTTAGCTATTCCTATTTTTTCAACTTCATCTTTCGCATTTCTTATTCCTGCTGTATCAATTAATTTTAAAGGAATACCTTCAATATTTACAAATTCTTCAATTGTATCTCTTGTTGTACCTTCATATTCTGTAACAATGGCTCTATCTTCTTTTAAAATTGCATTTAATAATGAAGATTTTCCCGCATTTGGTTTTCCTATAATTGCTGTTTTTATTCCCTCTTTTATCAATTTTCCATTATCGAAACTTTTTTCTAACTTTTCTAATTTTGATTTTACACTACTAAGCATATTAGATATTTCTCGATTTGTGACATCTTCAACATCATATTCCGGATAATCTATACTAACATCTACATTAACCATCACATCTAATATTTCCTGTTTTATTTCTTGTATTTTTTTTGATAATATACCTTCTAATTGTTTTATTCCAGTCTTTGCTTCTCTTTCTGATTTTGCATTTATTACATCAATTACAGATTCAGCCTGTAACAAATCTATTCTTCCATTTAAAAATGCTCTTTTAGTAAATTCACCTGGTTCCGCAAGATCAGCTCCATTTTCCAAGCATAATTCTAGTATTTTTCTAGTAACTATATTTCCACCATGTGTATTTATTTCACACATATCTTCTGTAGTATAACTTTTGGGTTTCTTAAAATATGTAACTAAAACTTCATCCACAATTTCTTTATTATCAATAATATGACCGTATTTCATTGTATAACCTTTTATACTTTCTATATTTTCAGTTTTTTTAGGAATGAATATTTTATTTAAAACTTCAAAACACTTTTCCCCACTTATTCTAACTATTCCAATTCCACCTATTCCGTGGAGCCGTAGATATTGATGCTATAGTACTCATTTATATTTTTCTCCTTCTTTATTTTTTACTTCAACTATTTTACCACATTATGTAACTTTTGAAAAGTATTTTAACAAAATAAAAGTCAAAGATAGAAAATTACTTTTTAAGTAAAAATCGACCTTTGACCTCTGATTTTTATTATTTTATTTATTTTTTAATAATATTACAACTCTTCTACGTGGTTCTTCTCCTATACTTTTAGTAGTTACTAATTCATTGTTTTGTAGCTTACTATGTATAATCTTTCTTTCATATGCTTGCATTGGTTCTAATGTGATAGATTTTTTTGTTTTTATGACTGTTTTAGATATTTTTTCAGCTAATTCTTCTAATGTTTTTTCTCTTTTTTCTCTATATCCCTCTATATCTAGAAAAACACGTACTTTATTCTCTATTTTTTTACCAGCTACTGCAGATAAAATATTTTGGAAGGCATATAAAGTTTCTCCTCTATGTCCTATTAAACACCCTAAATTTTCATCATTAATATTTACATATATTCCTGATTTGTCAGTATTTATAGAGTATTCTATATACTCATCTCTTTTTATTTTGCTTAGAAATTCATTTAAAAATTCTTCTACATTTTTCTTTGCTATATCTTGTTCTTCTTGTTTTAATTTTATTTCTTTTTTTATTACCTTATTGTCTTCTTCTTCATCTTTTAATGTTAATTGAACCTTTACTACTCTAGGTGTTAAAATACTAAAAAAGCTTCTTTTTTCTTCATTTTCTAGTATTTTTATATTAACTTTATTTTTAGATACATTTAAAACTTTTAAACCTTTTTCTATTGCTTCATTTGTTGTTTTTCCTTCTGAAATAATACTTTTTTCCATTTTTTCATCCCTTTCTATGAAAAACAATATAAAAATAATATTTTAATCTTTTATAACTTTATTTAAAACTAATCTTTCGCCAATCATTAATATATTATTAACAAACCAATATAAAGCTAGTCCTAATGGTGCAACTAATGATATAGAAACAGACATTATTGGCATCATCCAAGACATCATTTTATTAGATTGTGCCATTGCATCTTCCATTTCACTTCTTTGATTCTCTTTATTTTCGCCATCTGTTATTTCTTTTTTGTCTTTATTTGTATTTTGCATTGAATTTGTTATTCTCATTGATACAAATGTTGATAAAATATATAAAATTGGTATTATATAAACTGTCCAATCAGTTAAGTTTTGTTGTGGAATTTTGCTTAAGTCTAATCCTAAAAAGTTCATGTTTATATTAATATTTTTTAATGTTTCATCTTCTGGATTTTTTTCTCTTAAAAAATTAATTTCTCTTATTATATCAATTTCTGAATATGTCTGACTTACTTCCATTCCAGCATCTTTTATTTGTTGTGTATATGTATCTATTTTGCTTTTATCTACTTTTTCCATATATGTTAGTGGAAATCTAACCATATAAAAAATTGATATTAATAAAACAAATTGAATTATTGCACTAAAGCAACCACTAAATGGACTCAATTTTTCTTGTTTATATAAATCTATTGTTTCTTTATTTAATTTTTCTGGATCATTTTTATATTTAAATTGTATAATCTTCATTTTTTCTTGAAGTTCTACATTTTTTTTCATAGATCGTTGTTGTTTTATAGACAGTGGCAACATTATTAGTTTTATTATAGCTGTAAATAAAATTATGGCTAAACCATAATTATTTACAAATTGATTTATAATCTCTAATAAATAGCCAAAAATGTTTGCAAAAAATTGAAACATCTTAACTCCTCCTAGCTCATTTTAATGGGTCATATCCTCCTTTTGAAAAAGGATTACATCTTAAAATCCTACAAATCCCTAAAAAAGTACCTTTTATTCCTCCATATTTTTCAATGGCTTGCAATGTATATTCTGAGCAAGTTGGATAAAATTTACAATTTATATTTTTAGACTGTAACCATAAAGATATATGATTTTGATAAAATTTAATTATTTTAATTAATATTTTTTTCATTTATATTTCCCTGTTTTAATTTGCTGAGCTTAATCTATTTTTAAATTTGCTTTATCAAAAATATAATTAATATCATTCTTTATATTCTCATATCGAGCATTTTTTATATCTATTCCTTTTTTCCATAAAAATACTATGCTAACTCCATCTATAATATCATTTTCTAAGATTTTATAATTTTCTCTAATTAATCTTTTTATCATGTTTCTTTTTACGGCTTTAGCAGTTTTGACACTTATTGCTAGTCCTAATAAATTATAATTTTTTTTATTTTCTAGCACATATGCTTCTATGTTTTTTCCAGAATAATATTTTCCTTTTGATAAAACTTTTCTGAATTCATAATTTTTTTTTAGCATTTTAGTTTTTTTCATTATGTTCGTCCCTCTCTAAAATAAAGGCAAATGAAAAAACTTTATATTAAAAGGCAAGAATCATAAATAGATTCATGCCAAATTTAATATAAAATTAAGCACTTAATTTTTTTCTACCTTTTGCTCTTCTAGCTTTTAAAACGTTTCTGCCTGCTCTAGTTTTCATTCTTTTCATAAATCCATGTTCTCTTTGTTCTTGTCTTGTTTTTGGTTGAAATGTTCTTTTCATCTATTAGCACCTCCTACTGTTTCGATATTTATTAAATTCCTTTTTGGAAATTTTTGCAAAATAATAAGTATATCGATTATACAGTAAATTTTGAAGTTTTGTCAAGTCTTTTTTTAAATTTTTAATTTTCCAAAACTTTGACTTATGTAAATTATTTTTTTGTTTTTTTATAATATTTTTGTAATATTATAACTTTTTCCACAAAAAAATACATTCTTATCCACAATTCAAAAAAATTTTCCACAATTCTATTGACTAATTTGTATAAAATTTGCTATTATATAAATTACAAAAAAAAATTAAGATTTTTGCCCAGATATCAACTAAATTTCTGTTCGCAAATTTTAATGTTTTTTTACATAAATATTACAGACTTATCAACAGTTGTGGATAAAATTGTGGATAATTCTGTTAGAAAGGATGAATAAAATGTCAATCGATAAAGACGAACTTTTAAACAAACTAAAAGAATTGTTAGAAGATGAAGTTTCAAAAATTTCATTCGAAACTTGGATTAAACCTTTAGGAATAAGAACAATTGAAAAAGATAATATTGTTTTTACAACTGTTTCTGAATATCAAAGAGATTTTATTGAAAATAAATTTAATAGTTTAATATTCAATACTTTAAGATATATAACAAATAAAGACTGGACATTTTCAGTTGTTGATTTATCAAAAGAAAATGAAGAAAATGATAATATTATAACTGACAAAAAATCAAATATTCCTGAGGCAGAACTTGAAAGTAACCACTCAACATTAAATCCAAAATATACTTTTGAAACTTTTGTTGTAGGGAATAATAATAGATTTGCACATGCTGCAGCATTAGCAGTAGGAAATGAACCTGGAAAATCTTATAACCCTTTATTTTTATATGGTGGTGTTGGATTAGGAAAAACTCACTTAATGCATGCAATAGGGAACAGAATAGTTGAAGATAATACAAATTCTAACGTTCTATACGTTACATCAGAAAAATTTACAAATCAACTAATAAATGCTATTAAAGACAATAAAACAGAATTATTTAGAAATAAATACAGAAATATCGATGTTTTATTAATAGATGATATACAATTTATAGCAGGTAAAGATAGAGTCCAAGAAGAATTTTTCCATACTTTCAATACTTTAAGAGAAAATGGAAAACAAATAATTATCTCTAGTGATAAACCTCCTAGAGACATTGAATTTCTTGAAGACAGACTAAAATCAAGATTCGAATGGGGACTTTTAGCCGATATTTCTTGTCCTGATTATGAAACACGTTTAGCTATATTAAGAAAAAAAGCACAAGATGAAAATATAATTATTGATGATTCAATATTATCCGATATCGCAACAAAAATTGATTCAAACATTAGAGAATTAGAAGGGGTTTTTAATAAAATTGTAGCAAGAGCATCATTAACTCATAGCCCTATAACAATAGAATTAGCTGAAAATATTATAAATGAATTTAAATACGAAAGTGAAAAAGTTATTTCTTCTGATTTCATTAAAGAAACTGTATCAAAGTATTTTAGTATTGATAAAGAAGAGTTAGCTGGAAGTAAAAGATCTAATGATATTGCGTTTCCAAGACAAATTGCAATGTATCTATGTAGAGAAATAGCAGGAATGTCTTTTCCTCAAATCGGAGTTGATTTCGGTAATAGAGACCATTCAACAGTAATGCATGGTTACAACAAGATATCAAAAGAAATAAAAGAAAAGAATAGTACAAAGTTAATTGTGGAAAGTGTGAAAAACATTATTGTAAATGACAAGAAATAATCAAAAATAATTATATCAAGTTTTTGAGAAATTTTTTAAAATTTATGTTTGGAAAAATTATTGTTTGGAATAAAATTTCGTAACTCTTCTTACGGAAGCAACGTATTTAATATCCACAACCTATTGTTTATAACCTGTTTATAAACTGTGAATATCTTAGTTTTACACAATTTAATTTTTCAAATGTGGATATTTCGACAACTTTTCCACTAAGTTATTCACAACTATTTTGTTAGGGATTTCAACTTTCAACATAGTTTTCCACAGTTTCCACAAGACCTAATACTAATACTACTAA
>CAUWAM010000017.1:0-29667 GCA_963556825.1 uncultured Clostridia bacterium | reverse complement strand
TGTAGGTTAGTCAATCATTTGTCACAAAATATTTAAAATAAATACTTTGAGCACTTATATTGCAAATAACGATTCTTCTTGACTTTTATATTTTTCTATGAATTCCCTGGGGCTCAACCACCCTAATGGTCTCATTGGAAAATTATTATATTCTTTTCTCCATTCTTTTCCTTGTTTTCTTAAATCTTCTAAACTATAAAATACTCTTTTATAGTAAAATCTTTCTTGATCCTTTCTATGACTTCTTTCTACCCTTCCATTTTGTTTTGGGGTATGTGGCTTTATTACTTTATATTCTATCCCCAATTCTTCTAATGTATTTTCAAACATTGTTTTTTTATTTTTCAAAAATGCTTGCCAACTTAATCTATTTGTAAATTCAAATCCATTATCTGTTTGTATTGTCTTTACTTTAAATGGAAAATATTTTACTAACCTTTTTGCAAATTCACTTGATGCATATGTATCATTTGCATTTGTAAACCATGTATATCTTAATCTTGAATACTCATCTATTGCTGTATATTGATAAAATTTTTCGCCTCTTTCTTTTAATTCTTTACTCATACATTTCTTGGGTACATATTTTACATCTACTTGTATTTTTTCTCCTGGATATTCTCCTGATACCCATTCATTTGGCTCGCTTTCTTTCTTTTTACTTGGTGTCTTTTCGTATATTCCTATTCTTTGCATTGCGTGATATAATCCTTGTATTGTTCTTGTATATCCTGCTTTGCGCAATTTTATCCATAATACTACTAATCCTGTATCTTTATTGTTCCTTTTATAATTTTTTATTAATTTTATTTCTTCCTCTGTATGTTGTTTTGGATGCGAATGTGGTCGCCTTGATTTATCTTTTAAACTTTCTAATGTTCCATCATATCTATTTTTCCATCTATATATTGTCCTTTTACATTCTCCAAATTTATATGCTGCCTTTGCTACTCCATATTTTTTTGAAAATTTTACTACCGACTCTTTATATTTTAATCTATCTGTGATATTATTACCCATAAGAGAGCACCTCCGATATGTTTATTTTTGGTCATTTAAACAATATCATTTTTGTGCTCTCTTTTCAATATTTTATTTTCAATATTCTTGTGACATATCTATTTTAAACCTATATTCTTACAAATTTATTCTTTTTTTAATGTTTTCTCTATTTTCAAAACATTTTTAAGCTTCTCTCAGCTAATTTCATATATCTTTCTTTTTTATCTCTAATTTTCTTTCCATCCAATTCTGGTAAAATACCAAAATTAGCATTCATAGGTTGAAACTTATCATTTGGAGTCGATATATATTTAGCCAAACTGCCAATAACAGTATATTCTGAAAATTCTATTTTCTTATCAGTATTATTAAACCTTTCTATAGCATTTAAAGCTGAAAGCATTCCAGAGGAAATTGATTCTACATACCCTTCAACACCTGTTATTTGACCTGCAAAAAATATATTATTATTTGATTTTAAATTATATGTATTATCTAATAATTTAGTTGAATTTATATATGTATTTCTATGCATTACTCCATATTTAGCAAATTCCGCATTTTGTAGTCCTGGTATCATACTAAACACTCGTTTTTGCTCTCCAAATTTTAAGTTTGTTTGAAAACCAACTATGTTGTATATTGTTGCATCTGTATTATCTTGTCTTAATTGTACAACTGCATACGGTCTTTTTGCATATCTTGGGTCATCAAATCCTACTGGTTTTAGTGGTCCAAATCTTAATGTATCTATTCCTCTTTTGGCCATTATTTCAACCGGCATACATCCTTCAAATATTTCTTTTTTCTCGAAATCATGTAATGTAACTACTTCCGCTTCTACAAGTTCTTTACAGAATTTTTCATATTCTTCTTTATTCATTGGAAGATTAATATAACTTTTTTCCTGTTTAGCTTGTCTATCTTTCCACTCTTCTACATTTTCATCTTTCTTCTTTTCTTGTTCATATCTATTTCCATAAAAAGCAATATCAAAATCTATGCTATCTTTTAAAACAATTGGAGCTGCTGCATCATAAAAATATAGTTTGTCTTCTCCTGTTAATTTTCCTATCTGTTTTGCTAACTTTTCAGAAGTCAATGGTCCTGTAGCTATAATAACAATTCCATCTTCATTTTCCACATTTTCTACTTCTTTGTGGATAACTTCAATTAATGGATTTTTATTTATTTCCTCTGTTACTCTTTTTGAAAATTCTTCTCTATCAACAGCTAACGCTTGTCCTGCGGGTACACTAGTTTCATCAGCTATTTTTATTAATAAAGAATCTAATTTTCTAAGTTCTTCTTTCAAAAGTCCACATGCATTTGTAAGTAAATTAGATTTAAACGAATTACTACACACAATTTCCGCTAAATTTTCATTTGAATGTGCTTCTGAAAATTTAATTGGTTTCATTTCATATAATCTTACTTTTATTCCTCTTTTCGCTATTTGATAGGCCGCTTCTGTTCCTGCAAGACCTCCACCTATTACTGTTATATAATCTTTCATAATTTCCCTCTATTCAAATAAGTTCATAATATCTTCTTTAGAAAATTTACTAATAAACGTAGTTTTTGTATCTAACATATTGTCTGTTAATGCTGCTTTTCTTTGTTGTAAATCATAAATTTTTTCTTCGATAGAATCTTTTGTTATTAATTTATAAACTTGTACATTATTTTTTTGCCCTATTCTGTAGGCTCTATCAGTTGCTTGGTTTTCTGCTGATATATTCCACCATGGGTCATAATGTATAACCATATCTGCACCAATTAAATTAAGTCCTGTTCCTCCAGCTTTTAATGAAATTAAAAATACTTTTATTTCATCATTTTGATTAAATTCATCTACCAACTCAACTCTTTCATCAACTTTGGTTGCTCCTGTTAATTTAAAATATTTTATATTTCTATTTTTCAACTCTTTTTCTATTATTTCAAACATTGATGTATAACTTGAAAATAGTAATATTTTGTGACCTGCTGTTATTCCATCTTCTAATATTTCCATACATTGTTCTAGTTTACTGCAAGGCGCATTGTAATTATCAATAAATAAACTTGGATGACAACAAATTTGTCTTAATCTAGTTAGCGCTGCTAATATTTTTATTTGGCTTCTTTCATATCCATTAGAGTCTATTTCATTTTGTAATTCTTGTTTTGTTCTAACCAAATATGATAAATAAATTTTTCTTTGTTCTTCTTCCATTTCATTTTTCAAAACTGTAATTGTTTTTTCAGGTAATTCTGTTAAAACTTCTTTTTTAGTTCTTCTTAAAACAAATGGTTCTATTAACATTTTTAACTTTTTCATTGTTTGTTCATCATTATCTTTTACAATTGGCATTTCATATATAGCTTTAAATTTTTTATAACTAAACAAATAACCTGGCATAATAAAGTCAAAAATTGACCATAATTCCGCAAGTGAATTTTCTATTGGTGTTCCTGTTAAAGCAAATCTTGTATCAGCTTTTATTTGTTTTATTGCTTTTGCATTTTTAGCGTTATTATTTTTTAGATATTGTGCTTCATCAGCAATTATAAATCTAAATGTATATTTTTTCTCTTTATAATCTTCAATATCTCTTTTTAATAAATCATATGATGTTACTACTACATCATAATTTTCAATTTTGTTTATTATTTCTTTTCTTTCATTTGCATTTCCACTAATCACCTTTATATTTAGTTCTGGTGCAAATTTTTCTATTTCATTTTTCCAATTTAAGGCTAGTGAACTTGGAGAAACTACCAAGCTTGTTTTTTTACTATCTTGCTTATCTTCTTTATTTTCTTTATAACTTACAAGCATTGATATAACTTGAATTGTTTTTCCTAATCCCATATCATCTGCAAGTATTCCTCCAAATTTATAATTATCTAAAGTTTTTAACCATTGATATCCAATCTTTTGATATGGTCTTAATATCTTTTCAAATTTTTTTGGTATATTTTCTTCTTCTAAAAAATCTTTATTTAAATTATTTACAATTTCTCTATATTTTTTATCTTTTGTAATCTCTGTATTTTTAATTTTCTTTAATAATTGATTTAAATATAATGTTCTATTTACAGGTAATCTAACTGTCCCATTTTCTAATTCTTTATAGTCAATATCAGTTCCACTTATAAGTTTATCTAAAAATTCTACTTCTTCACTATGTTGCAATTGCAAAAATGCTCCATTTTTTAATCTATAAAATTTTTTCTTTAACTTATATTTATCAAGCATTTCTTGTAATTCTTCTGGTTCTATATTTAATCTACTAAAATCAATTTCTAGCAAATTATTTTCTACTCTTACTCCTAAAGAATCGATTTTTGGTGCAACTATTTCTTTTGTTTTAAAATTTTCTGTTACTAATACTTCAAATTTTTTCATATATAGATTTATATCTTCTGATAAGAAATTATATATTTTTTCATCATCTGGTAAAATAAATCTTAAATTTTTAGGCTCAAACATGAATCCTGTTTTTCTAAAAAGATTCATTGCTTTTGTTTCTTCTACTACATTTCTAGGAAATTTAAAATTTTTTTCTTCTTTTTCGTTTAATGGATTAAATTCATTTTCTCCATAGCACAATTTTACATCTGCTATTACATAATTATTTTTATCAAAATCTAAATATACTTTTACTCTTAGTTTTTCTGGCATATATTTTTCTACATACTTTTTTAATGTTTCATCTATTTTTATAGCATTTTTAACTTTTGGTAAAACAATTGAAAATAAATCTCCAATTTCATTTTTTCCAAGCATTACTTCTGAGACATAATTTTCTCTAAATAATGTTAGCATCTCTAAATTGGTATTTGTAAATTCACTTGAGCATCTATATAAATTTTTATCAGTTAAAATATATTTATAGTTTTTTCCTCTTAAAACATTAATTTTGTATATATCAAAATTTGCTACAATTTTGTATTCATCATCTGATATTTGTTCTAGTGAGAAATCAAGTGGTGGATCTTCTTCTAAAAAGTCTATAGCTTTTACTTCATAATCTTTTTCTATTAAAACTTTTTTATTTTTTAGTACGTCAAATAATTCATCAAGTCCTGTATTTCCTAAAATTATATTGTTTTCATTCAACGCTTTTCCATAATATCTATAGTTTGAATTTGCATTAGAATTTGCATATTTAATTATTTCTGCATATTTTAAAATAAAATCTAATAAATCTTGGCTTTCTTTGTCAAACATTTCTTTTGTATGCACAAATTCCAATTTATCTCCATATTTATAATTTCCTTTTAACATCATCAATGTATAAAATTCTGATAAATTTTTTATTTTATACATTCTTTTATTTCCGATTTTAAATTCTACTTTCATTTCTTTTGTGAATTTGTCATATATTATTTTGGGTTCTATTTTAATTGTTCCACTATCTTTAAATTCATTTTCTTCTAAATCTTTGTCTATTTCATCTAATTCGTGATTATATATTGTTTTTACTATTTGAGTAAAATTAGTATATTTTCTATTTATTTTATCATTTTGAGTAATTTCGTTTTTCTCTATTTTTTTTAAGTTATAATCTGATAATGCTAAAACTGTTGCTAATGTATGTTTACATACCCCATAGTAATTATAATAATCTGGGCATGTACATGTTATATTTTCTATTTCTCCATTTTTTACTTGTACATATGTATCATATAGTTCCGTTCCTTCTACTTCTGCTGTTACTTCAAAATTTATTGGATTTTCATATTCAACTTTTTTTAAATATACTCTATTTTCATCCTTATACCTTTTAGCTTTTTGTTTTTTTAGTTCTCCCGCATCTTCACTCAAACTATTTATAATATTATGATTTATTAACATTTTTTTCTCCTTCACTTGGCTAATTATTATACTACATTTTTAGTAAACTTGCAATAGAAATGAAACTTTTATAATCAACACTCATACAACAAAAAGAACATGCTCTAGCATGTTCTATATTTCATAAATTAGTTTTTTTTTATTTTCTTCTAATATTCTATAATACTTAGCAATGAGTTCATCTAACTCAACACTTAATTTATATGTAATATCATAGCTTTCTCCACTTTCGATACTTTTATTTAATTTATCTCTTAATTTACAAATTTCTTCATTTAACATTTTTATCTCTCCTTTTTCAATATTTCTCTTCCGTATATTTATAAATTAACATACATTTTGTCTCAAGTCAAGTATTTTCAACGTTTTTTACCAACTTTCGTATGACTATTTTTGTCTTTTTTCGACACAAAAATATAAAAAAATACAGCATAAAATCTTATCTTTTATTTTATGCTATAAAAACTAAAAATTTATTTTAACTTCTAACTACAGATAATATCATTTTTTTCTCATTAAATACATTTTTTAAAATTTGATTTAAATAGTCTATATTTATTGTATCTATTTCTTCTAAATATTCAAAACTATTTATTCCTTTAAAATAATCTGATAAAAACATTCTCGCAATATCTGTTACATCATTATATTCTTTTATATATTCCCCATATATCATTTTTTTTGTTCTTTCAAAATCTGATTCGTTAATTCCATTTTGTATATATTTCTTTATTTGAGATTTCAAGCTTTCATATAATTCTTCTGGATTATTTGATTGTCCTGTTATTAAAATATGTGCGTAATTTTTATCAAATTCATATTCTATGCTTGGACTTGAATAGCAATTCCCCTTATCATATAGCTGTTTATATAATTCAGAACTTACTCCGATTATTATATTTAATAATATTTCTATTGCTATGTGTTTTTTTACTTTATCTTTTTCTTCTGCCGGAATATCTTTTATTCCTATTGTATATAGTGGCTTGCTAACTTCCATCTTTTGCTCAGCTTTTTCTTTTACAATTTCTTCTGGTTCATTTTCAAAAATTCTTTTAATTTCTCCTTTTGATTTTGTATCTAAAAGTCTTCTTTTAATTTCTTCTAATAATTCATGTGGTTCAAAATCTCCTGCTATTACCATTGCCATATTTGATGGATTATAAAATGTGTTATAACATTTATATAAAATATCTTTATCTATTTTACTTATTGTTTCTATTGTTCCTGTTATATCTAATTTTACTGGATTATTATGATACATACTTTCTAAAGCATTTAAATACACTTTCCATTCTGGATAGTCATCATACATCATAATTTCTTGCCCAATAATTCCTTTTTCTTTTTCTACATTTTCATCTGTAAAATATGGATGTTGCACATAATCCATAAACTCATCTAATGCTGGATAAAAATTATCTGTACATTCAAATAAATATGCTGTATGATCATTTGTTGTATATGCATTTGCATTAACTCCTATTGATGTCAAAACATCTAAACTATTTTCACCGTTTTCTTGTTCAAACATTTTATGTTCTAAAAAATGTGCTACTCCCTTTGGAACTTCAGTTACCTCTGTTTCTCCTGGCACAATAAAAGTACTATCATTAGAACCATAATAAGTTCCCCAAATTATATATTTTTTTTGAATATCTTTTTTTGGTATTATCATTACTGTTAACCCATTTTTTAGTTTTTCTATATATAATTTTTCCTTAACTTTTGAATTTTCAATTATTTGCATATTTCCCTTCTTTCTAATAGAAAAAAAGGTGATACCTCTTTTTCCTATTTTAGTTTTTTAAAAAATATATTGTATTAACACTTACTTGTTTTGCAACATTTAAAACATCTTCTTTATTTACATTTTTTATTTTTCCAATATATTCTTCTAAATTTACTTTAGTTCCTGATAATTCTTGGCCGAAAAAATATGTTATTTCTGTGTCTTGTTCGTCATCTATTGTTTTTATTGAGGAAATTATTCCGTTTTTTGCATTCTCTATTTCTTCTTCCGTAAAGTCTCCTTTTTTCATATCTTCTATTTGTTTTTTTATTATTTCTAATGCTTTTTCGTAATTTGGTATATCTATACCACAATTTATAAATATATTATTTTTAAATCTATAATAACTAGAACTTGCTGTATATGCCAAACTCGCTTTTTCACGTACATTTTGGAATAACTTTGAATTTGCACTTCCCCCTAATAAGCTATTATATATCATTATTTTATATCGTGCATCTTCATCCATTATATTTACATCTAACCCTAATATAAGCTTTCCTTGTGCTACATCCATTGATTCTTGTATTTCTTTTGGTTCTCTATTTTCTTTTTCTTCTAATTTTAATAATTCGTAATCTATTTTTCTTTCTGGTAATTTTTTTATGTTTTCATTTTGTTTGATTATATTTTCTATTTTTTCATCTATTATTCCTGAAATATATATATCTATTTTACATGTTTTTATCAATTCTAGATAATATTCATATAAATTTTTTTCATTTATATCTTTTAAATCTTCTACATAACCAAATTTGTATAACCCAAATGGCTTATTTTTATACATTTCTTCTATACATCTATCTAATGCATATCTTGCCTTACTGTCAATTTTTCCATTTATTATTTGCTCAATATTTTCTTTTTCTTGTTCTACATATTCTTTTTTGAATGTTCCATTTTCTAAATATGGGTTAAATATTATTTCAAATATTTTATTTATTGAATCTTTTAACATATCTTCCGCATCTTGTGGTAAAAATTCATTATTAACTGTTTCAATGTAGAATTTTAATACTTGATTATCTCCTGTTTTATCAAGTCCACAATCAAAACTTGCGCCATACATATCTTCTAATTTTTTATTTATATCTTCTTGAGTTTGCATATTCTTAGTTCCTCTTCTTAGAACTGCTGGTATTAATGCATTTTTGGTAACAGTATTTCTATCTAGCTTTGTTGTAAGCATTACTGCCATTAAATTAGTTTTGAATTTTTCTGTTTTTATTGTGTGTAATTTAATTCCGCTTTTTATATCACTTTCATTGTATTTCACAAAAATCATCCTTTCGCTTCACTTTATTTGGCTCATCACAAAATAAAAATTTTATAAAATTTTATTTTACAAATCACTACTTTTTATTTTGCCTATTTCAAATCTTTAACATTTATATTCTATCCCAAAATTTGGTTATCATACCTAAAAAACAAAAAATGGAAGTTCAAGAACACAATATACCTTTCTAAACTTCCATATTTTATATGTAATTAAAATTTTCTTTTTCTTGCTGCCTCTGATTTCTTTTTTCTTTTTACACTAGGTTTTTCATAATGTTCTCTTTTACGAACTTCTTGTAAAACTCCATTTCTAGCGCATTGTCTTTTAAACCTTTTTAAGGCATCTTCTATATTTCCATTATTAACTTTAATTTCTGACATTTATATTCCCCTCCTTCCGGTCATACGAAACTGTATGTGGGATAACCCTTTTTAACGATATTCATTATACATTAAAGATTTCGTCTTGTCAATAGTTAATAGTAGTTATTTGTGTTTTTTTATACATATTAATAATAAATCAAAAAAAGATGAAGCATTTTTGTACTTCATCTTCAATATTACTCTTCTGCAAATATTTCTTCAAACTCTTCTGCCTCGATTTTTTCTTTTTCTAGCAATACTTTAGCAACAGCATGTAATTTATCAGCATGATCTGTTAATATTTTTTTAGCTCTATTATAAGCTTCATCAACTATTCTTTTTGTTTCTTCATCAATAATTCCAGCTGTTTCTTCTGAATATTCTCTAGCTTGTGCTAAATCTCTTCCTAAGAAAACTTCACTTTGATCAGTACCTAGCATTAATGTTCCTATTTTTTCACTCATACCATATTTTGTAACCATACTTCTTGCAATTTTTGTTGCTCTTTCTATATCATTACTTGCCCCTGTAGAAATATCATTTAATATAAGTGCCTCAGCAACTCTTCCACCTAATAAAGAAACAATATTTTCTTCCATTTCTGTTTTAGACATAAAATTCTTGTCTTCTGTTGGACGATACATTGTGTATCCTCCTGCCATTCCTCTTGGTACTATTGATATCTGATGTACTGGGTCTTGTGTTTCTAAATAATGACTTACAACAGCATGACCTGCTTCGTGATAAGATACTAATCTATTTTCTTTTTCACTTCTTACTCTTGTTTTCTTTTCAGGTCCCATTGTTACTTTAACCATTGCATCTTCTATTTCTTTCATTCCTATTTCTTGTAAATTTCTTCTTGCTGCTAATAATGCTGCTTCATTTAATACATTTTCTAGATCTGCTCCTGCAAATCCTGATGTATTTTTAGCAATTATTTTTAAGTCTACGTCATCTGCTAATCTTTTCTTTTTGGCATGTACTTCTAATATTTGTTCTCTTGCTTTAACATCTGGTGCTCCTACTACTATCTGTCTGTCAAATCTTCCTGCTCTTAATAGTGCTTTATCTAATACATCTGGTCTATTTGTTGCTGCTAAAACTATAACACCTTCATTATCTGAAAATCCGTCCATTTCAACTAGTAATTGATTAAGTGTTTGTTCTCTTTCATCATGTCCACCACCAAGTCCTGCTCCTCTTTGACGACCTACTGCATCAATTTCATCTATAAAGATTATACATGGTGCATTTTTCTTTGCTTGTTCAAATAAATCTCTAACTCTTGAAGCACCAACACCTACGAACATTTCTACGAAGTCCGAACCACTTATAATAAAGAATGGTACTCCTGCTTCTCCAGCAACTGCTTTGGCAAGCAATGTTTTACCAGTACCTGGTTGCCCTACAAGTAGAACTCCTTTTGGTATTCTTGCTCCCATATCTGTAAATTTCTTTGGATTCTTTAAGAATTGTACTATTTCTTCTAATTCTTCTTTTTCTTCATCTACACCTGCAACATCATCAAATGTTATTTTATTTCTATCTGCTGGTGTCATCATTCTAGCTTTACTTTTTCCAAATGTCATTGTTTTTCCACCATTTTGTGATCCATTAAGTCCACCCATCATAAAAAACCAGAATATAAAGAATATAATTAAAATCCCAAATGGTGTTAATAAACTTAGAATTATTGAAAATACAGATTCTGAATTTTCTTCTAATGTGAATGAACCGTTTTTTATAAATTCTTCTGTATAATTCATAAAGCTTTCCATATTAGGAATATTAACCTGTTTTTTTATTTTATCATCAGTAAGTGTAACGGTTGCAGAACGTCCATCTGAATCTATTACAATCGCTTCTACTTTTCCCTCATTTATTTTCGTAATTAAATCTGAATATTTTAATTTTGTATTTGTGTTTGTCATAATTGATGACAATAATACAATAAATATTACTCCTATTATTAGCCACATTGCTAATGTTTTGATTCCGTTCTTCAAAATAATTCCTCCTCTTCGCCTTTTTGATATTAAGTTTTATACCATAGAAACTCTTGTTTTTCAATAGTTTTTTTATTACTTTTTGATTACAAAATAATATAGCCTCCTAAAGTTCTACGGAGGCTCATTTTTGGTTTATAAAATATATTTTATGATTTTTTAATAATACTTTTATATTTTTATTAGGAGTTAAATATTTATTACCTATATTATTATTACACAATTTTATAATATCTTCTATATGTATTTTTTCTATTCCCTTTGTTGAACCTAAAAGCCTCGCTATAGTATATAACAAAATCCTAGATTTTATAACCTTATCTTCTTTGTTGAATTTTTTTAAGTCTATAACAATTTCTTTTAAATTTTGAATTTCATTACCATTTTTTAATTCTTCTAATAACATTTCCTCATATTTTTGTTTAACTAATCCACATAAATACTCGTCTTCTTCTTTTACTAAATCTGATAATCTGTCAATTGTTTGAATTATATTAGGATTAAATTCTTTTTCTATATATGGAATAATAATGTTTCTTATTTTATTTCTAGTATAAATATTTTCAAAATTTGTTTTATCTATTCTTGCTTCTATATTTTTTTCTTTACAATAATTTTCAATTTCCCATCTTTCACATTCTATTAGAGGCCTAATATATTTGTCATTTTTAATTGGTTCAATTCCTTTCAAACCTGCTATTCCGCTACCTCTTAAAAGATTCATTATTATTGTCTCTGCTTTATCATTTTTATTATGAGCAATTGCAATTTTATTAGAATTTGTTTTATTTAATACTTCATTAAAAAATTCATATCTAGCATTTCTTCCTGCCTCTTCTGTTCCTATTTTATTATTATTAGCAATTTTTTTTATATCTATACTTAATGAATAAAACTCAACTCCAATTTTTTTGCAATAATTCTCAACGAATTTTTGGTCATCTATAGCTTCTTCTCTTATCATATGATTCACATGAGCAACTACAATATTAAAATCCAAATTACTTTTTTTATCAATTCTTATTTCATTCAAAATATCTAACATAGAAATAGAATCCGGTCCACCAGAAACTCCTAGAACCAATCCATCTCCATTTTGTATTAGATTATATTTTTTTATTGTCTCTAAAACTTTTTGTTTTGCTGTCAATAGGGACGCTCTTTTTTGACATTTTATTTCTTCCATTTTTTCTCCTTATCATAAGTTGTCAATGTCAATAGGGACGACCTTTTTTGACAACCTTTTTTATAATCATTTTACTATTTTTCTTACTACTTCTCTTCCTAAATTTAAAAATTTAGCAATTTTTCTCAATGAAACATCGTAATTATCTTTTAAAAAAATAATTATTTTCTTTAACTCTTCTTTATCATTACTTAATACTTCCAAACTTATTTTATTTAATTTTAAATACTCTGTTATAACATTTTGTATTTCTTCTTCTTTTTCATTTTTATCTTCTAAAAAATTCATCTTTGTTTCTTGATTTTTATTATTTTGTAGTATCTCATCACCATTTGATATTCTTTCAATATTTTTTTCAAATATTTCAATATTTTGCATATATTCATTATAGCTTGAATATTTATATTCATATGGAAATTTACATATTCTAGCTTTTACAGGATTGTTATGTATATAATTTATACATGCTCTTAACTGTACTTCTGAATAAATTTGTTGACTCTTATATCTATCTCTAAAAACATACCCTACTCTACTATTATTTTTGTTATAATATCTTGCATATAGAGTATTTAATTTATGCATAAATTTACTCATTTGTTCTACAGTATCTATTTTTAACAAAATATGAACATGGTTATCCATAATGCAATATGAAATAATACTGATATTAAATTTTAATTTTATTATATTAATTAGTTTTAAATATTGATTTTTGTATTCATTTTTACTAAATATGTATTCTTTATTTAATCCCTGTACCATGATATGAAAAAAAGTGGTATTAATACAATTTCTTGAATTTCGTGACATAATTTTAACTCCTTACTTCCCACAAAAAACATATTAACCCCCACCATTTACATAATACAATATTATTTAAAAAAAGTCAATTACAAATAGAAAAGTATACAAAAAATATATAAATGTCAAAAAAGGGCGTCCCTTTTGACACCTTTTGACCTCCCTTTTTCTAATCGTCAAATCTCTTTTCAAGATTAACAAATTTTGTATAACTTCCAAGCCATCCTAAATCTACACTTCCTGTTGAACCACTTCTATTTTTTCCGATTATTACTTCTGCTATATTTTTCTTGTCTGTATCTTCATTATAATAATCTTCTCTGTATAAAAACATTACTATATCAGCATCTTGTTCTATTGAACCAGATTCACGTAAGTCTGACATCATTGGTTTATGATCTGGTCTTTGTTCTACAGCTCTTGATAATTGTGATAATGCTATAACTGGAACATTTAATTCTTTAGCTAAAATTTTTAAAGATCTACTAATTTCTGCTATTTCTTGTTCACGGCTACCATTTCTTCTGTTACTTCCTTGAATTAATTGTAAATAATCTATTACTACTAACCCTATATTTTTTTCTAATTTTAATTTTCTACATTTTGCTCTTATTTCTGTAATCGAAATACCTGGTGTATCATCTATATAAATTCCTGTTTCAGATAATGGACCTATTTTACTTGCAAGTTTTGCCCAGTCTTCATCTTCTAGTTTTCCTGTTCTAACTTTATTACTGTCTACCATTGCTTCACTACATAAAATTCTGTTTACCATTTGTTCTTTTGACATTTCCAAACTAAAAATTGCAACTGGTGTATTTGCATTTAACGCTGCATTTGCTGCTATATTTAATGCAAATGCAGATTTTCCCATAGCAGGCCTTGCTGCAATTAAAATCAATTCTGAACCATGTAAACCCGCTGTTTTATAATCTAAATCTGCAAATCCCGTAGGTACACCTGTAATATGTTGTTTTCTATTATATAATTCTTCTAATTGAGTAAAACTATCTACTAAAATATCTTTTATTGGAACATAACCTTTTTGATTTTTATCTTGCATAATATTAAAAATCTTTTTTTCTGCACCCTCCATAATATCTTCTACATTTTCAGATGGGTCATAACCTAAGTCTATTATTTCATTTGCAGTTTTTATTAGATTTCTTAAAATAGATTTTTCTTCTACAATTTTTATGTATTTTTCAGCATTTGCTGTTGTTGGCACTTTTTCTGGTAATTCTGCTAAATACTCAAATCCTCCAACTTGTTCAAATTTTCCCATTGTTTCTAATTCTGATTTTACAGTAATTAAATCTATTGGCTCTGCCCTATTGTATAAATTAAGCATTGCAGAATATATTAATCTATTATCTTCTCTATAAAAATCTTCTTCTTTTAAAATTTCTATACTGCTTGTAACCGCTTCTTTATCTGTTAACATACTTCCTATAACAGCTTGTTCAGCTTCTATATCATGTGGTGGTATTTTTCCTATATCCATTTTTATTCCCCCATAACTTCCTGTTACATAAACAAAATTTGATTATTCAGAAATTATATCTATTTTTACTTTTCCTACTACACCTTCAAATAATTTGATATCAATTGTAACCATTCCTAATATTTTTATTGTTTCTTTCAAATCTATTTTTTTCTTATCTACTTTTATTTGATATTGTTTTTCCAAATTTTCTGCTATTTCTTTTGATGAAACTCCACCAAATATTTTTCCATTTGCTCCTGATTTCACTTTTATTTTTACTAATATTTTTGATAATTTATCTGCTATCTTTTGTGCTTCTTCTTTTTCTTGTGATTTTTTAAATGCATTTGAGTCTTGTTTTGCTTTTAACTTACTCATATTTTCTGCATTTGCCTCTACTGCCAAATTTTTAGGAAATAAAAAATTACGTGCATATCCATCTGATGCATTTATTACTTGGTCTTTTTTTCCAACTCCTTTTATATCTGTTTTTAATATTACTTTCATAAAATCACTCCTATTCTAAAAAGGGATTTAAGACATGTCCCATAATCCCTTAATTTTCTATTTCAGTAAAATATTCATTAATTCTTATTATCAACTCTTGTTTTGCTTCTTCCATTGACATTCCATCAACTTGTGCTCCGGCAAGTGTTATATGTCCACCGCCACCTAATTTTTCTAAAATAACTTGTACATTAATATCTCCAATAGAACGTCCACTAATACTAATTTTATCACCTGTATCACCTAAAACAAATGATGCAGTAACATCGCTAATTGTAAGCAATTCATCTGCTGCTTTAGCACATAATAAACTTACATCTTTTGATTTTATATCTTCACATAAAGCTATTGCAATAGAATCATTAACAATCTCCGCTTTTTTTACAATATCAGCAATTTTATTAAATGATTCTAAATCACTTTGAAACCATTTTTTAACTCTTATAATATCAATACCACATTTACGTAAATATGCTGCTGCTTCAAAAGTTCTTACACCTGTTTTAAATGTAAAGCTCTTTGTGTCCATCATAATTCCTGCATATAAAGCTTCTGCTTCTATTTTCTTTAACTCAACATTAACTTCTGCATATTGCAATAATTCTGTTACAAGTTCTGCAGCTGATGATGCGTATACTTCTTGGAATGTTAATGTTGCATTTTCTATATAATCTGCACTTCTTCTATGATGGTCTATAATTACTATTTTACTAGCTTTCTTTAAGGCCTCTTCAGATTCTACATAATTTACTTTATGAGTATCTACAACTACCAACAAAGTATCTTCATCTATATTTTCTTCAGCTACTTCTTTAGTAATTATTACATCTTCATATTCTGTTTCTTCTTTTAAACTTTCTCTAAAACTTTGCAATGCTGACGAATTACTTGCAATTATATATGCATTTTTATCTAAACTTTTTGAAAGTCTATAAATTCCTATAGCAGATCCCATTGCATCAATATCAGGATTTGTATGTCCCATTATCATTACTTTACTTGATTCTTTTATAAGATTTTCTAAAGCATGTGCAACTACTCTTGCTTTTACTTTTGTTCTTTTTTCTACTTCTTGTGCTCTTCCTCCAAAGAATTTATATATATCATTTTGTCTTATAACAGCTTGATCTCCACCTCTTCCAAGTACTATATCCATTGCTGTTTGGGCTGATTTATACTTATCTTTGTCATTTTTTCCTTCATTAGAAATAGCTATACTTAATGTAAATTGTACTTTTTGTTTTGGATCTATTTCTTTTATTTTATCTAATATGCTAAATTTATCTTCCTTTATTTTTTCTAAATATCTTTGTTCAAAAATATATACATATCTATCTCTATCAGATTTAATTAATACACCATTTGTATCATTTGTCCATTCATATATATTTTTATCTATTTCTGCTACATATTGTGCCTTTTCTTCACTTTCTAACATTTGCATATTTTCTTCGTAATTATCTATCATAATAATTCCAACACAAGCTTTAGAATCATTATATTCTTTTTGAAGTTTTATTTTTTCGGTTTCATTTATAAAATATAATATTACCATATATTCTTTTTGATTTTTATTATATTTTTTTGATTTAACGAATTTTCCAATCATCTTATATGTTTTTTTATCTATACTTACTGTTTTTAATATATTTGTATCTTTTTGTTGTTCCTTATTTTCTATTTCTGCTTTTAATTCAAACATTAAATCATTTATTAAACTATTTATATCAATATTCGCAAATTCTGATACAAACTTTGAGCTTTTCCATACAACATTCCCATTTGTTTCCATTATTATAAGCGGAAATGGTGAATTTATCAAACTTGTTTTTGCAGCCGAATCAACTGTTAATGTTAAATCTTGCAATGTTTCTGATATTTCACTTTTTCTTTTATTATTTGCAAAATATGTGTAAAATGCTACTAATATAAATACAACAATTGATGGTATTATAAATCTTATGTTTTGTATTGATATTGCTATTAATAGTAACAATATAATTATTAAATATATTTTCGTTCTTGACACTAAATTGTCTAAGAATTTTTTATTATTATTATTTTGCATAAAACTCTCCCTTTCTACCTATTATATTTTACTTCTAAAAAGTGATTTTGTCAAATAATTATGGGATTTTTGCTTTTTTAAACAACAAAAAAATTGAGATAAAATATTGAATATTATCCCAATTTTTCATATAAATTATTCAGCTTTGTTTTCTACTGTTTCTGCTGGAGCTTCTATAGCTTCTTCTTTAACTTCGGCAACTGGTTCTTCTACTAAATCTTCTTTAATAGTTATTTCTCTATTTTCGATTCTAGCTCCAATCATTTCTTTAGTTTTAGCAGCTTTACCAACTCTGTCTCTTAAGTAAAATAATTTAGCTCTTCTAGCTTTACCAACTCTTACTAATTCTACTTTTTCAACTAATGGTGAATGTACTAAAAATGTTTTTTCAACACCAACACCATAAGATGTTTTTCTTACTGTAAATGTTTGGTTAACTCCTCCACCTTGAACTTTAATTATAATTCCTTCAAATACTTGGATTCTTTCTTTGTTTCCTTCTTTAATTCTAACGTGAACTTTTACTGTATTACCAACTTTTAATTCTGGTATTTTATTTTTTAGTTGTTCATGTTCTATTGATTTAATAATATCCATTTTAGAATTTACCTCCTTCTTTATTTTGAGCGGTGCCTCTTTAATGGGCACGTCATTTCTATTTTTCTAAAATCTTTTTATCTTCTTCAGATAGTTCAATATTTTTTAAAAGGTCTGGCCTTTTTTTCTTTGTTATTTTTAAACTCTGATTTCTTCTCCATTTGTCAATATTTTCATGATGACCTGAAAGTAATATTTCTGGTACTTTGTTTCCACGAAAAATTTCTGGTCTTGTGTATTGTGGATATTCTAAAAGTCCTTCTGAAAACGATTCTTCTTTTGTTGAATCATCTTTTAAAACTCCTCCTATATATCTACTAACACTATCTATTAATATCATTGCTGGAAGTTCTCCTCCAGTCAAAACATAATCTCCCACAGAAATTTCTTCATCAACAATTTCATCAATTACCCTTTGATCTATTCCTTCATAATGACCACAAAGAAGTATAACATGTTTTTCCTTTGATAGTTCTACTACTTTCTTTTGATTTAATCTTTGGCCTTGTGGAGACATATATATAACCTTTGCATTTTCTGTATTTAAAGAATTATACGCATCATATACAACATCTGGCATTATAACCATTCCAGCTCCACCACCATAAGGAGTATCATCTACTTTTTTATGTTTATTTTTTGAAAAATCTCTAATATTTATTAAATTAATATTTATTAGTCCCTTTTCTTTTGCTCTTCCAATAATGCTCTCATTCAAAGATTCAAACATTTCTGGGAAAAGTGTTAAAACATCAAATTGCATATTTTTCTCCTTATACCATTAAATTAATCCATTTAAAATATGTACAACTATTTTCTTTTCTTCTAAATTAATGTCTTTTACAACATCTGATATGGCTGGTAGTAATAGTTGTTTTCCAACTTCATCTTTTACAACATATATATCATTACTTCCAGTATTAAATATGTCCTCTAATTTACCTAGTAGTTTTCCCTCATCTGAAAATACATCCAATCCTATTAAGTCAACTATATAATAAGTTCCCTCTTCTAGTTTTGGCTCATCTTGTCTTTTTACTTTTAAATAGTAATTTCTAAGAAGTTCTGCTTCTTCAGGTGTGTTGACTCCTTTTAATTTCATAAGTACCATACCTTTATGGTATTTTATTTCTTCGATTTCATATTCTTTTTTGGTTTTATTTTTTTCAATATATATTTTTTCCAAATTGTCAAACCTATTAATATCATCTGTAAATGGCTTAATTTTAACCATTCCTTTTATTCCAAAAGTATTAACAATTTGGCCTATTTCTAAAAATTCCTGCATTCTATTACTCCATATAAAAAATTATCCAACAAATTCTACTGTTACTTTCTTATGTTCTTTTCCTGCTATAGATTTTACAAGAGTTCTAATAGATTTAGCAAGTCTTCCTTGTTTTCCTATTACTTTTCCCATATCTTCTTCAGCAACTTTTACTTCAAATACTACTGATTTTTCTCCATTCACTTCATTTATTTGAACTGAATCTTTATTATCAACTAGACCTAGTATAATAGTTTCTAAAATTTCTTTCATAGTTAGATTTCCTTCCTACTTTTTTATATTAATCAAAATATTTAAAGTGTTACTTTCTTTAAATTATTTAGTAGCTTTTTCTATTAAAGCTTTTACTGTATCTGTTGGTTTAGCACCATTTTTTATCCATTGTTCAACTTTTTCTTTATTTAAAACTACTGTTGATGGTTGTGTCATAGGATCATATGTTCCTATTTGTTCAATTATTTTACCATCTCTTGGGCTTTTAGAATCAGCAACAACTATATGATAGAAAGGAGCTTTTTTCTTTCCTTCTCTTTGTAATCTAATTTTTACCATTATATTCACCTCCTAAAAATATTTCTATTTATATACATTTTATAAATAGGGATTTTATTCTCCCTTTTTCATAAAGGTTAATAACTAATTAAATTTTAAAGTTTTTTAAACTTTTTTCATCAATTCCATTCATTAATCTTTTCATTCCACCTTTATTTTGTTTAATTTGTTTCATCATTTTTTGTGTCATTTCATAAGATTTTATGAATTTGTTAATGTCTTGTACTGTAGTTCCACTACCTTTAGCAATTCTTATTCTTCTACTTGCATTTAAAAGTTTTGTATTTCTTTTTTCTTTTTTTGTCATTGAACATATAATTGCTTCTATTTTTGCAAATTCTTTATCATCTACTTTTATATCTTTAAATTGATTCATTCCAGGAATTAGTTTTAATAGTGATGAAAATGAACCCATTTTTTTGACTTGTCTTATTTGTGCTAAATAGTCGTCTAAGTCAAGTTCATTTTTTCTCATTTTCTTTTCTAGTTTTTCTGCCTCTTCCATATCAAATGTTTCTTCTGCCTTTTCTATTACTGCTAACATATCTCCCATTCCTAGAATTCTTGATGTCATTCTATCTGGATGAAAAACTTCGATATCACTTAACTTCTCTCCTGTTGCTGCAAACTTTATAGGTTTTCCAGTAACTTTTTTAACTGATAATGCCGCACCACCACGTGTATCACCATCTAATTTAGTTAAAATAATTCCATCTATTCCTACTTTTTCATTAAATGTTTGTGCAACATTAACTGCCTCTTGACCAGTCATAGAATCTACAACTAATAATATTTCGTGTGGTTTTACATTTTTCTTAACATTTTGTAATTCTTCCATTAATTGCTCATCTATTTGTAATCTTCCTGCTGTATCTAGAATTATTACATCATTCAATTTTGATATTGCAACATTCATTGCTTGTTTTGCAATATGTACAACATCTTTTGATTGTTCATTTGCATATACTGGTATATTTAATTGTGCTCCGACAACTTGTAATTGTTTAATAGCTGCTGGTCTATATACGTCACAAGCTACTAATAATGGCTTTTTACCTTGTTTTCTAAATAGATTGGCAAGTTTTCCAGCTGTTGTTGTTTTACCAGATCCTTGAAGTCCAACTAACATTATTATTGTTGGTGGATTTGATGAAAAATTAACCTTACTTTCTGTTCCACCTAACAATTCAATTAGCTCATCTTTTACAATTTTTATTACTTGTTGCCCTGGTGTTAATGATTTTAATACGTCTTGTCCTAAAGCTTTTTCTTGTATATTTGATATAAATTCTTTTACTATTTTATAGTTAACATCTGCTTCTAGCAATGCAAGTTTTACTTCTCTAAGCATTTCTTTTAAGTCAGAATCTGTTATTCTTGCTTTGCCTTTAAGCTTTCTTGTAATTTCTTGTAATCTAGAAGATAATCCTTCAAAAGCCATTTACTTACCTCCCTTAAACTAAACAGTTTAATTCTTTTTTTATTGTTTCCAAGATTTGCGCTACTTTTTTATCAGATGATGTTTTTTCTATTTTTGTTAATTCTGATAATACATGCTCAATTGTTTTTTCTTGATTTAACATCCTTTTCATAAATAACAACTTTTCCTCATATTCGAAAAGCTTTTTCTCTCCCTTCTTTATTATGTCTCTAACAGCTTGCCTTGTAATTTCATTGTTTTCAGCTATTTCTGACAGTGACAAGTCGTTATTGTAGTAGTCATTTAAGAATTCAAATTGTTTTTGGGTTAATAATTTTCCATATAAATCACACAATATACTTATTTCTACTTTTCTATCCATAAATACTACCTTCTTTTTTGTAATGCTAATATACTTTACACTATTTTTTCTTATTTGTCAAGTGTTTTGGAAGATTTTTACCTTAATTTTCTCTTTTGCACCATATAGGTAATTTTTGCAACAAAACTACTTGGCACAAAATGACTAAAAAATATTCCTGCCTTTACATCTAAGCCTGGAACAATATAAAATTTTCCTTTCAATAATTTGTTAATTGCAAATTTTGCCACACTATAACTACTTGCTTCTCTCATATGAAATCTAACATTTGCTACATTATTAAAATTTGTATTTACCGGACCTGGACACAATATACTAATTTTGACTTTCGATTTTTCTCTTCTTAGTTCTTCTCTTATTGATTCTGAAAGTCTTACAACATATGCTTTAGTTGAATAATATGTTGCCATTAATGGCCCCGGCATAAATCCTGCTATTGAAGCCACATTCAAAATTTTCCCACAGTTTTTAGCTTTCATATCTACCAAATACAATTTAGTCAAAATGTGATATGCTATTATATTTGTTTTTATCATTGATAATTCTTTGTTCAAATCCGTATGTGTAAAATTCCCACAATCTCCAAATCCTGCATTATTAATTAAGATATCCACATCTTTTACTCTTTTGTGTAAATCAATACAATTTTCTTCTTTTGATAAATCCATTGATATTGTTTCAATTTTTATATTATTTTTTTCTTCTAATTCTTTTTCCAATTCTTTTAATTTTTGTTCATCTCTTGCAACCAACACTAAATTATAGTTTTTTTGTGCTAGTATTCTAGCCATGTCTCTTCCTATTCCAGAAGATGCTCCTGTTATTAATGCTTTCATGTGTGTTCCTCCTTTTTTATTATTTTATCAAATTTTTTTATTATTAACAATATTATAAATATTTTCAGCAATTATTGCATTATGTAAAATAACATGATATAAATAGTGTTATTAATTCATTCTTTTGAATTAGAATTAACAAAACATCATCAAATCATTGCTAGATTTGATGATGTTTTCTATTTTTACTAAACTTATTTAACACTATACCAACTTTATGAACAATTTCAGTAGAATTATTATTAGCTATATCTTTACCAAATGCTTTTCCACTAACTGTTAAAGCTGATACCAATGCACTCAACATAAATTGCATATTAAATGGTAAATTTAACTCTGTTCCTATTTTTATTGCAATCATTGCACTTATAGAACCACTCAATACTCCACATATATCTCCTATAACATCCGCACAAATATTAGCAACTTTAGGAGCATTTTTTATTAATCGAATAGAATTTTTTGAACCTTCTACTTTTTTAGATGCCTTTGCGTGAAATTCTTCTTCATTTGCAACTGTAACAGCTACCCCTATAATATCAAAAAATATTCCTATTAAAATTACCAACACTAATATCAGTATTGCTGGTATTAAGTTTAAATTTGATACACCATTTGTTGATATATATGAAAATATAATTGATAATATAAAAGTCATTACAAATGATTGTATTACCCATTTTCTATTCGAGTGTTCTTTTTTGTTTTCTTGATTTTTTTTCATATCTTCCTCTTTCTTTATAAAATTTAAGACAAGCTTTTATGCTTGCCCTTAACTTATTTTCTTTTTAATAAAGTTTTAGATGGTAAAAATCTAAGTAAATTTTACGGTTTAGGTCTGGTTGAATTTCTCTATTTCCCACTTAGCATTACTGCTATAGCCGTTTCCGTTTAAGGGAAATAACCAAATTTATATTTAGTCACCAGATCGCCACTTAAATCCGTACCTTAATCCCTAGATTTTCAAGCTTTTGATAAAGCAAACATTCTAGAAGTTTTCCTTAACATACTTTTACAAGTCTACTAGTCTTTTTTGCAAGTGAAATTTCATAATTCAAAGTAAAAACACTTGGCCAAAATAATTTTTACTCCATATAAACTAATCCCAATACACTCACTCGAGACAGGCTACACTATGTATTTTGTGTCTTGGCACTCAACATAGGTTTAACTTAAATCTATTTAAGCCTCCGCGAAACTAGGGAATCACATATATGCCATTATATACTACCCTAACCTCTTTACTCCCTGAATACACACAAAACTGGCATTTCGCGCACAAACAAGAAACTTCAACGATGTGCCCTTTAGTGGATTTTTAGCCCCACCCTCATAAACTTAAGTACGACTAGAATAATGCACCATCAATTAATATTATACAAGATTTTCTAAAATATTCCAATTCCTTCTTTGGGTTCTTTTTGTTTGTTTTTGAATTAAAAAACCAAAATATTCCTATTTACTCTTATTTTTTAACTTTTTCAGGCTAAATCTCTGTTTTTTAATCAATTTCATTTAAGAATTTTATAATTTTTTCTACACATTCATCTACATCAATATTTTCAAATTTCTTTGTTATTCCGCTTTCTATAATTTTACCTTCTGAAAAATCAACACTATCTGCCAGAAATCTTCTACACATTTCCTCATACTTTGGATTTTCTTGCAGTCTTTCTCTTTTTAATGCTCTTTCTAATCTTATACCATCATCAACTTCTATATAAATTGGAACAACAGTTATTTTTTCTTCGTTTTTAAAATATTTTTTTACAGCATTGTAAGATTCTAATGTTCCTTCCATTAATAAATCGTTTTCATTTTCAAATTGAGAATCTTTTATTGTAGCATATGTCCATGGTCCATAAACTGTATTATATGTTCTAGCTTCTATAATTGTTGATTTCTCTTCCTTTATCTTACGTTTCATTTGTTCACTTGTAAGGAAGTTATAATCCACTCCATCTTTTTCTCCTGTTCTGATTGGTCTTGTTGTATATAATACATATGGCTCTATTTTTATTTTATTTATTAACTTTTTATAAATTGTATCCTTTCCAACAGAACTCTTTCCTATTAAATATACTATTTTCATATTTCTATTCCTTTTCTTTTTTATTTTCTTCCATTTCTTCTTCACTATTTATTATTTTATTTATTGAATTCATTATATCATCCATATTTTCATCAAAATCATCTTTTATTAAATTAAACATTTATATCACTCCTGAAAAACATTATATCATTTTGATTTTATAATTTCAATATAAATATTTTTAATTAAAAATTGAAAAAATCCTAAAAATATATTATAATAAAAACATATTTAAAGGAGGGACAAAATGAAAAAATTCGAAAATCATGCAGCAACAGAAAACAACCCAAAATGGAACAACATTATTTCTAGACAAGCGCCACTATACAATAGAAATAATTTAATAAGAAGTGAATTTGAAAGAGATTACACGCGAATAATACATAGCACAGCATATAGAAGATTAAAACATAAAACACAAGTATTCTTCTCTCCAGAAAACGACCATATTTGTACAAGAATAGAACATGTAACACATGTTGAATCTATAAGCTACACAATAGCTAATAATTTAGGACTAAATACTGAACTTACAAAAGCTATTTCTGTAGCACATGATGTAGGACATAGTCCTTTCGGACATGAAGGAGAAAAAATACTATCTGAAATTTCTAATAGAGATTTAGGAATTAATTTTTGGCATGAAAAGAATGGACTTGAACTCGTTGATAACATTGAATTATTAGAAGATATACAAAAATCCAAACAAAACTTAAATTTAACATATGCAGTAAGAGATGGTATAATTTCACATTGTGGAGAAATTGATGAAAATTGTTTAAAACCAAGAGAAAAATTTATTGATTTATATGATTATACATTTCCAAATCAATATGCACCTTACACTTGGGAAGCTTGTGTAGTAAAAATTTCCGATAAAATTTCTTACCTTTGTCGTGACATAGAAGATTCTATCACGTTAAAAATTTTTAAGGATTTTGCTGGACAAGCTAAAATTATTAATAATACAAATTTAATTAATACTTTAATATATGATTTATGTGAAAATTCTTCTCCAGAAAAAGGTTTATGCTTATCAGAAAAATCTTTAGAAATAATGAATACAATAAAATCATTTAACTATAAATATATTTATTCATCTGATAGAATAAAACCTTCAACAAGATATTTTAGAGTTGTAATAAATGAAATTTATAATCTTTTAAAATCTACGTATGATGGTAAAAATACTCTAAATAAACTAACTATATTAAGTGAAATTTATCCAAGTCTTTGTAGAAGCTTTATAAATTTCCTTAACAATTATTATAATTTTGGTAATAGAAAAAATTCAAAATTAAAAAATAAAGTTTTATTTTCAATAGATAATGAAAAAGATTTTTACAAATCAATTATTTATTATATATCTGGAATGACAGATAACTTTGCTATTGAAATTTATAATGAAATTATACATTTTTAGGAGGTAATATATGGACAAAATAGCTATTATTTCAGACGTTCACGGTAACATTTCTGCATTAAATGCTGTTTTAAATGATATAAAAAATCGAAATATAAATAAAATCATATGTCTTGGTGATAGCATATTAAAATGTACTCATCCAGATTTAGTAATCGACAAATTAAAAGAAGTGTGTGATGTTATTCTTTTAGGTAATTGTGATTATGCAATTTGTAGACCAGAAATAAAAGAAAGAAAATTTTGGACACGAACTATACTCGGAGAAGAACGTGCAAAATTTATTATTAATCTTCCAAAATCACATGAATTTTATATGAGTGGACATCTAATTAGACTATTTCACGCTTCACCATATTCATTAGATGAAATATACAATCCAATGTTTTCAAATAAAGATAATAAAAAAGGCAATATAGAAATTACAAATCCTGATAGATTATTTGAAAATACTGAGTTTTTAGGAAAAACTTCAAATGACCCTATTCCTGACATTGTAGGTTTTGGACACATTCACACACCATTTGTTGTACGACACAAAAATAAAACTATTTTCAACTCTGGAAGTGTTGGAATCCCTGTTGAAATGCGAAATTTTGATGAAAATGATACAAGCAACAAATTTTCTACACTTGCATCTTATATAATATTAGAAGGATTTTATGGAAGTAGAAATCTTGACTCTATTTCTTTCCAGCTAGTCCGTGTAAATTACGACATTAAAAAAGAAATTACTGATTTAAAAAATTCAAATATGCCTGGAAAAGAATCTATAATAAAAAGTTTATTAACTGCAATTCCAAACCCTTAGAATTGCTAATATTTCGGAAAGGATAATATTATGGATGATAAACTGAATAAAGCAAAACAAATTTTAAAAAAATATAACCAAGAACATTTATTACAATTTTACGAAGAAATTTCAAATGAAGAAAAATCAATTTTATTAGACCAAATTTTAAAAATAGATTTCAAAGAAATATTAGATTTATATAATAACTCTATGAAACCTGAAAATTTATCAAACATAACTATTTCTCCATTACAACATATTGAAAAAAATTTGTTACTAGATAAAGAAATAAATTATTATAAATCACTAGGAGAAGCTGTTATTAAAAGTAATTCTTTTGCAGTCATAACTATGGCTGGTGGTCAAGGAACTCGATTAGGCTATAAAGGACCAAAAGGTACTTATATGCTAGACTTATCACCTATTAAGAAATCTCTTTTCCAAATAATGGCTGAAGATATTAAACAAAACAACAAAAAATATAACACAATTATTCCTTGGTATATAATGACAAGTGGAGAAAACGATTTTCAAACCAGACAGTTTTTTGAAATTAATGATTTTTTTGAATACCCTAAAGAAAAAATTAAATTTTTTAAACAAGATAAATTACCAATAATAGATATTACTGGAAAACTTATTTTGCAAGAACCTTATTTAATCAAAGAAGCATCAAATGGTAATGGAAATGTTTTTAAAGCTTTAAAAGCAAATAACATTATTGAAGATTTAGAAAATAATCATATTAAATGGATTTCTTTTGGTGGCATTGATAATGTTTTATTAAAAAATTTTGACCCATTATTTTTAGGCTTAACAATTGGGAAAAATTTAGAAATTGGTTCAAAATCAATATTCAAAAAAAATCCTTTAGAAGCAACAGCTGTATATTGCAAAAAAAATGGAAAACCTGCTATTCTAGATTATGATGATATTAATTTAGAATTATCAGAAAGCAAATTACTTAACACTAATACTTATTTATATAGAGAAGCAAATATATTATCTCATATTATGAGCATTGAAGCTGTTAAAAAAGTTAGTACAATAAATTTAAGATACCATAGAGCTTACAAAAAAAATTCATTTGTGAATTTTGAAGGTGTTAAACAAGTACCTGATAAACCAAATACATTTAAATTTGAGAACTTTATATTTGATGCTTTTTCATATTTTGATGATATGCTACTTTTACGAGTAAACGAAGATGAAGAATTTGCACCTATTAAAGATTTTACTGGAATATATAATCCTGATACTGCTATTGAAAAATATAATAATTATTATAAAAATGTATAGATTTAATTGTATTATCTATACATTTTTATATTATTTTTTTATTCTTCTTAATTCTTTAAAAAAATCCTTTAGTAATTTTTCACAATCATCTTGCAAAATGCCTTTTTCATATTCCACTTTGTGATTAAATGTATAATCATCTAACAAATTAAATACTGAACCAACAGCTCCTGTTTTTTCATCACTAGTCCCAATATAAACTTTTTTAATTCTTGAATTTATTAACGCTCCTGCACACATTGAACAAGGTTCTAACGTAACATACATTTCGCAATCTATTAATCTCCAAGATTTCAATTTTTTACTTGCTTTTTGAATTGCTAATATTTCAGCATGATTTGTAGTATCTAATTTTGTTTCCTTTAAATTATGTGCTCTTGCTATAACTTGTCCGTCTTTTACAATTACTGCTCCAACTGGTACTTCTAATTTATCATATGCTTTTTTTGCTTCTTTTAAAGCTTCTTTCATAAAACTTTCTTTTTCTTCCATTTTTATAACTCCGTGTATAATTTTTTATAATTATACCAGATTATTTATTTTTTACAATGTTTAATACGATAATTTTTTAAATATTCCATTTGTATTATGTCTTCTAAATATTTTTCTCTATCTGTTTTGTTTTTTTGGGATGATACTAATAGTACCCATACGAATAAAATTAAATTGATATTAATAATTATTGAAATAATTGCTAACATAAACACCTCTCTTTCTTTATATATATTATTCCGTTGAAACAAAAAAATACTCAAATATTTACATAAAATTATATCATTATATTTGATTTATGTCTTGAAAAAATTGTCGAAAAATTAAAGAAGTACTTAAAAAGTACCTCTTTTAAACAATTTTATTTTTAAATGTCTTTTAAATTATTATATTTAAAGTATACAAATATTCCTGCTCCTGCTAATGAAATAATTGTTATTATTAATCCAAATTCAATACCTGTTTTTGGTAATACTCCATCTTTTATTGTTGTATCATTAACAATATTTCCTTTATTTGGATTGTTTGTCGTTATATTTGTTACTGTGTTATTTGTGGTTGAATTTGTTACAGTATTATTTTTGTTTTCTTCATCTTTTGTTAAATATACATACTTTATATTATGAATTATAGCATATTGAGCAGCTATTGAATCTTTATAACAGTAAATTGTTAAATTCTCATTATGATTTGTAAAAACCTCATCGTTTTTATGTTTTAATCCATATATATCTTTTACACTATCATAAATTTCAATTTTAGTTAATTTTGTACAATTTAAAAATGCATCTTTATCTATTGTTTTAACACTTGCGGGTATTTTTAGTTCTGTTATATTTGTTCCTGCTAACACTCTTGTTGGTATTATTTCTAATCCTTCTTCTAATGTTATTGTTGTTAAATTTGTACAATTCGCAAATACATAACTGTCTATTATTGTTGGTCCATCTTTTAATGTTTTTGGTATTTTTATACTTGTTAGTGCCGTACAATTTTCAAATGCTGCTGATCCTATTTCTTCAACACTTCCTAAATCAACATTTTTCAATGACTTACAACCTATAATTGCTTGTGAATCTATTTTTTTAACACTTGCAGGTATTTTTAGTTCTGTTATATTTGTTCCTGCTAACACTCTTGTTGGTATTATTT
>CAUWAM010000016.1:0-31033 GCA_963556825.1 uncultured Clostridia bacterium | reverse complement strand
TGACCAAGGAGTAAAACACTATGTAACAGAAGTAATTGCAGAAGAAGCATACTTTGCGGATAGTAGAAGAGAAGGAGATGCTGGAGTCGGAGCATTTGAAAATACTTTTGGAAACACAATGCCAGGAAGTATGGGTTCAGACTTTGAAACATCTTCAGCAGATGATTTACCATTTTAATTATTAAGGCAAGGGGGGAAAAATTAAAATGTCTGATAAAAAACAAAATAAAAGAAATAATAATAAAAATTATGATGAAGATTACAACCCAAAATTCAGAAAACAAAGAAAGAAAGTTTGCGTAATGTGTAGTGATAAAAATTTTGAATTAGACTATAAAAATGCAGACCAATTAAAGAAATTTGTTAATGATAAAGGAAAAATCTTACCAAGAAGAACAACAGGATGTTGTGCAAAACATCAAAGAGATATTACTACAGCAGTTAAAAGAGCAAGACATATTGCTATTTTACCATATGCTCAACAATAGTAATAATAAAAAAAGAACTGAAACATTGAAAGTTTCAGTTCTTTTTTGTTGATAATGAAATTATTCAACACAAAAGTAAAGGTTTGATTTTTGTATAAAATTATAGTAAAATATAGATATTGAAAAAGAAAAAGAGAGGTTATAAAGATGAAAGAAGAATTAATAAAATTATCAAAACAAGTAGAAGAAGAAATAAAATCACAATTTCAAGAAATAGATCAAATATGTGAAAAGAATAGTTTCAAAGTATTAAAAGCATTTCAAGAATGTAACTTACAAGAAATGCACTTAAATTCATCAACAGGATATGGAATAGACGAATCAGGAAGAAATAAAATAGAAGAAATATATTCAAAAGTATTTAAAAGTGAAGACGCGTTAGTACGTGCTCAATTTATATCTGGAACACATGCTCTAGCAATAACATTATCAGCACTACTACGTCCAAATGATACAATGATAAGTATAACAGGTGCACCATATGATACATTACAAACAGTAATAGGATGCGGAGAAACAGCAAGTGCAAGTTCATTAAAAGCATTTGGTATAAAATATGAACAAATAGAATTAATTGAAAACGATTTTGATATAAAAAAAATTCAAGAAAGATTAAAAGAGAAAGACGTTAAATTAGTTGAAATACAAAGATCAAGAGGATATTCAACAAGAAGTAGTTTAACAATAGAGAAAATAGAAAAAGTAATAGATGCAATAAGAGAAGTAAACCAAGAAGTAATAATAATGGTTGATAATTGTTATGGTGAATTTGTGCAAGAAAAAGAACCAATAGAAGTAGGAGCAGACATAGCAGTTGGTTCATTAATGAAAAATTTAGGAGCAGGAATTGCAACTTCAGGAGCATATATAGTAGGAAAAAAAGACTTAATAGAACTATGTGCAGAAAGATTAACAGCACCAGGTATTGGAAAAGAAATAGGACCATCATTAGGTCAAAATACAGCATTAATAAAAGGACTATTTTTTGCACCACAAGTAGTATCAAGTAGTGTAAAAACAGCTGTATTTGCAAGTAGAATACTAGATAAACTAGGATATGATGTAGAACCAAAATATAACGAAAAAAGGGCAGATATAGTACAAACAATAAAATTAGGTTCAGAAGAAAAATTAGTAAAATTTTGTCAAGGAATACAAAAAGGTTCGCCAATAGACTCATGTGTTATACCAGAACCAAGTGAAATGGGTGGATATGAAGACAAAGTAATAATGGCAGCGGGAACATTTACAGAAGGATCAACAATAGAATTAAGTTGTGATGGACCAATAAGAGCACCATATATAGCATACATGCAAGGTGGCCTAACATATAATTATGGAAAATTCGGAATATTAAAAGCTATAGAAGAAATGCAAAAATAAATTAATCTAGAGAAAAGAGGAAAAAATGAAAGTTGTAGTAATTGGTGGTGGACCAGCTGGAATGATGGCTGCAATCTCATCAGCACAAGATGGAAATGATGTAACATTAATAGAAAAAATGCAATCATTAGGAAGAAAACTTTTAATAACAGGAAAAGGAAGATGTAATATTACTTCATCTTTAGATATGGAAGAGTTTATAAAAAATATTCCTGGAAATGGAATGTTTTTATATAGTGCTTTTAAAAATTATACCAATAAAGATATAATCAAATTATTAAAAGAAGAGGGATTGGAAGTAAAAGAAGAAAGAGGAAATAGAATTTTTCCTAGTACAGATAGGTCTTTAGATGTATTAAAATGCTTTGAAAAAAAGCTTAAAAATTTAAATGTTAATATAATATTAAATACAAAAGTAAAGGATATTTTAGTAGAAAATAATATTGTAATTGGAGTAAAAACTGACAAGGAAATTATAAAAGCTCAAAAAGTTATATTAGCTACAGGAGGAAAAAGTTACCCATTAACAGGATCCACAGGAGATGGCTATTACATAGCGCAAAAATTAGGACATACAATAACGAATATAAAACCATCATTAGTACCTTTAGAAAGTTTTGATAAAAAAATTTGCAAAGAATTGCAAGGATTATCATTAAGAAATGTAAAAATAGATTTAATTGATAAAGAAAAAAATAAAGTAATATATGACGATTTTGGTGAAATGGTATTTACACATTTTGGAGTGTCTGGACCAACAATTTTAAGTAGTTCAGCACATTTAGTCAGATATAAGAATATAGAACAATTATTTAATGAAAATAAAATTATTCTAAAAATCGATTTCAAACCAGCTCTTACAGAAGAAAAGCTTAATGATAGAATTTTAAGAGATTTTAATGAAGAAAAAAACAAAATGTTTAAAAACAGCTTGGATAAATTATTGCCACAAAAATTAATACCAGTAATAATAACAATGAGTGGTATTGATATGAATAAAAAAGTAAATGAAATAACAAAAATAGAAAGAAAAAATTTAGTAAAGTTATTAAAAAATTTTGAACTTGAAATCAAAGGATTCAGAAGTATTGATGAAGCAATAATTACAAGTGGTGGAGTAAAAATAAAAGAAATAAATCCAAAAACAATGGAATCAAAAATTATAAGTGGGTTATATTTTGCAGGAGAAATTATAGATGTAGATGCATATACAGGAGGTTTTAACTTACAAATAGCATATTCTACTGGTTATATAGCGGGCAAAAATTATTAAAATAAAAGGTTGAATAAATGGAAAATTTTATAACGATTAATGAAAATATTGAAAGAGAGATAACGGTAAAAAAGTCAAAATTTATATGTAATTTAATAAAGATTGAATCGCAAAAAGAAGCGGAAGAACAGATAAAAATTATAAAGAAAAAATATTATGATGCTAGACATAATTGTATTGCATATAGAGTAGAAGAAAACAATGTTATATTAGAAAAAGCAAGTGATGATGGAGAACCATCTGGAACTGCAGGTGGACCAATGCTAAATATATTACAAAAAAACAATTTGTGTAATATATTAGTAGTTGTTACACGATATTTTGGTGGGATTTTATTAGGTACAGGTGGATTAGTCAGAGCATATTCAGATTCTATGCAAAATGCTTTAGACAAAGTAGAAAAAGTAGAAAAATGTATAGGAGATGAATTTGAAGTAGAGCTAGAATACAATAGTTTAGAAACATTTAAATATTATTGTAGAAAAAACAATATAAATATTGTCAATATACAATATGAAAACACAATAATTTGTAAAATTCAGCTAGAAGAAAATGTAAAAGCAAAATTGATAAATGATTTTGAAACAAAAAATATAAATTTAACGAATTTAAGATTTTTATCTAAAAAAATTATAAATAAATGTAAAGTAAAATAGGACTTTTATAAATAAATGGAAAAAATTCCCAGAAATATATTGAAAATTAGAAATACCAATAATATAATCATCACAGTAAAAAAATAAAAGTATATTTTTGGAGGGGGAAATTATGAAAGAAAAAACAACTGTGTTAATCGCAGATGACAATCAAGAATTTAGCAGAACATTAGCTACTTATATACAGGAGCAACCAGATTTAGAGGTAATTGGAATAGCAAAAGATGGAGAAGAGGCTATTGATATGATAGCAAATATAGAACCAGATATAGCTTTATTAGACGTAATAATGCCACATTTAGACGGAATAGGAGTACTTGAAAAAATTAATATGATAAAAAGTGACAAAAAGCCAATTTGTATTATGCTTTCAGCAGTAGGACAAGACAAAATTACTCAAAAGGCAATTATGTTAGGCGCTGAATATTATGTTGTAAAACCTTTTGATATTGAATTATTAATAAAAAGAATAAAAGAACTAAAAAATTTCAAACCAACACAAAATCAAAACTCTTTTATTGATAAAGATACAAAAACACCATATGTAGACATTCCACAAAATGGAGAAAATAACTTAGAAGCATTAGTTACAAACATAATTCATGAAGTAGGTGTGCCAGCACATATAAAAGGTTATCAATATTTAAGAGAAGCTATTATTATGGTTGTTAATGATATAGACGTGATTAATCAAATTACAAAAAGTTTATATCCACAAATTGCAGCTAAATTCAACACAACCCCAAGTCGTGTAGAACGTGCAATACGCCACGCAATAGAAGTTGCATGGGGGAGAGGAGACCAACAAACAGTTGAAAAAATATTTGGTTATACAATTTCTGCTGCTAAAGGAAAACCTACAAATTCAGAATTTATAGCAATGATTGCTGATAAGCTAAGGTTGGAATTAAAATCAGCTTAAAAAATGCTTTAAATGGAAAAATCTTTCCTCTCTATGTTTATTCAAAATAATAAATATATGGAGGAATTTTTTGTTATTATGTATAAATGGTTGAGGTGTTTACATGAATAAATTAAAACTGATTAATATACAGAAATGCAACAAGAGGGTTAAAAAATTATATAAAGAAGCTTTTCCAAGGAATGAAAGATTGCCAATATTTATATTAAATAGGTTGAATAAACAGGGAACATCAGATTTTTTTGAAATATATGAAAAAAATAGGTTTATAGGCATGTTATATAATGTTTATTATAAAGATATTGTTTTTATATTATATTTAGCAATAGATAATAAATTAAGAGGTCAAGGGTATGGGAGTAAAGTGCTAGAATTGATTAAAGATAAATTCAATGAAAAACGCATAATATTAAATATTGAACAAGTTAATAAAAATGCATTTAATAATGAACAGAGACTAAAAAGAAAAAAATTTTATCAAAATAATGGATTTAAAAGTTTAAACTTTACAGTAAAAGAAGGAACAGAAATATATGAAATGTTATGTTATAGTAAAAATAATTCAAATGTAGATAAAAAAGAATACGAAATTCTTGTGAAAAATTTTCTTGGGAAATTTTTATATAAAGTTTATAAAAAGATAAGTGAATAAAAAGTTCAAATTTTAAATTCCTAATATATTAAAATTTAATCAAATATTTTTCTAAAAAAAGTACAAACTACACATAGGTGATAAAATGAAAATTTCTTTTATAAAATATGAAAAAGAAGAATATTACTCAATTCCAAAAGCATTTGGAATAAATGTAGAAGAACTCCAAAATCCAGAAGAAATAGACAACAAAATAAAAGAACTAAAAGACAAAAAATACACAACAATAATAATACCAAGTGAACTAGCAAGTTTCTCTGGAAAAATATTTAGCCAATACAAAAATGATCCAAAGATGAATATCATAATAACTCCAACAAGAAATAAATAAATTTATAAAAATAATCATAAATACTAAAAACAAACATATAAATTTATAAAGAAAAATATAAGGAGGTAAAAGATGATAGAAACATCAAAGGAGAATTTAAAAATAAATAAACTAATAGCAGAAAAAAAGGAAATCGTTTCTGTAGATGGAGATATGATAGTTCCAGATTCTAAACCAGATATTTTAAATACAATTTGTACAAGTGGGGTTGTATCAATATATAAAAAAGAAGTAAAAGATGAAAAGGTTAGATTAGACGGAAATATTGACACATATATAATGTATATGCCAGACGGAGTTAATGATAATGTAAGAGGTTTAAATACAAGCTTAGACTTTTCTGAAAATATTAATGTTCCAAATTGTCAAGAAGGAATGAATGTAATTGTTGAAATTAAGATAAAATCAATAGAAGGTAAAGTATTAAATGGAAGAAAGATAAGCATTAAATCAACATTAGAAGTATATTTGAAAATTTATTCTAATGAAGATGTTGAGGTTATAAACGAATTACAAAATGCAAATAACATACAAATTTTAAAAGAAGACTTAAAAGTAAATTCATTAATTGGTCAAGGAGAAACAAAAATTTCAGCAAAAGATAATCTTCAAATTGATGCAATGGATAACTTAGCAGAAATTTTAAAATGTAATGTTAATATGGTAGATAAAGACATAAAAATAAGCTATAACAAAGTATTAACAAAATCAGAAGTAGAAATAAAAATTATGTATTTAACTGAAGACAATAGAATAAATACAATAACTTCAAAGATTCCAGTAATAGGATTTATAGATATACCAAATGTAATGGATGAAAATATATGTGACATAAATTATGAAATAAAAAATGTTATAATAAAACCAAATTCACAAGAAGAACATTCAATTTATGTAGAAGTTGAAATTGAAGTGGTTTGTAGTGTTTATGAAGAAAAAAATCTAAATTTAATACAAGATATGTATAGTCCTTGTGAAAATATAGACTTTAATAGAAAAGAAATTTTAGCAATGACAGATAAACAAGAATCAAAGGGAACAAAACAAATTAGTGAAAGATTGAATTTAAAAGACATTCAAAATCAAACATTAATAGATGTTGATATTGAACCAGTTATTTTAAAAGAAAGTAAAATTAATACTAAAATTTTATATGAAGGCGAATTAAATTTAAATTTCATATTTATAAATACAGAAATGAAAATAACTATAAAAGATGCTAAAATACCTTTTGAATATACAGTTGATAACTTACAAAATGGCGAAAGTTTACAAACAAATAATCAAATAGAAATAAAACAAAAAGACTTTATAATTCAAGAGAATGGAGATATCACATGTAATATTGATATGGAAACAAATACAAATATGTATAGAACATCAAATATTAATATCATTGATAGTATTCAAGAAAATGGAGAAAGAGAGGAACAAGATTATAGCATTGTGCTATATATTGTAAAAAAAGGAGACACTTTATGGAAAATAGCAAAAATGTTTGGAAGTACAGTAGATGCTATAGTTAGAGTTAATGGAATAGAAAATCCTGATAAAATTAATATTGGGCAGAAGTTATTTATTCCTAAATTTGTAAAAATTTCTGTAACAAATTATGAATAAAATTTATTCAAGACCAAGAATACGCTTGCCTCAATTTTTAATTGCTAATACTAGAAAAAGTGGTAATCCAAATAAAGAAAAGAAGTTAAAAATATTGTTAATTATAATTGTTGCTATTACAACTGTAAAAATTAGTTTAGACGCTATATTACCAATATTTGAAACATTATGTGAGGATAAAGCAAAATCTATTGCTACTATTGTAGCAAATGAGCAAGCAACTGCTGTTATGAGAGAACATAAATATGAAGATATGTTTACAATAGAAAAAGACAATAGTGGAAATATCACAATGGTAAAATCTAATGTTAATACTATAAATGAAATTATTTCAGATGTTGCAGTTAAAATTCAAAATGAAATAAACAATAGAGGAAAAGATGATGTTAAAATTGCATTAGGAAGTTTCTCGGGATTTTCATTATTAGCAGGAAAAGGACCAGCGGTAAAAATAGAAATTTCGTCTATAGGAAATGTTCAAACTGATTTAAGAAGTGAGTTTATTTCTCAAGGAATTAACCAAACTTTACATAGAGTTTATTTGCAAGTTGTTTGTGAAGTAAGTATTTTAACTCCTTTCGAAAATATAAATGCAACAATAATCAATCAAGTGTTATTAGTGGAAAATGTTATTGTCGGAAACATACCAAATACGTATTATAATTTAGAGGGTCTAAATAAAGAAAATGCAATGGAAATTATACAATAGAATTACAGTATAAAGAAATTTATATTGTAATTTTTTTATTTATGTTATATTATATAAAAAGGGAAAGGGGCATAGTATGAAATTTATAGTACAAAGAGTAAAAAAATCACAAGTTGATATTGATGGGAAAACAGTTGGAAAAATAAGTAAAGGATTTATGGCTTTAATAGGAATAACACATAATGATACAAAAGAAATTGCTGATTATTTGGTTAATAAATTGATTAATTTAAGAGTATTTGAAGATGAAAATGGGAAAATGAACTTGTCTTTAAACGATGTAGGAGGTTCTTTATTATTAATTTCTCAGTTCACATTGTATGCTGATTGCTCACGAGGGAATAGACCATCATTTACAAATGCGGCAAATCCAGATTTTGCAAATAAATTATATGAATACATTATAAATAAATGTAAGCAAAAAATAAAAAATGTTCAGACTGGAATTTTTGGTGCAGATATGAAAGTAAGTTTAATAAATGATGGGCCAGTTACTATAATATTAGAAAAATAAATATAAAACACTCATAAAGTTAAATTTTATGAGTGTTTTTATATTTAAAATATTATCTCTTACTAAATTGAGGAGCTTTTCTAGCTTTTTTAAGACCATATTTCTTTCTTTCTTTCATACGTGGATCTCTTGTTAAGAAACCGTTTGATTTTAAAGCTGGTCTGTATTCTATATTAGCTTCATTTAAAGCTCTAGCAATACCATGTCTAATTGCTCCAGCTTGACCTGTAAATCCACCACCTGTTACTGTACAAGTAACATCATATTTATCAACAGTATTTGTAACTGTAAGTGGTTGTCTAACAATAACTTTTAATGTATCTAATCCGAAAAATTCATCTAAATCTTTTCCATTAACTGTTATTTTTCCAGATCCTTCTACTAATCTTACTCTAGCTATAGAAGATTTTCTTCTTCCTGTACCATAGTAAACTATTTTTCCTGATTTAGCCATTTTATTTTACCTCCCAAACTTCTGGTTTTTGTGCTTGATTTTCATGTTCTGCTCCAGCATAAACTCTTAATTTCTTTAATTGAGCTCTTCCTAAAGAATTGTGTGGTAACATTCCTTTTACAGCTAATGTCATAGCTTTTTCTGGATTTTTTTCTAACATTACTTTTGCAGAAACTTCTTTCATTCCACCAATATATCCTGAATGATGTCTGTAAATTTTTTGATTTAATTTGTTTCCTGTTAATATAACATCTTTAACGTTAAGAATTATAACGTGATCACCTGTATCAATATTAGGTGTAAATGTTGGTTTGTGTTTTCCTCTTAATAATTTAGCAGCTTCTGTTGCAACTCTACCTAAAGGTTTATTTGCTGCATCAATTATGTACCATTTGCTTTCTATTTCAGCCTTTTTTGGACTATATGTTGTATTATTCATGGTAATAATTACCCTCCTATTTTAATATTTTATTTTTAATATATATGAAATTTAAATCAAAACTACCGGGGAGAAGTTTTATATTTAAACCATATTTTAACATAATTGCTTAAATATTTTATTACAAAAAAGCATGTTTGTCAATGATTTTTGAAAAATTTGTAAAAACTATTGCTAAAATTTTGAATAAAAATTATAATATTAAAAAGAAAACAGTAATATATAATAATAAAGAACATGTCAGAAGGGACGGCCTTTTTTGACAGAAAATACAAAAGATGTCAAAAAAGAGCGTCCCATTTGACCTTTTGAGCTTAAGGAGGAAGAATGGTTTTTATAAAAAAAGAAAAGGAACAAAAAGAAAAAAGCACTAGAGGAAAAAAAGAAGGATTTATGCAAGGTGTTGTAACTTTAATGTTTTCTCAAGTGCTAATTAAAATATTAGGATTAGTATATACATTATATCTGACAAATAGACAGGGATTTGGAGATAAAGGAAATGGAATATGTGCTAGTGGATATCAAATTTATGCTTTACTGTTAACAATTTCTTCAATAGGACTTCCAAGTGCCATATCAAAACTAGTATCTGAGAGAACAGCAGTGGGGGATAACAAAGGTGCGCATAGAATATTTAAAATAGCGTTTGCAACATTTGCAATAATTGGATTAATAGGAAGTTTATTATTATTCTTTGGAGCAAAAATAATTGCGACAAATTGGTTACAAATACCAGAAGCAGAAATGACACTAGTTGCATTATCACCAGCAATATTTTTTGTTACAATAGCATCAGTTATGAGAGGATATTTTAATGGAAGAGAAAAAATTAGCATAGGAGCTAAATCTCAAACATTAGAACAAGTATTTAAAACATTATTAACAATTATTATAGTAGAAATTGTTGCAATATTATCAAATGTATCAACAGAATGGATGGCTGCAGGAGCTAATTTAGCAACTACACTCGCAACATTTTTAGGATTTAGTTATTTATTTTTATACTACAAAAGTGAAAGAAAAGAAATTGCTAGTGAAATAAAAAATACAGTTAATTATAAATATGAACGAGTATCAAAAATTATAAAAAAAATATTATTTGTATCCATACCAATAACATTAACAGCTATAATGTCATCAATAAATAAAAATGTAGATTCATTTACAGTTGTAAGAAATTTAAAAAAATTTTTACCAGAAGATGTAGCAACTGCTCAATATGGTATTTTAGGTGGAAAAGTAGATACATTAACAAGTTTACCATTAGCCATTAATGTAGCATTTGCTACGGCACTAGTGCCAGCAATATCAGCAGCAAAAGCTAAAAATGATAAAAAAACAATAACACAAAAAACATCATTTTCATTATTAGTTTCTATGCTAATAGGTTTACCGTGTACAGTTGGAATGTTTATATTTGCTCGGACCAATTTTAAATTTATTGTTTCCAAATGCTAATGATGGTGCAATGATATTACAAATTAGCTCTCTTACAATAATTTTTACAATATTAGATCAGACAATAAATGGAGCGTTGCAAGGATATGGCAAATTGATGATACCAACGGTTTCTCTGGCAATAGGTGTGTTAGTTAAATTTATTTTAAACTTAGTATTAATTCCAATTCCAAGTATCGGAGTATATGGAGCTGCAATAGGTTCAGTAGCATGTCATATGGTAGCATTTACAATAGCAATAAATGCATTAAGGAAAAATATAAAATTAAATTTAACATTTTCAAAATTTGTTTTAAAACCAATATTAGCAACAATTATAATGGGAATATGTTCATATTTTGTATATTCAACATTAAGAGGAATAATTGTTGAAAGATTGGCAACAATAATAGCAATAATAATCGCAGTTATAATTTATGGTTTAGCAGTAATTGCATTAAAAATATTTACAAAAGATGAATTAAAAATGATGCCATTAGGAGATAAAATTACACAAATATTAGGGAAATTAAAAATTTATTAGAAAAAAAGAAGGATTTTATCGAAACTTGGCGAATAGTCTTATTAGTAGTACAGTTATTGCTTAGTTCAGGCGATAAAAGTACATAAATATTTAAATCTTATAGGAGGTAATTTAAATGAACAAAGCTGAATTAATCGCAGCAATAGCTGCAAAAACAGGAGACACAAAAAAAGCAGCTGAAGCATCAGTAAACGCTTTTGTAGAAGTTGTAACAGACGCATTAAAAGAAGGAGATAAAGTTCAATTAGTTGGATTTGGTTCTTTCGAAGTAAGAAAAAGAGCAGCTAGAAAAGGTAGAAACCCACAAACTAAAGAAGAAATCAAAATACCTGCATCAAAAGCTCCAGTATTCAAAGCTGGTAAAGCATTAAAAGATTTAGTAAATAAAAAATAATTATGAAAATATAAATATATGAATTCATATGAAGAGGACTATAAATAGTCTTCTTTTTTTTAGGAAAATTTTCAATAAATATTGACAAAACCAAGAATAAAGTGCTAAAATATGTATCATAATAATAAAAAATATATTGCGTTTGTACAATACAAAACAATTAGAAATTACTTTAAGAGAAAAAGGGTCGTTGGCTGTAAGCCCTTTAAGGTCAACCTAATTAGTGAAACATATTGGAGCAATTTTTATAAAGTGGAAAATATTTAGAAAGTATTTTCAAGCTGGGTGGTACCGCGGATTTATTTCGTCCCTGCAGTTTTTGCAGTGGGCGTTTTTTGCGTATAAAAGTCTACTGTAGCAAAGAAGGAGGTTTTTTAAAATGAATGAGTACAAAACTCACACATGTAATGAAATTAGTTTAGAAGATGTAGGAAAACAAGTAAGAATAGCAGGATGGGTTCAAACAATACGTGACTTTGGAGGTCTAGTATTTTTAGACATAAGAGATATGTATGGAATAACACAAGTTGTAACTTCAGGAAAACCAGAAGATGTTGATTTTGCTTCACATATTCCTATTGAATCAACAGTTACAGTATATGGAACTGTAAGAAAAAGAGACGAAGAAACCGTTAATCAAAAAATAAAAACAGGACTTGTTGAAATAGTAATAGAAGAAATAAAAGTTCTAGGAAAAAGAACAGAAAATCTTCCATTTGAAGTGAACACAAACCAAGAAATAAGAGAAGATCTAAGACTTCAATATAGATATTTAGATTTAAGAAATGAAAGATTACAAAATAACTTAAAACTACGTGCGGAGGTTTTGCAATTTTTAAGAAATCAAATGCAAGAACAAGGATTTTTAGAAGTTCAAACACCAATACTTACAAGTTCTTCACCAGAAGGTGCAAGAGATTACTTAGTGCCAAGTAGATTACATCCAGGAAAATTCTATGCTCTACCACAAGCACCACAACAATTTAAACAATTATTAATGGTATCTGGAATAGATAAATATTTCCAAATAGCACCATGTTTTAGAGATGAAGATGCTAGAGCAGATAGAGCACCAGGAGAATTCTATCAATTAGATATGGAAATGAGCTTTGCAACTCAAGAAGATGTATTCCAAGTAATAGAACCAGTAATGTATAATACATTTAAAAAGTTTTCTAATAAAAAAATTGCAGAATATCCATTCCCAAGAATTACTTATAAAGAAGCAATGCTTAAATACGGTTCAGACAAACCAGACTTAAGAAACCCGTTATATATAATAGATTTATCAGATTTCTTCAAAAAATGTACATTTAAACCATTTATAGATAGAACTGTAAGAGCTATAAAAGTACATGGTCATATGTCTAAAGGATTTCATGAAAAAATGCTTGCATATGCTATGTCTATTGGAATGGGAGGACTTGGTTACTTAGAAGTACAAGAAGATTTAAGTTTTAAAGGTCCAATTGACAAATTTATACCAGATGAATTGAAGAAAACTTTATTAGAATTAGCTAATTTAGAAAAAGAAGATACAATTTTCTTTATAGCAGATAATGAAGCAAGAGCAGCAGAACTTGCAGGACAAATAAGAACAGAACTAGGAAAAAGATTGAATTTAATAGATGAAGATATATTCCAATTTTGTTGGATAATTGATTTCCCAATGTTTGAATTAGATGAACATGGAAAAGTAGCATTTAGCCATAATCCATTTTCTATGCCACAAGGTGGGTTAGATGCGTTAGAAAATCAAAATCCATTAGAAATATTAGCATATCAATATGATATTGTATGTAACGGAATAGAACTTTCTTCAGGTGCAGTTAGAAACCATGACATTCAAATAATGTTAAAAGCATTTGGTATGGCAGGCTACACAGAGGAAGAAGTAAGAACGAAATTTGGTGCTTTATATACAGCATTTCAATTTGGTGCTCCACCACATGCTGGAATTGCACCTGGACTTGATAGAATGTTAATGTTGTTAACAAATTCAGAAACAATTAGAGAAGTTATAGCATTTCCTCTAAATAGTAAAGCTCAAGACTTAATGATGGGAGCTCCTGGAAATGTAAGAAGAGACCAATTAAGAGATGTACACATAATAGTTGACGAAAAAAAATAATATAAAAATAGGAGATGATTACATGGAAGTTAGTAGAGAAGAAATTTTACACATTGCAAAATTAGCTGACCTAGATATAAAAGAAGAAGAAATAGAAAAATATGCGCTTAATTTACAAGATATATTAAATTTTGCAAATATAGTAAACAATGCTCCAGTTGATGGATTAGATGTTACAATAGGAGCAAACGAAAAGAAAAATGTATTTAGAAAAGATGAAGTAAAAGTATTTGAAGATAATAAAGATTTATTACAAAATGCTCCATCAGAAGAACAACATATGTTTAAAATACCAAAAGTTATAAATTAATTGTATAAAGGAGGTAAAATAATGGAAATTACAGATTTAACAATACATGAGCTACAAGAAAAATTAAAAAATAAAGAACTTACAATAACAGAAATAACAAAAGCTTATGTAGATAGAATAAATGAAAAAGAAAAAGATGTTCAAGCATTTGTTACAACATTAACAAATGAAGCATTAAAAAAGGCACAAGAAGTTCAAGAAAAAATAGAAAATGGAGAAATTACAGGAGAATTTGCAGGAATTCCAATAGGAATAAAAGACAATATGTGCACAAAAGGTGTAAAAACAACATGTAGCTCTAAAATGTTAGAAAATTTTGTTTCACCATATGATGCAACAGTTGTAGAAAAATTAAATGCTGAAAATATGATAGATTTAGGAAAATTAAATATGGATGAATTTGCAATGGGAGGTTCAACAGAATATTCATATTTTAAGAAAACAAGAAATCCTTGGAACTTAAATAAAGTACCAGGAGGATCATCAGGTGGTTCAGCAGCAGCAGTTGCTGCTAATATGGTTCCATGGGCATTAGGCTCAGATACAGGTGGTTCAATAAGACAACCAGCAAGTTTTTGTGGAGTTGTAGGTCTAAAACCAACATATGGACTAGTTTCAAGATATGGACTAGTAGCATTTGCATCATCACTTGATCAAATTGGACCAATAACAAAAGATGTAAAAGATAGTGCAATATTATTAAATTTAATTGCAGGATATGATGAAAGAGATACAACATCAGAAGATATGCCTAAAAAAGACTACGCAAAAGCATTAAAAAATGATGTAAAAGGACTAAAAATAGGTGTACCAAAAGAATTTTTTGGAGAAGGAATTAATGAAGAAGTAAAAGAAACATTACAAAAAGCAATTGAAAAATACAAAGAACTTGGAGCAACAGTTGAGGAATTTTCACTTGATATAGCTCAATATGCATTAGCAACATATTATATAATTGCCTGTGCAGAAGCAAGTTCAAACTTAGGAAGATTTGATGGTATTCGTTATGGATATAGAACACCAGAATTTAGTAACTTAAAAGAATTATACAAAAAATCAAGAAGTGAAGGATTTGGAGAAGAAGTAAAAAGAAGAATAATCCTTGGAACATATGTGTTATCATCAGGATATTATGATGCATATTACAAAAAAGCACAACAAGTTAGAACATTAGTTATGAATGAATTTAACAAAGGATTTGAAAAATATGATGTAATACTTACGCCAACATCACCAACAGTTGCATTTGATATTGGTTCAAGATCAAATAATCCATTAGAAATGTATTTAGCAGATATATGTACAGTTTCAGTAAATATAGCAGGGCTTCCAGGAATATCAATTCCAGTAGGTATTGATAAAGAAGGAATGCCAATAGGAATGCAGTTAATAGGAAATAGATTCCAGGAAGAAACTATTTTAAATGCAGCATATACATTAGAACAAGAAATTAAATTTAGAGAAAACTATAAACCAACATTTAAAAAATGAGACAGTTGGGACAGTCCAAAAATGTCTCATAAAATATATTGAAAAATGTCGAAAAATGAAAATTAATAAAATATCAAGATTCGACAAATTTATGAGACATTTTCGGACTGTCCCACTTGTCTCAAAAGGAGGAAAATTAATGTCAAGAAGTGATTATGAAGTTATAATAGGACTAGAGGTTCATGCTGAGCTTTCTACAAAAACAAAAATATTCTGTTCTTGTCCAACAGAATTTGGTGCGGCTCCAAATACACATGTATGCCCAATTTGTATGGCTATGCCAGGAACATTACCAGTATTAAATGAAAAAGTTGTTGAATATGCAGTAAAAGCAGGATTAGCTACAAATTGTGAAATATCAAGAAATAGTAAAAATGACAGAAAAAATTATTACTATCCAGATTTACCAAAATCTTATCAAATATCTCAATTTGATAAACCACTTTGTGAACATGGTTATATTGAAATAGAAACATCTGAAGGAAAAAAGAAAATTAGATTATTAAGAATTCATATAGAAGAAGATGCAGGAAAGTTAAATCATGATGATTTTGGTGGAGGAAGTCTAGTAGATTTAAACAGAGCAGGAGTGCCTTTAATAGAAATCGTTTCTGAGCCAGATTTAAGAAGTGCAGAAGAAGTTGAAGCTTATATGAGAAAATTAAAATCAATATTAGAATATATTGAAGTTTCAGACTGTAAAATGCAAGAAGGATCTTTAAGAGCTGACGTAAACGTATCTGTTCATAAACCAGGAACACCATTTGGAACACGTACAGAAATGAAAAACATGAACTCATTTAGAAGTATAGTAAGAGCTATTGAATATGAAGTAGAAAGACAAATAGATGTATTAGAAGATGGTGGGCAAATAGAACAAGAAACCCTAAGATGGGATGATGTATCTGGAAAAACATTCTCAATGAGAGATAAAGAAGATGCTCAAGATTACAGATATTTTCCGGATCCAGACTTAGTTGCAATAAAATTATCAGAAGAATATATTGAAAATATCAAAAATGCATTACCAGAATTACCAGAAAGTAGGAAAGAAAGATATTTAAAAGAATATGAATTATCTGAAAAAGATGCAAAATTAATTACATCATCAAAATACCTATCAGACTTATTTGAAAAAGCAATAGAAGTATGTAATAATCCAAAAGCGGTATGTAATTGGATTATATCAGATATATCAAGAATATTAAATGAAACAGAAATGGAACCAATAGCAATACCATTTGATGCAAATCAATTAGGTAAATTAGTTGTTTTAATAGATAAAGGAACAATTAGTTCAAGTATAGGTAAAAAAGTTTTAGTTGAATTATTTGAAAACCCAAGAAATCCAGAAGATATTATAAAAGAAAAAGGATGGATACAAATTTCAGATGAGGGAGCAATAAAAGAGGTTGTAACAAAAATATTAGAAGCAAATCCTCAATCAGTTGCAGATTTCAAAGCTGGAAAAGATAGGGCATTAGGATTTTTAGTAGGTCAAGCTATGAAAGAAACTAAGGGAAAAGCAAATCCTAAAATGTTAAATGAAATGTTTTTGGAAGAATTAAAGAAATAATAATAAAAGGAAGAACTTAGCTTCTTCCTTTTTATATTATCTGTTTCTTAATCCCATCAACAATAAAAGCACAAATAACAAACTCGGTACCAAAAATCAAACTTAATTTAAATAAAATAAAACCAATATAAAATAAAATAGGAAATGTAAAAGAAAAATTATATGTAATAAGAATAAGAATGGAGATAAAACAAATAAAAAAACAAAATTTTAACCCATTATTCATAATTAATTTAGTTAATTTATCTAAGCTTTTAAAAGCAACAATAATTTTATTAAACATAATAATCACCTAAAAAAATAATAACATTAAAAGAATGAAAGAGCAATGGAAATAAATAGTAATATAAAAATTAAATATAAAACAAAAATCCCAATTATATTGGGATTTTAAAAATAAAAACTATGCATAATCTTTATTTTGCTTAAGCCATAGCTGCGTTTAATTTTTTAGATAAACTAGATTTTTTTCTAGCTGCTGTATTTTTTACAATAACACCTTTTGTACAAGCTTGATCAATTTTCTTTGTAGCTTCTGATAATAATATCTTAGCTTCATCTATTTTTCCAGCTTCTACAGCTTGTTCAAATTTTTTAACAGCTGATTTATATCCAGATTTTATCATATTATTTCTTAAAGTTTTCTTTTCAATTACTTTAACTCTCTTTTTTGCTGATTTAATGTTTGGCATGTTTGCACCTCCTCTTAGTCATTATTACAATATAACATAGGTTATTTTAACATAATTTTTGCAATTTGGCAATAGATTTATAGAAAATTATTTTTTATCTTCAGAATTTTTGTTTAAATGTTCTGGCTTGTGATCTTTATTTAATTTTGGAATTACAATATTTTTAGGCTTTTCATCATTACATTTTGGCTTTCCTGAATTTAAGTGATCATATACACCAGAGATATCTAAATTTGAACCATCACCAGTAACGATTTTGATTTCTTTTTTATTTTCCTCCATAAAATTTACCTCCGAAAATATTATTTTTCTAATATTATCACAAAATGAAGAAATAAGCAACAATATAAACATTGATTTTTTTAGAAAAATATTATATAATTTATGCTAGTTTAATAAAAAACTCAATATTGCATAAAATTTTAAAATGTGCTAATATAAAATAAAAAATAAGAAAAGATAGGAAGAAAAATGGAAATAGAAAAGACAAAATCTATAATAGAGGCAATATTATTTGCAGCAGGAAGACAAGTAAGTATAAAAGAATTAATAGTGAGTTTAGAAATGGCAAGAGAAGACATCGAAAATATAATTGACTCAATGAAAGAAGAATATAAAACGCAAGAAAGAGGAATTGAAATAATAAAGGTAGAAGACAATTATCAACTATGCACAAAGAAAGAATTATATGATTATATATACCCAATTTTAGACAAAAGAGCAAAACCAAATTTATCAAATGCAGCATTAGAAACATTAGCAATAATAGTATATAATCAAAAAATAACAAGAGCTGAAATAGAATCAATAAGAGGAGTAAGTGCTGATGCATGTATTTATAAATTATTAGAATATGGACTTATACAAGAAACAGGAAAATCAGATCTACCAGGAAAACCAATGACATATGGTACAACTAGCAATTTCTTAAAAATGTTTGGTTATGCATCACTAAATGATTTGCCAGAATTACCAAGGTACAAATTAGATGAAAATCAACAAATAGTAATAGATGATTTAATTGAAGAAGATACCACAGAAAATACGCCAGAACTAAATGAATAATAAAAGAAAAAAGATGACTCAACAAAAAGAAAATGAGTCATTTTTATTTTTTAATAGTAATAAGGCTTATACAAATTTAGGTTTGTATTACTAGGATTTGAAATTGTAACAAATTTAATTGAATAAATATCACAATATAAAAGAGTATTGCTTTCAACGGATTGGAGTAAAATATAACTAGCACCAACATCTTGTAAAATACCAACTCTATCAACCAAATTATTAGTACCAATTAGAAATTCAACTCTTACTAATTTGCCAATTTGTTCACGCAAAAAAGCAGGAGTATAAATATTGTTTGTCATAATTTCTGGAGAAGTTGAATTAATATTAATCGATCTTTTTTCTTCTGAATACATTTTTTCGTTTTCACTCATAAAAACCTCCACATAATTTAAGTATTTGAATAAGAAGAAGTTGGTCTATAAAAGCAATGATTTGTTATTCGAGTATGGAAAGTTCCAGAACCATTTCGTGGAAAAATTGAATCACAAGTAGGTTTAAAAGGATTTAAATACCATAAACATTCACCAGCTTCAATAAGTTTATTTCCAGAAAGTGCCCAATCAGCTATATAGTAGTGTTCCTCTGTTGGATTCATATTATATATGTTTTGAGGATTATACTTGTTATATAATGTTTCAGTAGCACAATCAAATTGACCTTGTTGAAATATTATATTTCTAATATTGCCATTTTGAGATACTCTAGAATATTCGCCAACAGAAGAATTAACTCTATTCATAATTACAGAAGCCACAGCTTTCATACCTATATCTCCTTCTCCACCAGCTTCACATTGTACAATTCGAGCAAGTAGCTCTCTTTCAGAATATGCCATAATAGAACCACCTCTAAGTATAATATATGCAAGTAAAGAGAAAATGAGACAACTTTAAATAAATTTAAAATTAATTAATAAGTAATTGACAAAAATAAGAGGTTTGATATAATAAAAAAATAAAGGAGGAAGAAAAAATGATAATAGCAGTTGACGGGCCAGCAGGAAGCGGAAAAGGAACAGTAACAAAAAGAATAGAACAAAAATTAGGATTTTTAAATTTAGATACAGGAGCAACATATAGATGTGTAGCATTAGAAACACTAAGAAATAATATAAAAATAGATGAAAAAGACAAAATAATTGAGATAGCAAGCAAAATAAAAATAGAAATAGACAACACACATGAAAAAGACATAGTATTATTAAATGGAGAAGATGTTAGTAAACAAATAAGAAGTAAAGAAGTAACAGCTATAGTATCTCAAATATCATCAATAATTCCAGTAAGAGAAAAAATGGTAGAAATACAAAGAAAATTAGCAACAGGAAAAAACGTAATAGTAGAAGGAAGAGATATTGGCACAGTAGTATTTCCTAATGCAGACCTAAAGATATATTTAGATGCAAGTGAAGAAATAAGAGCAAAAAGAAGATATAAAGAAAATATGGAAAATGGAATAAATACAACATATGAAGATGTTTTAGAAAATGTAAAACTTAGAGATTACAACGACAAAAACAAAAAAGTAGGAGCATTAAAAAAAGCAGAAGATGCGATTGTAATTGATAGTTCCGAAATGAGTATAGATGAAGTAGTTGATAGAATACAAGAATTAATAAAAAAGCATCAATTAATGTAACATGACAGAAAATAACAGATAAAACAACATTCACTTTTTACGTAAACAACACATAAAATATAGCAAAAACGTAATTTGTAAATAAGAATTTTCAATTTTTATTTTACAAAGAGCGAAGTGAAAGGGGAATGAAAAATGTCTAGTTACATAATAAAAGGAGGAGAGAAACTAGAAGGAACAGTAAAAATATCAGGCTCCAAAAATGCGGCATTACCAATATTAGCAGCAACAATATTAAACGTAGGTAAAACAACGTTATATAACGTTCCAAATATACAAGATACTCAAATGATGTTTAAAATATTAGAAACATTAGGTGGAAAAGTAGAAAAGAAAAACAACAAAATAATAATAGATACATCAAAAATAACTAAATTTGAAATTCCAGAAAAATTAATGCACAAAATGCGTTCATCTGTAATACTTGCAGGAGCATTATTAGGAAGATACAAAAAAGCAATATTTTCATATCCAGGAGGTTGCGATATAGGTGCTAGACCAATAGACTTACATTTAAGAAGTTTTGAAAAGCTAGGGATAAATGTAGTACAAAACTACGGAGATATAATATGTGATGCAGAAAAAATAAAAGGAGAAAAAATAGATTTGGACTTTCCAAGTGTTGGAGCAACAGAAAATGCAATATTGGCAAGTGTGTTAGCAGAAGGAACAACAATAATAACAAATGCAGCAAGAGAACCAGAAATAATAGATTTACAAGACTTTTTAAATAAAATGGGAGCAAAAATTATAGGAGCTGGAACAAACGAAATACAAATAACAGGTGTAAAACATTTAAAAGACATAAGTTACAATATAATGCCAGATAGAATAGAAACAGGAACATTTTTATGTTTGGCAGTAGCGACAAAAGGAAAACTTGTATTAGAAAATACAAATGCAGAACATATAACACCTATAATAAATAAGTTGCAAGAAGCAGAATGTGAAATAGAAATAGAAAAAAATAAAATAAAGATAAATTCTAGCAAGAAAATCAAATCTATAGATGTAAAGACAATGCCATATCCAGGATTCCCAACGGATATGCAATCAATATTTGCAGCAATGTTAACAACAGCAAAAGGAACTTCAATAATAGTAGAAAATATATTTGAAAATAGATTTAAATACACACAAGAGTTAAATAAAATGGGAGCAAAAATAACTGTAGAGGGAAAAAGCGCAATAATAAGAGGTGTAAGAAAATTATATGGAGCAAATGTAAAAGCAACGGATTTAAGAGGGGGAGCTGCTTTAGTGTTGGCAGGATTATCAGCAAAAGGAATAACAAGAGTAGAAAATATCGAATATGTTTTAAGAGGATATGAAAATTTTGATAAAAAATTAAGACAAATAAATGGTAATATAGAAATGGTAAATGATATTTATAATTTATAATAATTTAAAAGAGATGAGAAGGCAAACTCACCTCTTTTAAAATTTAATAATAAATAAAAATAATTTACAAAAACTATGGAAATCTACAACAATTTCTGATAAAATACATTATGTAAAAATTTGGAGGTGAAAGATTTGACCAAAAATCAAAAAGATAAAATAGATAATTTATTCTATTATTCTCCTATAAATACAGAAAAAACAGAGCAAAAAGAACAGAAAAAGAAAACAAAAGAAAGAGAAAAAAGAATAAGAAATCAAAATAATCAAAAAAAAATAGAAAATCAATTTGATTATGACAACGAAATGGTAATCAAAATGACGAATAAAAACAATCAAAAAAAGTCAGCTCAAAAAAAACAAAAAATGTCAAAAAAACAAAGACAAATATTAAAAAAGAAAAAAAGAATAAAAAACATATTAAAATTTACAACATTACTAATTATAATAATAGGAGGAATTATATTTGCACTTGTTTCTCCAATATTTAATATACAAAATATTGAGGTTAGCAATAATGAACAAATAAGTACAGAAACAATAATAAGTTTATCACAACTAAATATAGGTCAAAACATATTCAAATTTAATAAAAATAAAATAAAGAAAAATATTAAAACAAATGCTTATATAGAAAACGTTGAAATAAAAATAAAAATTCCAAATAAAGTACAAATTGAAATAACAGAGAGACAAAAAGATTATAATGTAGCATTTTTAAATGGTTATGTATATATTAATAATCAAGGTTACATGTTGCAAATATCAGAAGAGAAACAAGAATTACCAATAATTCAAGGAATATCAACACCTGAAGAGCAAATTGTGGAAGGAAATAGACTAAATGATGAAGATTTAGCAAAACTAGAAGTTATTATACAAATAATGAACATATGTAAAAACTATAACTTGGATTCAAAAGTAACAAGTATAGATATATCAAACAAAGATGAATACATACTTTATATGGAAGAAGAGAAAAAAACAATTTATTTAGGAGACAAAAGTAATTTAAGCAACAAAATGCTTTATGTACAAGCTATAATAGAAGAAAACCATAAAAAAGAAGGGGAAATCTTTGTAAATGGAGATTTAAACAATAATTTTAAACCAAGGTTTAAAGAAAAAGTATAATTATTGTAAAGGATGATAGTTATGACAAATAAATTAAAAATAAGTATAGTTCTAGGAATTATGTGTTTTGCACTAACTGCTGGAATTTGTATACAAATAAAAACAGTAAAAAATTCTAATTCTACAGTAGGCCAAAGTTATACAGAAAACAACTTAAGAGCAGAAGTGTTAAAATATAAAGAAAGATATGATAATAAAATAAAAGAGATAGAAAAAATTGACAAAGAATTAGAAGAAGAAATAGAAAAAGCCACAGAAAATAACTCTGAATTATCAGATGCACAAGAACAAATTAAAGTTGGAAATAAAATTTTAGGATTATCTGAAGTAAGAGGACCAGGAGTTACAATTACAGTAAAAGATAGTGAAATAGATACAAGTAATTTGCTTGATACTAGTAAGTATTTAGTTCATGATAAAGATATATTAAATATTGTAAATGAATTAAAAAATGCAGGAGCAGAAGCAATTTCAATAAATGATGAAAGAATAGTTCCAACAACATTTATAATATGTGGAGGAAATGTTATAAATATAAATGAAGAAAAAATAGGTTCACCTTTTACTATAAAAGCAATAGGCCTACCAGAAACATTAGCAAATTTAAACAGACCAGGCGGTACTTTAGAATATTTGAAGAAAAGAAATATAAAAGTAGAATTACAAAAAGATAATGACATAACAATTCCAAAATATTCAGGAGTATTCAACTTTAAATACGCAAAAAGTATTAATTAATAGGAGGTCATTATATAATGAAAACAATTAAATTAAAAAAAGGTAAAATAACAGTTGTAATAACTATTGCAATAGCTTGTTTTGCTCTAGTTACAGTTATGTTTATGCAATTTAAAGTTGTAAATGAAACAGATATAACATCAATAGAAACTATGAGAGAAGAAGAACTTAGAACAGAACTTGCAAATTGGAAGGCAAAATATAAAGAAGCGGAAGAACAATATGAAGAAAAAAGTGCAAAAATTCAAGAATATAAAGAAAAAAAAGAATCTGACACAGAAACATCTCAATTAGTACAAAAAGAATTAGATCAAATAAATATGTATTTAGGAAAAACAGATGTAATAGGGGAAGGTATAACTATAAAACTTAAAGATTTTACTGATGAAGATGGAAATTTACAAACAATAACAGCTGAAGATTTATTAGTTATAGTGGATTATTTGAAATCTGCTGGAGCAGAGGCAATATCTATTAATGAACAAAGAATTGTTAATACTTCAGAGATAGTTTATGTAAGTAATTCTATAATATATATAAATCAACAAAGAATTTTATTGCCATATGTAATAAATGCAATTGGAAATCAAACTTATTTAGAAAGTGTATTATTAGGAAATGGTGGTTATGTTGATGAATTGAATAAAATAGGATTTGACGTTAGTATAGAAAGAAACAATAAAATAAAAATACCGAAATATCAAAAAGAATTAGCGCACAAATATATACAATAATATTTTTTATATTAAATGAAAGGGATGAAAAAAATGGTTTTATTAGTAATAATCGTTGCATGTCTATTAGGAGCAATAGTAGGATTAAATGCTCCTATAATTTCATATACATATTCAAGTTACTTAGCAATTGCAATTGTTGCTGCACTAGATTCAGTATTTGGAGGAATAGCTTCAGTAATAAACAAAAAATTTGATATAAGAATATTTATATCAGGATTTTTTGGAAATGCAATATTAGCTATTTTATTAACAGTACTAGGGCAAAAATTAAATGTTGATATATATTTAGCTGCAATAGTAGTATTTGTATGGAGAATGTTTATGAACCTTGGAATAATAAGAAGATATTATGTCGAAAAATGGACGGATAGAATAAAAAATAATAAGTTAGACAAAAAAGAACAAAAAGAAGAAAATGAGAAATAGAGTAATATCAATGCTTATCTAGTTTATTACAAAAGTATTACAAAATTATTACAAAAATATAACAAATTCTATTGACAATTTTAAAAAAATGTAATATAAATACAACTAGAAAATTAGTACTTAAAAATGGGGGAATTAACTTGGCAATAGGTGATATTATAGTTGGTGTAGATATAGGAACAACAAAAGTAGCAACAGTCATAGGAGAAGTAAATAATTTTGAACAAATTGAAACTATATGTAATACATCATATAAATGTAGCGGTTTAAAAAAAGGAAAAATAATAAATGAAGATGAAATAAGTTTAAGTTTAGCAAAAACTATAAAAGAAGCCGAGGATGAAACAAACTTAAAAATAAATTCAGCATATGTAACAATTCCTGGAAAATATGTAACAATTGTACAAAATAGCATAACAAAGGAAGTAAAAGATAAATATTCAGGTGTATCAATAAGAGACGTACAAAGTGCTATTATGCAAGTTAAAGACATAGAAATACCAGATGGAAAAACATTAATTGATATTGTGCCAGATAAAATAATTTTAGAAAATGGTACAGTTGTAGCTGATCCAGTAGGAAGTTTAAGTTCAAGTTTTACAATTAGTGCACAAGTTATTTTAGCGGATAAAGAATATGTAAGACAATTAAACAGTATCTTTAAAAAAGCAGGATTAGAAATAGATGGAATAGTTCCAATTACATTAGCAGAAAGAAATTTAGTATTAGATAGTAATGAATTACATGATAATATAGCAATTATAGATGTAGGAGCAGAAAATACAGACATAGGAGTATTTGAAAATTCAAGTTTTATTTATACAAATTCTATACCACTAGGAGGAGAAAATATAACTAATGATATAGCGGTTGTATTAAATATAACTGAAGAAGAAGCAGATAAATTAAAAAGACAATATGGACTAGCTTTAAAATCATTTATAGATAACGATAATGATATAATATTAAATACTTGCAAAGACAATAATAAAAATAAAATAATAAAAAGTTCTGAATTAATAGAAATCATAGAAGCAAGAATTGAAGAAATGTTTTCTATTATAAATAAAGACCTAACAAATCAAGGTATGAAACCTAGAATAAATAATATTGTTTTAACAGGACAAGGAATTGTTAATATAAGTAAAAGCGATGTGGCTGGAAAAATTAATTTAAATATCCCAGTAAAAATGTCTACAGGAAGATTAATGACTACAACAAGACCGACATATAGAACAAGTTTTGCATTAGTTAGATATATTGCTTCAAGACCATTTGCAAAAACTGTATCAAGTAGTATAGATACACAATCTGATGAAAACTTTTTCAAAAACATAATAGAAAGAATAAAAGAATTCTTCTATAGCTAATAATTAGTTATTATTTTTTAAATATAAATATAAACAAAGTTTTAAGGGAGGAAAAACCAAATGATGGAATACGATGATAACAATATAACAATGATGGATGGAACAGCAACTATAAAAGTAATAGGTGTTGGAGGAGCAGGAAATAATGCTGTAAACAGAATGATTGAATCTGGAATAAAAGGAGTAGACTTTATAGCAGTAAACACAGATAGACAAGCATTACAACAATCAAAAGCAAATACAAAAATTCAAATTGGTGAAAAAATAACAAGAGGATTAGGAGCTGGAGCAAACCCTGATATCGGAGCTCAATCAGCAGAAGAAAACAAATCAGAAGTAGCAGAAATACTAAGAGGAGCAGACATGGTATTTGTTACTGCCGGAATGGGTGGTGGAACAGGTACAGGAGCTGCACCAATAGTTGCTTCAATAGCAAAAGAAATGGGAATCTTGACAATAGGTGTTGTAACAAAACCATTTACATTTGAAGGTAAAAAAAGATTATCACAAGCAGAACGTGGTATTGAAAGTTTAAAAGGAAAAGTTGATACATTAGTAGTAATACCAAATGATAAATTATTACAAATTATCGATAGAAAAACATCAATAATAGAAGCATTTAAAATGGCAGATGATGTATTAAGACAAGGTGTACAAGGTATATCTGACTTAATAGCAGTACCAGGACTTGTAAACTTAGACTTCGCTGACGTAAAAACAATAATGCTAAATCAAGGAATGGCTCACATGGGAGTTGGTAGAGCATCAGGAGAAAATAGAGCAGAAGACGCTGCAAAAGAAGCTATTCAAAGTCCATTACTAGAAACATCTATAGAAGGAGCAAAAGGTGTAATAATTAATATTACAGGTGGAGAAGATTTGGGATTACATGAAGTAAACACAGCAGCTGAATTAGTTCAACGCAGTGTAGACCCTGAAGCAAATATTATATTCGGTACAGTTACAGATACAAGTATGCAAGATGAAATCCAAATTACAGTTATAGCAACAGGATTCGAAAAAAATGAAAATGATATCTCAAGCATAGGAGTAGATAATATAGTTTCAAAAACATGGGAAAAGAAAATAAATTCAATTCCATCAAGTTCAGATGTAAGTTCATCACAAAATGATTTAGATATTCCATCATTTTTAAGAAAAAATAGAAATAAAAATATGTAAAATGACATACTTTACTATAAAATAAAAGAAATAATCGAAAATATTCGATTATTTCTTTTTTTCTACAATAAGAAAAGACAGACTTTGTAAAAACAGTATAGTAGAATATAAAAGCAGGTGAGCAAAATGACAATGTATATAGATATTGTAATAATTGAAAACCTAATAATGAATTATATAATTTTATATGCTACAGGAATAATAACAAAAAATAAAATAAAAAAAATAAGATTACTTATATCAAGTTTTATAGGAGCAATATATGTTGCTGTACAATATATAACTAATTTTAAAATATACTCAAACATAATAATAAAAATTATTTTATCAATATTGATGGTTTTTATAGCATTTAAGCCACAAAACATAAAACAAATGGGAAAGAAATTAGTGTTGTTCTATTTAACAACATTTACATTTGGTGGAGTAGCAACATATTTAATATATGTAATAAAACCACAAGATATAATAATAAAAAATGGAATATTTGTAGGAACATATGTATTAAAAACAATATTTCTAGGAGCAATATTAGGAACAATTATAATAATAATTGCATTTAAAATATCAAAAAGTAAAATGACAAAAAAAGATATGCTATGTAAAACAAAAATTAAATTAGAAGAAAAAGAAATAACAATAAACACAATGCTTGACACTGGAAACATGCTAAAAGAGCCAATTTCCGGAATTCCTGTAATAGTAGTAGAAAGAACATCACTGTATGAATTAATACCGAAAGAAATATTAAATCATACGGAAGAAATATTAGGAGGTGATTTTAGAAAAGTACCAGAAGAAATAAAAAACAAATACATATCAAAATTAAAAATGATACCATTTTCATCATTAGGAAAACAAAATGGAATGTTGCTTGGTATAAAAGCAGAGAAAATAGAAGTATTAAATGAAAATTATGAAAATGATAGAAAAGATGTCATTATAGGAATTTATAACAAATCATTAACAAAACGAGGAGAATATAATGCTTTGATAGGGATGGAACTATATTAATCATGGAGGTGCAAAATGAATATTTCTAATTTGTTAAAAAGAGGTTTAGATAATTTAACAACAATTTGTGCAAAATACATAAATGAAAAAGATGAAATAGAATATTTGCCAATATTTTATATAGCAGGAAGCCAAACGCTGCCACCACCATTAGAAAGTAAAGAAGAAGAAGAATTAATAAAAAAACTAACTGAACAAGATAATTTGAAAACAAGACAAATATTAGTTGAAAGAAATTTAAGATTAGTTGTATATATAGCAAAAAAATTTGAAAACACAGGAATAGGAATAGAAGATTTAATCTCAATAGGAACTATAGGACTAATGAAAGGTGTAAATACATTTAATGCAGAAAAAAATATAAAATTAGCAACATATGCTTCAAGGTGTATTGAAAACGAAATACTTATGTATTTAAGAAAAAACAACAAAATAAAAGGTGAAATTTCAATAGATGAACCTTTAAATAAAGATTGTGATGGTAATGAATTATTACTTTCAGATATTTTAGGAACAGACCCAGATATAACATCAAGAAAACTAGAAGATGAAGTGGATAAAAAATTATTAAAAGCCTCTATACTAAAATTGAATCAAAGAGAAAAAAACATTATGGAAATGAGATTTGGATTTAAAACAGGAAAAGAAAAGACTCAAAAAGAGGTAGCAGATGAACTTCGGAATATCACAAAGCTACATTTCTAGATTAGAAAAGAAAATTATAAATAAAATGAAAAAAGACATAATAAGCAAAACAGGTTAAAAGAATAAAAAACTTCTTTTAGGAAATAATATAAATAATTATTTTTAAAGGAGGTTTTTTCTTGTTAAATAAAGTAGAAATATGTGGGGTAAACACATCGAAACTACCTTTACTTAGTAAAGAAGAGAAAGAAGAACTATTTATAAAAATAAAAAACGGAGATGAAGATGCTAGAAATAAATTTATTAATGGAAATCTAAGATTGGTATTAAGTGTTATTCAAAGATTTTACGGAAGAGGAGAAAATGCAGATGATTTATTTCAAGTAGGATGTGTAGGGTTAATAAAAGCAATTGATAATTTTGATTTAAATCAAAATGTTCAATTCTCAACATATGCAGTGCCTATGATAATAGGAGAGGTAAAAAGATATTTAAGAGATAATAATAGTATAAGAGTAAGTAGATCAGTTAGAGATTTGGCATATAAAGCAATCCAATTCAAAGAAAGATATATAAAAGAACATGGAAAAGAACCTACAATAGAAGAAATAGCGAAAGAATTAAATGTAGAAAGAGAAGAAATAGCATTTAGCTTTGATGCAATTCAAGACCCACTATCATTGCAAGAACCGATATATAATGATGGTTCGGAAAGTATATATATAGTAGACCAAGTAAAAGATAATAAAAATACTGATGAAAATTGGGTAGAAAAAATGACTATTAAACAAATTATGAAAAAATTAAACGATAAAGAAAAGATGATTATACAAAAAAGATTTTTTGATGGAAGAACACAAATGGAAGTTGCAAGTGAGATTGGAATATCACAAGCACAAGTATCTAGATTAGAAAAAAATGCATTAGAACACATAAAGAGATTGTATAAATAAAGGAATATTTCGTAAAGAAAAAACATATGATTAAATAAAAATAGACGACAAATAGTCGCCTACTTTTATTTAGGGGGAGATATAATGCAAGATAAAGGCTTGGATTTTAAACATAAAGAAGTGGTTAATATAAAAGATGGAAAAAGATTAGGATATGTTCAAGATGTATGTGCTGATTTAGAAACAGGTGTAATTACTTCTATAATTGTACCTGGAAGCAATAAAATCATGAATATATTTGCAAGCAATAATGATATTGTAATTCCTTGGCAAAATGTGAAATGTATTGGAGATGATTTGATATTGGTTGAAATTTAAAAAATAAATAAAAAATTATAAAAAATCATTGACTTTTAATCTCAAAGATGGTATTATAAAAAAGCACAGAGGAAGAAATTAAAAATAGCAAAAAAAAATTAAAAAAAGTTTCAAAAAACTATTGACAATTATCGACAATTTGTGCTAATATAAATAAGTACTTTGCAAGAGAAAAAATAATAAATAAAATGAAAGAGTTAGTAATAAATCAAACTTAAAAATTCAGCATAAATAATTACTAATTTTTATTTTGAAAAAATAAAAAAACTTTCAAAAAAGTCTTGACAAAGTAAAAAAGTTTATAGTATAATAAATTGCGTTCCACACAAAGGAACAAAAAGTACATTGAAAAGTAAACAGTAAAATCCTTTAGAGAATAAACCGAAGCGG
>CAUWAM010000015.1:0-32101 GCA_963556825.1 uncultured Clostridia bacterium | reverse complement strand
TGCTAAGATTAATAATATAATTATTGTAATAACCAATGCAATTAATGTTATTCCTGTTTCTCTTCTGTTATTTTTCATACTTTAATCTCTCTTTCGTTAATTTTACTTTATATTATTGGTTCACTCCATATTGTTTATATAACCAAGACATATAGTCAAATGGTGTTAATGTTTTTGGCATACCATAATCAACACCATATGTTTCAACTCTTATTGAAGTAATTTTGGGTGGATTAACAGGTGTACTAACTTCTGCCCCTTCTGTATTTTCTTGTCCCTCTGCAACTCTAACTTCTACATTTTCAATTTTATGTATTATATCCAATCCTTCTGTAACTTTACCAAATGCTGCATAATAACCATTTAAATTTATATTTTCTTTTGTCATAATAAAGAATTGTGAACATCCTGAATTATATGATTGTGATCTTAAACTTGATGAATATTGTGTATAATCAGCTCTTGCCATTGCTAATATTCCTTCTTCAAATTTAATTGTATTATTCACATTATTTGCTAAAAACTCACCTTTTATTGAATATTTATCAGTTGATTCTGTTCCTTTTAAATCTCCAATTGTTGCATCTGTTGTTCCATCTCCATTTTTTGTTCCAGCTTGAATCATAAAATCTTTTACTATTCTATGGAATTGTGTTCCATCGTAAAATCCATTATTAGCTAATTTTATAAAATTTGATACAGCTTCTGGTGCTTGGTCTGGATATAATTCCATTTTTATTGTTCCAAAATTCTCTACTTCCATTGTAACTAACGGATTTTGAACTTTATATGTTGCTTTTTGATAATAGCTATATCCCACTACTCCTATTAAGACTATTGAAGCAATTAATGCCACTACCCAAATTATTTTTTCTACTGTTTTCATTTTATTTTTTTCCTTCCTATTTTTAAATTATTCAAACATGAATTGTTCTTGCATTCTCTTTAAAGATTGTTTTATTGTCCTTGCTCTTACTTCTCCAATTCCATCAACTTCATCTAGACTTTCTATATCAGCATCTAATATGTGTTGAAATGATTTAAATGATAATATAAGATTTTCAACTATATTTGCAGGCATTCTTGGTATTTTATTTAAAATTCTATAACCTCTTGTATATACACCTACTTCATCATAATTATCAAATGTTTCATATCCCAATAATTTTGATATTGATGTTTCTCTCATTACTTCTTCATATGATGCTTCTGACAACTCTTCTAATATTTTTTCTGGTGTTCTTTTCTTTTTTACTGAGGCCATATAATCTTTTATGATTAATAATTCTTCCTTTTCTAGGCCCCCTATTAATTCATCTAATTGCATTTTTACTAATCTACCATCATTACCTAATTCAAAAATTTGTCTTTGAATTTCTTCTGCAATTCTCATAACCATCTCTGCTCTTTGAATTACATCTATTACATTTTTTAATGTAACAATATCATTAAATTCATATTCATTTAATATACTTAATCTACTATCAAATACTTTTTTATATCTCTCAAGTGTTTGTATTCCTTGATTTGCTTTATTTAATACTGCATTTGTATCTTCTAGTATATATCTATAGTTTCCTTTAAATATTGTTATTATATTTCTTCTTTGTGAAATACTTATAACTATCTCCCCTGTTTGTTTTGCGGTTCTTTCTGCTGTTCTATGTCTAGTTCCTGTTTCTCTAGTTTCTATTTCTCTTGATGGTATTAATTGTGCATTTGCAAATAATATCTTCTTTAAGTCTCCACTTAATATTATTGCTCCATCCATTTTGGCTAATTCATATAATTTTGATGATGTATAATCTTCATTTATTGTAAATCCACCATCTACAATTTCCTTTATAACATCATTATTATCTGTTATTAATAGTAAAGCTCCTGTTTTTGCTCTCAATATATTTTCAATTCCATCTCTTATAGGTGTTCCTGGAGCTATTAATCGTAAAAGTTCTAATATGCTGTCATCTCTACTCTTTCTCAAAATTCTTCTCCCTTCTATCGATTTCTATTTTAGTCCTAATTTGTTCATTGTCTCATTTATATCTTTGACTCCTATTATATCTAATTTGTACTTTTCTTTCAAGCTTTTTTTGTTACTTTCTGGGATAATACATTTTTTGAATCCTAATTTTTCTGCTTCTTTTATTCTTTTTTCAATTAAGTTTATTCTTCTAACTTCTCCTGTTAAACCAACTTCGCCAATTATTACTGTATCTTTTGATATGGGTATATTTTTAAAACTTGATGCTATTGCTACTAAAATCCCTAAATCTATTGATGGCTCATTTATTTTTAATCCACCTACTACATTTAAATATATATCTTGTCCTCCTAGCATCATTCCTGCTTTTTTTTCTAAAACTGCTACTAATAAATTTAGTCTATTATAATCTATTCCATTTGCCGTTCTTTTTGGTATTCCAAAAACACTTTGTGAAGTCAGCGCTTGTATTTCTACTAAAATTGATCTTGTTCCTTCCATACAAGATACAATACATGACCCTGATGGATTATCCTCGTTTTCTGAAATTAAAATATCTGATGGATTTGAAATTTCACACATTCCCTCTCCTCTCATCTCAAACATTCCTATTTCATTTGTTGAACCAAATCTATTTTTTACACCTCTTAAAATTCTGTATGAAAAATATCTTTCTCCTTCTAAATACAGAACTGTATCTACCATATGTTCTAAGACTCTTGGTCCTGCAATATTTCCATCTTTTGTTACATGTCCTATAATTATTGTTGTTATATTTCTAGATTTACAAACTCTCATTATTTGTGATGTTATTTCTCTTACTTGACTTACGCTTCCTGCTGCTGCCGAAATTTCTTCTGAATACATTGTTTGAATTGAATCTATAATAACTAATTTTGGATTTAAATCAATTATACTTTGATTTACAATATCTATATCTGTTTCTCCTAAGAATAATATATCATCATTTTTTATTCCGTAATCTATCTGCTCTTAGTTTTATTTGTTCTGCTGATTCTTCTCCTGAAACATACAAAACTTGCCCTTCTCCTTTGACTTTATCACATAATTGTAAAATTAACGTTGATTTTCCTATTCCTGGTTCTCCTCCCAATAAAATTAAAGAACCTTTTACTAATCCGTCCTCCTAAAACTCTGTCTAATTCTTCAAATCCTGTTGATGTTCTTAGTGTTTCTTTAGCTTCATAACTATTAAGTTTTTGAGGAATATTTGATTTTCCATTATTTGAATTTGCTTTTAGAGAACTATTTTTATTTTCTATTATTTTCTGTTCAAAAAAGGTATTCCAACTACTGCAGGCAGGACACTTTCCAAGCCATTTAGCTGATTCATATCCACACTCGTTACATACAAATACCGTTTTATTTTTTGCCATGTTTTCCTCCTTAAATAACAAAAAAAGTATAACATATATTTATTATATTTGCTATACTTTTTTTATTTTTCATTAAATATTCACATTTCTATTTATTTTTTTTACCAAATTTAATTTCTTGAAATAAGAAATCATGTACTTTTTCCCAAGTAATTTCTTGATGTAAAAATTCATTTATTTCGTCTTCAACTTTTTGTTGAGCTGGTGTCAATTCTACTTTTATTTCTTTATTCCAATCTATTTCTTGAAGCCAGAATGCTTTGAATTTTTGCCAAAATCCTACTTTTGCAGGTAAATTATTTGTTCTTATTGTCCCTGCTTCTACTTGAACATTTTCTGATTCATTATTTACTTGTCCATCAAATGAAACTCCACCAAATACACCGTTTACTTCATTTTGTCCTAATTCTGCCATTTTCATTCCTCCTTTGTGTTTTATTTTTAATCTATTTTATTTATACTACATTTTCTTATTATGTTCAAGTTTTTTTACTTCTTTTTGTATTAAGTTTTTATTACATAATTATTACATTTTTGTTACATATTAACATTTTGCCAATATATACTCATTAAATGATTGTATACATTTTACTTTTTTTATTTTGTTTGCTAAATCTTCTTTTTCTTCTTTACAAGCTACTAACATATAATTTGCAGTATGTCCTTTAAAATATCCATCTTTTTCTTCTTCAAACAATACTTCTATTTCTTTTCCTATATATTTTTGATTGACTTCTAACTCATTTTTATTGGATAACTCAATTAACCTTCTACTACGTTGTTCTTTTATTTCTCCTGATATTTGATTTGGCATTACAGCTGCTTTTGTTCCTTTTCTTTGAGAATATTTAAAAACATGCATCTTATAAAATTTTATTTCATCTAAAAATTTATATGTTTTTTCAAATTCTACTTCAGTTTCTCCTGGAAATCCGACTATTATATCTGTTGTCAAATTCACATCATCATATGCATTTCTTAGTCTTTTAACAATCTCTCTAAATTGTTCTGTTGTATATCTTCTATTCATTCTTTTTAATGTCTCATCACAACCACTTTGCAATGATAAATGAAAATGATGGCATATTTTTTCTAGTTTTGTTAGTCTTTCTACAAATTCATCTGTTATTAATAATGGTTCTATTGATCCTAATCTAATTCTTTCTATTCCTTTTATTTTATTTATTTCTTCCAGCAAATCTATCAATTTATATTCTTCTTTAAAATCTTTTCCATACGATGCTATATGTATTCCAGTTATAACAACTTCTTTTATATCTTTTTGCGCAATTTTTGTTATTTCTGAAATTATACTTTCTGGTTTTCTGCTTCTAACTCTTCCTCTTGCATATGGTATTATGCAATAAGAGCAAAATCTATCACAACCATCTTGAATTTTTATAACAGCTCTTGTTTTTTCTGTAAAAGTTATATCTCCAAAATCTGAGAATAATCTTGATTGCATAACATCCTCTATTTCAATATTTTTTTCATTTTTATTTATGTAATCTTCTACATATTTTACAATTTCAACTTTTTCATTATTTCCTAAAACTAAATCTATTTCTGGAATTCTTTTTAATTCTTCTTTTGCTACTTGTGCATAACATCCAACTGCAATAACTATAACATTTTCATTATTTTCTTTTACTTTTCTTAACATTTGTCTTGATTTTCTATCTGACATATTTGTTACAGTACATGTATTAATTATACATATGTCTGGAACTTCTTCATTTTGCTGTTTTTCTTCTTCTATAACTTTGTAACCTTTTTCTAAAAATTTTTGTGCCATAGCATTTGTCTCATATTGATTTACTTTGCAACCCAAAGTTATGAATTTTATTACTTTTTGCATACTTCTTCTCCTATTACTTTTCTTTTTTATAATTCAAAAATAGAATCGCTAATTTTATAAAAATTTGCAATTCTATTTTATTTTATCTGCTTGTTTTTCCGTCTAATACATCTAAATTATCTAGTGCTTTTCCTGTTCCTAAAGCAACGCATGATACAGAGTCTTGTGCTATCATTACATTAATTCCGGTTTTTTCTTGCAAAAGTTTATCTAAACCATCTATTAAGCATCCTCCACCTGTCATATAAATTCCTTTATCACTTATATCAGCTGCTAGTTCTGGTGGTGTTCTTTCTAATACCCCATGTACGGCATCTACAATCATCATAGCTGGTTCTATTAATGCCTCTAGCATTTCACTTGAATGAACTGTTATTGTTTTTGGCAATCCTGTTGTTAAATCTCTTCCTCTTATATCCATTTCTGCGTCTTGAATTTTTGGATATACACAACCTACATTTAATTTTAGATCTTCTGCTGTTCTTTCTCCGATTGCTAAGTTATATTTTTTCTTTACATATTTTACTATTGATTCATCAAATTTATCTCCAGCAACTTTAATTGATGAATTTACAACAGATCCTCCTAGTGAAATTACTGCTATATCTGTTGTTCCACCTCCAATATCAACAACCATATTTCCACATGGCTTTGATATATCTATTCCAGCGCCTATTGCTGCTGCTATTGGTTCTTCTATTAAATATACTTTTCTTGCTCCAGCTTGAACTGCTGCATCTATAACAGCTTTCTTCTCCACTTCTGTAACTTTTGATGGGATACATATCATTATTCTTGGTGCAAATAAAGATTTTCCACATACTTTATTAATAAAGTATTTTAACATCTTTTCTGTAACAGTATAGTCTGATATAACTCCATCTCTTAATGGTCTTGTTGCTATTATATTTCCTGGTGTTCTTCCAAGCATTTTTCTAGCTTCTCCACCTACTGCTAAAACATCTCCTGAATTATTATTAACAGCTACAACTGATGGTTCTCTTAGAACTATTCCTTTTCCTTTTACATACACAATTACTGTAGCAGTTCCTAAATCTATTCCAACGTCTTGTCCAAATCCAAACTTAAACATGTAATTCTTTCCCTTCTTTTCGTTTTTATTACAAATTCATTACGATTATATTACAAACACAAAAAATTATCAATAGGTTTCATTGAATTTTTTATTTTTTTATATTATAATAGATACAGTTTTATTTTAAGGAGGACTTTTCATGATAAATTATATATTTAATTCAAAATCTGAAAATGATACTTTGAATTTTGCAAAAAATTTTGCAAGTAAATTAAGAAAAAAAGATGTTGTTGTTCTTTCTGGTGATTTAGGCTCAGGAAAAACAAAATTTACTGAAGGCATTTTATCTTTTTTTGGTTTAGAAAATGAAATTTCAAGTCCTACTTTTACTATTGTTAACGAATATTCAAAAAATGATACTAAAATATATCATTTTGATGTATATAGATTAGAAGATTCTTCAGAATTTTATGAAATTGGTGGAGATGAATATTATGAAAACGGTATTTGTATAATTGAATGGGGCGAAATTATTGAAGATGCTTTACCAAGTAATTATATAAAAATTGATTTTTCAAGAAATTTAAATGATGAAAATTCTAGAACTCTAAATATACAATCTATTGGTTCAAAATATGATGATTTAGTTAGTTCTTGTAATAAATTTTTAGATTAGTTTAATATTTTGAAAGGAGATTTATTTTGAAAATTTTATGTGTAGACACTTCCAGTAAATTGTGTAGTGTTGCTATTTTAGAGAATACAAATTTAATAAAAAAGATAGAATTAAATAATGGATTAACTCATTCTGAATCTTTAATGCCTTTAATTCAAAAAATATTTGAAGACTGTAATTTATCTTTAAAAGATATAGATTTATTAGTCTCAAACATAGGTCCAGGTTCTTTTACTGGTATAAGGATTGGTATTGCTACTGTTAAAGCTTTTTCTGATAGCTTAAATATTCCATGTGTTGGTATAAGTAGTTTAGAAGTTTTAGCTTATAATATTTCTACAGATGGTTTAATTTGTAGCACTATTGATTGTAAAAATGATAACTGTTATTTTGCTTTATATGAACTAAAAAATGGAAACTATAAAGTGTTAGAAACTCCAACTTCTGAAAATATTTCTAATGTTTTAGATTTATTAAATACTAAATATGAAAATAAAAATATCACTTTTGTTGGAGATGGAATTAAAGAAAATAGTATCTCTAATTATTTAGATAGTTTTAATTTAGGAATTGCTGGATTTAATAAATTTATTTCTAATAATAAAAAAGGTGAAGAAATTATACCTATGTATCTAAAAAAGCCTCAAGCTGAAAGACAATTAGAAGAAAAACTTAAAAAATTAGGAGAATAATTATGGATTTCAAAATTGATAAAATGTCTTTGGATGATTTAAATTCTATAAAAGATATTCTAACTATTGAATTTGATGATTTTTGGAATTATGAAATTTTAAAAAGTGAATTAGAAAATCCTAATTCTTATTTTGTTGTTGCAAAAACTGATTCTGATGAAATCGTTGGTTTTGCTGGAATTAAAATTATTTTAGATGAAGCAGATATCATGAATATTGTTGTAAGAAAATCCTTTAGACATAAAAAAATAGGTTTTAAGCTTTTAGAACATTTAATCTCATATTCTAAAAACTTAAACCTAAAAAATATTACTTTAGAAGTTAATGAAAATAATACTTATGCCATTAAATTATATGAGCATTTTTCTTTTAATAAAGTTGGTACAAGAAAAAAATATTATAATGGTACAGATGACGCTTTTATATATACTTTTCCACTTTTATAACACTTCTTCCACTTCTTGTACTTCCTGAAAATTCTTTAACTACAAATCTTCCTTTTCCTCTAATTGTAATAACATCTCCCATTTTCACTTGCTTAGATGCTTTAGTTTCATTTTGTCCATTTATAAAAACTCTTTCGCTATCAATAATTTGTACAGCCTTACTCCTAGAAGTCTTTGCTAAATCTGATACAAAATTATCTAGTCTTAAAGATGGAACAATTATTGTTACTTCTTCTATCTTTATTTCTGAATTTCTTACTTCTTGTAGTTCAATAATTTCTATTTTAGAATTTTCAAATCTTGTTAATGTTCCCAATTCTTGTTTTAAGGTTTCTGCTGTTTCTGATTTTACTAATATATCCGCTCCATCATCTGAAACTAATATATCTCCTACTTTTTCTCTTTTTATTCCTAGTTTAATTACTCCACCTAAATAATTTCTATGTGAATATTTCCCTATTTCTTCTTTTCCTAATGTAATTTTTATTGCTTTTATTATTTTAGAATAATTTTTTTCTACCATTGCCATATTATATTTTTCTGGGTATATTATAAGTACATTCCTTTCTGCATTTTCAAATCCACCATATAATAAATAATTTGTAAATTCTATTTTTTTCAAAAATGTTTTTACTAATGACATTTGATACATATCTAAAAAATCTGTATACTCTATTTTTTCTCTTTGTTTAGAAAATTCAATTTTATCTAGCACTTGTGCTAATAATATTTTATCTTCTTGTTTTTTATAATCATTTAAAATTTTTTGTTTTTCCATTCTTTCTCCTTATTTTTGAATTTCTAAAATATTTTCGAAATCACAATAAATATTTTCTAATTCTTCTACACTACCATGTTTTATAAATTCATCTGGCCATGCATATTTTTTCATCTTTATATTTTGTATATTTTCTTCTACTATTAGTTCTTCCACTGCTGTTCCTAATCCATTTATTTCTGTTCCATCTTCCATTGTTATTACATTTTTTGTTTTTTCAATAGATTTCTTTATTGTTTCTTTATCTAATGGTTTTAAAAATCTTGCATTTATAACTTCTATATCAATTCCTTTTTCTTTTAATTTTTCTGCTATTTCCATAGCTTTAGCTACTCTTTTTCCTATTGCAATTATACTAATATCTTTTCCTTCTTTTAGTATTTCTGCCTTTCCTAATTTTAATACTTCATGTTTTTTAAATTTTGTATTTTCTTCTCCTCCTCTAGGATATCTAATTACAACTGGTTTATTTAAGTTTACTGCAAATTCTAACATATCTTCTAATTCCTTAAAATCTTTTGGTGCCATTATTATTAAATGTGGTACTACTCTAAAAAACGCCATATCTAAAGTTCCTTGATGTGTTTCTCCATCTGCCCCTACAACTCCTGCTCTGTCCACACACATTATAACTGGTAAATTTTGTAATACTATATCATGTATTACTTGGTCATATGCTCTTTGATAAAATGATGAATATATTGGAACTACTGGTATCATTCCTTCTTTTGCCATTCCTGCTGCCATACCTAAAGCATGTTGTTCTGCAATTCCTATATCAAAAAATCTATTAGGAAATTCTTTTTGAAATTTAGTAAGACCTGTTCCATCTTTCATTGATGCAGTAATTGCAACTATTCTTGAATCTTTTTTTGCAATTTTTACTAGTTTTTCTCCAAACACTCCTGAATAATCTGATTTTTTTTCTTTTTTAGATTTTCCTGTTTCTACATCAAATGGAGATGTTGCATGAAATTTGTCTGGGTTTTCTTCTGCAATTTTATAACCTTTACCTTTTTTTGTTAAAACATGTATAAGAACTGGTGCTTCCACCTGTTTACTTAATTGCATTATATTTTGTAATTGTTCTATATTGTGTCCATCAACTGGTCCAAGGTATGTAAAACCAATATCTTCAAAAAACATTTTTGGAATAATTAATTGTTTAATACTTCTCTTTACTCTTTGAACCATTTTTACAAAAGGTTTTCCTATTACTGGTATTTTCAATATCACTTTTTTTGCTGATAAGCTTGATTTTGCATATAATTTTTTTGTTCTTAATTTACTTAAAAACATATTTAATCCACCAACATTTTTGGAAATGCTCATTTCATTGTCATTTAAAATAACCGTCATTTTAGTGTTACTATATCCTGCATCATTCAAAGCTTCTAAAGCCATTCCTCCTGTTAAAGCCCCATCTCCTATAACAGCAATTACAGAATTATCTTTTTTTTCCAAATCTCTTGCTCTTGCCATTCCTAACGCTGCTGATATTGAAGTACTACTGTGCCCTGTATTAAAACAATCACATTTTGATTCATTTGTTTTTGGAAAACCTGCTAATCCGTTTAATTTTCTAATCGTTTTTAATTCTTCCCTTCTTCCTGTTAATATTTTGTGCACATAAGTTTGATGCCCTACATCCCAAACGATTTTATCTGTTGGAACATTAAAAACACTATGTAAAGCTATTGTAAGTTCTACAACTCCTAGGTTTGATGCTAAATGTCCACCATTTTCTGATACAACTTTTAATATATATTCTCTTATTTCTTGAGCTAATTGATTTTTTTCTTCTATATTTAATTTTTTTAAATCTTCTGGTGAGTTTATTTTTTCTAACATATTTATGTCTCCGTTATTGTATTTTTTGCTATTTGTTGGTTATATTAAAAATAGCTACTATAGAATATCACATTTTTTAAAATTTTTCCATAGATAGTGTTGTTTTTTATATTTTTTTGTATTAAAATTTATTGTATAAAATTTATATAGAAAAGGAGATTATGCAAATGAAAATATCAAAATCAAAAGTTTTATTTATTCTATTTTTATTAATTACTTTAGTTTCAACAATTTGTAGTGCTGCATATTCTGATATTACAATGTCTGTTGTAGAAGAGCCTATTTGCACAATTAATTTTGGAAATAGTTCAACATTTACTAAACAACTTAGTTCCAAAGACTTAAAAAATAAAGAAGTTACCATTCAATTACAAGTTAAAAATAATGAAAAAGCTTCTAAACCAACTGGCGAAGTTATGCTTGTAATAGATAATTCAAAAAGTATGCTAGAAAAAGTTAATGATACTCAAACAAGAGAAGATTTAGTTATTAACTCAGCAAAAACTTTAATTACAAATCTTTTAAAAGATAATACAAAACTAAAAATTGGTGTTGTAAGTTTTTCTACTAATACTGATATTACAAAAGAAGGGACTTCAGAAGACGCAAAGTTAATTTCAAATTTAACAAATAATTCTACTGCATTAATTAATTCTATCTCTAATATTAAATATGATGGGCCAAGAACTAACTTAGATGCTGGAATAACTTTAGCAAAAAAATATTTTACTAAAAATACTGATAGCAAGCACAAATTCTTAATTGTTTTAACTGATGGTGTTCCAAATGTTGCTATTGATTATGACAAAAATTATTATTCTGATGATGTTATTACAAAAACAAAATCTTCATTAACTTCACTATCTAGTTCAATCGATAATGTTTATGTTATGCTTACTGGCATAACTGATGGAGATGTAGTTGCAACACCTTCTACAAAAACTTATAATCAAATTATTTCAGAAGTTTTTGGGACAACTTCTAAGCCTACTATTGGAAAATTCTATTATGTAACTGATGAAAATATAGAAAAAACTATTACATCTAATATATATAATGATTTACTTCCTATTGAAAAATCATTTAAAGATATTAAAATTGTAGATTATTTTCCAAAAGAGATAATTGATAATTTTTCTTTTACTTATGTAAGTAAAGCAAATATTGGTACTATTTCAACAACTATTGATAAAGCAACCAATTCAATAACTTGGTCTATACCAGAATTAAAATCTGGCGAAACTGCTACTGTTCAGTATACATTAAAATTAAAAGAAAATTTTAATGAAGAGATTGTTGGAAAGATATTAAATACTAATTCTAAAGTTGATTTGAGTTATACTGATTATTCTAATAAAGTAAATACCAAAACTTCCGATATTACTCCTAAATTAAAATTAGAAGAACAAAAACCTTCTGTTTTACCTAATGCTGGTAAAACTACTCTAATTGCTTTAGTTTGTTTTAGTTTTTCTATTATCTTATTTAGCGGATTTAAGTATTTTCAATTAAAAAATAACATGAAATAAAAAATGGCATTTATATAAATGCCATTTTTTTATTTTTCTTCTTTATCATCAGAATCATCAGATAAAATAGCTGTTAAATTAACTCTACCTTGTTCATCTATATCAGTTACTTTAACTGTTACTTTATCTCCCACATTAAGTACATCTTCTACTTTTTTTATTCTTTCCTTAGATATTTTAGAAATATGTAATAATCCTTCTTTTCCAGCTACACCTAAATCTACAAATGCTCCAAAATTCATTATTTTTGTAACTGTTCCATAATAAATTCCATCAATTTCTACATCTCTTACAATGTCTTCCACCATTTCTAATGCTTGATTTGCTTTTTCTGAATTATTTGAATATATCATTACTTGTCCGTCTTCTTCGATATCTATTTTTACACCTGTTGCATCAATTATTTTGTTTATTGTTTCTCCACCTTTTCCTATAACGTCTTTTATTTTTTCTACTTTAATTTTTGTAGATACTATTCTTGGTGCATATTTTGATATTTCTGTTCTTGGTTTATCTATTACTGGTGTCATAACATCTTCTAATATGTGTTTTCTGGCTACTTTTGTTCTAGCAAAAGCTTCTTCTATGATTTTATATGATAATCCATCTACTTTGATATCAACTTGGATTGCTGTTATTCCTTTTTCTGTTCCTCCAACCTTAAAGTCCATATCTCCAAAGAAGTCTTCTAATCCTTGAATATCTGTTAACATTACATAGTCATTTTCATCATTAGGATTTGTTACAAGTCCTGTTGATATACCTGCAACTGGTCTTTTTATTGGTACACCTGCTGCCATTAGTGATAATGTGCTTCCACATATACTTGCTTGTGATGTTGAACCATTTGAAGATAGGACTTCTGATACAACTCTTATTGCATATGGGAATTCTTCTTTTGAAGGTAATACTGGAACTAATGCTTTTTCAGCTAATGCTCCGTGTCCTATTTCTCTTCTTCCTGGTCCTCTTGGTGGTCTTGCTTCTCCTACACTATAACTTGGAAAATTATATTGATGCATATATCTTTTTGATTCTTCTGTATCAATTCCGTCTAATGTTTGTTCTTCACTTATCATTCCTAATGTAGTTACTGAAAGTACTTGAGTTTGTCCTCTTGTAAATAATGCACTTCCGTGAACACGTGGTAATAAGTCTATTTCACATGATAATGGTCTTATTTCATCTAATGCTCTACCATCAACTCTTTTATGGTCAATGAATATCATTTCTCTTACACATTTTTTTTCTAATTTATAAATTGCTTCTCCAATATCTGCTTTGTGTTCTTCTGCCTTTTCTTCTCCAAATTTTTCAGCATAGCTTGTTGCAATTTTGTCAGATAATTCTGAAATATTATTGTCTCTTGTTTCTTTATCTTTTTCTTGAACTTTTTCTTTCATTTCCTCTTTGAAATTTTCTTCTATATATGTATATACTTCTGGGTCTACTGTAAAAGATTTGTATTTGAATTTTGGTTTTCCAATTTCTTCTTTCATTTTTTCAATAAATTTACAAATCTTTTTGATTTCTGTATGTCCTTCTTTTATTGCTTCTAACATAACTTCATCTGGAACTTCGTTTGCTCCTGCTTCTATCATTGCAATTTTTTCTTCAGTTCCTGCTACTGTTAATGTTAAATCTGATACCTTTCTTTGTTCTTCTGTTGGATTTATAACTATTTTACCATCAACTAATCCAACATTTACTGCTGCTGTTGGTCCTCCAAATGGTATATCAGAGATTGAAAGTGCTGCTGAAGCACCTATCATCGCTGCTACTTCTGGCGAATTATCTTGTTCTACTGAAAGAACTGTTGCAACAACTACTACATCATTTCTAAAATCCTTTGGGAATAATGGTCTTAACGGTCTATCTATAGCTCTTGATGTTAAGATGGCTTTATCACTTGGTTTACCTTCCCTTTTTTGGAATGAACCTGGTATTTTCCCAACAGCATATAATTTTTCTTCATAATCTACTGACAATGGGAAAAAGTCAATTCCATCTCTTGGTTCTTTAGATGCTGTAACATTTACCATTACAACTGTATCTCCATATCTAACAGTTACACTTCCATTTGCAAGTCCAGCAAATTTTCCTGTTTCAATTACAAGTTTTCTTCCTGCTAATTCTGTTTCATAAGTTTTAAACATATTATTTTCTTCCTTTCCATTTTCTTCTTTTTTGCACCATTTTTTTATAAAATCAAACATTCTTGTCCTCCTTTTAGGAAATTGGTCATATCCCTTTTTCCTATCTATTTTTCCCTAAATTAATTTAGTATCTCCTAATTTAGATTGTAACCTCTATAATATTCTGATTTTTATTTTTCAGTACATTATACAAGCTACTTCCCTAAATATAGTTTATACTAAATTTCCCACAAAAAGCCTATGCAAAAGATATATTTAGCATAGGCTTTTTTATGAAATTATTTTCTTAATCCTAGTTTTTCAACGATATCTCTATATCTTTGAACGTCTTTTTTAACTAAATAGTTTAGTAAGTTTCTTCTTTTACCAACCATTTTTAATAATCCTCTTCTTGAGTGATTATCTTTTACATGAACTTTTAAATGTTCTGTTAATTCATTAATTCTTTCTGTTAAAAGAGCAATTTGTACTTCTGGTGAACCAGTGTCTTTTTCTTCTCTTTTATATGTATTAATGATTTCTTGTTTTCTTTCCTTTGTCATATTTACACCTCCTATTTTTTTACACCTTTAACTGAGCTTTTAGTTTTGGTGCTTTTCTTGAAAGCTAAGTAAAAGGTTTACTCGAATATTATACTATATTTCTTAAGATTTATCAAGTGTTTTTAATAAATATTGCTACTTTTTCAATATTCTAGCCATTTGAACTCCTGATGCTGATGCCATCATTAGTCCTCTTGTCATTCCTCCACCATCACCAATTGAATATAACCCTCTTATGTTCGTCTCAAAATTTTCATCTATTACTAACTGATTACTATAAAACTTTATTTCTGGTCCATATAATAAATTGTCTGGATTTGCAAATCCTTCTATTACTTTATCTACTGTTCTGATAAACTGTAATATATCTGTCATTGTTCTATATCCAATAGCAAAAGTTATATCACCTGGAACAGCTGATTTTAATGTTGGTTTTACACTATTATTTTTAAGCTCTTCTTCCCATGTACGTTTACCTCTATAAATATCTCCTAATCTTTGAACTACTATATTTTCATTTCCTAATTCATTTAAATTTTTCGCAACATTTCTTCCATATTCAATTGGTTTGTTAAATGGATATGTAAAATTATGTGATACTAGTATTGCTAAATTAGTATTATCACTTTTTCTTTCTTTATATGAATGTCCATTTACTAAAGATAAATTATTATCATATACTTCAGCTGATACAAAACCACTTGGATTCTGACAAAATGTTCTTACTTTATCTTTAAATGGTCCTGGTCTTCCTATAAATTTCCCTTCATACATATATTCATTTACTTTTTTCATAATTTTATCTGGTAATTCATATCTAATCCCTATATCAACTACTCCAGCTCTTGATTCTATTTTGTGTTTATCACACATATCAACTAGCCAATTAGCTCCTTTTCTACCAACAGCTATAACAACTTTATTACTATATACTTCTTTTGAAGAGCTTTTATTTAAATCTGTTACTTTTACACCTAATATTTTTCCATCTTTTATAATTAAGTCTTCAACTCTTGTTTGGAACATCATATCTACGCCATTTTCTTCTAAGTAACTTTCTAATTTCTTATATAATTCATGCGCTTTTTCTGTACCTAAGTGTCTAATTGGAATATCTATTAATGTTAATCCTTCTTTATTTGCTTTCTCTTTTAACACTTTCACTTCCTCAACAAATTGAGTTCCTTCTAATTTTGAATCTGCTCCAAATTTTAGATAAATTTTATCTGTATAATCTATTAATTCTTTTGTATTTTGAACTCCTATGTATTTGTGCAAGTTTCCTCCTACATAAATATCATCATCTTCACTATTATATAATGATAATTTACCATCTGAAAAAGCACCTGCTCCTGAAAATCCACTAGTTATATTACAAAAAGGCTTACATTTTACACACTTTCCTAATTTCTCAATTGGACAATTTCTATCTTCAACTCTTTTTCCTTGGTCTATTAATAGGATTTTTTTGTTCTTGTTTAGTTTTACCATTTCATATGCAAAAAATATTGAACTTGGTCCCATTCCTATTACTATTACATCGTATTTTTCCATTGTTCACACATCCCTTCGTTAATCGAAAAAATAATTTTTTATTTACATTTATATTCTAACCTTATTTTATTAAAAAGTCTATACTAAAATTACTTAAATTTTCAGGCTAATAATTTTACTTTTTTCGACATAAAAATGAGACAAATTAGGACTGTCCCACTTGTCTCATTTTTCCATCTTTTACAGTAAATTTGGCTAATTTGCCTTTGTTTAATTTACCATCTAAAATTTCTTCAGCTAACCTGTCTTCAATTAAATTTTGAATTGTTCTTCTCAATGGTCTTGCACCAAAGTTTTTATCAATTCCTTCTGATGCAATTAATTGTTTAACTTCTGGTTCTAATTGTATATCATATTTTTGTTCTTTTAATCTATTTACAACTTCTTTTAGCATAATATCAATAATTTGACCAATTTCATTATCGTTTAACTTGTGGAATACAATAATTTCATCAATACGATTTATAAATTCTGGTCTTAATTCTTTTTTCAATTCTGCCATTACTTCTTTTTTGATTTCTTCGTATTCTTTTTGTGAATTTTCTACTTTTTCTGAAATATTTGTAAATCCTAAATGTTTTTTATCTGTAATTAGTCTAGCTCCTAAATTGGATGTCATTATTATTACTGTATTTTTAAAGTTTACTGTTCTTCCTTGACTGTCTGTTAATCTTCCATCTTCAAGTATTTGAAGTAACATATTCATTACGTCTGGATGTGCTTTTTCTATTTCATCAAATAGTATTACAGAATATGGTTTTCTTCTTATTTTTTCTGTTAGTTGACCTCCTTCATCAAATCCTACATATCCTGGAGGTGAGCCTATTAATTTAGATACAGAGTGTGATTCCATGTATTCTGACATATCTATTCTTATCATTGAATTTTCATCACCAAATAATACTTCGGAAATAGCTTTTGAAAGTTCTGTTTTTCCAACACCTGTTGGTCCTAAAAATAGAAATGAACCTATTGGTCTGTTTGGATCTTTTAGTCCGACTCTTCCTCTTCTTATTGCTTTTGAAACCGCTTCTACTGCTTCATTTTGTCCGATAACTCTTTTGTGCAATTCTTTTTCTAGATTTTTTAATCTTTCATTTTCATCCTCAGTTATTTTTTTTGCTGGAATTCCTGTCCAACTTGCAATAATTTCAGCAATGTTCTCTTCTGTTATTGTTACTAGGTCTTTTGTCTTTTTGTTATTCCATTTTGTTTGCTCTTTTTCAAATTGTTCTCTTAGTTGTTTTTCTTTATCTCTTAATTCTGCAGCTTTTTCAAATTTTTGATTTATTACTGCTTCTTCTTTTTCGTTTTTCATTTTTTCAATTTCTTCTTGCAATTTTTTTAAACTTTGTGGTTCTGTATAACTTCTTAATCTTGCTTTTGAAGACGCTTCATCAATTAAGTCTATGGCTTTATCTGGTAAAAATCTATCATTTACATACCTAACTGATAATTTCACTGCTGATTCTATTGCCTCATCAGTTATTTTTACATTATGATGAGCTTCATATTTATCTCTGATTCCTTTTAAAATTTGAATTGTATCTTTTTCTGATGGTTCATTTACTGTTACTGGACTAAATCTTCTTTCTAAAGCTGCATCTTTTTCAATAAATTTTCTATATTCATTTAATGTTGTTGCACCCACTAATTGAATTTCACCTCTTGCTAATAATGGTTTCAAAATATTAGCTGCATCTATTGCTCCTTCTGCTGCTCCTGCTCCAACTATTGTATGAATTTCATCTATAAAAAGAATTATATCTCCTGCTTTTTTTACTTCATTTAATGCTTTTTTTATTCTCTCTTCAAAATCTCCTCTATATTTAGCTCCTGCTACCATACCTGAAATATCAAGTGTTACAACTCTTTTATTTTTTAATATTTCAGGAACGTCTCCTACTACAATTTTTTGTGCTAATCCTTCAACTGCTGCTGTTTTACCAACACCTGGTTCTCCTATTAAACAAGGATTGTTTTTTGTTCTTCTTGATAAAATTTCTATAACTCTTTCAATTTCTTGTTTTCTTCCTATAATTGGATCCAATTTTCCTTCTTCTGCTTTTTTTGTTAAATCATCTCCAAATTGATTTAATGTCGGTGTTGAATTATAACTCCCTCTAATTCTTCTATTGGGTCTACCATTTCCTGAATTCGAATCATTATCACTATTAGAATTATAATCTTCTCCTTCATTTATTACTTTTATTATTTCATTATATAATTTTGGAATGTTAACATTTAAGTCTAATAAAATCTTTGCAGCAACACAATCTCCTTCTCTTAAAATCCCAATTAATATATGTTCTGTTCCTATATAATTATAGCCTAATTTTCTTGCTTCTATAAATGCTGTTTCTACTACTCTCTTTGTTCTTGGAGTAAAATCAATAATATTTTCTATTGGTTCATCTCTTCCAATTAATTCTTCAACTTTATTTAAGATATCTTCTGATGTTACATTTTGATTTTCCAGAACTTTTGATGCTATTCCATTTCCCTCTTTTGATAAACCATATAATATATGTTCTGTTCCTATATAGCTATGTCCTAAATCTAACGCTATATCATTTGCTAATTCAATAGCTTTGTTTGCTCTATTTGTAAATTTGTATGTCATTTTTCATCAACCTCCTTTTTATTACACTTTGTTTTACTCATTTTTAATTATTTTTCATTTATTATTTGTTTTATAATCTCTGCTCTTTTTATATCTCTTTCTAAAGTTTCATATTGTTCTCCCAAATATTTCTGCATACTTGCAGGTTTTGTATATAAACTTAATTTTTTAATTTTACTATCATTTAATTCTTTTAAAATACCTAGATCTGTTCCTAATTTTACATTTGAAATTAATTTTTGTGATTCGTCTAATGAAATCTTTCTGCAATTACTTAATAATCCATAACTTCTATAAATTATATCTTCTAATTCTATTGTATCTTTTGCTAAGAATTTTCTAGCCTTTCTTTCTTGTTCAATCAATTTATTTGTAACAACTTTTATATTCTCTGTAATTTCTTGTTCATTAACTCCTAATGTCCTTTTATTTGAAATTTGATATATATTTTGTGCATTTTCGTTATCTTGTCCATATTCTCCCATTATGTTTATACCAAAATTATTTATAGTATAGAAAACTTTATCTATATTTCTAGTTTTTTCTAATGCTGGTAAATGTAGCATTACTGATGCTTTTAATCCTGTACCACAATTTGTTGGTAAACTAGTTAAATATCCATACTTTTTATTTGTTGCATATCCTAAAACATCTTCTATTTTTTTGTCTAATTCAATTGCAAAATTCAATGTATTTTCTAACTCAAAACCCGAACTAAAAACTTGTATTTTTAAATGATCCTCATCATTTACCATTATGCAAATATTTTCTTCATCATTTATTAATATAGCTCCTGTGTCATTCTTTTTTAATGCATATTCTGGGCTAATTAGATTTTTTTCAACTAAGCTCATTTTTGTTATATCATCCATGTCTTTTAGTTCAAAATATTTTAAACCATATCCTATTGCGAATAAGCTTTCTTTTATTTTATTTTTAAGCTTGTCTATTTGTGTTTTTGTTTTTAAATTAAATCTGAATCCTTGTAAATTTCTTAAAAATCTTATTCTTGTACTTTTAACTATATCTGATTCTTTTCCACTTTGTAAGTACCAATTCATATTTATCACCTTTCTTGTCTATGTCCAATATGAACCATTCTTTTAGGTATTTTTGTCCATATTGGACATAACTTATTTTTCTTCTTTTTTTATCTCATCTCTAATTCTAGCTGCATCTTCATATCGCTCTTCTTTTATAGCTTGTTTCAAGTCTTCTTGTAATTTTTCTAATTTATTATTAGTTTTATTTTCTGCTTTCTGTTCTTCTTTTTTGTCAAATTTCACATCATTATCTGAAACTTTTCCTAATCTTCCAACATGTCTATTAGCCCCCTGCAATTTCTTTAATATTGGGTCCATTCTATCTTCAAATACATCATAACAATTTGGGCATCCATATCTTCCAGTATTTATGATATCTTCAAATAGTGATCCACAACTGTCACATTTAATTTGTTTTACTTCATTTAATAAAGGGATAAAATCTGGTGTACTAAAATCTTCTAAAAAACTTCCGAAGAAATTAGATAAATCCAATGATGGAATTCTAAAATCCATTTTATCTGTTATTCCAAGTTTTCTACTACACTCCTCACATAAATGCATCTCTTTTTTTACTCCATTAATATTTTCTGAATATCTAACATTAGCTTCTCTCTTTCCACAATTTTGACATATCATATTAATCACTCCTTATTCTATATTTAATAACATATTTTTAAAAATTCTTGCTCTTACCTCATCTTTTATATTTCTATCTAGTTTAAGAACATTATCACTTGTTGCAACTTTTAAAAGTTTAGCTTCTTGTTCTGTAATAACACTATATGTTAAAAAGTCACTTAATAAAATATCTATATCATTTACTGTTATTGTTTTTCCTATATTATTTATTATATGCATTATATAATCTGATTTTGTATTACTTATCTTTTTTATTTTGATGTTTCCACCACCACCTCTTTTACTTTCTACATAGTATCCTTGTGATGGTTTAAATCTTGTTGATATTACATAATTTATCTGTGATGGAACACAATTAAAATGTTGTGCTAATTCATTTCTTTGAATTTCTACAAAATTACTATCATCCTCATCAAATAAATCCTTTATAAATTCTTCTATTACATCTGACATTCTCATTTTATCAGCCTCCTTTTAATTTTTTTGTCTTTTTGTGCGTTTTTTTATAAATATATAAATTTATTTTTGTCTTTGACTTTCTTTGACTTACGTATATATTATATTCCTTTTTAGAAATAAATCAATTTCTTTTTTTGACCTTTTCTGACTTTCTTTAGCTTTTTTATTTTAAAATTTTATATTTTTCTTTTTTTATCTCTTTTTATCTTTCTTTTTTGTTATATTTTCTAATTCTTCTACTTTTTCTTTTTGTTTCGGTAGAGACACCCATGCAAAATATGATGAAATAAATTCTCCATATTTTGTACTATCTTCTCCTACCTCTTCTGAACTCTCTCTTATTTCTTTTCCTAAATCTTTATTACTCATAAAAACACATACCTTTCCATCTCTTCTTTCGCTATTCATTATCCAAAAATTCTCCTCAAATTTTTATCTAACAAATTTTGGACTGCTTTCTAGAATACCTATTTTAAGTATGTGTTTTTTTTATTTTTTATATACAATTTTTAATAAATCTTTAATACTTGACCTGAATATATTAGATTTGGGGTTGCTATTCCATTAAGTCTTGCTATTCTTATTGGAGATGTTCTATATCTTCTTGCAATTCCCCATAACGTATCTCCTCTTTGAACTGTGTAATAGACATTTCCACTATTTGAATTGCTATAATTTCCATATAATATCAATCTTTGTCCTGGATATATTAAATTTGGATTTTGTATATTATTCCAACTTACTATATTTTGTATAGATACTTGATATCTTCTTGATATTCCCCACAATGTATCTCCTCTTTTTATTGTATAATAAGTCTTTCCTGTTGAATTTGTCTCACTTCCATGATTATTTGAATTCGTTGTTATTCTTAATACCTGTCCTGGATATATTAAATTTACATCTTGTATTCCATTTATTTGTGCTATTTCTTGTACAGTTGTTCCATATAATGAAGCAATTGTACTTAAATTATCGCCTCTTTTTACTGTGTAATATATTGTTTCTGTATTATAATTACCATTTGGATTTTCATTATTTGGTATTTCTGAATTATCATCTAAGAAAATTTCTTCTGTAAATAAATCTCTATCTACATTTCCATTTATTCCTGCTACATTTCCTTTATCTGTATATTGAACACCTATAAATTTATTCCATCTCGAATTAACATTTTCTAAATTTCTATAATCTCCATAATAAGCAAGCCATAATTCTCCTTGACTCGAAAGTTCACTATTAAAAGTATTTTCACTATTATATAAATCACTATAAATAATTACTTGTTTTTCTGTTATTTCTTTAACTTTTTGTATAAAAGCCATCGCTATTTGATTTATTTCTTCTGTACTAACCCCACCAAATTGCTCATAATCCATTGCTAACTTACAGTCAGCTTGCTTTCCTGATATAACTGATGCAAAAAATATTGCTTGTTGCTCCGCTTCTTCTACTGTTGTTGCTGTTAAAAAATGATAAAATCCCACTTTTAAATTATTTGCTTTTGCATTTTCATAATTTAATTCAAAATATGGGTCCTTTATATTTTTTCCTTGGCTTGCCTTTATATATACAACTTCTATTCCTGAATTTCTTACCTGATTATAATCTATGTATCCTTGCCAGTCACTTACATCTATTCCTTCATATTTTAATTCACTTTGTTGTGATAGTGCATATATTGAACTAAAAAATGTAAAAATAAACACTAAAAATATTCCTGAAATTTTTAATAATTGTTTTCGCATACAAAATATCCTCCTTAAATACTTTGTATATTTTATTCATTAGAAAATTTTTAGTGATTTTATAAAACTTATTATATATCATAATTTTTTAATTTTTAAATATATTTTAATATGGTGATTATATGTTTTCAAAATGTCATTTTTTTGTATTAAAAATCAAAAGAAATATATTTGCTTTACTTTTTCTGGTATTTGGAGCAAGTTTGCTATTATTTTCAACTAGTAATTTATCTGCTATAAAAAAAGGATTATCATTATGGGCAAATTCAGTTGTTCCGTCACTTTTTCCCTTTTTTGTAGCAACTGAATTATTAATGAATACCAATTTTGTTAAAGTTTTAGGACGATTTTTACATAAAATAATGAAACCTTTATTTAATATTAGAGGTGAAGGTTCTTTTGGTTTTATTATGGGGCTAATTAGTGGATATCCTGTTGGTGCTAAAATTGCTTGTGATTTTAGAGAAAATAATATCTGCTCCAAAGAAGAATGTGAAAGACTCTTAAGTTTTACTAATAACTCTGGTCCTTTGTTTATAGTTGGAACAGTTGGTATTAGTATGTTTGGAAATTCAACTATTGGTTTATTATTGTTAATTACTCATATTTTATCATGTATAACTGTTGGGATAATTTTTAGATTTTGGAAATTTAATTCATCTAGTCCTGATTATATTGGAAATAAAAGTTCTAATTATAACAAATATAAAAATGTTACTTTTTCTAATTTAGGTGAAGTTTTAGGAAAAAGTATTACTAATAGTATTTCAACAATTTTGATGATAGGTGGTTTTGTTGTTATATTTTCTAGTATAATTTCTATTTTAAAAGCCAGTGGTATTTTACACAGTTTAATTTTAATAGTTACTCCTATTTTTGATTTTTTACATATTGATAGTTCTTTTATCTCTGGAATTTTTATGGGATTACTTGAAATTACTAATGGTATTAGTTGTATTTCTAATATTAATATTAAAGCAATTTCTATTAATATTATTATAACTGCTTTTTTGCTTGGTTTTGGTGGATTATCTATTTTACTTCAAGTTTTGAGTATCACTTCTAAAACTGATTTATCTATTAAACCATATATTTATGGAAAATTGTTGCATGGCTTTTTGGCTGCATTTTATACTTTCGTTGCTATTAATATTTTTCCATTTTTCAACTTTAATTTGTAATATTTTTTGAATATTTATTTAATTGCTGAATATATTTTATTAATATGATAGGAGATGATTTTTTTGGAAAAAGATTTTAATAATATGCCTCCATTTATGGATTATACTATGTTTCAACAACAAATGCGGTATAAATGGTTCTCCTGATATAAATGATTTATATAGAGATCCTATGTTTAATCCTATTGTTCAATATGAGCAAGCTTATTGCTATTATAAATATTTATGTATGCAAATGGATTATAAAATTAAATGTAAAGAATATGAAAAAATGTGTAATTTAAATTCAACTACTAATACTAATACAGAAAGAAGCCAAAGGAGAGTTGAATAATACCTCTCCTTTAATTTTTTCATTTTTTTATTCTATTATTCATTGTCTAACATTAATTGTTTTTCTATATTAAGAAGTCTATTATATTTAGCAACTCTATCTGTTCTACAAGGTGCTCCTGTCTTTATTTGACCAGCATTTATTGCAACGGCTAAATCTGCAATAGTTGTATCTTCTGTTTCTCCAGACCTATGAGATATTATTGTTTTATATCCTTGCATTTTTGCTTCTTGTATTGTGTCTAATGTTTCTGTTAATGTTCCTATCTGGTTTGGTTTTATTAATATTGCATTTGCTATATTTTCTTTAATACCTCTTTTTAATCTTTTTATATTGGTTACAAACAAATCATCACCTACTAACTGAATTTTGTTACCTAATTTTTGTGTTAATTCTTTCCAAGACTCCCAATCTTCTTCTGCTAAACCATCTTCTATTGATATAATAGGATATTTTTCTGATAGTTCAACTATATAATCTATCATTTCTTGTTTTGTTTTATATAAATCTGTTTTCCAAAAATAATAACCATCTCTCTTTGTTTTTTTAGCTTCATCATACATTTCTGTACTTGCTATATCTAATGCTAAACATATGTCTTTTCCCGGTTCATATCCCGCTTTTTTTATCGCTTCCATAATAGCTTCTAAAGCATCTTCTTCATCTTTTAAATTCGGTGCAAAGCCTCCTTCATCTCCAACTCCTACTGAATATCCTTTTTCTTTTAATACTTTTTTTAATGTATGATATACTTCTACCCCTCTTTTAAGTCTTTCAGCAAATGTAATACTTCCTACTGGCATTATCATAAACTCTTGTATATTTATATTGTTATCTGAGTGTTTTCCTCCATTTAAAATATTCATCATTGGAACTGGTAATTCTTTTGCGTTTATTCCTCCAATATAGTTATATAGTTCCATTCCTAATGAGTTAGCTGCTGCTTTTGCTACAGCTAATGATACGCCTAGCGTTGCATTTGCTCCTAAATTTGATTTATTTAGTGTATCATCTAATTCGATTAGTGTTTTATCAATATTTCTTTGTTCATATACATTCATTCCTATTAATTTTTTTGCTATTTTTTTATTTACGTTTTCGACTGCTTTACTTACACCTTTTCCCATATATCTGTTTTTATCATTATCTCTTAATTCAATAGCCTCAAAACTCCCCGTTGATGCTCCTGAGGGTACTAAAGCTGTACCTGAAAATCCACCTTCTGTTACAACTTCTACCTGTATTGTAGGATTTCCTCTTGAATCCAAAACTTCTAAAGCTTCTATTTTTTCTATTCCCAAATAGTCTTTCATATAAATCCACCTTCCTTTTTTTATATTTTGTACTACTTTTCCAATTTTATACAGATGGATTACTTAATTAAAATATTTTAGCGTACTCTTTTATTTCTTAACTGCATGGCATAATTAATTGTAGTTTCATTTATTTCTCCAGAAGAAATCCTTGCAATTTCTTCTAATATCTCTTTTTCATTTAATAATTTTATATTAGTATTAGTTCTTTCATCAACAACTTTTTTACTTATAAAATAGTTATAATCAGCAATCGCTGCAATACTTGGTAAATGTGAAATACATAATACTTGATGGTTTTTAGATATACTATTTAATTTCTCTGCTACTGCATTCGCTGCCTTTCCACTTATTCCTGTGTCTATTTCATCAAAAATTAATACTGGCATTTTGTCTGTATCTGCTAGAACTTTTTTTATCGCTAACATTATTCTTGACATTTCTCCTCCTGAAGCTATTTTAGATAATTGTTTTTCATTTTCCCCTAAATTGGTTGTTATATAAAATTCCACTTCATCTTTTCCATTTTCAAAAAATTCTTCTTCATTATAGTCTACATGCACATTTATTTTTGCATTTTTCATTTCTAAATCTTCCAATATTTTATTAATATTTATTCCTAAGCCTTTTGCATATTCTTCTCTTAAATCATGAATATTTAAACCTAGTTTATTCATTTTTTCTTTTATTTGTTTTAATTCTTTTTTCAATTTTTGATTGTATTCATCTAAATTTTCAATGTGTTGTATTTCTTTTTCTATATCTTCTTTATATTTCAATATTTCTTTTATATCATTACCATATTTTCTTTTTAAAGAATATATTAAATCTAATCTTTCTTCTACTTCATTTCTTTCTTGCTCATCAAAATATATTTCTTCTTTTTCATTTGAAATATCTCTTAATAATTCTTGAAGATCATAATAAATATTTTTTAAATTACTTGTAATTTCTTCATATTTTGTATCTATATTTTCTATTTTTTCCATTGCCCTTATAGCTAAATTAATACTATCTATACAATTTTCTCCGATTGCTTCATCTGCTGAATTTAAGCTTGTTGATATTTTTTCAGAATTTAGCATAATTTTTCTTTTTTCTTCTAATTCTTCCTCTTCTTTTTCTTTTAGTTCTGCCTCTTCTATTTCATTAAATTGATATCTTAATAAATCTAACTTTCTTTCTCTTTCTTTTTCATCTCCATAATTTGCTTTTAATTCTTGTTTTATTTCGAGATATCTTTGATATTTTTCTTTATATTCTTGTTCGTATTTGAATATTCCTTCTCCAATAAAGCCATCTAAATACCTTAAATGAAATTTATTATCTAATAGTGTTTGATTATCATTTTGACCATGAATTTCTATAAATTTGCTCATAAATTTTTTTAATTCGTTTACAGTTACCATTCTTCCGTTTATTTTGCACATATTTCTACCATTAGAATTAATTTCTCTTGATACTATTATGTTTCCATCAATTGAATTTTCATTTTCAGGTTCATACATACATATTTCTACAAATGAATTTGTTTCTCCTTTTCTTATCATTTCTTTAGAAAATCTTCCACCTGATATTATTCCTAATGAATCTATTATTAATGTTTTTCCCGCTCCTGTTTCTCCTGTTAACACATTTAGACCATTGTTTAAATCTATACTTAAGTCATCTATTATTCCTATATTTTTTATATGTAATGTTGTTATCATAAAAAGACCTCCTAAAATTTAATAAAATGTTTGTTCGGTTGTGATTATATATTTTTTTTATTTTTTTGTCAATACTTTTACAAACATTTTTTTGCTTGCATTTTTTGTTTTATTATGTTACAATATTTTAGTTAATTTATATAGTAGGAGGACATTCATTATGAATAGGCCAGACATCGAAAAGCTTCGGATTTTATACAATTATAATCCGCAAAAATTAAAGCTTTTGGAAACTATGTATAAAAACATAGCAAAAGAGAACTTTCCAAAAATTTTGGAAATCAACTTTGACAATACTTATAGTATTCATTTTCTAAAGAAAATTGCTAATCAACTAGGCTATAAGTTTGTGAGAAGGAAAAAAGAAAACCGTTTTTTCATAATTAGAAAAGATGATTAATCTTTTAAAAAAACTTATAAAGATACTAAATATCTTTATAAGTTTTTTATATCTTCAATTTTGAGTTAAGTATTTATAAAATCTTTCCTTTTTATATGGTAAATTACTCGAATCAATAAATTCTATATTTCCTTTTTCAGATTTATTATTTAACATCTTTTTTTCAATTAAGATATTTTTGAGATGTTTTGCTAAACTAGCTGCTCCATTAAAAAATTCTACATTTCCCAACACTTCTCTTATTTCATTTTCTATCAAAGGGTAATGTGTACATCCTAAAACTACGTTTCTAACTTTTCCATTATATTTAGAAAGTGTATCTTTTAAATATTTTTTTATTTTTTGTTGATTTTGCTCTTCTATTATATCAGCTAACCCTACACATTCTAATAGTTCTGTATTATGATTGTTGTATTTATCATATAATTTGTGAAATTTTTCACTTTCTATTGTACCTTTTGTTGCCATTACTAAAGTTTTTTTATCATATGCAAAATCATAAACCATTTTATATGCTGGCTCAATTGCTATTATTGGTATATTTACATATTTTTCTCTTAGATTAGTTGCAGCTTTAGCGCTTGCTGTATTACAAGCTATTACTATTGCTTTACAATTTTTCTCCAATAAATTTTCTACTATTTTGTAACAAATTTTTAATATTTCTTCATCAGTTTTATCTCCATATGGATTATTCTTCGAATCACTAAAATAATATATATCTTCATTTGGTAAAACTTTAATTATTTCTTTTAATACGGTTATTCCGCCTATTCCTGAATCGAAAATTCCTATTTTTTTGTTATTCAATTTTATCACCTATATATTCCTTATTGTCTTATTATTATATATTTATTTTAATAAAAAAACAATGATATATATAAGTTTATTATAATTATTTTTCAATTAAATTACTTGGGTCATTTTTTAATATATTTTCACTAGCAAATTCATCCCCTTTATTTCCACCTATAATTTCTCCTGTTGTACTATCAACATAATATGTATAAGCTGAGTCATTTGTATAGTAAACTACTACACACCATACTTTTCTTACTCTTTCTTCTGTTTTATACTTAACGGAATCATCTTTAAAATTCTCTCTTAAATACACATTTTCATTCATTTCTTTAATTCTAATTTCTGCTTTTGTATCTTTTATATTTTTATTTTTCTCTATTTGCTTATCTTTTTCTATTGCGATATTTATAGCATCTTCTTTTAATATTTTTTGCTCGTTATCTTCATAAGTATTATTTTCAATCCTTAATGAATATAAAGCATTTATAGTTGGTATCCAACCTATACTAATTCTTTCTGATGGATTGATTAAATCTCCATATTTTTTATAAAAATCTGCGTACCAAATATATGCTTGTTCATCTTTTTCAAAATTTCCTTTTAGACTAACTAATGTGTATTCTCCTCTATCACCTTCTGGTCTATATTTTTCTAATAATTCTATTGCTACTTTTCTTGCTTCTTCTTTTGTAATTCCATAATTATATGGTATTTTATACTGCCAAGTTGGAATATTTACAAACTTTAATTTTCCACTTTCTGCATCAATTTCCATACTTACTTTTTTAGAATTCATAAACCAAATATTTTTATCTTCCCAAAAATCTTTTGATAAGTTTAAATTTTCAATGGTTTGTTCATCAAATCCAATTTTCTTTAAATAATTATTTCCTATTTCTTTTGCTTGTTCCTGTGATATACATTTAGCTTTTTCTTCATCAGTTAGATTTTTAGTAATTTTATAACTTTCTGGCTCTTTCCATATTTTGTCATAAATAGCACTTCCAGTTGCATATACTAACCCTCCAGTAAGTGTTGTAACTAATACAAAAGTAGCAACTAATTTTAGTAAACTTTTCTTTGGAATTTTTATATTCTCCTCTTCAAATTTAGATACAGCTATTTTCATTTGTGATTTTAATATAATTTGATCAATTTTGTTATTATCCATTATAACTATACCCCCTCTTTTCTAAACTCCTTTTTATTTTTTGTCTTATCCTAAATAATCTGGATTTCACTTTTTTTTCAGTTATATTTAATATATCTGCAATTTCTTTCATAGTTCTAGAATTATAGTAATATAAAGTAAAAATGTCTTTATCTTCTTGTTTCATATTATTTACTACAAATATTATAATTTTCTCTTTTTCTGTCTTTTCTATTTTCATTTCAATACTTTCGGTTTCAAACAAAATTTTTTCGCAATTCTCTATATCTATAAGATCTTTTTTACTTCTCATTTTTTTATTATAAAGATTTTTAGCAATTCCAACTAAATATGACGACATTTTTTTATTTATATCTAATTTACTTTGGTTTTTCCAAATTGCTAAAAATACATCTGAAATTATTTCTTCCATATCTTCATCTGTCAAATCTGTGTTTTTATTTTTTAAGATAGTATATATGTAAGGTGTATAATTTTTCATAATTTCTTCTATATCCAGTTCATTTTTTAATATATAATCTTTTATTAAATTTTTCTCTATCATTTTTGTTTATAACTCTCCTTAAATATCTACACACATATATATTACCATTTTTTTTGAAAAGGTTACCCTTATTTTTATTTCATTTTTTATTCATATTCTTTTAAATATTCTATAAATTCTTCTAAACAAAATCCTTTTTCTTTCATAAATTTAGCATTTTCAATCCCCACATATCTATAATGCCAAGGCTCATAATTTATCTTTGTAATATCTTGTTTATCCTTTGGGTATCTTAAAATAAAACCATATTCAACACAATGTTCATTCAACCATTTTTGAATTTTAGTGTTTTCTTGTGTTTCATCTAATACTTGAAAATCTTTAGATACAATATCTAATGCAAGTCCTAATTCATGTTCACTAGTTCCTGGTATTGCTACCCAATAAGATGCCTTCAACTTAGCATTTTCTTGATTATATCCTAATTTTTTATACTGATTTACTTTTCGATTAAATAATGTTATTTGTGACTTGTGTGTTCTATAACTTGAACAAATATAAGGTAGTAATCCTTCCTTTCTAGCATCTGCAAGCATTTGAGTTATAGATGATTTTATTCTACTATCTACTCTATGACCATTTTCTATATAATTTAGTTCACAATTATAATTATCTGGCATTTTATTTTCCTTATTTACAAGAATCAAATTCCAATCTGTACTTTTACTATCAATTTCTGATTGTTTTTTTATTGCACTTACTTTATCTTTTGTTTCTTTGCTATTAGTATATGAAATTGTTTCTATTGTTTCTTCTGGTATATCTCTATGAATATTGTCTAATACAATTTTTAATAATATTATTATAATTAATATACTAATTACAAAAATAATTCTTTTATTTCTTTTTATTTTCCTTTTACTTTTCTTCATTTTTATTTCCTCAAAATTATCTTTTACTTATATGTTACCTTTTTTTATCAAAAGGTTACTTTATAAAATAAAAAAAAAAGATTTTATTAAATCTCTTCTTCATTTAATTTAATATTAAATTGAAATTTATTAAACTGCTTGCCATTGATTAGTTATAGTATTCTTCTTTAATACTAAATTATAGCCCCCATCACCTTTATAGAAATATATTTCTTCACAAGTTGGATTTAATTCTATTTCATATTTAGTTTTTGCTCCTATTTTACTATTTAATATTCCAAAGGTGGAATAAAAAGTTATGTATTTGTTATCTCCTCCTTGATTTACTTTTAAATTTCTAATATATCCTATGCTATTTTCTACAGTTACATTTAATTGCATTTTTGTTCTATCTTCTGATAAAGAATAATCTATTAATACAACGTCTGTTTTTTTCTTAAAACCTCCTAAAATGAATAAAACACAATAGATACATAATAATATTATAATTATAATAAATACTTTTTTCTTCATAACATTCTCCTTTATATATGTAAGTTTTAGCTTACTTATTAAAGACATTGATATCTAATACTAACAATAAATTACTATCTTGTGTTTCAATCATATCATAAAAGCAAGTAATTTTCAACTTCATTACTTGCTTTACTTATTGTAATTTGTGGGGATGATTATTATATTAAATTACAGGTAGTTTTTAGGCTACCTGCATAATTTTAATTATCTCTCATAATCATCCATATATTTTTGATTTTTAAAATT
>CAUWAM010000014.1:0-36428 GCA_963556825.1 uncultured Clostridia bacterium | reverse complement strand
GGTAAGGCACCAGACTTTGACTCTGGCATGCGCTAGTTCGAATCTAGCCAGTCCAGCCAATGATATCAAGGCTTTCAAGCAATTGAAAGTCTTTTATTTTTGTTTAAAATCCGTCAACTTGTCCAAAACTTGTCCATAATACAAGCATAATATAGAACAAAACAGAAATTAATTAAATCTCACTTTTTTTATTTTTATAAAAAATTGCATTAAAACTATTTGACTTCTGTAAACATCCCTTATATAATAAGAAAAAAAAGGATTGAAATTATGAATACAAATTATTTAAATAAATTAGAATATTTTAAAATTTTAGAAAAATTGTCTACATTTTCAATAACATATATTGGCAAATCTATGTGCTTTAATTTGCTACCATTAAATACGAATGAAGATGTAAAAAATAAATTATTAGAAACAGATGAGGCTGTTAAATTATTATATAGATGTAGTACTCCTCCCATTTATGATATTGCTGATAATACTGTTAATATTAAAACTTTAGAATCTTATGGAACACTATCAATTAAAGCTATTTTAGAAATTGTAAATATTTTAAAAATGGCTGATAACTTAAAAAAATATTTTTACACTGAATATATCAAAACAGATAATTTTAAAATTTTAAATTCTATATTTTCTTTGTTATATTCTAATTCATCTATTATTAAGAAAATTGATGATTGTATTTTAGATGAAAACACTTTAAATGATAAAGCTTCTTCTAATTTACTTTCTATTAGAAAAAAACAACGAAATCTAGAACAAGATATTAAATCTAAATTAACTAATTTTCTCCATTCTTCTTCATATTCAAAATATATTCAAGAAAATGTTGTTACAATTAGAAATGATAGATATGTTATTCCTATAAAAGAAGAATATAGAAGCCAAGTAAAAGGTTTTATACATGATATTTCTAGTTCTGGTTCTACTATTTTTATTGAACCTATATCTGTTTTCGAATTGAATAATGAACTTGCTAATTTAAAAATTGAAGAAAATATAGAGATTGAAAAAATTTTACAAGATTTATCTAAACTTTTCTATCCTTATATTGAAGAACTAAAATTAGATATTGAATGTATTGGTAAATTAGATTTTATTTTTGCAAAAGCTAAATATTCAAGACAATTGAATGCCATTACTCCTATTATTAATGATAATAAACAAATTATTTTGGAAAATGCAAAACATCCATTATTAGACCAAAAAAAAGCTGTTCCAATTTCATTAACTTTAGGTATTGAGTACAATACTTTAGTTATTACTGGTCCAAATACTGGAGGAAAAACTGTATCTTTAAAAACTATTGGACTTCTTACTTGTATGGCTTGCAGTGGTCTTAATATTCCGGCTTCTCCAAAATCTTCTATATATGTTTTTGATAATGTTTTTGCAGATATTGGTGATGACCAAAGTATTTCAGATTCACTTAGTACTTTTTCATCACATATGAAAAATATTGTTGATATCGTAAATAATTCAACTTCAAATTCTTTAATTTTAGTTGATGAACTAGGTTCTGGAACTGATCCTATTGAGGGAGCTTCATTAGCTATTAGTATTCTGGATTATTTTACAAATAACGCTTCTTTAACAGTTGCTACTACTCATTATCAAGAACTTAAAAAATATGCCTTAGCTAGAAATGACTTTGAAAATGCTTCTGTTGAATTTGATATTAACACTCTTTCTCCTACCTACCATCTTTTAATTGGTGTTCCTGGAAAAAGTAATGCTTTTGAAATTAGTAAAAAACTTGGATTATCTGAAAAAATAATTAATATTGCAAAATCTAATTTAACAAAAAAAGATGTTGATTTTGAAGAATTATTAAAAAATATTTATGATAATAAATCTAAAATAGAAAATGAAAAAGCTCAAATCTCTGAAGAATTAGAAAAAGTTTCATTTCTTAAAAAATCATTAGAAAGAGATAATTCTAAGTTATCAGAACAAGAGAGAAATTTGATAAATGAAGCTAAAATTAAAGCAAGAAATATTTTATTAGATGCAAAAGAAGAGGCTAATTCTATAATATCAAATATGAATAAAATTGTTGAAAATTCTTCTGATATGAATAATAATAAATTGAATAATTTAAGAAATAAATTAAATACTTCGATTAAAAATATTTCTTTAGAATCTACTAAAATCATAACCGATACTTCAAATTCTATTTCTAAAGAAGAAGCTATTCCTGATACTAACGTTTTTGTTTCTACTCTTGGAAAAAATGGAATAATAGTTTCTAATATTTCTAAATCTAATGAAGTTCAAGTTCAAGTTGGAAGTATGAAAATGAGTATTAATATAAAATATTTGCAAAAACTACAATCTCAAAAAAATACTAAATCTTCTAGTTCTTCTCATATTAATGTTTCAAAAACTAGAAATGCTAAATCTGAAATAAATGTAATAGGTTTAAATGTAGAAGAAGCAAATTTTGTTATTGATAAATTTTTAGATGATTGTTCCCTTGCAAAGCTTGAAACTATAAGAATTGTTCATGGTAAGGGTACTGGTAAATTACGTGATGGTATTCACAAATTTTTAAAATCAAATGTTCATGTAAAAACTTTTAGAATGGGAACATACGGAGAGGGTGAGATGGGTGTTACTGTTGTATCCTTAAAATAATTAATATTAAAAATTGCCTTAAGTTAGTTTGCTTAGGGTAATTTTTAAACTATATACATTATTTCATTATTAGGAAAATATTTCTTCATTTGTTCTCTTAAGAATTTTTCGCCATCCTCTCTATATTGATTTTTGTACATATATTTACCTTTTCCTCTCCCTGTCATTAATTCTTTGTTGTATAAATTAATAGCATTTGGAAATGCTTCTTCATTAATTTTGGTATGAACAAAACTATATGTCATAAATATAATTTCAAAAAATACATCTTTTTTTACTTTTTCTGATAATTCTTCTGATAGCATTTTTATTAGTTCTAAATATAATGTTTTCCAGTCTTCAATCATGATTACTGGAGCTATTAATATTCCAATTTTATAACCTGCTTCTTTTAACTTATTTATTGCTTCAATTCTTCCTTCTAATCTAGAAGTTCCAAATTCAACTTTATTAATAATTTTTTCTGGATTTACACTCATTCTTATCGTTACTTTTCCTTGATGGTCAATGTCTAAAATATTATCTACCATATCAAATTTAGTCGGAAATGTTAAATGACCCTTCGGCGAATTTTTAAAATTTTCAATAGTCCATGGTAAATTTCCTGTTATTGTATTTTCCAATATTAAGTCACTATTGCTTCCTATTTCAAATGTTAAATCTTTTTCACTTTTGTTGGCTACTTTTATTATTTTTTCTAACATTTCTTCCCTATTAACAAATAACCTCAAATATGCACATTTATTATAATTACAAACTAAATAACAATACATACAAGCTGCTGTACAACCTGATGAAGTATATGGAACTAAATAATCAGAGGTCTTATGATTTTCTACAAATTTATGCGTTTTCCTTACTCCTATTATTAAATTTCTTTTCATATCCATGAATTCATTATTTTGTTTTTTTCTCATTTCTTCTATATTATTATGATTTTCAATTTCTATTTTGGGAATTTCTTTATATTTCTCAAGTAATTGTTTTCCCAATTCATAATTTTTAATATTTTTTTCAAAATAAATAGCTTTAGGTTTGAACATAATAAAATCTCCTTTTATTATATTTTAGCCTAAAGCTTTTATTTTATTTACTTTTTTAATTAAATTTTATTTTTTATTTAATATATGTAATATATTCATATTCAAAATCATTTATATCATCTTTTGGTCCAACTTCTCTTGAAATTTCTTTCCAATCATTTTCGTTTATTTTTGGAAATAATGCATCTCCTTCAAAATCTTTATTTAATTGTGTTACATACATTTTTTTGCAATATGGCATTAACAAATTATAAATAATTGCTCCACCTATTACAAAATGTTCCTCTTCATCTTCCATATATTTTTGTAATTCTAATAATGAATGAACTACTTTTACATAGTCTGAATCTATATTAAAATCTGGATTTCTACTTAATATTATATGCATTCTATCTGGTAAAATTCCACCTAATGATTCAAATGTTTTTCTTCCCATTATTATTGTTTTTCCTGTTGTTCTTTCTTTAAATCTTTTTAAATCATCTGGTAATTTCCATAATATTTTATTATCTTTTCCTATTATATTATTTTTTGCTTTTGCTACTATTATACTTAACATTTCTTTATCTCCTTTTTTATTATAATCAAAGGCTTGAATTTAATAATATCCAAGCCTTCCAAAATGACTAAATTTTTCTAGTCATCGCACCTTTTCCACCAAAAATACATGGTGAATTGCATTTCCAGCCAGGAAATGTACATCTTGCACCTTTTGAATATGGAAGTAAATAATTTTTAATAGTTGGATTTTTTACATTTTCCAAATATTTATTCATTGTTATTACTGTTTGCTCCATGATTTCAATCTGTGCTGCTCCGCATAAACGTTCAGTACATTTAAGTACGAAATTTTCTACAGTTCCTCTTTCATTTACTCTTACTAACATTCCTTGTGGAAAATATTTTTCTAATGAAGAAATATCTTTTAACCACTCTTCTTCTAATTCTGTTCCTCTTATTATTCTTGGAACATAGAACTGTGGTTTTTCAAGTACTGTCATCTCATATGACAATGTTCTATGTCTTTGAGCCTGAGCTAACTGTGCAAAGCTTGCTAAATATGTAGTACTGTAATTTTCCCCAAATTCTTCTTGTCTTTCCCTTTTTGCAAAAAGAGATAATTTAGTACCTTTTACTCTCGGATTTAATTTTTCTACTTTTAAATCTGGTAATGCTTCCAAAAATTCTTTCATAGCTTTCTTTAATTGTATTGAAAATTTTGTTTCAGGTTCATCTTTAATGTAATCTTCAAACCAGCTAATTATAAAATTAAGCTGTTCAAAGCTTATTGTGTATTCCATAATTGTTGATGGTGTGAAAACACTAATTAAATATCTTGCATTTTCTTGTGCTAGTTTTTGAACTTTCTTTTCATCAAATTTTGGATATTCTTTCTTTATTACTTCTTTATACTTTTCTATCCATTTTTCATATAAAATTTTTTCGTCTTCTGATGTTTCCATTTTTGTGTATCTTGCTGATTTTTCTGAGGTATTATATATCTTCTCATTGTTTAAAATGATTGCAAGAATTTTTGGAATTCCCTCAAGAATAAGATTATAATGTGCATGTCCAAAAACGCTATGATGACCTGATTCTAAGTTTTCATTTGCTCGTCTTTGAGTTTTTTGTGGTACTTCTGCAAATAGAGTTTCTACAGTATCTGGCAAGTAACATATACCTGCTGACTTTCCTGAGAAGTCTATCGCTTCTTCTTTAGGTAATACATATCCTACTTTTGTTGACGCAATAACTTTGATTTTCATTTGTGACATCTCCTTTTTAATATATTCATATTACTTGGCTGCTTTATTGCAATTTTTATTGCAACTTAAGGAAATTATATCATATATAATTGCATTTTTCTACATTTTTCTACCAAAAAATAGAATACCTATATCTCCCATTTAGGCACATATTCTTCTTCATGTTCTCCTAATTCTTGAATATATCCATTTTCTAAATTTAATCTATATAAATATTGTTCTATTTGATTATATTCTTCATTTGTTAGCTTTCTATTTATATCTTCTATTTCTTTAGATTTATATGTAGGAAAATATTGTGCCATAATACTTACATATACATCATTCATATTGTCATTAATCCATTTTAATACTCTTCTAGAATTTAGAATATGATTTGGTAAAACAAGGTGTCTTATTATCATTCCTTTTTGCATTATTCCTCTATTGTCAAAAATTGTTTTTCCTGTTTGCCTATACATTTCTTTTAATGCTTTTGTTGTCACTTCAAAATAATTATCCACTTTTGATAAACGTTTTGCTAATAAGTTATCTGCATATTTAAAATCTGGTAAATATATGTCTACATATCCTTCTAGCATTTGCAATGTTTCTATCTTTTCATAACCATTTGTATTATATACTATCGGTAGTTTTAATCCATTTTCTCTAGCTATTTTTATTGCTTCTATTATCTGTGGCACATAACTTGTTGGAGTTACTAAATTTATGTTTTCTACACATTTTTTTTGTTGTTCTAAGAATATTTCAGCTAATCTTTCTATAGTTATTTCTGTTCCTTTTCCTTGTTGACTTATTTCATAATTTTGACAAAATACACAATTCAAATTGCAATTAGAAAAAAATACAGTTCCAGAACCGTTTTCTCCACTTATACAAGGTTCTTCAAAATTATGTGTTGAATATAAAGCTATTTTTATTGTGTCTTTTGATTTACATCTACCAACTTGCCCATTTAATCTATTTATTTTACAGCTATGTGGACATATTGTGCATTTTTCTAGTATTTCTAACATATTTTATCATTTCCTTTTTGCATAATATTTAAATGAGACAAATTAGGTCTGTCCCACTTGTCTCACATATAAATTTCTATCTTTATTTTTCTCTAAAGCAATTTTTTTTGTTGTAAATTTATCTATATTATTTTTTACCTCTTCTATTAATTTTGATTCTCCTTCACTGCTCTTTATTGTTGAAATAATATTGTGATTTAAATCTTTTATATAAATATCATAAATTTCATTTTCGTTATTTATATTCATTGAATTTTCATAATCTTCTAAATATTCAACAATTTCTACTTCATATCCTGTTTTTGTCTTTGTTATATTTTTTATAAAAAAATTATCCTCTAATATATCTAATCCTATTCCTGTTGTTATATATTTTTTTAATTCTTCATTATATTGTATATATTCTGTGCCTTCTTTTGGAAATTTTTTTGTAAATTGGTCTCCAAATAATTCTTTTGCTTTTTTATCAATTTCTTCATATGATATTTCATAATTTTCTAGGTTTTTCTTTACAACTTCCCACGTCCATAAATCAGGTGCATCATTAATATTATCAAATTTAGGTAATGCTTGTTCTGTTATTTCTTGCCACATATATATTTTTGATATATATTCTTCTATCTCATTAACTTCTGAAACTGTTACCCCATTGTTTTTTTCCATATTTGTTTTATACATATATGTGCACACAAAAATTATTAATAATATAAATATGATTATTAGCATTTTTTTCATTGCCATTCCTCCTGTTTTTTATGTATTCATAAAAACTATTTTGTTTTTTGGCTTTCTTCTACTCCTGTTGCTATTACTGTTACAGCTACTTCTCCATTCATATTATTATCAATTACTGTTCCAAATATTACATTTGCATCTTCACTTATTTTGTCGTTTATTAATCCAATTGCACTATTTATTTCTATAAGGCTTAAAGATTCATCTCCTTTTACATTGAAGATTACTCCTTTTGCTCCATCTATTTTACTTTGTGTTAATGGGTTGTCTATTGCTTGTCTTACTGCTTCTTCTACTTTCTTTTCTCCTGATGCTCTTCCTATTCCCATATAAGCATGTCCCTTATAATTTACTGTTGTTTTTATGTCGGCAAAATCAATATTAACTTCTCCTATTGAAGTTAATAAATCTGTTATACTTGTAATTCCTTGTTCTAAAACATTATCAGCTACTGAAAATGCTTGATCTAATGTTATTTTTGAATCTGTTGTTTTTAAAAGATTATCATTTAATACAACAATTAAATCATCTACACTATCTTTTAATCTTTCTGTTCCTCTATCAGCTCTTAATTTTCTTGCTTTACCTTCAAATAAAAATGGTTTTGTTACTATTCCTATTGTAAGGATTCCCATTTCTTTGGCTACATCTGCTACTATTGGTGCTGCTCCTGTTCCTGTTCCTCCTCCCATTCCAGCTGTTATGAATACTAAATCAGCTCCTTGTAGCATTTGTTTTATTTCTTCTTTGTTTTCAATTGCTGCTCTTTCTCCAATTTGTTCATTTGCTCCTGCCCCTAATCCTCTTGTTGTTTGTACTCCTATTTGTAATGTGTTATTTGTTTTTGCTCTTTTTAATGTTCCTGTTTCTGTATTTAACATGTAAAAAGATACTCCTTTTACATGGTCTTCTATCATTCTATTTACTGCATTGTTTCCTGCTCCACCTACTCCAATTACTTTTATTTTTGGTGTTCTGTCTATGTCTCTCATTTCGTTCATTTTTTGTTCCTCCTAGATATGTTTTAAATTTGCTTTATTATATATAAAATTTGTCAAAAAAACAACTATTTAAATGAACTTTTATACTTTTTTTGTTGTTTTATATTAAAAGTAAGAGAGTGAACAATTTTATTTAATTGAACACTCTCTTTTGCACTTTTAATCCTCTCTCTCGTCAAAAACACCAAGTCTCTCTAAAACATTCATTTCAAGTATAAAATCGAATAAAAGTACTAAATCAATAACCTTTTTCTTTGGATTTCTCAAATAATCAGTTAATGGTTCTAATTTTTCGATGTATGGAGTATCAAAATTCAGATACATAAATCTATCATTATGTGTATCTGATGCTTTCTCGATCTGTTTATTAGAAAAAATTTCATAATATTTTCCTTTTACTTCATGAACCAGAAAATACCCTTTAACACATAATGGTCCTGCTCCAGAACCATTATCATGACTTGAAATGATACTAATTGTTGCTACTTTGATTTCTTCAACTTTGATTTCTTCAACTTTTATTTTTTCTTTCCGTCTTGTAAAAAATGCCATTTTTATTCCTCCAAATAGTTATTTTATAAGGATTAAACAACTTGCTATTTTTATTATAGTTCGCATAGCTACGAATAATATAAGTATTATATCAAATTTTTATGTTAGTTTCAAGAAATTTATTTAATTTAAATATTAAAAATCACAAATTTAATATATTTGTGTATAATAAAATAGGAAAATAAAAGACAACAAAAAAATCAATCATTTATGATTGATTTTCGTATCCATCTATTCGATTTTGTTCGAACAGAAATGTAATTGGTGGGCAGAGATGGATTCGAACCATCGTACTCAAATGAGAACAGATTTACAGTCTGCCGCCTTTAGCCACTCGGCCACCTACCCATATATAATTTTTAGAAAATTTAGTCTTTCGACATTAGCTATTATAAGCTTTTTAAGCTTCTTTGTCAATACTTTTTCTAAAAATTTTTCACTTTTGTTTAGGCTTAAATTTAACAATATCATCTAAATCCATTTTTCCTGCTCTTGTTATAAAGCTATAACCATATTTTTCATTTAATTTATCAATAGTTTTATCTAAATTTTCTTGTTTTGAGTTATTAGTATAATTGCTAAACAATGATAATTGTAGTTCTTCTTTTCCTAATAAATTATCAACTCTAATCCCAATTAGTCTAATAAATGTTCCTGTTTTATACATTTCTTTTAATAATTCTTTTGCTTTTTTTAGTATTTCTTTTGTACTTGCTGTTGATACATCTAATTTAGCTTGATGTGAAAAATCTTCGAATTTATTTGTACGTAATTGCACATTTACTACACTTGCTAATAATTCTTCCCTTCTTAATCTATGTGTCACTTGTTCTACTAAAGCAACTAATACTTTGTCTAATTGGTCTATATCTGAAATATCAATTGGCAATGTTACTGAATTTCCTACGCTTTTTGGTTTTTCTTTTTTATAATTCACTTCTGAATTATCTATTCCATTGGCATATTCCCACATTAATTTACCATGTTTTCCAAATTTTTTTATTAATAAGTCTTTATCTGTTTTTGCAAGCTCTCCTATTGTTTTTATTCTCATATTATATAATTTAGGTACTGTTTTTTTACCCAACATAAATAATTCTGAAATTGGTAAATTCCACATTTTTGTTTCTATTTCTTCTTTGAATAGTGTATGTACTTTGTCTGGCTTTGCAAAGTCTGATGCCATCTTTGCTAATAATTTATTGTTAGCAACACCAATATTTACTGTAAATCCTAATTCTTTTTTTACTCTTTTATTTATTTCATTTGCTTTATTTATTAATGTGTCATTCATAAGATAATTTGTCATATCTAAAAAGCATTCATCTATTGAAAATCTTTCTATTTTATCTGTATATTCTAATAATAAATTATATAATTTATTTGAATATTCTTTATATATTGTATAATTTCCTGGATATACTTGTAAATTTCTACATTTCTGTCTTGCACTATATAACGTTTCTCCTGTTACAATTCCAAATTGTTTTGCTTTTGAACTTTTGGCTAATACTATTCCAGCTCTTCGAGTTTCATCTCCTCCAATTACTGACACCTGTTCTCTAATATCTACTTTTTCTCCACATTTCAATTTATATACTGCAAGCCATGATAAAAATGCATTATTTACATCTACATGTAATATTTGTCTTTTCATATACTATCACCATATCCATTATAAAACATTTGTTCTTTTTTGTCAATATAAATAATAGAATTGATAAGTTTTTAATTCTTATCAATTCTTTATATTATTTTACATATTCATTTATATTTTTTCTTTAAATTGTAGATCACCTATTTTTTCTGTTGTAATATAGCCTGGCTGTGCATTTATAACATCAGGAATTCTGTTTACAACAGTTGCACATGTTAATTCTACTGTTGCTGGTTTTTCTACTGTTATAGTAGTTGTTGGTTCTCCATCAATTGTCCAAACATTTTTATCAAATTCATCTGGTGCATATACTTTTCCTATACATTCAGATTCTATCGTTACTCCTTCTTTTGTTTTTGTTGTTACAACTGCACTCATTCCTGTTGCATCTCCAGCTTTTATTGTCATATCTAATGTTGATGAATATATATCTTCTTTATATGTTTGTGGTACACATTTTTGTGTTTGGCTTATTACTGTTAATCCTAATTTTGAACATAGCCATCCATTTACATTCCACATATATGATGGTGCATATTCTCCATTATTTATCAATGCTTGTCTTTCTTCATCTGACATTCTATCTACTGATGCTACTTGTTTGTCAAATTCTTCTAAAGTTAATCCTGCTCCATGTGCTTCTGCTAATGCTATTCCATAGTCTTCGACATTATAACTTGAACTTCCTTTTATTTTAATTATTTTTTGTGTTGAACCAGCTATTGAAGTTATAAGTTGTCCCCAATATATGTCTTGATAACCTGTTCCTGTTATTGTACAATTATTTTCTTTTGCTAATTTATCTATTTTTTCTGTTAATGTTGGATTTGAATTTTGTGGATAAAATGCTTCTTCACATGTTGATATTGCATTTATTCCTAATTTTGCACATAACATATATGGTTCTTCTAATTCTGCAATTAAACTTCTTGTTGTTATTACACAGATGTCTGGTTTTGTTTCTTTCATCATTACTTCTGCATCTTTTACTGATAGTACTGTTATTCCTAGTTTGTCTTTCCCCAGTATTTCTCCAATATCCTTTCCTATTAAATCTGGGTTGACATCTACTGCTCCTACTATTTCAATTCCTTTTTCTAACATATATCTCATTGTATATAAACTCATTTTTCCTACGCCATATTGTATAGCTTTTATTTTTTGTTTCATATTTTGAATCCTCCTTTTTTTATTTTATATATTTTTTTTAATTATATACATAAAAATAAAAAACGTTATATCATAAGATATAACGTTTTTTGTGGTGCTCCCTCAAGGATTCGAACCTTGGACCCACCGGTTATGAGCCGGTTGCTCTGACCAACTGAGCTAAGGGAGCATTTTGTATTTATTATTTATCGCTTAACGCAAGATAAAGTATAACCTATTTTTTTATTAATGTCAATACTTTTTTAAAATTTTTTGAGGGATTTTGGTGTTTTCTCCGTAATCCCTCAATATTATTAATAATTTTCTCCTCTTCCTTCTGGAAGTGCTGGGTATTGTAATACAACTCTAATTTTCATAACATATTTGATTGCTCTAACAACTTTGCTGTTTTTTATTTTTTCCCATAATGATGGTTTTGTTTCAAATGTTGTTTCTTGAACATATTGTTGTTGTTCAGAAATTTGTTCATTTTGTATTGTTGCTTGAATTTGTTCTGGTTCTTGTATTTCAACTTCTTGTATTTCTTGAACTTCTTCTTGTACTGGTTCAATTAATTCTATTGGTGTTGGTATTGTTTTTAATGCATCTGCTACTTCTATTCCTATATAGCTTAAAGCTTTTGATCTATCTTCTATTCTTTCCATATCAATTTCTATATGTAGATTAGCTTCTAAATTATTAATTCTAGCATTTAATAATTTTAAAGCATCTTGATAATTTTGAGATTTTGTTGATTTTGCTTTTCCTACTATATTTAAAGTATCTATTATATCTTCTGAAAAATTTTCTTCTGCATTTTTTACTTGTCCTACCCAATCTTCTTCTTTATTTTCAACAGCTTCTATTAATTCTTTTAGTTGTCCAGCTAATCCTATATTTTGTTCTCTTTGTCTAATTAATTCTTCTATTTTTTTTGTATTTTCTTCAAATTGATTTGTGGCAAACTCTACCAATCCGTAAGCATCTTTATATACACTGCTAGGAAAATTTTTCTTTTTAGGATATTCTATTAAATATGTTTTTATTGATTCTATTAAGTCCTTAAAGTATGAATCTTCCTCTAATTGAACGATTTGTTTTTTACTGTTTGGATTTATCATTTTTTGGACTTTTTCTATATTTGATAATATTTTCTCTTCCGTGATTACCATTCTCACGTTTACTATGCCAGATTTAGACATTGTAAACAACCTCCTTTATCCTACGCTTTATTGCTTTTCAAGTTTCTTTTATAATTATACAATATAAAACAAAAAACTACAATAGTCTTGCAGCTTTTTTTATTTACATTTATATTACATTTGTATTACATTTATGTTACATTTTTATTTTAATCCTTCAATTATTGTATTCTCGTATTCCCTATATAATTTTATAACTTCTATTTCTTTTTCATTTTTTAATTTATATACTAAACTTGATGCTATTAATCCATATATTTCTGACGCAATTGCTTTTGGATTACCTTTTTTTATTTGTCCTTCTTTAATTCCTTCTTCTACTATTTTCTCAATTTTATCAATATATTCAAAAATATGTCTTTGACATTTTTTATTTCTTGTTTCATTTCCGTAAAGTTGACTTAATAAAATTTTTATAAAATCTTCATATTTTACAACTATTTTTATTTCTATTAAGATTACAGCTTTTAATTTATCTATATAATTATTTAATTTTGCTGTTTTTATATCTATACTATTTTGTAGTAATTTTATCCCTTCTTCAATTAAAAAGTTGAATATTTCTTCTTTGCTCGAGAAATGATAATATAGCGTTCCCTTTGCAACTCCAACTGTTGCTGTTATTTCTTCTATACTAGTAGCATCATAGCCTTTTTCTGCAAATAATTTCATTGATGTTTCAAATATTTTTCTTTTTGTTTTGTTCATATTTGCACATCCTTTCGTTTTAATTATGTTATATTATATATGTTTAGTTTAATAATTGCAATAGTTTTTATTTTTTCGAACGAATAGTATAAAAAATAATCACTTTTTCTTCTACAAATCTTTACAAATTTTGATATGTAATATAAAATAACATTAAAGATTAATACTTTTTCTGTTTTAAGGAAATAATAAGAAAAAAATTTGGAGGAAAACTAATGAAAAATAAAAATGAACTAAGTTATAAAGACTTGAAATTAACATGTGACCAATCTATGTTTAATTTTACAAGTACTGATGAAGTTGAAAATATTACAAGTGGAATTGGTCAAGAAAGAGGAATTAAAGCTTTAGAGTTTGGTTTACAAGTTAATGTAAAAGGTTATAATATTTATCTTGAAGGTCCAAGTGGCGTTGGTAAAACAATGTACACAAAAAATTATTTAAACAAAATTTCTAAAAAACAAAAAACGCCTTGTGATTGGTGCTATATTTATAATTTTGATAATCCAAATGAACCTATTGCTGTTTCACTTCCTGCAGGTCAAGGTAAAGAATTTAAAGATTCTATGGATGGATTTATTTTAGAAATAAAAAAAGATATTAAAAAAACATTTAATGCAGATGATTTTGAAAAAGAAAAAACATTAATAAAACAAGAATTTGAAGAAAAACGTTCTGCACTTTTAGATAAATTAAATGAAGAAGCATCTAGATATGATTTCCAAGTTAAATCTGCTCAAAATGGCATTTATATGATGCCTATTGTAGATGGAAAAGCTATTGATGAAGAAGAATTTAACAAATTAGATGATTCCTTGAAACAACAATATGAAGAAAAATCAGTTATTGTTCAAAATCAAATTATGGAAGTTATTGAACAAATAAAAGTAATAGAAAGACAATCTGATAAAAAGATTTCTGAATGGCAATCAAATATTGCATTATTAACAGTTAATGTCCATATTAATTATTTAAAATCAAAGTTTAAAAGAAATAAAAAAATAAATACATTTTTAAACAATGTTAAACAAGATGTTTTAAAAAATGTATCTTACTTTTTAGAAGAAGATAATAATAAAAATAAACCTCAACAACCTGTTCATCCATCTGCTCAAAAACAAGACCCTTGTTTGAATTATAGGGTTAATTTATTTGTAGATAATTCTAATTTGGAAGGTACACCAGTTATTATGGATTCAAATTATTCTTATCATAATATATTTGGTTCTCTTGAGTATGAAAATTATTATGGTGCTTTAAAAACAGACCATACAATGTTAAAACCTGGTCTTTTACAAAAAGCAAATGGTGGTTATATAATTTTCCAAGCTAAAGATTTATTACAAAACAGCTTATGTTATGAAGCTTTAAAAAAGGCTTTAAGAGTTAAAGAGCTTAGTATAGAAAATGCCGTAGAGCAACGTTCCTCTATGGTTATGGTATCTTTAAAACCTGAAGCTATTCCATTAGATTTAAAAGTTATTTTAATAGGAAATAATAATATTTATCAAACTTTACTTGCTATGGATTCAGACTTCAAAAAATTGTTTAAAATTAAAGTTGAATTTGAAGATGATGCACCTATTAATAAAGAAAATGTTAATAAATTGGCATCTATTGTTCATGGTTTCTGCGAACATGAACAATTACCACCTTTAGATAAAACTGCAATGGCAAAATTAGTTGAATATGCTTCTAAACTTGCTGGAAGTCATAAAAAACTTTCAACTAGATTTGATGATTTAATTCAAATTGTTGGTGAAGCTGCTACATGGGCAAAAATTTCTAAATCAAAAATTGTAACTGCTGATTTTGTTGATAAAGCTTTAAATGAAAGAATTGATAGGGTTAAAAAGTTTGATTCTAAATATATTGAAATGATAAAAGATAATTCACTTTTAATTACTACTTCTGGTCATGAAGTTGGAACTTTAAATGGTCTTACTGTTATGTCAATTGGTGATTATTCTTTTGGTAAACCTGCAAAAATTACAGTTAATACTTATACTGGAAAAAGTGGTATTGTTAATATTGAAAGAGAAGTTGAACTTTCTGGTTCTTCTCATTCAAAGGGTGTATTAATTTTAACAGGTTATTTAGGAGAAATGTTTGCTCAAGATATTCCACTTTCTTTAACAGCTAGTATTTGTTTTGAACAGTTATACAATGGAGTAGATGGTGATAGTGCTTCTAGTACAGAACTTTACGGATTACTTTCTAGTCTTTCTGGAATACCTATTAATCAATCAATAGCTGTTACTGGTTCTGTTAATCAAAAAGGTCAAATACAGCCTATAGGCGGTGTTAATGAAAAAATTGAGGGCTATTTCCAAATTTGTAAAATGCGTGGTTTAGATGGTTCCCATGGAGTGATGATACCAGTTCAAAATGTTGATAATTTACAATTATCAGATGAAGTTGTTGAAGCTGTTAAAAATGGTTTATTTCATATATATTCTATTTCTACTATTGAAGAGGGAATCGAAGTTCTAACTGGTGTTCCTGCTGGCAAAAAAGATAAAAATGGAAACTTCCCTGCTGGTACTGTTAATTATCTAGTACATGAAAAACTTAAAAAATATGCTAAAATTAGTGAAAAACAAATATAAATAAAAGGTCTTAATTCAATTTTAAGACCTTTTTCTTTTAAAAAATATTCTCTAAGTTAAATAAACTTTTTCCTTTTATATGTTCTAATATATACATTGTTTTATCCACTTCAACAACCGCTTCTTTATATTCTCCTATTTCTATATCCCCGTTTACTCCAGCCATTTCTGTCTCTACTTTTTCTATTTCATCATGTTCAATATAATAAGATAATTTAGGATGTCTTTTTCCCCACTTTTCTTGAACTTCTTTCATTAATTTTTGAGATTTTTCAAAATCAACTTCTTCTCTTATCAGTTCTTCTCTTAATTTGCGTAAGCCACTATCTGCTTCATTAATACACAATTTAGTATATTTCTGTGTAAAAAAATCTCCTAAAAAAATTACAATAATTATAATAATACAAATCCATAGTTCTTTTGTCATTATTGCCTCCAAATTTAAATTTATAATTCTTTTTTCTGACAAAAAATTTGTCCTTTTGCATCATAAGTAACTATTAAAGCTTCTTCTGGTAACATTTTAAATTTTTCTACTTGCTTAATTAACCATTGTTTATTTTTTCCTATAGCTTTTAAATTTTGTTCCATTATTTTTCCATCTACAACTAAATCATAAGGTATTCCTTCATATTCTGGAACTATCTTAAAATCTTCTGGAATTGTATTTCTCTTTTCAGGTTTTTGAATTACTGTAACTTGTCCACTTGTTTCTAAAATAGCATATTCTACATCCCCCAAATTGATAACATCATTCCCTCTTAATCTTTCTTCTAATTCGTTAATTGTAAATCTTTCTTTTTTTAAAGCTTTTTCATCAATTTTTCCTCTATATATTAAAATAGTTGGCTTCCCACAAATAATTTCTCTTGCCTTTATACTTTTCATATTTATTACTGAAATAATTAAATGCATTACCAATAATCCAAGTATTGATATTATTCCATTTGTTATTGGAATTCCAGAATCAGTCATTGGTATAGATGCTAGGTCTGCAATCATTATTGATATTGCAAGTTCAAACGGTTGTAACTGTCCTATTTCCCTTTTTCCCATTAATCTCATTACTATTAATACAAATATGTATATTAAAATTGATCTAAAAAATGTAATTAACATTTATACACCTCTAACTTTAAAGTTTTATTTATTTTCTGCAAATTTTTATTTTTTATACTTAAATTTTTGAATAATTATTTTTTTATAGTAAATAATAATTTTAGAACCTTAAATTTTTTACATTACAAATTTTAAAAACTAAGGAGGTTACTTCGATGTCAAATACACAAAGTAGAAGTGAAAATGGTGCAAGCACAGTTTGGCAAATTATTGGTAGATTAGTTGCCGCAGCTGTTGTTTTGGCTATTACAGCATTTTTTACACCTGGATTTTCTATAAATAATATATGGACATTAATTATTGCTGCTGTTGTTTTAACAGTAATAGATTATTTAGTTACTAAATTTACTGGATTACATGCAAGTCCTTTTGGTAAAGGGTTTGTAGGTTTTGCATTAGCAGCAATTACTCTATATGTTACTCAATTCTTTGTAGCAGGTTATTCTATTTCTTGGGTAGCAGCTATAATAGGTGCATTAATCTATGGTGTTGTTGATTACTTTATACCTGGAAATCAACAAATGTAATAAAAAAGAAGTTTTCATTTATTTATTGAAAACTTCTTTTTTATTATTAAATTCTGTTATTGATTTTTAGTTTTGTCTTTCCCAATACTTTTCATATAATTCTTTTGCTGTTTTTGGACTATCTACACCTTCTTTATTTTTTACTGGTGCAAAATCATCTTCTCTTTTTCCTCTTAAGATTGCTATATCATCAAATAATTCAAAACTATCAAATATAAATGCTTCAAATTTATATGAGTTTGGTGAATCTGGTATTACTTCTTTTTCATTTTCATCAATATATGAATTCTTTTTGAATGCACTATGATATATTAATGGTTCTTTGCTTATTTTTTCTATTGCTTCTATAGTGAATAGATTACACATAATATGTGATTCTCCATATCTTAATTCTCCATTCATATCTTTTTCCTCTGCCATTTTTTCTGGTAATTCTGAATATTCTATTACCTTCGGATGATCATTCATTTTGCAAAATACGCCTACTCTTTCATGTGGATTTGCTTTTACTACTGATTTGGATGCTATTTGTACTTTTTTATCTATCGCCATTCCTAATAAAGTTACATCTGCCATTTTTAAAATTGCATTATCTACTCCACCTATAAATATCCATTTTATTCCTCTTTCTTTCATATCTGCCAACATTCCTGTTGTTCTTAAAGAAGAGAATACTCCACCATTTCCATCTGATGCTTCTTTTATTTTTAATTCTTTACTTATTAACATTTTACCATCTTCATCAACTAATGGTAATTCACCTTGTTTGAATAACATTACATTATTTTTGTCATAACCAAAGTAATTATTTTTTTCTAAAAATTCTTGTGTTTGGTCATTATTTTCTTTACTTGTCATTATGTACCATGGAATAATTGTATTATATTTTTTGTTTGCTTCTTTTAAATTTTCTACTAAAATTTCAAATAAATATTTTCCTTTTCCATAAACGTCTAATTTAAATGTTCCTTTAGGTCCTGTATGTCCAAGTCTTGTTCCTTGTCCTCCAGCCATTGTAACTACTGCATATTTTCCACTTGTAATTTCCTTTTCCCCTAGTTCATCAAATTCATCTTTTTGTTTTTTTGTTAATTTTTCTTTGTCTAAATATTGTATTGATTCTATTTTATTTTCTTTTATTTCTATTTCTTTTTTTGTATTTTGATATAATTCCATTATTTGGTGAAAATCTATATTATTTATTTGTTCTATTAATTCTTCTTTTTGTTTTCCATCTAATTTTTCTAATAATTTTATAATGTGTTCTTGATTATATTCTTTTAATAGTTTTATTATTTCTTGCTCTTTATCCATATTTTTGTTCCTCCTTTATTATCTTTATATATCTATATAGATAATAAGTTTTTATATTATATATTCTATTCAATTTTTTAAATATTGTTATTTTATTAATTAACATGGCTATTTTATCATATTTATTAAAATTTAGCAAATATTTTTTAAAACTTGTCATATCATTTAAATGTTAGCAATATAAATTAATTAAAGTTATTTGGTACAAACATTTTTCTTGAAATTTAAAGGAGGTATATAGATGGAAAAGTCTAACTTATATCAAGATATTGCAAAAAGAACAGATGGAGACATTTATGTTGGAGTTGTGGGACCTGTTAGAACGGGAAAATCTACATTTATTAAAAATTTTATGGACTTACTTGTAATTCCCAACATTGATAATGAATATAAAAAGGAAAGAGCAAAAGATGAGTTGCCTCAAAGTGCTGGTGGTAAAACAATCATGACTACAGAGCCTAAATTTGTTCCTAACGAGGCTATTGAGATTACTTTAGATAATAATTTAAAATTCAAAACGCGTTTAGTAGATTGTGTTGGTTATTTAGTTGATAATGCAATCGGTTATTTAGAAGATGATATGCCTAGAATGGTTAAAACACCATGGTCTGACGAAGAAATTCCTTTTGAACAAGCTGCTGAAATTGGTACAAAAAAAGTTATTGATGAACATTCTACTATAGGAATTTTAGTTACAACAGATGGTTCTGTTACTGATATTCCTAGAGAAGATTATATTAAGGCTGAAGAAAGAGTTGTTTCTGAATTAAAGGCATTGAATAAACCCTTCATTATTTTGCTAAATTCTTCTGAACCTAATTCTAGCTATACACAAGAATTAGCTGAAAAGTTAAGTAATAAATATCAAAATAGTGTTATGCCTATAAATTGTTCAAATTTGTCTATTGATGATATTAATACAATGTTTTCAAAAATATTATATGAATTTCCTACTGAGCAAATTTCTATTAAATTTCCACGTTGGGTTGATGGTTTAGATTTTAATCATCCTGTTAAATCAGAATTATTTAATGAATTAAAAGATGCTTTTTCAGATATTAAGGTTTTAAAAGATGTTTCTTCTTGCTGTAGTAAAATCAATCAAACTGATATTATATCAAGAACTTCTATTGATAATATTGAATTAGGTTCTGGAAATGTTAGAGTTACTATTGATTTAAAAGAAGAATTGTTTTATCAAATTCTTTCTGAAATTACAGGTGTTACTGTTGAAAATGAGGGGGATTTATTTGGTATTATTTCTGAACTTTCATTAGCTAAGAAAAAGTATGATAAAATTGCTTATGCATTGGAAGAAGTTAATGCTAAAGGTTATGGTATTGTTACTCCATCTATTGATGATTTAGTTTTAGAAGAACCTGAAATGGTTAAGCAGGGTTCTAGATTTGGTGTTAAATTAAAGGCGACTGCTCCTAGTATACATATGATTAAAACAAATGTAACTACAGAGGTTTCTCCTATTGTTGGCTCAGAAAAACAATCTGAAGAATTGGTTAATTATTTACTTTCTGGTTTTGAAAGTGACCCTAAACAAATTTGGGAATCTAATATTTTTGGTAAGAGCTTACATGAACTTGTTAATGAAGGATTACAAACAAAACTTTCTAAGATGCCTGAAGAAGCTCAACTTAAATTGCAGGAAACTTTGGAACGCATTGTTAATGAAGGTTCTGGTGGATTAATTTGTATTATATTATAGAATTTATAAATAGGGACGCCCTTAAGAAAAATAAGGACGCCCTATTTCATTTTTATTAATTTTTTTTCAAATTTTTTCTTCTAAGTTGTCCACAAGCAGCATCTATATCTGAGCCTAGTTCCCTTCTAATAGTAGCAACAATTCCATGGTCGTTTAGATAATCTCTAAACTTCATAATATTCTCATTTGAAGATTTAGTAAAAGTACCATTTTCAATTTTATTAATAGGAATTAAATTAACATGGCAAATCATTCCTTTTAATAATTTTACAAGTTCTTTTGCATCTTCTAAATTATCATTATTGTCTTTAGCTAAAGCATATTCAAAAGAAATTCTTCTATTTGTTTTCGTTATATAATCTTTACAAGCTTGTATTAATTCTTTAATTGGATAAGAATTATTTACAGGCATCATACTACTTCTTTTTTCATCATTTGTCGCATGTAAAGAAATAGATAATGTACATTGAATATTTTCTTCTGCTAATTTATAAATTTTAGGAACTAGTCCACTTGTTGAAATACTTATATGCCTTGCGCCTATATTTAATCCTTTAGGGTTATTTATAATTCTAATTGCATTTACAACATTATTATAATTATCTAATGGCTCACCAATTCCCATAAAAACAACATTAGAAATTTTTACACCTGTATCTTGCTCAACTGCTAAAATCTGTTCAACAATTTCGCCTGATGTCAAACTTCTTACAAAATTAATACCAGTTGAAGCACAGAATTTACATCCCATTTTGCATCCAATTTGAGATGATACACATATACTGTACCCATGATGATAGCTCATTAAAACTGTTTCTATTGCATTTCCATCTAGCACATCAAATAGATATTTAATTGTTCCATCTTTAGATTCTTGTTTTCTTAAAATTTTATAATTACATATTGTATAATTTTCTTTTAGTTTTTTTCTTAAATCTAATGATAAATTTGTCATTTCATCAAAATCTTTAACTTTATCTTGATATAACCACTTAAATATTTGCTCTGCTCTAAATGATTTTTCTTCTATTTTTTCTAATTCTTTTTTTAAATCATCTAAATTATAATCTTTTATATTTTTCATTTTTTTCTCCTTTTGAGACAGTTGGGACAGTCCGTTTTTGTCTCACATTTTTGTCATAAATTGTCCTTTTCGACATTTTCGACATTTTTTATGTTTTCGGTGAGACAAAAACGGACTGTCCCAACTGTCTCACACAAACTCCTCCCAAACTAAATTTGCTAAATCTAGTCCTTTATTTGTTAGTCTTATATTATCTAAATCAATCTCTATTAGTTCTTCTCTTACTAATTTTTCTAATTCTTTTCTAAATAAATATATTGGATTTTGTCCAAATTTTGATTTAAACTCTGAAATTGTAACTCCATCTATTTTTCTTAATCCTAGCATCATGTATTCTTTTTCCATATCTGCTGTATTTTGTTTTTCATGTATTGTTTTTATTTCATTACTTGGCTTTTCTATATAGTCTATTAAATTACTTGTGTTTGAATACCTAATACCATTCATATATGAATGTGCTGCTACTCCAAATCCTATATATGATTTTTGTTTCCAACAATTCATATTATGTTCTGATTCATATCCTTGTATTGAAAAATTAGATATTTCGTAATGTTTATATCCTTTTAATTCTAAATAATTTTTTGTATAATGATATTCGTTTCTTTCTTCATAATCTTCTGGTAATTTTAATTTTCCTGTGTTTATCATTTTTTCTATGGGCGTTCCTTCTTCTACTATTAATGAATATACAGATATATGTTTTGGCTTTAAATTAACTATTTTTTCTAAACTTTCTTTTAAGTCTTCAATTGTTTGATTTGGAATTCCTAGCATTAAATCAACATTTATGTTTTCAAATCCCGCTTCTTTTGCCCAGTTATATGTATCTAAGAATTGTTGATAATTATGAATTCTACCTATTTTTTTTAATAAGTCATTATTTGTACTCTGTAGACCAATACTTATTCTGTTTATTCCACAATTTCTAAACAATTGTAGCTTTTGTTTAGTTACAGTTCCTGGATTAACTTCAATTGTAATTTCAATATTTTCTTTATTTTTTATATTTGAAATTTCAAATATTTTTTCTAAAATTTCTTTTATATGTTCTTTTTTTATAGATGATGGTGTACCACCACCTATATAAACTGTTGTAATTTTATTATTTTTTAAATTTTCTTTATTATCTTCTATTTCTTTGATTATTCTTTTTACATATTCATCTTGCATTTCCAAATTATTAGGATATGATATAAAATCACAATAATAGCATTTTTTAACGCAAAATGGTATATGCACATAAATTCCTATTTCCATTATTTCACCTAATTTACAATTCGTTTGATATTTCTATTATTTTTTTTAATCTATAATTTACTCCCGATTTACCAACTGGCTTTTCTAATAACTTTCCAAGTTCAACTAATGGCATATCAGGATTTTCTAATCTTAGGTTTGCTATTTCTTTTAAATTTTCATCCAATAAATTAAATTTGTTCTTCTTTTTTAATTTTCTTATAGCTTCAATTTGTTCTACTGAAGCGTTTATTGTTTTGTTCAAATTTGCAGTTTTGCAATTTACAATTCTATTTACTTTACCTCTCATTTCTTTTTGTACACGTATATCTTCAAATTTTAATACCGATTTATTTGCACCTAATAATGCAAGTAGTTTAGATATTTCTTCTCCATCTTTTAAATAAATGGAGTATTTATTTTGTTTTTCTAATTCTTTGCAATTTATTCCTAAATTTATTAATAATTCATACATATACTCTAAATTTTTATTGTTTGATAAATTTATTTCTAAATGATAATTATTTTCCGGATTATTTATTGAACCTGCTCCTAAAAATGCTCCCCTTATAATCGATCTATTTTTTTCTATGTTTATTATTTCTATTTTGTTGTAAGTAATTTTTAAATCATCTTTTAATATATCTAAATTTTTTATTTTTATTGTTATTATAAATGATTTTCCATCAAATTCTATATTATGATTTATTTCTAAGTTCTTTAATAACTTTGAAAATCTATTTATATTATAATCACTTTCTGTTGCGAATCTAATATTATTGACATTCATAACACTAGCATTTTTGGAAATCAGATATCCAATTAATTCATATTTTACTTCATCTTTTTTTGCAAGATTATTCATTTTGCTTAATTCTTCTTTTATATCTGACGAAAAAGACATAATTTCACCTCTTTTATATCAATCTAGTTACAATTATTCTGTCATTGTTATACAAGTCTTTTTTGGAATATGTATTTTCGAATTTCTCTTCATTTTCAATTAATTCTATAATATCTATTTTTTGGTCAAATCCTATTTCTAAGCATAAATAGCCTTTATATTTTAAATACTCATATGATTGTTTAATTATTTTTCTATAAAAATACAACCCATCTTTTCCTCCATTTAATGCTATCTGTGGTTCTCTTTTTACTTGTTCATCTAATTTATACATGACATTTTCTTTTATATATGGTGGATTAGATACGATTATGTCAAACTTCTGATTTTCTAAATTTGTAAATAAATCAGATGAAACAAATGTAATTTGATTTTCTACATTATTACTTATAGCATTCTTTTTTGCTACTTTCAATGCTTCTTGACTAATATCTAATGCTATAATTTCTGCATTTGGAAGATATTTTGCAAGAGATACCGCTATTGCTCCACTTCCTGTACATAAATCTAATATACTTTTTGCATTTATTCTTTTTGCTATATTTATAACTTCTTCTACTAATATTTCTGTATCTTGTCTAGGTATTAATACATTTTCATTAACAAAAAAATTTAATTTCATAAATTCTCTTTGATGAGTAATATGCTCTAATGGTACTCCTTGCCTCATTTTTTTTATCGAATAAAAATATTGTTCTTCTTCTTTTTGAGTTAATTCATTTAAATCGTTTACTATTATATATTGTCTCGGTTTATTTAATGTAAATTGCATTAATAATCTTGCTTTTAATTTTGGTGTTTCTATATTTGAATTTTTTAGTTCTATCATTCCTCTTTTTATTGCTTCCATTATTGTCATATTATCACCTACCTTCTTTGTATATTTTACCATTTTATAGCATTTTTTTCAACTTGATCTGGCAAAAAGAAAAAAGATGTTTCCATCTTTTATCTTCCTTGTTCTTCAGGTTCATTTCCAGATATTGCATTTTCTAATTCTTCTTCTGATATATTAACCAATTTCTTCAGTACGGGTTCTACTTTCTTATTTTTTTCATTTACTAGTTCATTTTCCTCTGGTACTGGACATACATATATTCCACTTTTTTCAGCATAGTAATTATATTTTTGAACAGCTTCTATATTATTTTTTATTAAATCAACTTTAATTGAATCAAATGTATCTATAAGTTTTTTATCTTCCTCTTTTTTAGTATATCTCCTTGTTGATGCTTTAGATAAAAATTTATATAATTCTCTTACACTTTCATTATCTTGATAATACTCATATTTCATATCTCTTTCATATTGAATAGCATCGCTTTTTTCGTTTATTTGATTATTCTTTTGGTCTTGTGCTTGAATATCTTTAATTGTTTTTCCTTTTAATTCTATATATTTTACCAATTCTTTATCATTTGATGCTCTTTCAATAAGTTTTTTCATAATATCAAAATTTATATTATATATTGAACTTGCAACAAGTCTTGCATTAAGTTCTCTTCCATCTTTTATTAAATCAAAAAATCTGCTGTAATTTTCTAATGTATTTAATGAACGTCTATTGTTTATTTCTTCTTTTTCTGTAAAACCTTTTTTGCTATTTTCTAATAAATCCTCTTCAAATTTCCTCTGGAGATCTTCCAATATCTTTTTTATATCGATTGCAATTCCTTTTTCTTTTAGTGACAAAAAATCAGCAAAACTATTTGTTGAAGTTACTTTCTCTATTTCATTTTCTGAATTTCCGTACAATTCATAATTTTCACCAATATATTCTATTATATCTGTTCTATAATTTTCCAAAATAGTTCTTTCATCTGTAAGTTCAACTATTTCCGAAATCTTTTCACCTTTTAGAAATTTTTTTCTCTCCCCATCATTAGATAATAAGTTTAATATTAATGACTTCCTTTTATTCCATTTTTTATTTAATTCAATTTGTTTTAATATTTCTCTATTATTTTGTTTTCTTTGTCTAGCAAATTCTCTCATTTTTTCTTGAGAGTATAGACATTGTATTCTACTATTTTTATCATTGCTTGTTTCTTCATAATATGTTCTTCTTACTTGAATATCTTCTTTTCCAGTATAAGTAATTATGTCTGAACCTTCCATGGTAAATTCAAATGGTATTTTATTTAAAAGTATAAATCTTTTTAATTCATTAAAACTTTTTAGTCCATTATTTTCATTAACATTTTCTTTTAATTGTTTTTCTATTAATTCTTTTATTTCTTTTGCTTTTTCAAAAGCTCTATCTTCATTCTTTAATTTTCCTATAATTGCTTCTTGTTGAATTTCATTTATTTTATATTTTAAAATAAAAACTCCTATATCTTCAACATTTCCATCTTCTTTTTCTTCTTGTACTTTATAAAAGTTTATCTGTGGTTGATTTTCAAAAATCTTTGGAGAATAGTTTATTTCATTTGATTTCTTTGCAAATTTTTTTTCTAGTTCCTTTGCTTTTTTTGCTATTTCTGATTCATTTGTATTTTCCATTTTTTCACCTCAATATTACTTTACCACAACATTTCAAGTATTGCAATATTTATTCTATAAATTCCTTTCCTAATTTTCCTATTGCTTTAGTTTCTATTCTTGAAACATATGAACGCGATATTCCCATCATATCTGCTATTTCATGTTGTGTTTTTGGTTTATTTCCATCTAATCCAAATCTTAATTCTATTATTGTCCTTTCTCTGTCTTTTAATACTTCCTTCATTTTTTTATATAATTTTTTGATTTTCATTTTTAAATCGACTTCTTCTTCTATATTTCTGTCATTATTTTCTAAAACTTCTTGTAATGTAACCACATTATCGTCTTTGTCTTTTCCTATTGGTTCATTTAAATAGACTTCTGCATTCAATTTTTTTGTCGAACGTAAATACATTAAAATTTCATTATCAATACATCTTGATACATATGTACTAAGTTTTGATCCTTTCTCTACTTTAAAGCTATTTATTCCTTTTATTAATCCTATTGTACCTATTGAAATTAAATCATCTTGTTCTACCTTTGCATTTGTATATTTTTTTACCACATGTGCTACTAATCTTAGATTTCTCTCTATTAATATGTTTCTAGCTTCCTCATCACCAGTTTTCATTTTTTCTAAATATATTTTTTCTTCTTGATTTGTTAATGGCTCTGGAAATAAATTACTTCCTGATATATAGCCAACAGCAAATACTGCAATTTTTAGAAATTGCAAAAATCCACTTAAAAAACCTATACTAAAAAGTGCCTCTATCATAAATGCACCTCCAAATCTTCTATATAAAATTATATGTAATCAAAATTTAAAAGTGCATGGACTATTGAATTAAAAAAATTTAAGATATTTTAATTTTTTTAATAAAGTAAGAATAATCTATTTTAAATGAGATAAAATAATATAAATAGTCTTTAATTAATTTTTTTATATTTATTTTTGCTTGAATTTATTTCTTTTATATGATAAACTATTAATAGTTAAAGATTAGTTAAGTTATTAATTTACCCTGCATAGTGCGTGTAGACAGAATTTTTAGAACCTACAAGTTTTAAGAGGGGCTCATCTCAAAAATATGGCGTGCATGCTCACACCTGTTGGTAGTGAGAAGCCCATGAGTATTTTGGTAGGCACCCACCTGTTTTTAGGAGCAGGTCCTTAAAAATTCATCACATCTTACGGCTAAGGCGGGGATTTTTGTTTTTATGCTATATAAAATAAAAAAACGTACTTCACTTGAAATACGTTTTTTATTTATGGTAGCAAAGACACGACGAATTCTTTATATATAAGCAAATTTTTAATCTTTGTTTTGTTAACTGTTTAGATGTGACTAATGCTTAAATAGATTTTACTAGCTTTAACTTGCAAAATCTATTATAAAAATATGAGCAATAAAGTATTTTCCTTATTATAGTATTGTATATGTACCATCTGCATTTTTTTGAAGTTGAACATCAGATTTTAGACAAACTAGCGGACGAAAACCAATATTGTTTTGGTTATAGAGTCCTCTGTGCACGCCGCCGTTAGAATTCACATAAAAAATATGATCCGCTCCACCAATAGATGGACTAGCTACCCACACTGCATTTGCTTTTGTAGTATCTTTTATTACATATAAGCTATCATTTGTATATAACATTCCTGAATATTGAATTGCCCAATTTGCTCCTTTATCTTTGCTTATTTCATATCCTATAACGTCTCTGACTCTTGCTTGATAGTCTACTCCATGCTTTTGACTGTATGATTTCATTAACATTTCTACTGTTGGTCCACCTATTGCATATTCTGCTTTTTCTCCTGCAAATACTTTCCATACATTTGTATCTGTCATATATCCTACTACTTTCATATTTATATTTGTACTTGTTTGTGTATTTGTTTTTAAATATTCGAAATAGCTTTTATTTAGATTTTGGATTTTGGTATCAGTTATACTTGCTGAACCTGTATTATAATCTTTTATTACATTCTCCATTGATAACTTATAATTTGATTTTTTAACAATTGTTTGTGTTGCTGATGGCGGACAATAATCATAATGTATATAATCATCTGCAATTAGATATATATTATTTTCGTCTGCATAAAATATTTTCCAGTTATTTACTCCTGCATTATTAGTACATGTATATCCTTTTACTGTTGCCCCATATATTTTTGACTTATCTGTCATTGATGCTATATCTGATGCTTTTACTATATTTTTTTCATATTTATTTACTTTTATCGGAATTGTTGAAGTTACACTTCCGTTTTCTCCTGTTCCCGTTATTGTAAATGTATATGTCCCATTATCTGTTATTTTTGTTACATATATTCCATTTTTATTTTCAACTGTTCCATTATCACAAATTACTGAATTTATTGTTCCATTTTCTAAACTTGTTTTAAAACTAATATACAAAACTGTATTCTTTGCACTTTGGTTATCTGGAACATCTTCACCTGTTCCATCTGAACTTGTTACTACTTTTACTTCTGTTATTTGTGGTTTTGCTCCTGCTAATTCTATTCTTCCATTTTCATCTACTATAAATGATTTACCATCTATTGTTACTATTACTGGAAACTCACCTGCTGTTGTTTCTGCTTGTCCTCCATAATTTGTTGTTACTTCTGTTACTAATTTGTCTGCATCTAATGCTCCTGTTTCTGATTGTAACATCGCTGCCATTATTGCTAATTTGACTTTTTCTTCTGCTGCTTTTTCAGAATACTCATTTTTCGCTTTTTCAGCATTTTCAAACAATCCTGTATTTGTTATTGCTTGTATGCTTATTCCTGCCAAGATTAATAATATAATTATCGTAATAACCAATGCTATTAATGTTATTCCTGTTTCTCTTCTAGTTCTCATTTTTTTATTTCCTCCTCTTACTTTTTTATTATATATACTACAAAAAGATAGCTATATTAACTTGTATCTATTTTTGATACAATCATTATATTCCTATCTTATTTTATATTATCTATTTTTATTTTTTAAACTACTTGTGTGTGTGTGTGTGTGTGTGTGTGTACAGCCACAAGACTTACATCAGTTGTTTCTTTCATATTTTTTATCCTCTTTTGTTTTCTTTTTTCTACATATATAGACTATACCATTTTTTACATCCTGTCAATAATTTTATTTGCTTTTCTTCTTATTTTGTCTTCATTAGTTTTACATTTACTATCTATTCGTATAACATAAATCTATTGTCTTTTAATCTTATACTCCTCACTATTTCTTCTATTGTGGTATGGCTCCAGTTGTTGTTTCTAAAATTAATCATACAATAAGAAAAAATAATTTTTAAAGATTATAAATTATATAAAAATTTTATTAATTAAAAGCAATAAAGTAGTCTGTATTCTTAGATACAAACTACTTTAAGCAATATTTTCTATGGTAGCGAAGGGGAGATTCGAACTCTCGACCTGCCGGGTATGAACCGGATGCTCTAGCCAGCTGAGCTACTTCGCCATTTGCATTAACGATAATTATTATACCATCTACTTTCTATCTTTGTCAAGATGAAAATACAAGAAATTTGATTTTCTTGTATTTTTATTTTTCTTGTTCTTTTTCATTATCTTCAAAATATGTATTTTCTTTTACTTCATTTTCTTTTTCAGATTTTGAAATGATTATATTTTCCTTTTTTAATTTTTTTGTGTCTACTTTTAAATTTGCAGTATAAGAACTAGATATTTTTTCCATTATGGTATCACACTTATTTAATGTTTTTAATAGTTCTTTCTTTTTTGACTCTGAAAGCTTTGTATCTTTTAATATTATTTCTTCCCTTGCTTCTTCTTCTACTGCTGGATTTATAAAGCTTTTAAATAATGCTAATATATCTATTTTCTTTTCTTTGATTTTATCATTTTCCATAGTATTCTAGAGTTTCCTCTATTCACCTCACTTAATATAAATATATTTTTATTATATCACTTTTCTTTGATTTTATCAATAGTTTTTCCATTTTTTGCGTTATGTTAACCTTTTATATTATTTCAAAAAATCTAATAAAATATCTGCACATCTTCTAGCTGCTAATTCTACAAATTTGTCAAAAATTACTGCATTTTTTCCATTTGGAGAGTCTGATATACTTCTAATTATTATAAAAGGTATCTTATCTAAATAACAAACTTGTGCTATTGCTGCCCCTTCCATTTCTACACAATCAGCATCAAATTTTGCACATATTTTATCTTTCATAGCTACATTTGTGCAGAATATATCTCCAGAAGCTATTATTCCTATTTTAATTTTATATTGATCGTCTGATACATTTTTAATCGATTTTTTGATTTTTTGAATTAATGTATTATCACTATATATGTAATCTCCAACTCCTGTTATATAGCCTTTACCATGACCAAATGCTGTTATATCAAAATCATGTTGTATTAATTTTTCTCCAATCACAATATCTCCTATATCTAACATTGGATTTAATGCACCAGCTGCTCCAACATTAATAATAAATTCTATATGAAAGTTATCTATCATTATTTGAGTAACTCTTGCAGCATTTACTTTCCCTATTCCAGATTTTACTAATACAACTTTTTTTTCATTTATTTTTCCTATTATAAATCTTAATCTGCTTATTTCTTTTTGTTTACATTTATCCATTATATTTTTAATTTCTTCAAATTCTTCTTGCATTGCTACAATTATTCCTATTACTTTCACTTTTATCACTTCTTTCATTTTAAATATAATTAATTTTTATTAAATAATTATATACCTAATTAATTAATATTTCTATAAAATTTCATAAAAAAATAAAAATCGTATGAATTTATACGATTTTTATTTTAGTTATTATTGTAATTCAATAACAGCTCCAACTTCTGTAAATTTAGCTTTTAAGTCTTCTGCTTCTTCTTTAGAAACATTTTCTTTAACTGTTTTTGGTGCTCCATCTACTAAGTCTTTAGCTTCTTTTAATCCTAATCCTGTAGCATCTCTAACTACTTTAATTACTTTTATTTTTTGATCTCCAGCTTCTGTTAAAACAACATTGAATGATGTTTTTTCAGCTGCTGCTTCTCCACCAGCTACAGCTCCAGCTGCAGGTGCAGCTGCTGCTACTGCAGATACTCCAAATTCTTCTTCTATAGCTTTAACTAATTCTGATAATTCTACTACTGTCATTTTTTTGATTTCTTCAATCATTTCTTCTTTACTCATTTTAAATCCTCCTAATTTTTATTATTATGGTTTATAGTACCTCTACTTTATTTTTATAATTGCTTATATTAAGCTTCTGCTGTTGTTTCAGCTGTTGAATTCTCTTCTTTTTGAATTCTTACTTGATCAAGTGCAACTGCAAATTTTGAGATATTTGCAAGTAATGCACCAGCAAGCATTGATAATAATGTTTCTTTTGATGGTAATTTTGCTAAAGTTATAATTTCTTCAGCAGTCATTACTTTACCCTCTACAACTCCTCCTTTGATTTTGTAAAAATCATTGTTTTTTGTAAAGTTGTAGATTGCTTTTGCTGGTTCTAAGTAATCTTCATTACTCATTATAACTGCTGTTGGTCCTACTAATTTATCTTCTAAACCTTCGATTCCAGCTTCAGCTAAAGCTCTTTTTGTTATGTTGTTTTTAATAACTGTGTATTCTGAATTTGTTTTTCTTAATTCAGCTCTTAAGTTTGTTACATCTTCAACATTAATTCCTCTGTAATCTGTTAAAAGTACTAATTTAGCTTCTTTAATTTTGTTTGCTAATTTTGTTACTTCTTCTTTCTTTTGATTTAAGATTTTTTCACTTGCCATTTTTAATTTTCACCTCCCAATGTAGAAATTATATTATATTATTAAAATTTAAAAACACTTTTTATCCCCTATACCGAGATTATAAAAAGTGTTTATACTTTATTTCTAACCTCGGTAGGACTTAATTTTGCCTACTGTCTTTGGCTTTATATTTAATTATTTTTGGTTAATGAAAATACTTGGTCCCATTGTTGTTGTTACAGCAACACTTCTAATATATTGACCTTTTGCAGCTGCTGGTTTTGCTTTTATTATTGCATTGATTATTGTTTCATAGTTCTCAGCTAATTTTTCTGCTCCAAAAGATACTTTTCCAAATCCTAAGTGAATAATGTTATTTTTATCTAATCTATATTCAACTTTACCAGATTTAATTTCATTAATAGCTTTAGTAACATCCATTGTAACTGTTCCAGATTTAGGGTTTGGCATTAATCCTTTTGGTCCTAATACTTTACCTAATCTTCCTACAACGCCCATCATATCAGGAGTTGCAACCACAACATCATAATCAAACCAGTTTTCGTTTTGAATTTTTGGTATTAATTCTTCAGCACCAACATAGTCTGCTCCAGCTTTTTCAGCTTCTTCAGCTTTTGTCCCTTTTGCGAATACTAATACTTTTTGTGTTTTACCTGTACCATTTGGAAGTACTACTGTACCTCTTACTTGTTGGTCAGCATGTTTTGAATCTACACCTAATTTTACATGTAATTCAACTGTTTCATCAAATTTAGCTTTTGGCATTTTTTCAATTAAATCTAAAGCTTCTTTGATTTCATATTCTTTGTCTTTTTCGACTAATTTTACGCTTTCTGCGTATCTTTTTGCTAGTTTTTTCATTTTCTTACCTCCTTTGGTTTTAACGAGCTTTTGCTCTCCCAATTATTTTATTTTAAATATTTTATATTTAACTATATTAGTCAACAACTACTACACCCATTGATCTAGCAGTACCTTCTACCATGCTCATTGCTGTTTCTAATGATGCAGCATTTAAGTCTGGCATTTTTTGTTCAGCTATAGCTTTAACTTGTTCTTTAGTTATTTTAGCTACTTTATCTTTATTTGGTTTTCCTGAACCTTTTTCTATTTTAATAGATTTTTTGATTAATACAGCTACTGGTGGAACTTTTGTTATAAATTCAAAAGATTTGTCCTTATAAACTGTGATAACAACTGGTATTATCATTCCAGGTTGATTTGCTGTTCTATCATTAAACTCTTTTACGAATTGCATGATGTTAACACCACTTGAACCTAAAGCTGGTCCTACTGGTGGAGCTGGTGTTGCTTTTCCAGCTTCAATTTGTAATTTAATTATATTTGAAACTTCTTTTTCTGCCATTTTATTGGCACCTCCTCTAATTTTTCATATACTATTTATATTAAATTCTATTTAAAACTTATATTAAACATTTATTTATATTAAAAAAATTATTGAACTTTTTTAACTTGTGAAAATTCAAGTTCAACTGGTGTTTCTCTACCAAACATTGATACTAAAACTTTTACTTTATGTTTTTCTTTGTTTATTTCTTGAACTGTTCCAACGAAACCTTCAAAAGCCCCATTCATTACTTCTACTTGTTCATTTATTTCGTAATCTACATTTATTGAAGCTTCTTCAAATCCCATATTTCTTATTTCATCGTCTGTTAATGGAATAGGGTCTGTTCCTGAGCCAACAAAACCTGTTACACCTCTTGTATTTCTTACTATGTACCATGTTTCTTCAGTTACTATCATTTTTATAAGAACATATCCTGGGAAAACCTTTTTTAAGTTTGTTTTCTTTTTTCCATCTTTTATTTCAATTTGTTCTTCCATAGGAACAATTATATCAAAGAAATATTCTTCTAGTTCTCTATTTTTTATTGTTTTTTCTAAGTCTGTTTTTACTTTATTTTCATATCCTGAATAAGTATGTACAACATACCATCTTGGATTCATATCATAATCCTTTTGAGACATTTATTGTAAGCCTCCCTTTTTTTGATATATTTGGAACTTAAAACTATTATTCTGCTATTTCATTATTTACACTATTTGTATCTGTTACATTTTCTTCTGTATTTGTTTCAGAAGTGTTAGATTCTGTATTTTCAGTTTGTTCAGCAGTACTTTCATTTGTTTCACTGTTTACTGTAGAATTACTAACAATTTCTTTTACTTTATTAATTCCATATTTGTTCATTGATTCAAAAGTAATATCTAATACAAATACAATTAATGTCGTAATAAGTACAATTGCTAATACTGCAACTGTGTTATTAAATAATTGTTTTGGTGTTGGCCAAATTACTTTTTTTAACTCAGCTTTGAAACTTTTTGTAAAGCTTGTTTTATCTTTATTATTTTTTACTTCTTTTTTAGCCATTTCATATCCTCCCTAAAATAGCCTGTCTTTTATTTTGTTTCTTTATGTGTTGTACGCTTTTTACAGAATTTGCAATACTTAACTAATTCTAATCTATCAGTATTGTTTCTTTTATTTTTTGATGTCATATAATTTCTTCTTTTACATTCTGTACATTCTAATGTTATGTTTTCTCTTGGTCCTTTTGCTGCCATTTCAATACACCTCCGAATTACCATACTTTTTTAAACGATGTGAGCATATATTATCAACATATGCTTGAATATTTTACCACTTTTTCTAACTTATGTCAATGGAATTACACGAAAAAGTTGCTTGTTTTTTATTTTTTTTTCTTTTTCTTAACTGAATATCCAAATTTTCCTAATTTTTTACCTAATGCCATATAATTTCCATTTGCATATGCCATTAAATCACATTTTGTTATATCAAATGCTCCTTTATTATCTATATATTTTTCATCAACATTTATTGCCACTACTTCTGCTATAAACATTGTATGACTACCCAGTTCTTTTATTTCTTTTACTTTACATTCAACTGATACTGGACTTTCTTGAATCATGGGGCATTTTACTATACTTGCTTTTTCTTTGTGTAATTTCATTTCTTTGAATTTGTCTACTTTAGCTCCTGTTTTAACTCCGCACCAATCTGTTGCTCTTGTTAAATTTTTTGTTGTTAAATTAATTACAAATTCTTTTTGGTCTTTTATTAAGTTATATGAATATCTTGTTGGTCTTACTGATATATATACCATTGCAGGATTTGTATTAATTATTCCTGTCCATGCAACTGTTATTATGTTTGATTTTTCCATTGTACCACAACTTACCATTACTGCTGGAATTGGATATAAAATTGTACCTGGTTTCCATGTTATTTTTCCCATTCTTATTCTCCTTTCTTATCTATCGAAATCTAATTCATCTAACAATTTAATATAATTTATTCTTGAATTTCTATCTTTTAATGCATTATATGCATCATAAAATTTTTCTTTAAAATTTTCTTTTATTTTTTCATATTCAGGAAGATTTTCACATCCTTCTAATAACTTATTTAATTGTTTTATTTTCGAATCGTATAGTTCCTTAACTTGTTGGTTTATTTTTTGTTCTTCTATTTCTGAGGTATAGTATTCTCTTTTATTTTCATTAAAAATTAATCCTAAAACATGAAAATAGTTTTCGTATTTATTTAACCTTTGTAATATAAAATTAAATTGATGACTTTGCTTGTTTTCTTGTTTTTTATTTTCCATTTATATCTCACCTTTCTAAAAAATTAGAACATTTAAAAATAAATTTAATACGATTATTTATTCTTAAATCTTCTAATTTATATTATGCTACTAATCTTTATATTTTTCAAGTAAAACTAAAGAAAATAAAAAAAAACTAGCGACAACCTATCTTCCCAGCAGGGTAACCCGCAAGTATTTTCGGCACACTTAGGCTTGACTTCTGTGTTCGGAATGGGAACAGGTATTACCCTAAATGTCATCATCACTAGAAAATTATTGTATGCATAGCACACTCAAAAATACATAGATGAATTTTAGTTTTAGAATTTTTTCCGATTTTTACTTAACTTTTTTGTGGTTAAGCCCTCGATTTATTAGTATTGGTCAGCTTAATACATTACTGCACTTACACCTCCAACCTATCACCATGTCGTCTTCATGGAATCTTACTACCTTACGGTATGGGATATCTTATCTTAGGGTGGGCTTCACACTTAGATGCTTTCAGCGTTTAT
>CAUWAM010000013.1:0-42206 GCA_963556825.1 uncultured Clostridia bacterium | reverse complement strand
AGTGCTCAAAGTATTTATTTTAAATATTTTGTGACAAATGATTGACTAACCTACATTAAAAAAAGAATAAATTTGTAAGAAAATGTTGAAAAATAAATAGAAGTTTGGTAAAATTAAAAGTGATAATTTATTTTATAAGATAGGAGAAAAAATAAATGGATTTAGAAAAGATAAAAGAAGAATTAATTAAAACTTTAGAAGAAAAAGTTAATAACCTTGAAAATGCAAAATTAGAAAAGATTGAAGAAATGAAAAAAGAACAAAAATTAGATATTAGAAAAGAATCTTTAAATAATAGCAAAGAAGAGGCAATAAAAGAAATAAGAAATCATGGAGAAGGAAGTAAAGAAGCTAGTGAGGATTTAGATAAAATTAGCGAAGAATTAGTAAAAATAGATATAGCAGAAAAAGAAATAGTAACAAAAGTGACAAAAGAAATAAGTTTAGCTAAAAGAAATTTAACAGAAGCTAAAAAACTTATGGAACAAAAAGAGAATATAGAAAAAGATATATTTAGTAATAAAAAATCAATACAAAGATTAGAAAGATTAAGAGAAGAAGCATTGGCAGAAATAAAAAATAATGGAGATGCAAGCAAAGAAGCTAGTGAAGATTTAGATAAAATAGAAAAAGAACTGGCTGAAAAAAATAATCAATTGGTAGACAAAAATGAACAATTGAATTCTTTAGAATCTAAAATAACTAAATTAATAGAAAAAAGTGATATAAAATTAAAAGAAGAAAAAACCGAAGAAACTAAAATTGATGAAGTTAAAGAAGAGAAAATAAACGAAGAAGAAATTGATATAGAAAATATAAAAGAAGGATTAAATCAAGAAGCTGATAAAATTATATACAATATAAAAAATGAAACACACCAAGCTCAACCACAACCACAATCTCAACCTCAAGCACAACCTGTAAAAGCAACAACAAAACAAACTTTAGAAAAAGAAAAAATAGTAGGAATAGAAATAAAAGAAGGAAGCAATTTAATTAATATATTAGCAAAAGATGGAAAAAATACTAAAACATATAAAATCGAAAGCTCATTAAAAGAAATATTAAAAGATAAAAAGAGAATATTGGAAGAACCTCAAATTGATAAGTTAATACAACAAATAGAACCATCTTCAAGAATAAAACGTTTCTTTTTAAAAAGAAAATTGAATCCAGTTATATTAGAAGCTTTAAACGATAATAAACAATATTCAACAATGATTGAATATATGTCATCAGTAAAAACAAAGAAAAAAGTTAAAGATCTAGAAATAAAACACGATTTAAGCAACTCTGTTTTAAAAGGTAAAGAAAAAAGAATGATGAAAAGAATTGCTAAAGTTGAAGATAAAATAGAAGGTGTAGAAGTAACAGGATTAAACCAAGAGAAAAAAGTAGCATTGTTAGAAGCTGGAAAAAGAAAAATAAAAAATATACCAACTACAATAAAAGAAGGCATAAAATTAAAAGGAAAAATTCATCCTATAACAAAAATAAAAGAAAGTAATGCATTTAAAAATGCTATGAAAGTTCCAAAAGCAATAAAAAAAGGATTAGATACTGTTGCAAAAACATATAGAGATGAAGAGTTAGAAAAATTAGTAGATAATGAAGACCCATCTTTAGAAGAAACAGAGCCAAAAGAAAACGAAGAAGAAACAAGATAAAATAAAATTATTTATAAGAAAAACTTGGAAAATTTCCAAGTTTTTCTTGACTTATCTACATAAAAATGTTAAAATAGAAAATGCTATAGTAAATTGCGTGTATTATGCAGTTCCGTAGTAAAAAAATAAAAATCAGGAGGTGAAATTTAAGTGCCAACAATTAATCAATTAGTAAGAAAAGGAAGACAAACAGGAGTAACAAAATCAACTGCGCCAGCTCTTCAACATGGATGGAACTCAAAAAATAAAAAATTAACAAATAACAGAGCTCCACAAAAAAGAGGTGTATGTACAGTAGTTAAAACAGTTACACCTAAAAAACCAAACTCAGCTTTAAGAAAAGTTGCCAGAGTTAGACTTTCAAACGGTTATGAAGTTACATCTTATATCCCAGGTATAGGACATAACTTACAAGAACACAGTGTTGTATTAATAAGAGGTGGTAGGGTAAAAGACCTTCCAGGTGTTAGATACCATATTATCAGAGGAACATTAGATACAGCTGGTGTTAAAGATAGAATGCAAGCTCGTTCTAAATACGGAGCTAAGAGACCTAAAAAATAGAACTTAGCTAAAAATTAAAAAGTAGTGCTTGTAATACTTACTAAATTAAGGTACTTAAATTTAGAAATAGATTATATGCACTATACGGAAAAGTAAAAAACTTTTCAGAGTACCGAAGATATTTTGATAAATATCTAATAAAAATTTAAGGAGGGAAGAATAGTGCCAAGAAAAGGATATATAGCAAAAAGAGATGTTTTACCAGATCCAATATATAACAGCAAAGTTGTTACAAAATTAGTAAACAACATAATGTTAGATGGTAAAAAATCAGTTGCTCAAAAAATAGTATATGATGCATTTGACATTATAAAAGAAAAAGAAGGAAAAAATCCTTTAGAAGTTTTTGAAGCAGCTTTAGAAAACATAATGCCAGTTCTTGAAGTTAAAGCAAGAAGAGTAGGTGGAGCTACATACCAAGTTCCATTAGAAATAAGACCAGAAAGAAGACAAACTTTAGGATTAAGATGGTTAGTAACATATGCTAGAAACAGACATGAAAAAACAATGGCTGAAAAATTAGCTGGTGAAATAATGGATGCAGTTGCTGGAAACGGTGGAGCATTCAAGAAGAAAGAAGATACACATAGAATGGCAGAGGCAAACAAAGCCTTCGCACATTATAAATGGTAAAATTTTTGAGAGGGGGAAAATATAGATGGCAGGAAGAGAATACCCATTAGAAAGAACAAGAAATATAGGAATAATGGCTCATATTGATGCTGGTAAAACAACAACAACAGAGAGAATATTATTCTATACAGGTAAAGTGCATAAAATAGGAGAAACACACGAAGGTGCTGCAACAATGGACTGGATGGCACAAGAACAAGAAAGAGGTATAACAATTACATCTGCTTGTACAACATGTTTCTGGAACAATAATAGAATTAATATTATTGATACTCCTGGACACGTTGACTTTACAGTTGAAGTTCAAAGATCTCTAAAAGTTCTTGATGGAGCTGTAACAGTTTTAGCAGCAAAAGGTGGAGTTCAACCACAAACAGAAACAGTTTGGAGACAAGCTGATAAATACAATGTACCAAGAATGGTATATGTAAACAAAATGGATATTACTGGAGCAAACTTTATGCTTTGTGTTGATCAATTAAAAAATAGATTAAAAGCAAACGCAGTTCCAATCCAATTACCAATTGGTTCAGAAGATAACTTCCAAGGAATAGTTGATCTTATAAAAATGAGAGCATTTATTCAAGAAGATAAATTAGGAGAAAACATCGTTGAAAAAGATATTCCAGACGATATGAAAGCAGAAGCAGAAAAATGGAGAGCTAGTATGATTGAAGCTGTTGCTGATCAAGATGAAGAATTAATGATGAAATACTTAGAAGGTGAAGAATTAACAGTAGAAGAAATCAAAAAAGGTTTAAGAACTGGTACAATAGCTAATAAAATAGTTCCAGTAACATGTGGTTCTTCATACAAAAACAAAGGTGTTCAAGAATTATTAGATGCAATAGTAGATTATATGCCATCACCATTAGATATACCACATATCAAAGGTGAAACAATGGATGGAGAAGAAACAGAAGCTAAAACTTCTGATACAGAACCATTTGCAGCTTTAGCATTTAAAATTGCTACAGACCCATTTGTTGGAAAATTATGTTTCTTTAGAGTTTATTCAGGAGTTTTAGAATCTGGTTCAACAGTTTTAAACTCTAATAAAGGTAAAAAAGAAAGAATCGGAAGAATATTACAAATGCACTCTAATCACAGAGAAGATATAGATAAAGTATATGCAGGAGATATAGCTGCAGCTGTAGGACTAAAAGAAGTTACAACAGGAGATACTTTATGCGATACGAGTAATCCTGTTATATTAGAGTCTATGGAATTCCCAGAGCCAGTTATTGATATTGCTATCGAACCAAAAGATAAGGTTGCTCAAGAAAAAATGGGTATAGCATTAGCAAAACTAGCTGAAGAAGATCCAACATTCAAAACATATACAAACCATGAAACTGGACAAACAATTATTGCTGGTATGGGTGAATTACACCTAGATATCATCGTTGACAGATTAAAAAGAGAATTTAAAGTTGAATGTAATGTAGGTAAACCACAAGTTGCTTACAAAGAAACAATTAGAGAAAAAGTAAGAGTTCAAGGTAAATTTATTCGTCAATCTGGTGGTAAAGGACAATATGGTGATGTTTGGTTTGAAATGGAACCATTAGAACCAGGTAAAGGAATTGAATTCGAAAGCAAAATTGTTGGAGGAGCTGTTCCTAAAGAATATGTTAAACCAATTGAACAAGGTATGAGAGAAGCTGCTGAAAGCGGAATTCTTGCTGGATACCCAGTTATTGACTTTAAAGCTACATTAGTAGATGGTTCATACCACGAAGTTGACTCTTCAGAAATGGCCTTCAAAATAGCTGCTTCTATGGCATTCAAAGAAGGATGTAAACAAGCAAAATCAGTTATTTTAGAGCCAATTATGAAAGTTGAAATAACAGTTCCAGAAGAATATATGGGAGATGTTATAGGAGATGTAAACTCAAGAAGAGGAAGAATGGAAGGTATGGATGCAAACGATGGAATGCAAGAAATACATGCATTTATTCCATTATCAGAAATGTTTGGTTATGCAACAGACTTACGTTCAAAAACTCAAGGTAGAGGTTCATACTCTATGGAACCATCTCATTATGAAGAAGTTCCAAAATCAGTACTTGAAACTATTGTAGCTTCAAGAAAGAAAGCTGAATAAAATTAATAGAAATATAAACAAAATAATACTTGCTTTTTTATAAAATATGTTGTAAAATGCAAGTGTAAGAATAATTTACGTTATTAAATTTAAAAAATAAATAGTAGCAACGTTCAAAAAGAACGGCTAACTAAAAATAAGGAGGATTTTAAAATGGCAAAAGCTAAATTTGAAAGAAACAAACCACACGTTAACATTGGTACAATCGGACACGTTGACCATGGTAAAACAACAACAACAGCAGCTATTACAAAATATTTATCATTATTAGGAAAAGCTAAATTCGAAGCTTATGATAGCATCGATGGAGCTCCAGAAGAAAAAGCTAGAGGAATCACAATCAATACAGCACACGTTGAATATGAAACAGACAATAGACACTATGCACACGTTGACTGCCCAGGACACGCTGACTATGTTAAAAACATGATTACAGGTGCAGCTCAAATGGATGGTGCTATATTAGTTGTTTCAGCAGCTGATGGTCCAATGCCACAAACAAGAGAACACATCTTATTAGCTAGACAAGTTGGTGTTAAATACATCGTTGTTTACTTAAATAAATGTGATATGGTAGATGACCCAGAATTATTAGAATTAGTTGAAATGGAAGTTAGAGACCTATTATCAGAATATGGTTTCCCAGGAGATGAAATTCCAGTAATAAAAGGATCTTCATTACAAGTATTAGAAAATTCATCAACAGATCCTGAAGCTGAAGTTTATAAACCAATGAAAGAATTAATGGCTGCAGTTGACAGTTATATTCCAACACCAGAAAGACCAGTTGACCAACCATTCTTAATGCCAGTTGAAGACGTATTCACAATTACAGGACGTGGAACAGTTGCAACAGGTAGAGTAGAAAGAGGAGAAATTAAATTACAAGACGAAGTTGAAATCATCGGTTTAACAACAGAAAGAAGAAAAACTGTTGTAACAGGTGTTGAAATGTTCAGAAAATTATTAGACCAAGCAGAAGCTGGTGATAACATTGGTGTTCTATTAAGAGGTATTGATAGAAAAGACATCGAAAGAGGTCAAGTTCTATGTAAACCAGGAACAATAAATCCACATACAAAATTCACATCACAAGTATACGTTCTAACTAAAGAAGAAGGTGGAAGACATACTCCATTCTTTAATGGATATAGACCACAATTCTACTTCAGAACAACAGACGTTACAGGTGTTATTGAATTAGATGCAGGTGTAGAAATGGTTATGCCAGGAGATAATGTTAACATGACAATCGAATTAATCACTCCTATCGCTATCGAAAAAGGATTAAGATTCGCTATTCGTGAAGGTGGTAGAACAGTTGGTTCAGGTGTTGTTGCTGACATCATTGAATAATAAATACAGTAATAGCAAGGGCTACAGAGTTTTGTAACACCTTGCTATTTTCTTTTTTTCCCACTTATTTCCCACTTTAGTTTTTGAAAATTTTATTTAATTTATTAATATATTTATTTTTTGATTCAGGCAATACAGCAAGATACATTTCTGTCGATGAAATTTTTTTATGTCTTAATAATTTCATAATAGTATATAAATCTGTTCCATGTAGTAAAAGTATTACAGCAAAAGTATGTCTCAAATCATGAAATTTTCTATATTTAAAATTTTTTCTTTCATTAGATAATCTTAATAAAATTTTTCGCCATACTTTTTCAAGATCTTTTTTATCTATTTGATGGCCATTGGCTGTAAAAACATACTCTGATGTGTGTGGTAATCTTCTTAATAAATTATAAATAGAATTTGACATAGGTATAATATCAATACTACTTTCAGTTTTGGGAGTTCCATCTTTTGTCTTATATCCAGTTTTTATACCTTTATCATTAAATGTTGCAGTACGAGTAGTATTATTTTTTACATATATTTCTCTTTTTTCAAAATTTAAATGTACCCATTTAAGACCAATAATTTCTCCTTGACGCATTCCTGTACCAATTGCAAAATCAACAACATCTTTATATTTATTATCTTTAAATGCTTCTCTTAATATAGGAAGTTCATCTTCTCGAAAATAATCAAATGGAAGCATCTTTTTATCTATAATTTCATCTACATCAATATCTTTATCTTTAGGAATTTTAACTAATCCTTTTCCACAAGGATTTTTTACAATATAACCACCTTTTTCACAATAAATAAAAAATTGATGTAGTAATTTATGGATATCAGTTATTTTTTCGGTAGATCTTTTTTTCTCGAAAAGAGTATTATAATAATCTTGTACTACAAGACTAGATATTTTTTTTATAGGGATATCTGAAAAAGCAAATGGCTCTATGTGATTTCTAAAATTACCTTCATATTTTTCTAATGTTGATTCTTTAATCTCATGCTTTTTTACAGTAAAAAGCCATTTGTGTAATAGAGTTCTTGTAGTTATTTCTTTTGTTTGTATTATACCTGATTCGGCTTCTTTTTTTCTTTCGTAATATTGATCTTCTGCATCTGATTTATTTTTTCCATAAAAATCTTCATATTTTCCATTTATTTTTCTATGAATTCTATAGTATGGAACACCATTTTTGATGCAGTTAGTTTTTACTGCCATAAAAAAACCTCCATTTTTTCAAATATTTTTTATTAACACTTGAAAAAAGAAGGCTTTTCATATATAATACAAAAGTAATCACTTTTCAAGTGGTTATGTCCTTGGGTAATGTGTGTCGTTCCGCAAAAATGAAACACATTACTCTTTTTTGTTTATTATACTTTCCAACTATGTCCACAGTCTTGACAGACTGCCATACTTGAATGTTTTGTTACTAGTTTTTGTTTTTTATGTCCAAATAATTTTACAAATATCATAGGCATAGTTAAGCATATCCATAATAATGGTCTCCACCACCAACCAATAAACAACCAATACAAAATACTATGATGTTTATTTTTTAATTGTGATTCTGATACCATTTGAACATTTACGTTTGAGCTACCACATTTAGTACAAGTCATAAAATACATCCCCTTTCTTTTTATTTTCTATTTAAAGGCACTTTTATTCTCAACCCTTATAACTTCTCCTAATATTTCAATGTCTTCCATTTTTAGACCGTTTTGAATAGGAAAGTTCCACATATTCATTGCTTGTAATTCTATTTCTCCATTGTCAGTTTGTATAATTTTTCTAATGATTGGAAATCCACCTTTTATTTTTAAAAGATAAGTTTTTTTATTTAAAAATTCTTTATATTTCTTAATTATAGCTATATCTCCAACATCAAGAAGTGGAGCCATAGAATTATCAGATGCTTGTATTGCAAAAAAGTTTTTTGGATCATCTTCGGCAATATCTGGTCTATATTCATAAGGAATTGTTTGAACTACCTCATTAGTTGTAAGATTATAGACATTTATATGTTTTGTTTCAGTTCTTCCAAAATTTTTATCCATTGGAACATTATATCCCATCAACCATACTTCGTTTACATTTAAAATTTTACTTAATATATATATATTATCTTGCCTAGCAAACGCCTTTCCTTTTAAATATTTATTAATTAATGATTGAGATATTTTTTTTCCATGTAATGTTGTTTTTTCTGATAATTCAATTTGATTTATATTATTTTTTTTCATTGCTATTAATAATCTATTAGCAAATGTATCAATTTCTTCATTATTAAATTCCATTAGAACACCTCACTATCAAATAATATAATAACAAAAAAATGAAATAAAATCAATACTTCTGAAAAAAAATACAAAAAAATGAAAAAAATTCATAAAAGGTATTGACAATAATTTTTCATTGAGGTATTATAATTACGAATTATGAATTAAATTCATAAAAGAAAGAAGGTGATATAATGTTAAAAATGGATTATTCTTTATTAAGAGGGACGATTAGAACATATTTTGGAAGTGAAACAAATTTCGTAAAAGAACTACAAAATAGTGGCATGGAGATAAGCACAGGAAGCTTTTCAAACAAAATAAATAATAGATCTCCTTTTAATCAGATAGAAATAATAGGAATTTGTAACTTATTAAAAATAGACTTAAAAGAAGTCAAATTATATTTTTTTACAGAAAAATATGAATTAAATTCATAAAAGAAAGGGCTATGAATATGAAAAAAATAAAAAATGCGGAACGACACACAAAATTAAAGGAGAAAATGATCATGGAAATGGCAGACTTAGATGAAATAATAAAAATATTAACTATTATAGAATGTAAAGTTCAAAAAATACTCCAAAAAAAAGAACAAACAGAGTGTCAGTCTGATTGCTCTACAAAAATAAAATTAATAATTAGAAAAATAGAAATGTTAGAAGAGACTTTTAAAAGGTTCATCTAAACCAGATTTTACAAATTTAATAGTTTCATCACAGAATTCACTAAAAGTAGAAAATTTTGAGTTTTTAGCTATTAAATTGTTTATATTAGGATTACTGGCCATTTTAATGTAATCATCTACAGTATAAACACCTAAAGAATTATAAAACTCTACACAAGAATTATAATTAGTGTTCTTAATAATAAATTCTTTTTCTACTAGAAAATCATCTTCTGTGATTAGAGAATTTTTCAATTTATTTTTATTCAAAACAAACACCTCACTTTCAAAGGTGATTATATAACAAAATATTATAAATTGAAAAGTAAGTTACTATATGAAATTAAAAAAATCTAAAATAATATAAAAATTCAAGGGAGAAAATCATGGAAAAAACAGAAAATGCGGAACGACACACAAAATTAAAGGAGGAAATAAAATGGAGGAATGGATTAGCTTAACAGAATATATGAAACGATTTCATCTAGGTTATAAAGAAGTAAAAAAAATGATAGATAATAACGAACTTGAATATAAACAATCAGAGGGTGGTCGTTTTAGAATAAAAGTTGGCGGAAATACGGTAAGTCGTGAATTATACGAAAGTGAAAAAGAAAAAAGAATACAAGCAGAAACAAAACTGGAATTATTAAAAAGAGTATTGATAGGAGGAAAATAAAAAATGAAAATAGTTAATAAAAAGAAATTTATAGTAAGAATAATAGAATTATTAGTAATAATAGCAACAATAATATTGACAATAAAAGCAATTGCTTATGCAACAGCAATAAGAGGATATAAAGCTTATGGAGGAGAATATTTAATTCCAATATTAGGGTTAATAATTATATTAGTTTTAGAGGTGATTTTAGAAGAAAGCGAAGAAAAGAAAAATCAAAAATCTAATGGTAAGAAGAGGTAAAAATGGAAGAAATATTGAAAGAAATGCAAGAGTATTTTTGTAAAGAACAAATCAGCAATATAGATGTAAAAATTGCATATGCTTGTGGGTACTTAAAAAATAATGAAAGTGTTAACAAAGAACAAGCTATTGAAATAATAAGAAAAATACTTTTTGAAGAAATATAAAAGGAGAAAATATTATGCTTAAATATTATCAAGAATTACTAAACGAATGTATTGATTTATCAGAACATAAAAAGAAACATAAAGAAATGAAATCAACATTAAATAAAATAAAAAATTTAATATTTAGAATGAAAGGAGAAAATATGGGATATCAAAAAATAAAAGATCTTATTTCTGATATAGATGAGTTTCATAACGAAGCGGAATTGAGAGAAATCTTACAAGAAATATTATTTATATGTAATGACAATATAAATAAAAAAGAACCATCTATCAGCAACCAAACTGAAAAATAGATGATTCATAAAAAATATTTAGATAAATACTTTCTGTTTTTATTTTATCACAGAATATTAGAAAGAGCAAGAAAAATTAAATTAAAAACAGCAAAAGAATTATAAATTTACAAAGGAAGGAGTGTGTAGTATGTGAATACGAAAAACAAAATAGATATTCAAAAACAGCTCTCTGAATTTTATTCAATATTAGACTTCAAGCCACTCTCTGCAAATGCCATTTCAATATATTTAGTATTATTGCAGATAGCAAGTAAGACGGATTGGCTTTATGAGTTTAAGGTTACAAATACTATTCTAATGAGCAAAGTAAAGGGATTAAACATATCTGCTTTACAAAGGGCACGAAATGAACTTATTAACAATCAATATATATTTTATAAAAAAGGAACAAATCAAAATGTTGCATCTACATATACAATAAATAAATTATACAATGATGAAATTATACAATTTGAACAAGCGAACGAACAAACAGATGAACAAGCGAGTGAACAAGCGAACGAACAAGCAGACGAACACATTATAACTAAACTAAACTTATTATTTAATTATATCTATAAAGGGGGCAGCGGAGAAAAAATTGGCTTAACAGAAAACGATAGAAATAATTTGATTTTAATTTATTCTAGATTAGAGATGTATGTAAAAGATAGTAACATTTATGAGCTTATGCCGAAGGAAAGAGTGCTGGACGAAAAAATAATGTTTTGGGCAATAAAAGAAATATATTTAAGTCCACATAAAATTTATTTAAATTTACTTACAAGGGACAAGTTCATATTGAAATATTATAAAACTAAAAAATATATAACAGAAAAAGAAAATTACAAAATAAAAGAAATTATAGATTACTTTATGGTTTGTTTGCACGATGAAATGGAAAATAGGAGGAAAACATGATGAATTTTGAAAATTTATGTTACAGAGAAAAAGTCCCTCTATATACAAAATTAAAGCTAAAACCAACAGAAGGCAGACACTTAATAAAGTATAAAGATGAAAAGGACTACGATTATTATATATGCGATTATTGTGGAGACGAAATAAAAATTTTAAAGAAGCGAATTGAAATGGCTGGAGGAGTTGTAGTATTACCACATTCACTCACAAAAAGAGGAGAAGTAAAAGTCGTATTATGTAATAAATGTATAAATCCAGTATTAAAGGAATTGGAGGAAAAATAATGGGAAAAGAAGAACTAGAGGAAATTGCAAAAAGAAAAATGCAAATAATAGCTCAAAAAGTTAAAGAAGAATTACCAAACGGATTTGGCTTTGTAGTATTAGCATTTGAATTTAATGCTGTACCAAATACAGCTCAAATGATGTATGTTTCTAATGCTAATCGAAATGATGTTGAAAAAGCGATGGAAGAATGGATTGAAAAAACAAGAAATTCTTATGGAAATGATACAGAAAAGTATGGAGGTAAAAATGATAATAGTTAGCCAAGAACAAAATGAAATATTAAATTTTAATAATATTATGAATATACAAGTAACGAACTGTGAAGAAGATGGTTATTTAATATCTGCAGGTTTCATTGTTGGAAGAGATGACAATTATAGGGATTTAGGTTATTACAAAACAGAAGAAAGAGCAAAAGAAGTATTAGCAGAAATAGTACAAAAGTATTCTAGCTATTTACAATTAAATGGAGGACCAGCAATCTTGCAAGGACAAATGGATATACAACCTAATATATTTAATATACCTAAAGTTTATGAAATGCCAGAAAAATAAAATTAAATGGAGAGTGATACAAATGATATATGAATTTGAAATGCTAGGAGATGTAGTTGGAAAAGCAAGACCACGAATGAATACAAGAACAGGAAGAGCATATACACCAACTAATACAAAAAATTATGAATACTTTTTAAGACAATGGTTTATTAGAGAATATCCTAATTTTACAACAATAGAATCAAGGGTAAAAGTAACAATAATAGCTTATTTTGGAATTCCAAAGAGTACAAGTAAAAAGAAAGAAGCGGAAATGTTAGCAAATATTATAAGTCCAACTAAAAAACCTGATGCAGATAATATTGTGAAAATAGTATTGGATGCAATGAATAAATTTGCTTTTAAAGATGATACACAAGTTACAAAATTAGAAATTGAAAAGAAATATAGTAGAACACCAAGAATTTATGTGAAAATTGAGGAATATTAGGAGAATAAACATGAAGTGTATAAAATGTGGAAAATATCCTTTTTGTAGCAAAATAGAAAACTCACAGCAAGAGGCTTGTAAAGATTTTATAAAAAGAACATTAAGGATAAAAATTACAAGAGAGGAAGAGGCAAAAGATGAAAATAGATAATATAGATGAAGTTGAAGAATTTGCAAAAGAAATGAATTACTTTTTTACATATATTGAAAGAACAAATTCAGATTTAAAAAATGAATTAAGAATTAAAGAATTAGAACAAGATGATCTATTACATGAGATAGAGTTAAGTAAGCTAAATGCATTTGAACTTTCAAAAGTTGCAGTAAGGTTGAGAAATGTTAGACAGGAAAGAAGAGTAATAAAAGATAAGCTCGAATTTATATCAACATTAAAAGGATTTGCAGATAAATATAACAATAAATTAATTACAGGTGATATTGCACAATTATTAAAAAATATAAGAAAGTTAAAAGATAACTGGGAAACTAGAATATATAAAACACGAGTGCTAGAAGATTTAAAAATTAGTAAAATGAAAAAGAAAGAGGAAAGCGAATGATTAAATTTTTAATAGGATTATTTATAGGTACATTTATAGGAATTGCAATTATGTGTATATTGCAAGTGGCAAATGATAATGAAGAATAAAAAAGAGGTACAGAAAAAATGAGTAATGTTTATGATATGTCTGGAAAAAAGAAAGTTGTTATGAATGAAGAAGCGGATGAAGATATTACATATAAGGAAATAATGAAAATAATAATAGAAAATGCAACAGAAGAGGGATGTCATCAAATATTCAGTTATGGTGGAATAGATATGTGCCCATCAGATATATTTGGTTCAGAGAAAATAGATAAACAAAAAGAAGAAGATACCTGCAATTATGAAAGTATAGGGTGCACAAAATGTTGGACTAATGCAGTTAACCAAATAAAAAGGAGGGCAAACATATGATAAAACAACAAGATTTAAAAGAAATTGGTAAAGAAAAGAAAAAAGGAATGTATAGATTAGAATTTAACAAAAATAAAATTAAAATTGCATTAAAAGATATAAGAAAATTACAACATTTATATATAGATATATTTACAGAAGAAGATGAGGATTATCCTGATGGAAGAATTATAAATAACAAGGAAAAAGCAGTTCAAAGAATATTAGACAGAATAACAGATAAAAGATTTAATCAAATTGAAATTTGGAAAGTAATACAATTTAAAAGTTGGGATACTACAGACAATACATATAGACCAATTTGCAATAGATTAAGAGAGTTAGGGTACGAAATTATAAACTAGGAGATGATTTTTAGTGAAGGAAAATAGTATAAAACAATCAATTTTTAGAATTTTGTGCAAAAATGATGTTTGTATTATGAATCCACGGATATGTAATAAGTACAAGAGTTTTAGCTGAAATTCAAAACATATCATACTACAAGGCAAGAAAATATTGTAAAGAATTAGAAAAAGAAGGCTTGATAGAATTTATTAGAGAATATATACCTGCTCAATTTAGTTATGAAGGAGAGCTTGAAAGAGATGCTTTTTGGAATATAGGCTGGAGAACAACTAAGAAAGCATTAGAAGATAAAATATGGAAGCAAGAAAAAGAGGAAGAAGAACGAATAAGAAAAGAAGTTTGGGGTGATTAAGTGAAAGAAAATGGTATAGAAACAACAATAAAACAATTAGAACTGATATTAAAAGCTAGGAGAGAACATAAAGAAATAATAGAATGTGTTGGAGGAAGTTGTATGAACTGTGATCCAGACATAAAAGCCTTAGTTAAAAGTATAGATATTTTATCAGATTATAAAAGAGTATTGCAAGAAAATGAATATATGCACAATGAACTGGATAAACAGCAAACTAAAATAAATAAGTATGCAAAAGAGAATGAAGAATTAAAAAAATTCCATATACAAGATAATAAACATTTGGATTTTATAATGGAAAATAGTATTACAGTTCAAAAAGTAAAAGACAAGATAGAAAAAGAAATAAAATATCATGAAAAAAACATATTAGATATAGAAAATATAACTATGTTAAAGGGCAAAACAGCCAAAGAAGAAGCGGAAATTGAATTTAATAAATATGCAATAGTAGTTTTGAAAAAGATGTTACAAGAACTAATAGAAGGGAGAAAATAAAATGAATGATAAAGAATATATTAAGAAAGTATGCAGCAAATGTGCAAACAGATATAACGAAAATGATTTATGCAATATAGTAAGAACCATGGATGGAAATTATAGATGTCGCAATGAAAAAATAAAAAAAGAGAATAAATTGGAAGAGAAATTTTATAATGAAAAAGTAAAAAGTGATAAATGGAGAAATGCAACTATATTGTTTTGCTTAATAATGATCGTATATGAAGTTGTTATTTCCATAATTTCTAAAAATCTTACATGTATAGTATGTGCAATTTTATGGGGAAATATTGCACTAATAGAATATTTTGACAATAAGTTAATTCAAGAAAAAGATCAAATGATATATGAAGAGGACAAGTTAATAAGAATGCAATTTAGTATTATAAATGATCTAACAGATGATTTAAAGAAAATCAATAAAGTAAAAATAATGAGAATCAAAGATATAAGAATACCTAAAGAATTTCAAAAACCAAGAACTGAAAAAATGAATGAAAGAATAGAATATTTCAAAAAAAATCAAAATTTTGAAACACAAATAGTTGTCGATAAAGACAATAACTTGATTGATGGCTATACTACATATTTAATAGCAAAAAAATATGGAATTAATTTTATAAATGTCATAAAAAATAGTTAAAGTTGGGGGAAAAATGTAAAATGCTAAAAAGGATATGTGATAGATGCAATAAAGAAATAATAGGTAATTATTGGACTATAGATATTTACCAACACGAGGATAGAAGCGGAAAAATAAGTTCAACAGGTGCATTAAATAATTTGCAAGAAAATATAGATAAATTGTTTGATAAGAAAAAAGAATATTGCGAGGATTGTATAAACGAAATAAAAGAAAAAATAGTAAAATAATATAATTGTTAACATGGAGGAAAAATGAAAGAAAGATTATTTAAATTATTAGTTGTTTTATTAAGCCCAATATATTTTATTTTTTGGATAGTAGCAAACATAATTGGATGGGCTATGGAAATAGGAGAACCAATAGCGGAGTCATTACAGGAAGAAATAGAAAAGATGTCATCTTTTTGGAAAGAATTTTTTAAAAGAAAAAAATAAACATAAGAAAGAAGAGGGATTAAAATGGGACTAAAGATTGAATTGTATAATGATCATTTTGAAAATGCTAAAAGATATGGAATACCACATGCTCAACTTATAATTGCTGATATACCATATAATTTAGGTAATAATGCTTATGCAAGTAATCCAATGTGGTATGTTGGTGGAGATAATAAAAACGGAGAAAGTGATAAAGCAAATAAAACATTTTTTGATACAGATAAAGATTTCAAAATAAATAATTTTTTTGACTTCTGCACAAGGTATTTAAAAAAAGAGACAAAAGAAAAAGGACAAGCACCTGCAATGGTTGTGTTTTGTGCATTTGAACAAATACAAAGTGTTATTGATGAGGGGAAAAAACATGGATTACTAAAAAGCTATCCGTTAGTATTTGTAAAAAATTACTCTGCACAAGTATTAAAGGCAAATATGAAAATTGTGGGAGCAACAGAATACGCAGTTGTATTATATAGAGATAAGTTACCAAAATTTAATAATATTGGATTAGATGGAAAAAAACACATGATATTTAACTGGTTTGAATGGAAAAGAGATAATGCTAAACAATATCCTAAAATACATCCAACGCAAAAACCTGTCGGATTATTGAAAAGGATAATAGAAATATTTACAGACGAAGGAGATGTTGTAATTGATCCAGTTGCTGGAAGCGGAAGTACACTGAGAGCATGTGCAGAAATGAATAGAAATTGTTATGGATTTGAGATAAAGAAACAATTTTATAATTTAGCACAAGAAAAGATGTTAAAAGAAGTCCAATTACAAATAAATTTAAAAGGAGAAAACAATGCTAAAAAAGATTAGTTATAAAAATATTACAATCAAACAAGTTGAAAATTTAATAAAAAGTGGATACTTTACTGAAATAATTTGTGATGGAGACAATAAAACTATAGGAGTAGCAGAAAAAGAATATATAGAAGCGGAAAAGAAAATAAGAAAGATGCTAGATGATATTATGAAACCTGTAGCAGAAGCATTTGAAGGAATTGCAAAGACATTATCAGAAATAAGTGCAGATGTAGCGGATATAACAAAGAAAATAGTTGATGGAGTATTTAAAGTTATTAATTCTAATTGGAATAAAAAAATAAGCAAAAAGAAATTTATTAAGTTGTTACAAAGTAATGGAATTCAACGAAATGATATAAATAAAATAGTTCAAGGGAACAAAGAAAAATATACATATTTAAGATATTATGATATTGTTACAAAATTTAAAAAACAAAACAATAAAACATAAAAAACGATAACCATAGACAGCTGTAAGAATAAAACAAGAAAGTTTACTGTATATAATAAAAAAACAAAAATAAACACAATGGAAAATTTGGAGGTGTCAAATGGCTGAAATTAAAATGAAATTTATATTTTTTTTTAGGAATAGGAGGAACAAAAGATGAATGTTCAAGAGGTATTAGAAAATTATAATGTATATAAATTAAGAATAAGTATTACAAGTAGTGAAATACAAGAAATACAAGCGGAGATTTATGATTTAAAAAGTGCAAATATGGATGGTTTACCAAAAGCAAAAGGTTATACAAAATCACAATTAGAAGAGGCAATAATAAATGCACAAGAAAAAATTGAAGAAAAACAAAGATATAAGGATGAATTACAAAATAAAATTAAAATTGTAGAGGATTTAGTTAAAACATTAAAAAAATATAATCAGGATATTATTGATATGAGATTTTATCAGAAAATAAGTATAGAGGAAATAGCAACAAAAAAAGACAGAGGTTATGTTGCAATACATAAAACAATAGAAAAATCTATAAAGGAAATGCAACATGAATATAATAAAAGTAAAAAAGTTTAGAAAAATTATATAAAATTTATATATTTTTTATATATTTTTATAAAAAATGCTATGTTATAATTATAATCGAGAAAAATATGAATATCTATTTGTTTCTCCTTTGTAATGAGGTCGCCGATATATTTGTCGGTGACTATTTTTTATATTGCGGAGATGGTGCAAAGGAAGCATAATGGGGTCATATCCCATAGACGAGGTTCGAATCCTATGTCCGCAACCAATAATTACAAAAGAGGTATATGCCTATGAATTTGGGTAGATGTATGTTAAGAGAGTGTAAAACTTGTAAATTTGAAACAAGATGTTTTAAGGAGTATCAAAATGAATATACAAAAAATAAAAATAACAGAACTAAAACCAGCAGAATACAATCCAAGAAAAGATCTAAAACCGGAAGATATAGAGTATCAAAAAATAAAGAGAAGTATTACTGAGTTTGGATATGTAGCACCAATAATTATAAATAATGATATGACTGTAATAAGTGGACATCAAAGATTAAAGGTATTAGAGGAGCTAGGATATAATGAAGTAGAATGTGTAATTGTAGAATTAAATAAAAACAAGGAGAAGGCATTAAATATAGCACTTAATAAAATATCAGGAGATTGGGATAATGCTAAATTAGAAGAATTACTTGCAGAATTAAAAGAAACAGATATAGATATGGATATAACTGGATTCAGTTTTGATGAAGTAGATAATATATTAAAAGATGTTGTAGGTTCAAAAGAAGATGAGTTCGATTTAGAAGAAGAATTAAAAGAAATAGAACAACCAATTTCAAAATTAGGAGATATTTGGATATTAGGTAAGCATAGACTAATGTGTGGAGATAGTACAGAAAAAGAAGCGGTACTACAATTAATGAAGAGCAAAGAGGCAGATATGATTTTAACAGATCCACCATATAATGTTAATTATGAGGGTGGAACAAAGGAAAAACTGACAATAAAAAATGATAATATGGAAGATACTCTATTTTATAATTTTTTGATAGATGCCTTTAGAAATATGTATGATTCTATTAAATGTGGAGGAAGTATATATGTTTTTCATTCCGATACAGAAGGAATGAATTTTAGAAATGCATTTAAAACTGTAGGATTTAAATTAGCTGAATGTTTAGTTTGGGTAAAAAATAAATTTGTAATGGGAAGGCAAGATTATCAATGGAGACATGAACCTATTTTATATGGTTGGAAAGAAGGAAAAGCACATTATTTTACTGATAGTAGAAATCAAACTACAGTATTAGAATTTGATAAACCAATAAAGAATGAAGAACATCCAACAATGAAACCTATTGATTTATTAGCATATCTTATAAAAAATTCTAGCAAGGAAAATGAATTAATATTAGATTTGTTTGGTGGAAGCGGTTCGACATTGATAGCAGCAGAACAAACCAATAGAAAATGTTATATGATGGAATTAGATCCTAAATATTGTGATGTTATTATAAGACGTTGGGAAAAACTAACAGGACAAAAAGCAGAATTGGAAAAAAAGTAATGGAGGTGGGTGAGTTGTATTGACCCAGAGAAAAGAAGAAAATATAAAAAATGATTATTTACAAGGAATGCGATATAAAGACATATTTAAAAAATACAACATTACATTACCTGATTTAAAAAAGATTATACGAAAATATAATCTAACAAGAGATAAAAGCCAAGTTCTAAAAGGCAATAAAAATGCAAAAAATAACAAAGGTGGACAACCACCAATTGGAAATAAGAATGCGGTTACAACAGGGGAATACGAAAGTATATTTCAAAATGTATTAACAGACGAAGAAAAAAGCATATTTAAGAAAATAAAAGTAGAAAATACAGATAGTTTATTGTTAAATGAATATATAGAAGAATATAAACTATTGACAATTAGAGAGTTAAGAATGATGCGAAGAATAATGACATTAGAACAATCCGAAAGAGATATGACGATAGGAAGTATAAAAAAGAAAAACAATAGTCAAGGAAATATAGAAACTACAACAGAAGCGGAAGCAACTCTTGATAAAATACAAAGAATAGAAGATGGACTCACAAGAGTTACAGAAGCTAAAAGAAAAAGTAGGGAAAATATGATAAAGCTAGGATTTAGTAAACGTGAATTAGAATTAAAAGAAAAACAAGCTGAAAATGATTTATGGTAAAGGAATGAAAAATATGTTTGAGAATGCTCATGATTTATATAAATCAAAAGAATGGAAGAATCTGTTACAAACATTAAAGTTAGAAAGAGTAAATGAAAGTGGCAAATTACTTTGTGAATATTGCGGAGAGGAAATAGTAAAAGCTTATGACTGTATAGGACATCATAAAATACCATTAAATAATAGTAATGTAAATGATTATAATATAAGTCTTAATCCTGACAATATAATGCTTATACATTTTAAATGTCATAATGCAGTGCATCATAGATTTGGATATGAATTACCTAAAAAAGTATATATAGTTTATGGTTCGCCATGTGCAGGTAAATCAACATGGGTTGAAAGCATGGGAACAGCAGATGATTTAATAATAGATATAGATAAAATATGGGAATGCATAAGTTTTTGCGACAAGTACAATAAACCAAGAAAGCTACAACAAAACATTTTTGAAACAAGAAATTGTTTAATAGATCAAGTAAAAATGAGATTAGGAAATTGGCAGAATGCTTTTATTGTAGGAACTTATCCATTGAAGATGGAAAGACAAAGACTTGCTGATAAACTAGGTGCAGAGCTTATATATATTGATTGTGATAAAGAAATATGTTTAAGTAGAGCAAAAGATGAAAATTGGAAAAAATATATAAATGAATGGTTTGAGAGTTTTCAAGAATAGCCCCCCCGCCAAGGCAGATTCATATTTTTATGGTGGGGACTGTAAGGGGAACCTCTTTTTCACACAAAGCAAAATTTTCATTTTTTTTGAATTGAAAAAAATAGATACAGAAAGAAGGGATTATATTTGACAAGAAGGGAAAATTTAGATGAAATTTTTAAAGATATAGAGGATAACAAGAAACAATTAATAAATCCAATGTTAGACAATATAGCCTTTTTGGAAGAAAGAATGGAAGAATTAAAAAAATTGCCATTTATACAAGTAAATCCTAAAAATCCAACTCAACAAAGAACAACTAAAGCTTCAAGATTATATAAGGAATGTTCACAAAGTTATATGAATGCAATAAGAATGGTGTATTCTATGATAAATGGACATGAAATAGAAGATGATCCAGTTCAAAAATTTCTAGAGGAGCGACAGAAATTTGGAGGTTAATTATTTAAAGCAATATTATGAAGAAATACAAAAAGGAAATATAATAGTTGGATTAGAATTAAAAACAGAATTACAAAAATTAATTAAAGATTTAGACAATCCCCAATATAGATATGATACAAGTGAAAGTCATTTAAGAATAGAATTTATGGAGAACTTGTGCTTACAAAGTAAAAAACCATTTTATAATGTTCCAATGCAATTATTACTTTGGGAGAAGGCATTTATAGAAGTTGTATATTCTTTTAAGTTTTTTGATGAAGAATTAAATAGATGGGCAAGAAGATTTCAAAATGTAATTTTACTAATTGCAAGAAAAAACGGCAAAACAACATTAATGGCAGCAGATGCTCACACTGATTTGCGAATTGGAGAAGGTGGGATGGACATTGTTTGTGCATCTAATGATGACAAACAGGCCAGTCTTTTATGGAATGAAATAGATAATATGAGAAAAAGAATAGATCCACATTCAAGAATTACACACAGAAATATGTCTGCTATATGTAATACAAAAAAGAACATTACTATTTTTAAAATGTCAAGTAAGACTCAAAACAAAGATGGTAGAAATATAGATAAAATGTATATGGATGAAAGCCACGATGCACCAAATGATGAAATAGCAGAGGCAGGGCAGAAATCAATGTCAACAAAAGATGAACCATTATTTATAAATTTAACAACTGAAGGTTTTATAAATGATGGTTATTTAGATAACGAATTAAAATATGCAAGAGAAGTTTTATTTGATGAAACTAATGATATACATTATTTACCATGGTTATATACACAAGATAGTGAAGAAGAAATATGGCAAGATGAACAAAGTTGGTATAAATCAAATCCGGGTTTAGGAGTGGTAAAAAAGTGGAAGTCATTAAGAGGGGAAATTGAAAAATCTAAAACATCAAAATCCAAAAGAATGCATACTCTTTGTAAAGATTTTAATATAAAACAAAATAATGCTCAATCATGGCTAATGCTTGAAGATTATAGCTATGAAACAGAACCTTTTAATCTAGAAGATTTTAGAGGTTCTTTTTGTTTGGGTGCTGTTGACTTATCAGAAACAACAGACTTATCAAATGCAAAAATATTATTGATGAAACCAAATGATAAAACCAAATATGTATATTCGCATTATTGGATACCAGAAAGTAAATTACAGGATAGTAACGATAAAGAAGCAGGAGCAAAATATGAAGAATGGGCAAGAGAAGGATTACTTACAATACATGAGGGAAATGAAATTGATATCTCTAAAATAGCAGATTGGTTTTATGAATTATATAAAAATTATGGAATAAAAACTTACATGGCAGGTTATGATCAAAGATTTTCAAAACCATTTACAGATAGAATGAATGAATTTAGTTTTGAAACAGAAATGATTTTACAAGGAAAAGTTTTATCAAATGCAATGAAACTTGTAGAAGCCGAATTACAAGACCAAAAAATTAACTATAATAAAAATTCTATGGACAAATGGTGTTTAGGGAATTCAGCAATGGAAATGGACAACTATGGAAATATAATGTGTGTAAAAGTTAAGAATCAAGCAAGTAAAAGAATTGATGGAGCAGTTACATTGATTATTCTATATGAAGTATATAGACGTTATCGTAATGAATTTCATAAACTTATAAGATAGTAAGGAGAAGTAGATGAAAAAATATAGAATTAAATATCAAAAAAATTCTAATATTCGTATTGAGAATATTAATGCGATAAATCAAGAAGAGGCAATGTATTCTTTTTATATGAATAATAGAGGATGTGATATTTTAGAAATTAAGGAGGTAAAAAGCATTGAATCTAATTGAATTTATTAACAAATTTAAGAAACCTAAAAATGATAATATGAAATATGCTGAAATGCTAAATGGATACATTCCAATTTTTTCGCAATTTGGTCAAGATATATATGCTAGTGATGTAGTGCAACAAGCTATATCATGTTTAGTAACAGAATTAACAAAAGTAAATCCATTTCATATCAGAAAAAATGGAAGTGATTTAGTACCTGTTGAAAGTAGCACAATTCAAAGATTATTAAATCAACCAAATGAAAGAATGACACAGAGTGATTTCTTTGAAAAAGTATTTTGGCAATTATTTCTTAATTATAATGCTTTTATTATTCCAACTTATGTAAGAAATAACAAAGGAGATAAAGAATTTACAGCACTCTATCCAATACAACCAACAGATGTTACTTTTTTACAAGATCCAAAAGGAAAATTAGGAATTAAATTTAAGTTTTTTAATGGATATGAGACAATATTAGCTTATTCAGATGTTATACATATTAGATATAGATATTCAATAAATGAACTAATGGGAGGAAATGAATTTGGACAACCAGATAATAAAGCATTATTAAAAACATTAGAGTTAAATGATACTTTATTACAAGGAGTTGCTAAAGCTCTAAAGAGTTCATTTTCTATTAATGGAGTAATTAAATATAACACTTTATTAGATGATGGAAAGATGGAAAAAAATATAAAAGCCATAGAAGAAAGACTTTCTAAAAATGAAAGTGGATTTTTACCATTAGATATAAAAGGAGAATATATACCATTACAAAATAAAATAGAATTAGTAGATGCAACAACATTAAAATTTATTGATGAAAAGATATTAAGAAATTGGGGAGTTTCTCTTCCAATATTAACAGGAGATTATACAAAAGCTCAATATGAAGCTTTTTATCAAAAAAGTCTTGAACCAATAATTAAGAAAACAGGAGAAGCAATCACAATGGGATTATTCACGGAAAGGGAGAAAGGCTTTGGAAATGCGGTTGTATTATATCCACATGAGTTGATTTTTATGGATACAGGACAAAAAATAGATTTATTTGATTTACTGGTTGATAGTGGAAGTTGCTATAAAAATGAAGTTCGTACAGCATTTGGAATGAAACCACTTCCTGAATTAGTAGGACAAATTGCTATGTCAAGTAATAAAACAAATGCAGAGAATAATAAAACGGATGAACAAAAAAATAATGAGGGTGGAGGTAAAAAAGATGAACAAGGAGTTAATTAGAAGAAATTATGACTTCGATATACGTGCTCAAAAAGATGAAAAAAGAGGAAATATAATAATTGGAAGACCAATAGTATATGAAAGTAAAACTGATATTGCAGGAATGTTTGCAGAGGTAATTGAAAAAGGAGCATTGAAAAATACGAATTTAGAGGATGTTAGATTTTTAGTAAATCATGATCAATCAAAGATACCTCTTGCAAGATCAAGAAGAAATACAAAAAATTCAACAATGCAGTTATCTGTTGATGATAAAGGAATGGAAATTCAAGTTGAATTAGATATAGAAAATAATACAGAAGCTAGAAATTTATATAGTGCAATAGAGAGAGGAGACATAACAGGTATGTCTTTTATGTTTGGAATCGAAGATGAAGAATGGGAAGATTTAGACACTGATTATCCAACAAGACATATTAAATCAATTTCAACAGTTGTTGAAGTTAGTGCAGTTACATTTCCTGCATATGAAGATACTTCAATATCTGCTAGAGATAAAAGTGCGGTGGATACTGCACGACTAGCGGTGGACACTGCTAGAAGTGGAGCGGTGGAGACTACTCCAAAACAATTAGAGCTTGAAAAGCTAAAAATAAAATATTTATTAGGAGGATTTTAAAATGAAAAAATTTTTACAAAGTTTAATTGAAAGAAAAAGAAAAGAATTAAAGGACAAAGAAGAAAGAATGAAAAACTCACAAGATATTGATGAGGTAAGAAGTTTAGGAGAAACACTAATAGCATTAAGAGATGAAATTAATGATGCAGAAGAGCAATTAAAAAAATTAGAAGAAGACAACGGAAATGATGATGGCAAAGATGAAGGTGCAGAAGATAACAAAGATGACAAAAAAGATGATAAAGCAAATGAAGGAAGAAGTGCAAATGGATTTAATCCAAATGCAGTTTTAAACGTTATAGGAGGAGCAAAAATGAATCAAAGAGGACAAGCTTCAAATAATGAAGAAGATATACTTTCTTCAATGGAATATAGAATGGCTTTCAAACAATATGCTCAAACAGGAACAAGAAGTGCAAAATTAAATGAAATATTAACACAATATCGCACTGAAACAAGAGCAGCAGGAGAAGTAACAAGTGATGCATTAGGAGTATTGATTCCACATACAGTATTACAAGAATTAATTAAAAAAATAGAAGGTTCATATGGACAATTTTCTTCAAGAGTTCGTATGTTAAATGTTCAAGGTGGTGTTGAAGTTCCAATATCTGACTTTGATGCAACATTTACATGGAGTGGAACAGATGGAGCTGACAAAGAACATGGTGTCAGCGAAGATCAAAAAGTTGATGGAGCTACAGGAAGTGTTGTATTCTCTTACCATATTGGAGAAATAAGAATAGCACAATCATTACTTCAAAGCATATTAAGTGTAGAAGTATTTGAAAAAGAATTAATAAATGCTTTATTAACTGCTTATTTAAAAGCTAGAGATATAGCAGTTTTAAAAGGTACAGGAAATGCACAACCAACTGGAATTCTTACAGATGTTGCAGCAGGATTAAAAAGAATACCAGCAAGTAACATTATAGAATTTACAGAAGAAGAAATTGCAGATTGGACAGCATGGGAGAAAAAATTATTTGCTAATATACCTTTAGGAATGGAAGGAGCTAATCCTGAATTTGCTATGGCAAAACAAACTTATGTAGGTAATTTATGTACTTTAAAAGATGCTAATAATCAACCAATAAATAAGGCTGGATTTGATGCTAGTGATAAACAATATAAATTCAATGAATATCCTGTACTTAGAACAGAACAAGATTTATTCAAATCATTTGATTTATGTGCAAATGGAGAATATTTTGGAATATTCTGGGTTCCTGAAAAAGCTTATGGTATTAACTCAAATATGACATTTGGATATAAGAGATATTTCGATGAAGATAAAAATAAATGGATTACAAAAGGTTTAGTTATTTTAGATGGTAAACCATTAAACACAAACTATATCTATTTATTAAAAAAATCTGTAAAAGGGTAAGATGAGGGGATGAGAATCCCCTTAATTCATTATTTTAAAAAAGGAGAGTATATAAAATGGCAAAAACACAAAATCAAGCAGATGAAACTGCTGAAAAAAATGAAATTGTTGAAAAAGAACAAGTTGTAATTAATGAAAATGATATTGTATCAGGAGAAGATTTAAAGGAAAATGATGTAATAGATGTTAATTCACCTGAAGTTACAATTGAAAAAAATACTGATGTAGATGAAGAATCTATAGAAAAAACTGAAGAAAAGACAGAACATTTAGAAGAACAAGAAGAGAAAGAAAAAACAAGTAGAAAGACAAACAACAAAAGATCAGATAATGAAAAAATAAAACTTAAAATTAGGATTGCATTTACAGACAAATACAATGATAGAGACTATAAAGAAAATGATATTGTTGAATTTGAGAAAGAAAGAGCAAGTGAATTATTATCTGATACAAGAAGATTAGTTGAAAAAGTAGACTAAAAAAGGAGCAGTAATATGTTAGAAAAAGTAAAGGAATGCTTGGGAATTACAGGAACTTACCAAGATACAATTCTTAAAAATTGGATTGCTGAAATACAACAATTGATGATAGATGGAGGAATTCCATCATCTGTTGTTAATGATGTAAAATCAGCTGGTGTGATTGCAAGAGGTGTTGATGATGTATATTTTCAAAAAGCAAATTTATCATCATACTTTTGGCAAAGAGCTACTCAACTAGCATATAAGGATGGTGATGGAAAATGAGTGGATTTTCAATAAATATAACCAATCCTATTCCACTTGTTTTACTTATACCAAAGATTTCAACAAAAAAGGGTATCACTAATAAGGAATATCCAACTGTTGATGAAGCATTAGCAGAAAAAGATAAAAATGGTAATTCTATTAATCTTTTTTTTGGCAGTTTTAAAACTTATGGTGGAACGGAGAAAACGGTAAATGGTGTATATTCCATTGAAGATACAGCAAACATTGAAACTATGTATCGATCAGATATTACTGGTGTTTGCAGAATTGCAAGAGCTGAAGATAAGGCTGTATTCGATATAATAAATGAACCTGAAGATATAAATCAAAGACATCAATTTTTAAAATTTAAGGTCAAAAGATTAAAAGGTGGTGCTTAGTATGAGTAACAAGGCTTATTTGGAATTTGAGGGTTTTAATGAAGCAATAGCAAGGCTTAATAAATTAAATGCAAATACAAAAAATATATCAGAAAAATCATTAAAGAAAACCCACGAAATTATTACAAAAAAAGCACAAGAAGCGATTACACCACATAATGAAACTAAGAGAACTGAAAAAGCTTTGAAAAAAGAAGCAGAAATTGAATGGGCTGGTACATTAGCAAGTGTAAAAGTAGGTTTTAGCATAAGCGAGGGTGGACTAGCTTCAATTTTTTTGATGTATGGAACACAAAGCCACAGTGTTAGTAACCAATACGGAAAAAATCTTGGAATTATGGCAGAGCATAAAAAAGATAAAAAAATGTATAATGCAATTTTTGGTACAAGCACAAGAAAAGAAGTATTAGAAGCACAACAAGAAATATTTAATAATGAAATAAGGAGGTTGGAAGGGTAAATGAAAGATAAATTAACAAAAGTATTAGAGAGCATGAATTATCCATATTTTCAACAAGGTACGATGAATAAAGAAGAAGGTTATCCTGAATCGTACTTCACTTTTAAAAATATGTCTTCTGATGGAGATGCTTTTTACAATAATGAAGAACATAAAATTGTATGGCTTTTTATTGTTGCATTTTATTCTAACAATTCTGACCTAATAGATAAAGAATTATTAAATTTAAAAGAAAAATTAAAAAGGGATGGGTTTATTGTGAGTGGCAAAGGATATGATGTTGAAAGTGATGAACCCACACAAACTGGAAGAGGTATAGCAGTAAGAATAATAGAAAATTTATAAGGAGGTAAAATCTATATGAATAAGAATTTAGATGAAATCGTTGAGTATAGAGGTGTCACAGATTTAGTTGTGGCAGAAGTATTATCTGATAATAATAAAGAAGGAGAAGGCTACAAAACAGGAGAGGTATATGAATTAGCTGGTGTTGGAGAAATTTCAAAAAGTACAAGTAATTCAAGTGAATCAAAATATTATAATAATATGGCTGCAATTGTAATCAACTCTGTTGGTGCAGATGAAATAAAATGTTCTACATCTGTACTTCCATTAGATAAATTAGCATTTATAACAGGACAAGATTATGATGAAACAACAGGAACATTAATTGAGGGAGAAAGAAAAACCAAATACTTTGCTCTTGGTTATAAAACAAAGAAAACTAATGGTGATGAAGTATATGTTTGGAGACATAAAGGAACATTTAGTATTCCTGATAGTACACATGCAACAGAAAATGATGGAACAGACTCTAACGGTCAAGAAGTAACATATACAGGAATTTCAACAACACATAAATTCACCAAAACAGGTAAAACTGCAAAAGCTATTAATGTTGATTTATCTAAAGACCTAGCAGATGTTAGTACATTCTTTGATACTGTTACAACAATAGATACTTTAAAGGCAAAAGCCTAATAGGAGGAAAAAAATATGGATTTAAAATTAAATATCTACGACAAAAAAGAAATAACAAAAACATATACTGCTGAAACTTACGATTTAATGTTTGGAACAGTAGAAGATTTGTTGGATGTTATTGATATTGATAATATTCAAGCTAGTAACAAAGCAGAGTTACTAAAAGCAATTGCAAAAGTTTTGGCAAGTTCAATGAATATTGTTAAACCATTGCTAAAAGAAGTTTTTGATGGATTAACAGATGAAGAATTAAGACATACAAAATTAAAAGAAATAATGAATGTTATAGCCGAAATTATAGCTTATTCTATAAATCAAATAACAAAAGGAAATGATGGAAAAAACTAGAAGAGGGGAATACTGCTATTCCCCTCTATCAAATATTCTTTGAACTTGAAATGGAAATATGTAATCGTTTTCCAACGGTTGATCCATTTTCAATAAGAAAAGAAAAAATGAGAGAGATTTTTCTATTAGTTAGAAGATTACGAATTTATGATGAAGCAAATAATCAAAACAATAAAAATAAAAGGAAAAAACAAATAAGAAGACCAGCTAGTGATAGCTGGTTTTAGTTTGCTTGATGAAAGGAGGAAAGTAAGTGGCAAAAGGAGAAGATATTACAACTCGATATAAATTGGATATATCGGATTTAAAAAAGAATATATCTGAAGCTAATAATTATATTAAACTCGCAAATTCCGAATTTAAAAAAGCAAGTTCTGGTATGGATGATTGGACAAAGTCTACAGATGGTTTAAGTGCAAAGTTGAAACAATTAAAATCTACGATGGAAGCACAAGTTAGTAAATTGCAATCATATCAAACGCAGTTACAAACTGCACAAAAATATGAAAAGCAGTCTGCTAGTGAAATTGAAAATTTGAAGAAAAAACTAGAAGATGCAAAAAGAGCCTATGGAGAAAATTCTGATGAAGTTAGAAATTTACAAAGTCAATTGAGTTCCGCAGAACAAGCTCATTCAAGCATAAAACAACAAATATCGAATTTAACAGTTACTATTAACAATCAAGAGGCTGCGGTAAATAAAATTGAAAAAGAATACAGTAATTATAGTACACAATTACAAAATTTACAAAAAGCTGAAGAAAGAGCTAATAGTAGTACAAGTAAATTATCTGACACAATAGACGATCAACAAAAAGCGGTAGATGATACAAAAGAGGCATATAAGAATGCGGTACTACAATATGGTAAAAATTCATCAGAAGCCAAAAATTTAGCAAAAGAAATTAAAACATTATCAGGTGATTTAAATGATAATAAAACCAAAATGCAGGAACTTGATAGTGCTGCTGATAAATTAGATAAAAGTATCGATAGTGCTGGGAAATCAGCAGATGATGCTTCAAATGGTGGTTTTACAGTTCTTAAAGGAGCATTAGCAAATTTAGCAGCAGATGCGGTTGAAGGGTGCATAAATGGGATTTTGAAATTAGGTGGTGCTTTACTTAATGCTGGTAAACAGGCAATAGCTAGTTATTCTGATTATGAGCAATTAGTTGGTGGTGTTGAAACATTATTTAAGGACAGCTCAGGCATTGTAGAAAATTATGCTAATAATGCATATAAAACTGCTGGGCTTTCTGCAAATGAATATATGGACACTGTAACTTCATTTTCTGCATCATTATTACAAAGTTTAAATGGTGATACTGCAAAATCAGCAGAAGTAGCTGATAAAGCAATTACAGATATGTCTGACAATGCAAATAAAATGGGTACATCAATGGAATCTATACAAAATGCATATCAAGGTTTTGCAAAACAAAACTATACAATGCTTGATAATTTGAAGCTTGGATATGGTGGAACTAAAAGTGAAATGGAAAGACTTATTGGAGATGCTAACAAATTAGCAAAAGCACAAGGACAAGCTGGAAATTTGACAATTGAAAGTTATGCTGATGTTGTTGAAGCTATACATTTGGTTCAAGATAATATGGGCATAACAGGAACTACTGCAAAAGAAGCAAGTACAACAATTCAAGGATCTATTGGAGCAATGAAGTCTGCATGGAGTAATTTATTAACTGGCATGGCAGATGAAAATGCAAATTTTGATACTTTAATGGAAAATTTAATAGATAGTATAGGAACTGTTATTCAAAATATAGTTCCAAAAGTAAAAATTGTAATTGATAGTATTATATCATTACTCATCGAGTTATTCCCACAAATTGTTGATTTAATAACAGAACTATTACCTGATGTAATGGATGGAATGAATAAATTACTACAGGGAATAATTGAAGCTTTACCAACGGTTGTTGATGCAATAATTGGTATTATACCTCAAATAATAGATGTTTTGCAGATGGCAATTCCACAATTACTTCAAGCAGGAGTTCAAATTATTATAAGTCTTGTAAATGGATTAACAGATGCAATTCCAAACCTAGTTATTGCATTAGTACAAGTTGTAAATCAGATTATTGGAGTATTGGTTGACAGTTTACCAGATCTTATCGATGCTGCCTTTAGTTTCTTTATGGGAATTATTGAAGCAATCCCTGAGATAATATCTGCATTAACAGAAAATCTTGATGAAATAATAAATACTATTTTATATGGATTAACAGACGCAATTCCAAGATTAATAGAAGGAGCAGTACAATTATTAAATTCAATAGTTGAAGCTATACCACTTATAATTCCTGCGTTAGTAGATGCAATTCCAACAATAATAAATACTATTATTACTGGGTTGGTTGAAAATTTACCAATTGTATTACAAGGAGCAGTGCAATTGTTAATGGCTATTATTCAAGCAATACCATTGATTATACAAGCACTTATTCCTCAAATACCAACTATTGTTACTACTATAATCAATGTTTTAATACAAAATATACCCGTATTACTACAAGGTGCAATTCAATTATTTATGGCATTAGTTCAAGCAATACCAACTATATGCTTGGAATTATTAAAGGCGTTGCCACAGATAATTAGTTCTATATTCCAAGGATTAGCACAATTACCTGAACAATTAGGCTCATTTTTTCAAGGTGCTTGGCAAGGAATACAAAATGTATTTTCTAATGTAGGAGGATGGTTTGGAGATAGATTTAGAGAAGCTTGGAATAATATTACTGGTATTTTTAGCAATATTGGTAATTTTTTCGGAGGATTATGGAATACAATCAGTGATAAATTTTCAAACATTGGAACTAATATAGGAAATGCAATTAGTGGAGCTGTTAAATCAGGTATTAATGGATTATTAGGAATGATAGAAAATACAGTAAATGGATTTATTAATATGATTAACGGAGCGATAGGAATAATCAATGCAATTCCAGGTGTAAATATATCAAGAATCAATACATTAAATATACCAAAATTATATAGAGGTGGTGTATTAGAAAAAGGACAAGTTGGTTTACTTGAAGGAAATGGAGCAGAAGCGGTTGTTCCTCTTGAAAGAAATAAAGGCTGGATAAAAGCTGTTGCAAATGATATGAAAGAAGAAATGAAAAACAATACTTCTAATATTAACAATATATCTAATTCAACATCTAATGTTAATAATTTTACTCAAGTAATAAATGCTCCAAAACAACCATCTAGACGAGAGTTATATAGACAGACAAGGAATTTATTAAATCTAGTAAATGCATAGGAGGGAAATAAAAAATGTTTACTTTAAAAGTTGAAAATATTAAAGGAGCAGTCCTTGAATTAACTGATAACGAAGAAGATTATCAAATAGCAAATATAGAAGGAATAACCCCTCCAAATGCTAATATAAATACTTCAACTTATGCAAATGGAGATGGTTCTGCCTTTAATAGTTCAAAAATTCCCAATAGGGAAATTGTTATTACAGTATATATAAATGGAGATGTTTCTCAAAATAGATTAAAACTTTATAAATATTTTAGAAATAAACAATGGTGTAAAATTTATTTTGAAGATGATAACAGAAATGTTTTTATAGAAGGATATGTGCAAACTTTTGAAGTCCCAATATTCGTTCAAAAGCAAGTTGCACAGATTTCTATTTTATGTCCTGACCCATATTTTAAAGATATTAATACAATAGTTCAAAGTATTTCAAAAACAATAAAAAAGTTCTCTTTCCCATTTTCTATAAATAGTAATCAACCTATTGCAATTTCTTCTGTAGATCTTGAAAAGGTAACAAATGTTATAAACGATAGTGAAAGTGAAACAGGTTTAATTATTAATATTGGATTTATGGGAACTGTAAATAAGCTAGAAATTCGTAATATTGAAACAGGAGAAAATTTTATAATTGATTATGAGTTTATGAAAAATGATAAATTAATAATTAATTGTAATAGAGGAAAAAAATCGGTAATTTTAACTAGAGAAGCGGTTGAATATAATTTAATTCCACAAGTTAGAAGTGAATCAACATTTTTTCAATTAGGAATTGGAGATAATAGATTTAGTTTTTTAGCTGATGATGGAGAGAAGGATATGCTAGTGGACATTAGTTTTAAATATTATCGTGTATATTTAGGGGTATAGAATTATATGGATGAATTATATTTGTTAGATAAAGATTTAATTAAAAAATACATAATAGATATGTATTCAAGTATTTTATGGGTTCCTAGATATAATGAATTGGGAGATTGTGAACTTGTTATTTCTGCAACTATTGAAAATATCAAAAAAATAAAAGAATGCAAATATATTGCTAGGAAAAATGACGATATGGTTTGTGAAATAACAAAAATTGAAATAAAAACTGATGAAGAAAATGGAGATCAATTAATTATAACAGGTACAGATATAAAAAACATACTAAATTCAAGAATAGTAGCCAAACAAACGAACTTTAATGGATTAGTTGAAGATTATATAAGAACTTTAATTACGGATTCTATAATAAATCCTACCAACAAAGAAAGAAAAATAGAAAACTTTGTATTAGCAGATAAAGTAGGATTTAAAGAAACAATAAGAGAACAAGTTACTTATGATTATGTAGGTACAAAAATTCAAGAATTATGTCAGAATTACGAGTGGGGATATAAAGTTGTTATAAAAGATAGAAAATTTGTATTTTCTTTATATAAAGGGAAAGATAGAAGTGATTATGTTCAATTTTCACAAAACTATGATAACATATCTACAACGGATTATACAAAAGATGATAGCAATATAAAAAACATTGCTATTGTTGCAGGAGAAGGCGAAGGAATAGAAAGAAAAACTGTTACAATTGGTAGTGGAACAGGAATTAATAGACATGAATTATATGTTGATGCAAGAGATGTTTCAAGTTCAATTGATTATGATGAATTATTAAGTAGTTATCCTAATGGTAATGAAAAGAATATAAATGGCACAATATATTATCAAGTAAACGGAACTAATATAGCTATTTTAACAAAAAATGATGATGGAGAAATTACTGAAGTAGTATTATGTAATAATATTTATATTGAAAACCTAAAAAGTGTTGGATATGAAAAAATGTCTGAATATAAATCAATTACATCTTTTACAGGAGATGTTATTATAGGAGCTAATTATACATATAAAGATGATTATAATCTAGGTGATATTGTAAATATTGTAAATGAATACGGAATTTCAATTAATGTTAGGATATCTGAAATATTAGAGAGTATAGATGATAATGGATATAAAATGGAACCGACATTTCAAAATATAAAAAGTGAATAGGAGGCAAAAATGGAAAACGATGTAAAATTTGAAGTTACTGCTGGTTTTTTTGATGCGATAAATAATGATCGTGTTTATTCAGCAGATGATATGAATAGACCATATAGAAAATTAATAAGTAATGGTGTTTTTGCAACTCCAAAAGGTGAACCTTCCGATTATTTGCAAGTTTTTACTGCAAATAATGGGATGAATATTATAGTTTCAGCAGGTTATGCACTAATTGGGGATAAGTGGTTTGAAAATCCAAGCAATTTGACAATAACTACAGCACAAAATTCTGATGTATTAACTAGAATAGACAGTATTATAGCTCAAATGGATAAAACTCAATTAGGAAGAACAGGAAATATAGTATATAGAAAAGGGACTGCATCAAGCAACCCAGTACATCCATCAATAAATACTGAAGAGAACATCATTGAATTTAGACTAGCTGATATTACGATTAGTCCATCTTGTATAAAAATTACACAAGACTTAATAAAAGACTGTAGAGGTAGTAGTGAATGTCCTTGGGTTACAAGTTTAATATATCAAGTTGATACTTCAACATTATATGCACAATGGCAAGAGGCATATAAGAAATATTATGAAGATCAAGAAGCGGAACACGATACATATTTTACAGAATTTAAAAATATTATGACAAATTTCTTTAATACTGAAGAACAAGAATTTACTAATTGGTTTGAAAAGATGAAAAATCAATTGTCAGAAGATGCAGCAGGAAAAATACAATTAGAAATAGATAATTTAACTACTATTTTAAATGAAACAAGAGAGAATTTAGAAGATGCAATTTCACCAATTATAACAGAAGATGGATATTATATTGCAACAGAGGATGATACAAGGTTAGTTGTTGGAATGTAAAAAAATAAGGAGGATTTTACAATTATGGGAATTAAAAAAATTTCAGAACTTGAAGAATTAAAAAATCTTCAAACAACAGATATATTACCTGTTGTTGATATGGCAAATGGAACAACAAAAAAAGTTGAAATTTCCACATTACTTACTGCACTTGTAGAAAAAAATGCAGGTGCACATAATAGTATTTATAGAGGAAAAGATATTACTGATTTATTCTATGATGGAACATTATCAAAACAAATTGCAGCAGGAACTTTTGACGATATATTCATTGGAGATTATATCATAGGAAAAACAAGTGGTAGAAAATATTTAGTAGCCGATATTAATTATAGATTACACATGGGAGATACAGAATGTACGAAACCTCATGTTTTAATGATACCGGAAAGAATAATGGGAACAGCACAAATGAATGCTAGTAATATAACTGATGGAGCTTATATTGGTAGTGCAATGTATAAAACAAATTTAGCACAATTTAAGACAGTAATAAAAAATGATTTTGAAACAAGTCATATATTAAAGCATAGAAATCATTTACAAAATGCAGTTTCAAATGGATGTGAGACCGGAGGAACATGGTACGATTCTGATATAGAATTGATGAATGAGATAATGGTTTACGGTTGTCAAATATTCAAAAATGCTACAAATGGATCTACATTTCCTAACAATTATCAAATAGACAATTCTCAATTATCATTATTCAGGTTAAGACATGATTCGATTGTTGCTAGAAATGATGCTGGAGATAGATATTGGTACTGGTTAAGAGATGTCGTTTCTTCTGCGTTTTTCGCGGATGTCGGCGCCAGTGGTTATTCGGGTTGCGGCCATGCTTCGGTTGTCGGCGGTGTTCGTCCTGCTTTCCTAATCGTGTAATCAGACATCGACAGGGCTTTATGCCCTGTCATATAGTATAGTTAGCTTTCAAGATAGTTAAAATAAAAAAATAAAAATGATATAATTTCTGTTGAAAAAATAGAAAAGGAGAAATAGTATTATTTTACAATGTCAGAGATAAAGAAAAGTGAAAGAAAAGAATCAAAATTGCAAACAATTCATAATGCATATATGATAAGAATGGCAGTAACAAATTTAGCAGAAAATAATTTTTATATAACATTTTCAAAAATAGAAGAAAAAATAAACAATAGAATAAAAGGACTTGATGAAAAGGAACAAATAAGAATAAAAGAAAATATGTATAAATTTTATAGAAATCAAATAAATAGAGTATCAGACAATGTAATAGAACTAGCAACAGGAATAAGTAGACATTTAAGAATTGCAAATACAATATTTCCAACATATATGTCAGAGTTTGAAGAAAGACGTATAGAAATGGACAGAGCTATGGCTTGTTGTAATGCACTTCAAGATGAATTGCAATATGCAGGAGAATGTTTATATGCTGATTTGAATAAGTATATGAATTTGGTTCTAGAAATTCAAAAAGAATTTAATATGATAAAATCACTTCGACAAACTGACAATAGGTTTTTAAAAAATATAAAAAAATAATAATTAGTGGGTAATCTTTGTATGTCGTTTCTTCTACGAATTTCGCGAATGTCAGCAACAATGGTAATTCGAGTTACAACAATGCTTCGAATGTCAACGGTGTTCGTCCTGATTTCACAACCCATGCAATTTGTTTATATGGACTTGATTCCATCGTATGGATATGGGAAAAGGAAAGGAAAGATTATCCCTTCAATAGCAGAATTGATAAATACTAATCATTATGTATTTGGTTACGACCAGTAATACTATTAAAGTGATTTTTATGAATATTTTTTATGATGCAAATAAAATTTATGAAGCTGGAACAAAGGCAATTCAAGGAGCACCTTTTAAATATCAATCACAATTGTTCGAAATGAACCATTTGATAGAAACAGCGCAAATTTTAAAAGATTTGAAAGAGTGGAAATATAAACCAGTAGCAGGAAAAAAATTTACTATAAATGAACGAGGAAAAATAAGACATATTACAAGTAATAATATGGTTGATAAAACAATTAATCATTTACTTTGCGATAATGTTTTAAGTCCAGCTATTTCTCCATATTTAATCTATGATAATGGTGCAAGTCAAAAGAATAGAGGTGTGGCTTTTCATAGAAAAAGATTTGAAACACACTTACATCAATATTATAGAAAATATAAAAGTAATGAGGGATACATATTGTTAATTGATTTTAGCGGATATTATGCAAGTATTCCTCATGATTTATGTTTAAAGAAGTTACAATATTTTTTAAGAAAAGTAAACCCTGAAGAAGCAAAAATTACTATGTGGATTTTAAAAAATCTATTTGATGTATTTAATATAGATAATAAAAATGGAAAAGGCGTAGATATTGGAAGTCAACCATCTCAAAATATAGGAATTTCGTATCCATCACAAATAGACAATTATATAAAAATTGTTAGAGGATGCAAATATTATGGAAGATATACGGATGATAGTTATATCATTCATCAAGATAAAGAATTTTTAAAGCAATTACTAAAAGAAATAAAAATTATATCAAGTAAACTAGGATTAATAGTTAATGATAGGAAAACAAGAATAGTAAAATTATCTCAACAATTTAAAGTATTACAAATAAATTATTCACTAACACCAACAGGAAGAATAATAAAAAAGATAAGTACAAAAACAGTAACTCGAGAAAGAAGAAAACTAAAAGCATATAAAAGACTATTGGATAAAGGAAAAATGAAAAGCAATGATATAGAAAATAGTTTTAAAAGTTGGATGGCAGGAAATTATAAAAAAATGTCAATGCAACAAATAAGTAATATGTCGCAATTATATTATGATTTATTTAAGGAGGTACCGAAATGGAAAAATCATGGAAAATTACGTTATCTGATGGAACACAACTTAAAGACTTAAAATTAAGTGGAAATAATTATATTTCAAAAACAAAAATAACTGAAGACGATTTTAAAGGAAAATTGTCAAAAGTTATAATTGAAAATGAAACCGATAAAATATCTGTAGAGCTTGAACATGTTGAATTAGTGCAAATTGTTCATTATGAAGATGGATATTATTTTGTATTAAGACAATTATCACAAGATGAAATAGATAAACAGAAAATGCAAGGTGATATTGAATATCTTGCAATGATGACTAACACTGATATGGAGGAGGTCTAAACTATGAGCAAAAATTTTGAAAAAGTAAAAAGATTTTATGATAATGGAATTTGGAACGAAGCAAGAGTGTATAATGCAGTTGGAAAATGGATAACAAAAGAAGAATATAAGGAAATAACAGGAGAAGATTATAAATAGACACCTAATAGGTGTTTATTTTTTTATCAAATGAAAGCGAGGAAAAGTTATGGTTATTGAAATATCTACACTTATTAGTATAGTTTCTGTAGCAATAGCAGTAATAACAATAATCTATAATATATCAAGAAACGGAAAGAAAGATGTTACAGAAGATGTTAAAGAGGATGCAACTCAAATGGCAACTGTAATAACAGAATTAAAATCAATATCAAATGGAATTGAGGATATAAAGAAAGAAATTACTTCAATAAAAGATGATGTGAAAGAAAATAGAGATAGAACAACAAGATTAGAAGAAAGTTGCAAACAGGCACATAAAAGGATCGATGAGATAATTGCTAGATTAGAACATAGCAATCACTAAATAAAGGAAAGGAGGGGGAATTTATGACTGTTCAATTATTAGTATATGTTATAACAACATTATTTACCTACATTTTAGGCAAAATATCAAAGCATTTTGGGTGGAATGAAACATTACCTATTCCAATACAAAATATTTTGATAGGAATTATAGCAACAGTAATAGGGTGTATAATTCATATTGAGGGATTAGATGCAAATAGTATAATACAAGCAGTTGTTACTGCATTAGGTGGAATTGGTACTGCAACTGTATTATATGATGCTAAAAATCAATAATCTAATATAATAAATTTTCAAAAATACTGGGAGAAAGTCAAAAAATCTTCCAGTATAGTTTTTTATAAGGAGGGATTTTCATGGAAGAAAACGAAGTTTTAGGAAATGGAGAAATCCAAAGAAATGAGAATGAATTTGGAGGTGAAGAATAATGAGAGGTATAGATGTATCAGCCCATCAGGGTAATATTAATTGGGATGCAGTAAAAACATCAGGAATTGAATTTGCTATAATTAGGATTAGTTATGGTCAAAGTGCAGTAGATTCAAAAGCAATAAGAAATATTGAGGAATGTATAAGAGTAGGAATTCCATTTGGTGTTTATACTTATTCTTATGCATTAAATATAGACAATGCTATTAACGAAGCAAATTTAGTAATAAAAACATTAGCACCATATAAAAATAAAATAAAATTTCCAGTGATAATTGATATGGAAGATGCAGATGGTTATAAAGCAAAATATGGTATGCCTTCAAATGATACATTAGTTTCAATTTGTGAAAAAGAATGTTTAATGTTTGAAGAGGCAGGATATTATGCAGCAATATATGCTTCAAAATCATGGTTTGATTCAAAATTAAATTCTTCAAAGTTAAATAGATTTGATAAATGGATGGCATGGTGGTCAACATCTGCTTCATCAAAATTTGATCATAATACTTATGGATTATGGCAATATACATCATCAGGAAAAGTTAATGGAATATCAGGAAATGTTGATATGAATGAATCTTTCAAAGATTATCCATCAATGATAAATACAGAAAGTTCAAATATAACATCTCCAACACCAACAAAATCTATTGATGATTTAGCTCAAGAAGTTATTAATCAACAATGGGGAAATGGAGACGATAGAAAACAAAGATTAACTTCAGCAGGTTATGATTATAATGCTGTCCAAAATAGAGTTAATGAGATTTTAGGTGCATCATCTAAAAAATCTAATGAAGAAATCGCAAATGAAGTTATTGCAGGAAAATGGGATGTTGGACAAACAAGAAAAGAAAAATTAACGGCAGCAGGTTATGATTATAATGCTGTCCAAAATAGAGTTAATGAGATTTTAGGTGCATCATCTAAAAAATCTAATGAAGAAATCGCAAATGAAGTTATTGCAGGAAAATGGGATGTTGGACAAACAAGAAAAGAAAAATTAACGGCAGCAGGTTATGACTACAATACAATTCAAGCAATAGTTAATAGTAAATGTGGTTCAGGTTCATCATCAAAAAGCTATACTGTAAAATCAGGTGATACATTATCAGGAATTGGGGCAAAGCTAGGAATTAACTGGAAGACTATTGCAGATAAAAATGGAATAAAATCACCATATACAATATATCCGGGACAAGTATTAAAATATTAAGGGTATATAACTTATCTAATTAAAAATAAAAATCGCTTAAATCGAAACCTCGTGGCTCGATTTTTTGCGATTTTTTTTATTTTTACAGTTTATTGTATATTTTTTAAATTTTGCTGTATATTATATAGTATGTCAAAGGCTTCTTTACAAGTTGTATTATTTAAGTCTATATTTTCAATTTTCTTTATAATATCATTATAAGAAGTGTTTTGATTAGAAGATGTATGGGTAGAAACTAATTTATATTTTAAGTTATGAGAATCAAGTAATTGTGTGTATTTATCTAATTTGGAGATTGGAAAGCCACACTTTATAATTTCAGGACTTAAGTCGGTTAATTTCAAACCAATTTCATTAGATACTATTCGTGCATCTTCGTTTAATATATTATAGAATATTCCTACTTGAAAAATATAAATTAAATTAGGATCTTCTTTTTTTAATTCTTGATATTGCTTCATTAATTTACTCATCTTTTATTTTACCTCTATTCTTATTTTTTTTCTTTCCTTTTTTTCTGACAATAATGTCTCCAATTTCACAATTAAATAAATCACACATTTTTTCCAATGTATCAAATTTTATACTATTAGTTTCATTATTCATCATTCTTGTAAGTGATTGATAACCTCCTTCCATATTTTTTACAAACCAATATTTCGTTTTCTTTTGTTTTTTCAATAATTCATTTACTTTTAATTGTATCATCTTAATCACCTCCTCCTAATATATCTATTTTAAAAGAAAGTAACAAAGATTTTAACTATCTGCTATTTGAGTTAAATTGAAGATAACTATTTTACAATATAGGTATTTATGTTATAATATACTCAAAGTTAAGTAGTGAGGTGCTATTATGAATAATGTAGAAATAATAGAAATGTTAAATAAGATAGAAGAATATATAAAACATGAGGAATTAGAAAGTGTATTAAAATATATAGATATTAAAAAGAAGAGTTTAAATATAAAAAAAGATATTGCAAATGAATATATGGATAAATTAATAGAAAGTTTAAAGTAAAAGTCGAATTTTGTCGAATTATGTAACACAAGTAACACTAGGGAAAAATAAGATAATAACTATTGTCCAGTATAGTTATTTTATTTTACATAATATGGTATAATGAAAATAGAGATATCTCCAATGAATAAAAGAAGGAGGTAATATGTTGAATTTATTTGACAAAATATTATTACATATATTTAAAAGATATTCAAACAAGATTTACAAAAAGGGTGTGCAAGATGAATTTAATAGGAATAAATAAAATTCCCACTTTCCCACTTTTTTCCCACTCTAGTACAAAAATGATTAAAAATGTTAGAAAATGTAAAAACAATAAATGTTGAAATATAAGCATTTCAAGAGTGTTTGAAAATGTATAATAATATTAGAACAGAACAGTTGGTTCAGGTGTTGTTGCTGACATCATCGAATAATTATAAAAATAAA
>CAUWAM010000012.1:0-46357 GCA_963556825.1 uncultured Clostridia bacterium | reverse complement strand
AAAATGGCGACCTGGAACGGGCTCGAACCGTCGACCTCTAGCGTGACAGGCTAGCATTCTAACCAACTGAACTACCAGGCCATTATAAAAATGGTGGGCGCAATAGGGCTCGAACCTATGACCTCCTGCTTGTAAGGCAGATGCTCTCCCAGCTGAGCTAAACGACCGTGTTCCTTTCGACAATGACTAGTATACAAGATTTAAAAATAATTGTCAATACTTTTTTGAAAAAAAATTAAATTTTTTCAAAAACTTGATTTTATTTCTAAAATATACTATTATATACAAAGACAATTACATATATTATATAGAATATATGTAGGAGGTAACAAAAGATTATGAAAAACAAACTAAAGGAAAGAAACATAAAAATAATTTTAACTATTATAACAATTATTTTAGTTATAATATTAAGCATTATATGTAAACAATATGTGACAAAATTAATATCAATAAAAAATTTTGAAAACGGAGTATTAGACTTTGCAAATAAAAATCAAAAAACAATATTTTCAATCGATAAAATAGTATTTTTTAGTAGTAGTGATTCAAAAAATAAAACAAGCAGTCAAACTAATTTTACAATAGAAAATTTATATACATATACAGATATGGCAATATTTATAAATAATAATTCTAATGACAATACATTAGAAAATACACTAAAAAGTCTAAAAATTTCTAATATAAAAATAACACAAAGTCCCAATATAGGACAACCTAATTTATATTATAAATCAATAAATGATTTTGCAAAAAGTGATTGGAAAGAAGAAAACATTATAAATAACGAATTAAAATTTAATATTAGTCAAGAAGACCATACTGATTTAAGCAAACCAACATTATACAATAATTGTGCTAATCCAATAACATTAAGTTATATAAACCAAAATGTTAAAACAGATTATACAATATTAGATACAGAAAATCCAATAACATATAATGGAACTTTACTAAAAAGATGTGGTGTAACATTAAATTCTATAAAAAGTTCAATTTCATTTGAAATATTAATAGAAAATAATAAAAATGAAAAATTTAGAACAAATGTATATATAGATATTCCATATGAAGATGCAGAAAAGTCAATTTACGATGGAAATTTAACAATAAATAAAAAGACAAACTTTAGATTTTATAGATATGAATAATAAGTGAGGATGGATAATATGAAAAATAAATTAAGTATTGCAGAACAACTAAAACAAAAATATCATAAATGTGAAGAAGTAACAAATTTTAAAGAGATGATAGAAAGATCTACGGAAATTTATAAAACAAGAATAGCATTTAAGTTAAAAAACAAAAATGGAGAAATATATAGTAAAACATACGAAGAAGTAAAGGATGATATTTTTGCGTTAGGTACAGAATTAATTGAAAGTGGATTACAAAATAAAAGAATTGCTGTCATAGGAAAAAATTCATATAAATGGGCAATTTCTTATCTTGCTGCAACAATAGTTGGAGTTGTAGTTCCAATAGATAAAGAATTACACTCAGATGATGTAATAAATTTTATGAATGTTTCAGAATGTGAATGTATTTTAGGTGATAGAAAAAATCTAAAAACAATAACAGAAAATATTGAAAAATTAAATAACAAAAAAACAATATTTGTAGATTTTGAAAAAACATTTGAACAATATTTAGATGCAGGAAAACAATTGATTGAAAATGGAAATAGAAAATTTGAAGAAATAAAAATTAATCCAGATGAAATGAAAATTTTGTTATTCACATCAGGAACAACTGGAAATGCAAAAGGAGTATGTTTATCACAAAGAAATATTTGTTCAAATATATTATCAATTTATGGAATTGTAAAAGTCAAAAGAAGTGATGTATTCTTTTCAATATTACCATTACATCATACTTATGAATGTACAATAGGTTTTTTATTACCATTATATGCTGGAGCAAGTATTTGCTATTGTGATGGATTAAGATATATATCGAAAAATATGGTAGAATATCATCCATCAATTGTGCTTTGTGTTCCACTATTACTAGAAAGTATATATAAAAAAATAATGAAAAACTTAAAAAATTCTTTACCAGAAAAATACACAAAAAATGTTGAAAATCCAATAGATAAACTACCATTTATACTAAGAAAAATTGTTAGTAGAAAAGTAAAGAACACATTAGGTGGAAGATTAAGATTATTTATAGTTGGAGCAGCAGCTGTTAATCCAGAAATAACAAATACATTTGATAAACTAAAATTGAATTCATTACAAGGTTATGGATTAACAGAATGTGCACCACTTGTTGCCGGAAATACAGATTTTTATAAAAGAAATGATAGTGCTGGATTACCAATTCCGAAAGTAGAATATAAAATCGAAAATCCAAATCAAGAAGGAGTTGGAGAAATAATTGTAAAAGGTCCAAATGTAATGTTAGGATATTACAATATGCCAGAAGAAACTCAAAAAGTTATAAAAGACGGATGGTTCCATACAGGAGATTTAGGAAAGATAGATGAAAATGGTTTTTTATATATTACAGGAAGATGTAAAAGTGTAATAATAACAAAAAATGGAAAAAATATTTATCCAGAAGAAATAGAAAGCTATTTAAATGAAAGTCCACTAATAGAAGAATCATTAGTTATAGGAATTCAGAAAGAAAATGATGATGAAACATATGTAAATGCACAAATATTTCCTAACAAAGAAGCAATTACAGAATATTTAAAAGGAACAGTTCCAACAAAAGAAGAAATAAAAAAGATAATTGCAGATGTAATTGCAAATGTAAACAGTAAAATTCCAAATTATAAACATATAAAAGATTTTGCAATAAGAGATAATGAATTTGAAAAAACAACAACCCAAAAGGTAAAAAGATACGGAAATAATATGAAAATTAATAAAGAAAAATAAAAAGGTCATAGATTTTTGAATCTAGACCTTTTTTATTTAACTAAGAAAATATATCTTAGCAAGTATGTGTTTTAGTGAAGATTAGCAACATCCTCCTCTGCCACCACCGCAGCAACAGCATATTATTAAGATAAGAAGAATGATACAGCAGCAATCGTCACCAAATCCGAAACCACCACAACCTCTGTTTTCTGGCATAGTCTAGACCCCCTTTCAACAAATGAGTTTTTTCTTTTTTGTTGTTCCTTTGTATAATACATATTATGAAAAAATAGAAAATTGGTTACTGAAAAAATAAAATTTTTATAAAAAGTATTGAATTTGATTTTTGTGTTGTATATAATGAATAAAAAACGAAAGAGAGTTGATATAAATGGCAGGAATAAGACTAGACTTGAAAAATAGTGGAATAACAGAAAAAACAATATCAGAATACAAAGAACAAGTGGAAAATATACACAAAGACTTACACAGAAGAGCAAATGATGAAAAGGACTTTGTAGGATGGTTAGAATTACCAACAAATTATGATAAACAAGAATTTAGTAAAATAAAAAAAATAGCAAAGAAAATAAAAAAAGAATCAGATATATTATTAGTAATAGGAATAGGAGGCTCTTATTTAGGAGCAAGAGCTGTAATTGAAGCATTGACAAGTTCATTCCAAAATATGCTAACAGACAAACAAAGAAAATATCCACAAGTATTATATGTAGGAAATAACCTAAGTCCAAATTACATAAATGAATTAATAGAATATATAGGAGACAAAGACTTTTCTGTAAATGTAATATCAAAATCAGGAACAACAACAGAATCAGCTATAGCATTTAGAATTTTCAGAGAGATGTTAGAAAACAAATATGGGATAGAAGAAGCAAGAAGTAGAATATATGTAACAACAGATAAAGAAAAAGGAGCACTAAAAACATTAGCTGATAATGAAGGATACGAAAAATTTGTAATCCCTGACAATATAGGAGGAAGATACTCAGTACTAACACCAGTTGGATTATTACCAATAGCAGTATCAGGAATTGATATAGATAAATTAATGGAAGGTGCACAAATAGCACAAGAAAGATATGATGATCCAAATTTAAAATATAATGAATGTTATAAATATGCAGTAGTAAGAAATATTTTATACAAATTATATAAAAATACAGAGATACTAGTTAATTACGAACCAAAAATGCACTATTTCACAGAATGGTGGAAACAACTATATGGAGAAAGTGAAGGAAAAGAACAAAAGGGAATATTCCCAGCAGGAGTAGATTTTACAACAGATTTACATTCGATGGGACAATATATTCAAGAAGGTAGAAGAAACTTATTTGAAACAGTAATTTCAATAGAAAATTCTGCAACAGATATTATAATAAATAAAGATGAAGACAATTTAGATGGACTGAACTATTTAGCTGGAAAAGGATTAGACTATGTAAATAAAAAAGCAATGGAAGGAACAATAAAAGCTCATGTAACAGGAGATGTTCCAAATATTGTGATAAACATAGAAAAATTAGACGAAGAAAATATAGGAGAACTAATATATTTCTTTGAAAAATCTTGTGCAATGTCTGGAATGATTTTAGGAGTAAATCCATTTAATCAACCAGGAGTTGAAGAATATAAAAAGAATATGTTCAAACTATTAAAAAAACCAGGATATTAAAATATAAAAGTTGTCAAAATTAATTTGACAACTTTTAAGGTAAGGAAGTAAGAAAATGTTTTATAAGGAAAAAGTAAAAATACAATTAAAAGATTTTGGAAAAAACGGATATATAAAAAATAGAGCGATTTTAGAAATGTTTGAAAATGTTGCAACATATCACTCAGACAAAGTAGGACATGGTCCCAATAACATAGAAAAAACAAAAACAAGTTGGGTATTACTAGATTGGAAATTTAAAGTTATAAAAAGACCAAAATATGGACAAATTCTAAATGTATGTACATGGGGAAGGTGTATGAAAAAAGCATTTACATATAGGGATTTTGAAGTTAGAGATGAAGAAAATAATTTATGTGTTATAGGTACATCTAAATGGGTTCTTATAGATATAAATTCAGGAAAAATTGTAAGAATAGATGATGGGTTAGTAAATGATTATAAACCAGAAGAAAAAAGTGTATTTGAAGATGAACTTAAAAAAATAAAAGAACCAGAAAAATTTGAAGCTGAATATGTGTATAAGGTTGCTAGAAGAGATATTGATTTAAATGGACATATGCATAATTTATATTATTTAGATTTAGCATATGAAGCATTACCAGAAGAAATTTATGAAAAAAGACCATTCGATAATGTTAGAATTGAATATAAAAAAGAAATAAAATATGGAGAAATTATAAAATGTAAATACAGCTTTATAAATGAAGAAAACATAATTACAATTTTAGACGAAAGTGAAAGTAAGACACATGCTATTATTATATTAAAATAAAATTAGCTCAAAAATACAAAAAATACCACAAAATACAAAAAAATTCAAAAAATGGTTGAAAAATAAGAATTAAATGTGATATAATAAACATCGGTTTTAAAAAAGGGAGGAATAAAAATGAAATCATTAAGAAAAACAAAAATAGTAGGAACAATAGGACCAGCAAGTGAAAACAAATTAGAAGAATTATTTAATGCTGGATTAAATGTAACAAGAGTAAATTATTCACACGGAAGTTGGGATGAGCAATCAGAAAAAACAGAAAACATATGCAAATTAAGAAAAGAAATGGATATACCAGTTGCATTACTATTAGATATGAAAGGTCCAGAAATTAGAACAGGAATGTTATATACAGGAAAAAATACAAAAATCCAATTAAAAGATGGACAAAAATTCACATTAGTAAATGAAGATATCGAAGGAAACGAAGAAAAAGTTTCTGTAACATATAAAGAATTATATAAAGATGTTCAACCAGGAACAAAAATATTAATAGACGATGGTGCAATTGAATTAAAAGTTGATGAAGTTGTAGGAAAAGATATTGTTTGTACAGTAGTTCATGGAAATGGTTTAGGAAGCAGAAAAACTATGAACTTACCAGGAACAGTAATAAGATTACCAGGTTTAGCTGAAAAAGATATAGCAGACTTAAAAACAGCATGTGAACATGATTATGACTTTGTTGCAGTTTCATTTGCAAGAAACTTAGAAGATATAAAACAAGTAAGAAAAGTATTAGATGAAAATGGCGGAAAAGATATACAAATAATATCAAAAATAGAAAACGTTGAAGGATTATCAAATTTAGAAGATATATTAAATGAAGCTGATGGACAAATGATAGCTAGAGGAGATATGGCTACTGAAACAGACTTTACAGAACCACCTGTAATGCAAAAGAAAATAATTAAAAAATCTAATGATCTTTGCAAACCAGCTATAACAGCTACACAAATGTTAGAATCAATGACACATCAACCATTACCAACAAGAGCAGAAGCAAGTGATGTTGCAAATGCTATTTATGATAGAACAAGTGCAATAATGTTATCTGGAGAATGTGCTCAAGGTGATTATCCAGTTGAATGTGTTCAAACAATGGACAAAATAGCAAAAAGAGTTGAACCAACAATTAATTATTGGAAAAGATTTGATCAAAATGAAAATATCAAATTAGATGATTTAGAATCAAATATTTCATATTCAGCTTGTGTAATTGCTAAAAATATAAAAGCAGAAGCCATTGTATGTTATACAAACTCAGGAAATTCTGCTAGAAGATTAGCTGGGATGGGAGCTGGATGTCCAATATTAGCTATAACAGATAATAGAAGAACATTTAACCAATTAGCTTTAGCATGGAACGTAACACCAGTATTTGTTGAAAAACAAGAAACTATTGATAAAACAATAGAAGTCGGACTTAAAAAATTACAAGATAAAGAAATACTAGAAAAAGGAGATACAGTTGTATTATCTAGTGGTTCTAAAATGTTAGAAAATAGCACAGAAAGCAAAATAATTGGTGGAGTTGTAAAAATTTAATTTATAATATAAAAAAGAACTTTTAGAAATAGAAGTTCTTTTTTTGTGTCAAATGTCGAAAAAACTCATATAATAAAGTAAAGGAGGAAAGAAATATGTTTGGAAGATATAAAAAATGTTATTGCATGAATAATGAATATAATAATGATTCATGTAATTCAAACAGTGATATTATAGAAGATAAATGCTCAAATGTTGGAAATAATACATGTTCATGTTGCAATCAAAATGATTATATGGATTGTTGTGAATGTGGATTTGATGAAGAATATAATGTTTTTCCGGAAAATCCAATGTTAGCTCAAAGTTATGTACCAATTCAATATATGGATAAAACATTTAAACCATGTGTAGGATTAAAAATGGGAACAATATTTCCTGAATTAGTTAGTCCTTATATGCCATGTCAATCTATGCGTGAGATAGATTATATAGCATCAACAAATACTATAAAGGAGGGCTGTAACAAATGTCAATAGATGAAAATAGAAATTGTGATTGCAATGATAATTATAATATGATGAATAATAATTCATGTAGTTGTGAAACAGGGAGAACAATAGATTGTTGCGAAAAAGAAGAAATGTTACAACAAATTAGATGTTATGATTTTGCAATAAATGAACTAGCATTATACCTAGATACACATCCAGAAGATGAAAAGGCTCTTTGCTTACACAGAAAATATGCAAGAGAGGCTAAAGATTTAAAAGATAAATATCAAAAAGTTTATGGTCCTTTAACTATAAATTTCCCATGTAATAAATGGAGATGGCTTGAAGAACCATGGCCATGGGAAGGAGGAATGAACTAATGTGGACTTATAATAAAACATTACAATACCCAATTAATATAAAGTGTACGGATCCAAAACTTGCTAAAGTAATTATTTCTCAATATGGTGGTCCAGACGGAGAATTAGCAGCTTCATTAAGATATTTATCACAAAGATTTGGAATGCCAGACCAAAATGCAAAAGCAATTTTAAATGATATAGGAACAGAAGAACTTGCTCACTTAGAGATGGTTGGTACAATAGTACACCAATTAACAAAAGGAGCATCAATAGAAGAAATAGAAAAAGCTGGATTAGGGCCTTATTATACAGATCATGGAGTAGATGTATATCCACAATCAGCAGCAGGAGTACCATTTACTGCAGCATATATTGCAGCAAAAGGTGATCCAATAGCAAACTTGCAAGAAGACTTAGCAGCAGAACAAAAAGCAAGAGCAACTTATGAAAAATTAATAGACTTATGTAGAGATAATCCAGATGTAATAGACCCACTAAGATATTTAAGAGAAAGAGAAGTAGTTCACTTCCAAAGATTTGGAGAAGCTTTAAGAGGAGTTCAAGATAAACTAGCTGAAAAGAAATTTTATATGAATGATATGAAATTTAATAAGTGTGATTGTTAGTAAAAAAGTTAGAAGATTTTAATTTCTTCTAACTTTTTTGTTGGATACCAAAACTACCATTATTGCACCATATATCGCAGCAAAATGTTACATAAATATAGGTAGAAAAAATATAAAATACTAAAAAATAATTGTAATTTACAGTAAAGTTTGATATTATAATAGAAAATTATTATAGGATAAAAAGAAAGACTAAAATAAATATGAATAATGAAATTGAAATAAAAGGAATGGGAAAAATAAAGTTTGAAAAATTAATAGATAAAAATAAAAATCCTAAAGGAATGCCAATAAGAAATAGCAAATATTTAAAAACTATTAATTACAAACAATTATATAAATTAATAGATAACAATTATATATTTTTATTATTGCCAAAAAGAAATAAAATAAGAATTTTTGAAACAATGCCTATTAATTTAGTGAGTCAATATAGGTATGATGTATTTATTAAATATTACTATGTACAAGCATATATTACAAAAAGTAATTTCAACTTTGCAAAAAAAGTTTACTTGAATCATATAAAAAGTTTTAATAATTTTGTGGAACCAGATGGAAGAAAAATTAATCCAAATGATTTTATAAAAAATTTTAACGACTTAATTGATAGTGTAAAAAAGGAAGGTATAGATAAAACAATTATTCCAATAACCCCAAATGGTGAAATAATAGATGGAGCACATAGACTATCAGTAGCTTTGTATTTAAATTTAAAAATACATTTTGCAATATTTGATTTGCTTGATGCAAATTACGGAAAAGATTTTTTTATTAATCGAGGATTTAATCAAGAGTATGCTAAAATAATTGATAAAGAAATAATTAAGAGGTTAATATGAAAAAAGAAGAATATTCAAAAATTTTTGTTATTTTATGTGCCATAAATATTACATGTTTACTAATATCCAACATAATTACTGTAAAAACAATAAATGTATTAGGATTAATATTTACAGCAGGAGACATACTATTTCCGATTACATATATATTAAACGATTTGTTTACAGAAGTTTATGGATTTAATAAGTCAAAACTTATAATATGGACTTCGTTTTTTTGTAATCTATTAATGATTATAATTTTTAAAATTACAATTTTATTACCATCAAGTGATTCATTTGAAATGCAAGAAGAATTAACAAATATTCTAGGAAATACTCCAAGAATTTTAATTGCATCATTTATAGCATTTTTAGTTGGAAATTTTACAAATTCTATTGTAATGTCAAAAATGAAAGTAAAAACAGAAGGAAAATATTTGGCGTTAAGAACTATAGGTTCAACTTTAATTGGAGAAGGTTTGGATACGTTAATATTTATACCAATTGTATTTATAAACAGTTTGGATTTGCAAACAATGATATTTTTAATTATTGATACCTATATTTTAAAAGTATCTTTGGAAATAATTTTAACTCCAATTACATATAAAGTTATCAAATTTATAAAGAAAAAGGAAAAGATAGATACTTATGATAATGGATTAAAGTATAGAATTTTATAGAAAGGAATTATGTTTATGAAAATTTATTATGCAGCACCATTATTTAATGATATGGAGCTAAAGAAAAACGAAGAAATGAAAAAATGGTTGGAAAGTAAAGGATATGAAGTATATTTACCTCAAGATGAATCAGGACTTGCATATGATATGATAAACGAATCTAATAAATTAGAAATTAATAAAAAAATATTTGAAGGTGATGTAGAATGTATAAAAAAATCTGATTTATTAATTTTTGATTTGAATGGAAGAGTTCCAGATGAAGGTGGCTGTGTGGAGCTGGGAATGTCATACGCATGGGGGATAAAATCAATTGGATTTAAAACAGATACAAGAGCGTTGGATTATACTGGAGATGATAATTTAATGATAGAAGGATGCATGGATTTTAAAATAGCAAGAAGTTTGGAAGAATTAGAAAATATGCTAAATGAAATTTAGGAGTATGTATGGAAAGAATAATTGTAGTTGATGGGACATCAAATGCAGGGAAAACAACATTATGTGAAAATATAGAAAAAAATATTCAAAATATTGCCAGTGTTCCAGGTGCAAGTATCTTTGCTAAAATAAATAGAGAAAGATATCCTAAAATTCCTGCTATTCCCAGAAGTGCTGAAGAAGAAAAGGAAAACCAGAAATTCTTTTTTAGATTAGAATTAGACAGGTTAGTTGAGGCAAATAAACTCGCAAATCAAGGGAAAACTGTTTTTATGGATAGAGGAGTATTAGAAATTTTATCTGTTGCATATTCTTTTGAAAGTATAAATGGTTGGAATGAAATTTATAATAATGCCCAAAATCTATATGAAAAATTTATATCCTATGCAAGAAAAATGAGAATAAACCTTCCTGATAAATATATATGGTTACAAGCTAATTATGATGAAATAAAAAGAAGAAACAAATTAAGACAGCAAGAAAGAGGAAAATTATTGTCAGAAGCTGATTGGATAGAAGAAAGTTTAATAGGTAAACAAATTGAATTTTTTAGAAAAATGTGTATTACGGAAAACTCGGATAAGGTATGTTTGGTTGATACAAATAATATGACAAAGCAGGAAGTATTAGAAGCGGTTTGCAATTTATTAAAATTACAATTAAAAGTATATGATAGGGGAGAAAAATGATGATAGATTTACATTCACATACGACAAACTCAGATGGAACATGGAGTACGAAAGAATTATTAGAAAGGGCAGAAAATTTAGACTTAGAAGTATTTTCTATAACAGATCATGATACTGTAAAATCATATATAGAAATTGAACAAAGCAAAGATCTTCAATCTATATTTAAAGAAAAATTAATTAAAGGTGTAGAATTAAACTGTGTTTTTGATGGAATAAAAATTGAAATATTAGCATATAACTTTGATTTACATCCGGTTAATGAATGGTTAGAAAACTATTACACAGCAGAAAAAAATAGAAATAGATTAATAAAGGAATTTAATGATTTAGTAAATATTTGCAATAGTAAAAAGATAAGAATTGAGAATAATTTGCAATACAATCCAGATAAAGAATATCCTGTAGATATGATTTATTATAGTATAGTTAAGTTTGAAGAAAATAAGAAATTTTTTACAGAAGAACAATGGAAAGACAAAGGTTTATTTTTTAGAACTTGTACAGTAGACAAAAATTTTATTTTATATAGAGATTTTAGTAAGCAAATGCCAACTTTAGAGTTTTTTAATAAATTCATTCATAAGTATAATGGGAAAATATTTTTAGCACATCTATATAAATATCAATTAGATAATCATATATCATATTTAAATAAAATAGTTGAGAAAAATTTAATAGATGGAGTAGAGGTTTATCATAGTTCGTTTACAAATGAGCAGATAAAGATCCTTGAAGAATATTGTAACAATACAGGACTCTTAATGTCTGGCGGTTCAGATTGCCATGGAGAAAGAAAAAAAGAAAGAAAATTGGGAATAGGATACGGTAATCTAAATATTAATGAAGAAATAATAAAACGATGGAATATTTGAACAATAAAAGAATGTCAAAGTTTGATATTCTTTTATTGTATAGGAGAAATTTTATCTTTCAGTTTTCACTTTTTGTTTTAAAAATAGAGAATATAATGGCCCAATACCAGTAAAAAGAACTGAAATACATGTTGAAAAATAACTTTTTATATATATGTAAAATCTTTTTTTATTTACAATAAGTAAATTTAAAAAGTAGTTTATAAAAATAAAGACTAAGTAAGTACATATTGATAAAAATAAAAAAACATAATTCTGCATTATTAATGGATATATAAAAGTATAAATTATAAATATAGGCATAAAAATCCAGACTAGAGTTGCCCTTAGTTCATGGCATAGCCAAATCAAACCTTTTAAAGAAATACTATAATATTCTTTTATATCTTTTAAAATACTAAAATGATGAGATGCAGTTTTAAACCATACAGCATTTTGTATAATTTGAAGTCTTAAGTTATCTGGGGTTTCTGCATTATCTAATGAGGTTAAAGATAATATTTTTTCATTATTGTTATGTATTAAACCTGTAAGATATATATCTTCACACCAAAACTTAAAATTAAATTTACCTATATTTGTAATATAATCAGCTCTAATAGTTAACCCATGTCCTACAACGTGAGAATATAACAAATTAGATATATTATTATTTATTAAACCATTTCTAAATTCAAATGCAGTTTGATATATGGAAAAACTCTTCATTATAAAGTTTAAAGAATTATAGTTCGAAAAATAGTTACTATATTGTTGGATAATTTTAGGAAAATTATTTTGTCTAATCTTTTGAAAGAGTTCTACAAAAGTAGATTTGTCAGGATGACTATCAGCATTGTAAATAGAAAAGTAGATTTTATCTTTTGGTAAGGTTTGTAACTTTAATATTTCATCAATAGCATAGTTTAATTGATTAGCCATTATTCCAGTTGTTTTAGGGTAATTTAATATATGAAAGCTAGAGTTATTAAAAAGTTCTAATTTTAATAAATATTCATAAGTAGTTTGAATTATAGCACTTTCATGTTTTTCTTTTTCAGTGGTAATAACATAAACATCAACGTTTTTTATGTCTTTTAGTATTTCTTTAAAATGTTCTAAGGTTTTACGGATTACTTTTGTTTCTTTATAACACGGAATTAGAACATTTATATGAAAATTATCATTACATTGAAAGTATGTGATTTTTGAATTGAATTTATATTTAATCTTATATATAAAAAATTTAATTAGGTTATAGAGTATAGTAAATAATTCTATAAAAATTATTATAAAAAATAAATTTAACATTGTATCACCCTTTTCTTTATTATTTATATAAGTTATTATAGCATATGCATTTTATAAAATTCAATCAGTTGAAGATAGAAATAATCTAATTATAGAACATATTGTAAAGAATGTGGGAAATCGATGGGGTTAAAAGTAGGCTATAGAAAAGTCGGGACTACAATTTCATATATGAGATTATATTGTTCAAGCACATTTTATATGAATGATATGAGATTTAATAAGTGTGATTGTTAGTAAAAAAGTTAGAAGATTTTAATTTCTTCTAACTTTTTTGTTGGATACCAAAACTACCATTTACAGGATCTATAAATAAACCAATCTTAGGTGGAACATAAGTAAAAACAATAAAACACAAAAGCAAAACAACTAAAACAATAAAAGCAATTTTTTTATTACAAATAAAATCAGAAATCAACAATCGATAAGCAACATATTCACCTAAAATAACAGCAACAAAAAAACTACTAATATCTAAAATTGCAAAATTAGTTCCGACTATTCCAGTGTAAGTGTAAAAGAAAGTAGTAGTAAAAGAAATTGCTGTTAAAATTCCAATAGTTTTAGCACATAAAAAATTATGCTTGTTTGTTAAAAAATAAAAATAGCCAATAATAGTAGTAAAAAGCATTGGATAAAATAAAAGTTTTAAATGTTCCCAGATGCTTTCGTTAACAGCGCTAAAACTTGCAATTAATAAATTTTCGTTTGACCACTCATATGTAAAATGTAGTAAAGTACCAATAATCATTGTAAAAATAGCACTGAATATTTGAAATCTTTTGATTGAAATTTTCATAAAATACCTCCAATATTAAATATATTAAAAAATATTAAGTTTGTTGACAAAAATAAGTATAAATATTACAATATAATTAGGTGATTTTATGAAATCAAAAGAAAAAAATAGAAAAGGAATAACATTAAAAAATATTATATTTTCAGCATTTGCTTTTTTTATCTTATTATATATGTTTATGTTCTATAATATATATTTTCCAATTAACAAATCATATGCGAAAGAAACAGATATAAATCCAGAAGAAACTAAAATTAGTAATGCTAACAAAATAGATATTAATGAAATAATAAATACTAATACAAATAATGGACAAACAACTCAGATTACACAAAAAGAAGAAGTATTAGAATATTTAACAGAATATAGAACAAATAAAAATATTCCTAAAGGAATTTCTTATGTTGTTCAAGAAGGAAGACAAGGAATACAAAATATAACAATAAAAAGTACATATAAAGATGGACAATTAATTTCCGAAGAACAGGTTGGAGCAAGTATAACTAAAGCTTCCTATAATAAAATAATAGAAATAGGTGGAGCTTCATATTCTAGTAATTACAAAGTAAAAGTTGGAGATACAATATATGTAACTTCAGATGAACTAGGGCTAATGGAAGAAACTTCAGAAGAAAGTAGAAGAATTACAACATTAAAAAGAAATGATAATTTAAAAATATTAAAAATTACTCAAAATTGGTATGCTGTATCATATCAAAATATGACAGGATGGGTAAAAAATGAATGTACTACATTTATAAATACAGAAGAAAATAATATTGTAAAAGGAAATACGAAAACTAAACAAGAATTAAATTCAAAATTGAGTTTTAATATGGCATTAAATAAACCAAGTGGATTAAGTTTAGAACAATTCAAAAAAATATTAAATGACTCAAAAGACAAAAATAAAATTTTTACAAATAATGCAGAATATTTTTATTATATAGAAAAACAATATAATATAAATGGTGTATTTGTTGCTGCAGTAGGAATTCATGAAAGTGCATGGGGAACTTCTAAAATAGCACTTCAAAAAAATAATTTATTTGGTTATGGAGCATATGATTCAAATCCTTACAATGGAGCATATAATTTTTCAAATTACTCAGAAAGTATAGATCTGATTGCAAGAGTATTTGTAAAATACTATATTAATCCAAGAGGGACAAGCATATATGGTGGAGAAAAAGCTTTAGGAACATATTATAATGGCTCAAATTTAAGTGGAATTAATAAAAATTATGCAAGCGATAAAAATTGGGCAAATGCAGTTTATTCACATATGCAATATTTATACAATAAATTGTAAATTTTTTGCAAAATTTCTTGCTATTTTTAAAAAGATATTGTATGATATATAAGTATAAAAAAGAGAAAATATATACAAAAATGGAAAGTCGGAAAGGAGCAAAATAATGAAAAAAATATTAGTAGTATTTGTAATAATAGCTATTTTCTTAACAGTATTTACTTTTACAAATAAAGTATATGCTACACAAGCTGCAATCGATAATGTAACAGAAAGCAAACTTGTACAAATAAAAGAAACACAAACAAAATCATTACAAGATTATCAACAAAAATATGGCTCAGAAGCATATGGGTTAGTTGCATATATATTAAATTTAATTAGAATATATAGTATACCTTTTTGTTTTTTAGGAATAGCAATAGGAGCAATACATCAATACATAATTGGTATTAGAAAATTAGATACATTAGAAAAAGGAATGGGATTAGTAGTAACTTTTGTTACATTACTAGTAATATGCCAAGTTTTACCATTAGCATTTGCAGTGTTTGTAAAGTTTGGAAGGGGGTAACAAATGAAAGTATTATTTGCTGTAAGTAATGAAGAGATAACAGAATCAATTGTAAAAAGGTATCAAAAAGAATATAAAGAAATAATTTCATATAAAAATGTTTATTACTACAATGCAATATTAAAAGAATTACAAAAAGATAAAAATTATGACAGAGTTATAATAAGTGAAGAATTAGAAGCATTTACACATACACAATATGACCAAATAGACAAATTTATATTTGATAAATTAGATGGAATTAGTGATGAAGCGGCAAACTTAAAAGGAGAAGATATTCCAATAATTTTAATTTCTTCAGATAGAAGAGAAAAATCAGATACGATGCTAGTAAAATTATTTGGTATTGGAATTTATGATGTTTTATTAGGAAATGACAGATCTGTTGAAAATGTTTGTAAATTATTAAATAAACCACGTTCAAAAAAAGAAGCAAAAATATATTATAAAATTGATTCTGATGATGTAACATATCAAGCTGAAAATGAAAATGATGTTAGTGAAGTAGAAATACAAAACATTTTAGCACATTATAAAAGATTGGGAAAAGACGAAGATAAATATGTAGAAAGCTTTAATAGAATAGCTTCACAATATAATGACGTTCAATTAAGAATAATAACAAAATTCTTACCACTAAATGTAAGAGCAGTTTTAGAAGGAAAATCTGAAAAATATCAACAAATAATATCATTTAATAGTAAAGTTTCAGATAATTTAAGAGCTCAAAGTATTGTTAAGAACAAAGAGGAAGCAGGAACTAGTTCGAAACTATTAACAAATCCAGATAAAGAAAATATATTATCAAAACCAGTAGTAATACCATCAGCTGTTAATATGAATGGTTTTAAAAAATTTTCAAAAGTAAAATCAGAACTAGAATTAGAAGATGAGGAAGAACCAAAAGTTGAACCAGAAATATCTAAAGAGATAGAGCAAGAAGTAGTAGAACAACCAGAAGAAAAAATGGTTCAAGAAGAAAATAATATACCGGAACAACCTAAAAAAAGAAGAGGAAGACCTAGAAAAAATCCAATTACAGAAGAAAATGCTGTACAAGAACCAAAAAGAGGAAGAGGAAGACCTAGAAAAAATCCAATTACAGAAGAAAACGAAGAAGTAAAAGTAGAAGAACTAGAAGCAAAACAACCAGAACAAAGTTTTAATCCAATTTCAGAACCTGAAAAAGAAGAAGAAACTATATTACCGGGATTCGAAGATTATAATGATATCAAAGATGAACAAGAAGAGAACATTTTACCAGGATTTGAAGAAGAAGAAAATCAAGAGGAATTACAAAAATATGAACAACCAATACAAAGCACATATCAACAACATGAACAACCAATACAAAACACATATCAACAACATGAAGATATAGATATTTCTAATTTGTTAACTACAGGAAAAAAAGTGGCATGTTTTATAGGAACAAGTAAAAATGGAACATCATTTGTAGTTAATAATTTAGCTGAAATAACATCTTCAATGGGAATCGATACAGCAATATTAGATACAACAAGAAATAGAAATTCATACTATATATACACAAAAAATGAAGAAGAATTAAGAAAAACAGCAATGAATTGTGTTAGTAATCTTCTAAATGGAAATGCAATAGGAATTAATGCTGGTAAAAATCTAACAGTTTATACTTCATTACCAACAGAAACAGAAGGAATTGAAAATGCTGGAGCAATTTTACAAACTCTATTACAGAAACATTCTTTAGTATTAATAGATTGTGATTTTGAAACACCAATGGAATATTTTCAAAAAACACAAGAAATATATTTAGTACAGACATTTGATGTATTAACAATCCAACCATTAACAGCATTTTTAAGAGAATTAAAATCTAAAAATATATTAGACCAAAGTAAATTAAGGGTAATACTAAATAAAGCTGTAAAAATAAGAGGAGTAAATGATAAAACAATAATTGGAGGAATGGCATATTATAATGATCCAGCAATGTCATTTATGACAGAATTGTTTGACAAATCAACAATTAGATATATAACAATACCTTTTGATGAAGAAGTTTATGCAAAATATTTAGAAGGTGTAATTAATTGCGAAATATCAATTAAAGGATACCCAAAAAATATAGTTCAAACATTCAAAGAACTTTCTAACATAGTATATCCATTAGTTTCAGGAAAATCAACATATGTGCCACCAAAAATTCAAAGTAACGGATTTACACCAAGTATGAATTCAACATTAGATCAAATGAAAAGAAGATATTAAAATTCAAAATAGGAGGTAAAAAAGTGCTAATAGCAATAGTAATAATACTAATAATAGTAGTAATCGGATTAATTTTTTATAATCTTAACATTCATAAAAAAATACAAACATATAGAAATATAAATCAAAAAATAACAAATCTATCTGTTGTACAAGACTTTATGGATGCAATAGGAGAAACATCATCTGTTGACGAAAAAATCAAAAAAATAAATGAAATTTTAATAGAAAAATATGAAATAAAGTATTCTACTATTGTTGTTTTTAACGGTGCTGAATATGAAGTAAAGGCGTCCAATGTTGATCAACGACATTGGAATTCCTTAAAATCATTACAAGATGTAGACATGTTTAAAGATAGTATAGCACAAGCAACTCCTAAATATGTTACAGTAAATAATGACAAAGAAAGATTACCATATCAACAAATGGAATTTGGAAGAGCTAAGTCAGCAATATTCTTTCCATTGTATATAGACAATGTTTATATTGGTTATTGGATTATAGAAAGCGGAACACCACATGACTTTGATAATGTTGACACAACAGTTTTAGAAGTTATAAAAGACAATATTGTATCAGTTTTAAAAACAGTTGTACACCAAAAAACATTAGAATCAATAGTAAGAAAAGATTTATTCTCTGGTTTATATTCAGAAGAATATTTATATGGAGAAGGAAGAAGAATAATAGACCAATATACAACATCAACAATTTGTATGTTTAGAATAACAAACATAGAAGAAATTAACCAAAAATTTTCAAGAGAATTAGGAAATGAAACTATAAAAAAAATTACTCAATATATAAAAGACAGTATATCAACACAATATGTATTTGTTAGATATATGGGACCAAAATTTGTAATCGCATTTTCAGGAGTAGAAATAAATGGAGTAGCAGAGTTTATTAATGATTTAAAAGTTAAAATAGAAAAAACAAAAATAGCATTAGATAATGAAGAGAATGAAGAAAAACAAGAAGTATTACCAAGATTAAATTTTGCAATATCAACATATTATAAAGGAACAGGTTTAGAGGAAATCTTAAAAAAATTAGAAGAATACTTAGATAATGCAGATAAAAATGAAAGTGATATTACAAATATTTAAAAGAAGGAGGTAAAAGATATGGATTTTGACAAAACAATGAGCTTTCAAGTAGAAAGAGAAGAAAATACAAAAACAAAAGAAATTTTGAAAGAGGTATATGAAGCCTTATCAGAAAAAGGTTATAATCCAATTAATCAAATAGTTGGTTATATATTATCAGGAGATCCTACATATATTACAAGTTTTAATGATGCTAGAAATAAAATAAGAACAATAGAAAGAGATGAATTACTAGAAAAAATGGTAAAAAATTATATAGGATTAGATTTAGAGGATTAATAATGAGAAAATTAGGAATAGATTATGGTGATTCACGTGTTGGAATAGCAATAACAGACCCATTAAATATTACAGTTCAAGGATTAGAAACGATACAAAGAAATAATTCAGACAAAATTGTTTTACGAAGACTTGACGAGATACTTGAAAAATATGAAGTAGATACAATAGTAGTAGGAATGCCATATAACTTAAAAGGAGAAAAAACAGTAAGAGCAGAAGTAACAGAAAAATTTATACATAAATTAAAATGCAAATACAACAAAATAAAAATAGAAACAATAGATGAAAGATTAACAACAGTTGCAGCACATAAAACAATGAATTTTCTTGATATTGATAAGAATAAAAAAAGATATATTGTAGATACTATATCTGCAGTATATATTTTAGAAACATATGTAAATAAGATAAAAGAAAATTTATAAAAACAGTTGCAAAAAAATAAAAAATACGATATTATAATTACGATATTTAATTTGTTAAATATAAATAAAAAGCATCGAAACGAAAGGAGAAAAAAGATGGAAGAAAACTTTAATGAAGAGGATAACATAGTAATATTAAATGATGAGGATGGAAACGAAGTAAAATTTGAATTCTTAGACCTAATAGAATTAGATGAAGAAGAATATGTAGTATTATTACCAGTTACAGCTGAAGGAGAAGAAGATGAAGGAGAAGTAGTAATATTAAAAGTAGAAGACACAGACGAAGAATCAGATGAAGAATCTTATGTAAGTGTAGATGATGAAGAAACATTAAATAAAGTATTTGAAATATTCAAAGAAAAATTTAAAGATGACTTTGATTTTGTAGATTAATTTTATTAAAGAATAGGGCGGATACAATCCGCCTTTTAACATATTTATAAAAAATAAGGAGAAAAAAATGAAAAAATTATCAACATATTTATTAGTAATATTTATGATTATGTATTGGATATTAAGAATTATAATTACATTATCAGCACAATTAGGAAAAAACTTTATTGGAATAGCACCAATAAATGAAACATTTGAAATAATATTATTGTTTGCATTTTTAATATGTCTAGTATTAGTAGTAAAAAGAAAATTAACAGGAGGATTGCTATATCTTACACTATATGGAGTATATTTTGGCGCAGATATAACAACAAAATTGAATACATTATCTACAAATGGTTCATTAGCAATGGTAGAAAATATTGAATTAATGATTTCTACAATAGGAATTATTTTACCACTTGCAGTTTTACTAGATTTATTATTTGATAAAAGTAGAAAATTGAATCCAAAAGACAATAAAACAGATTGGTTTTATAAAAATGAAGATTTTGATAGAAAATTAGATGATAGAGCAGATAAAAATAATTATAGGACTATGTAATATTATATATTAAAATAGTTTACAGTGTTTTTGAAATTATAGGAGGTGGTACCAATAAATTATTGGTTGATTTTATTTATAATACTATTTTGGTGTATAATATTACCAAGAAAAAAGTTATATTTATCAATAATAAATAGAAAAAAGAAAGGTAGGAAAAGAAAAATGCCACAAGAATTAATGAAAGAATTTATAGGAAAAGTATGTACAATTATATTATTTAATGAATCTTTTGGAGTACAAGGAAAAATAGTTGCAATAGAAGATAATTGGATAAAAATCGAAGAAAAAAACAAAGTTCGTTTAATTAATGGAGATATGATAAGAGATATATCAATAGCACCAGAAAAATATCAAAAGTGAAAGTAATAATCTTTATGAGTTTGGAGGTAATGTATCGTATGAAAGTTTTAAGTTATAGAGAATTTATATAAAAATATAAAAATCAATATAATATTATTGCCATAAAAGATATAAAGAAGATTAAAGTTAATAAAGTATTTTGTTTACCACATGGAAAAAATGAGGTTTATAAAAATATTCAAGAACAAAATATTGATTACAATATGAGCGATTATAGAACTACTGTGTTTGTTGAACTGGAATATGAAAACAAGAAACTTTTAATTGGTAATATACATACAGATTATATTTCTACTGAAGGAAAAATAAAAGGAACTGTAAAATCGTTAAATTATATGGATTCGATTGAAGCTGATTATAAATTTATCGTTGGGGATATGAATATGATTTCTCATATGTTAGAGGTATATAATATATTAAAACAAAATGCAAATTATACAACAGTTTCAAGAAATCAAAAATTTGATATTTCTGATAATTCATGGCAAAGGTATGGTACACAAGAACAAGTAAATGTTGATTTTGCCTTTGTAGAAAAAGATAAAAAAGATTTTTATAATTATACAATAATAAAACAAGAAGATATGATGAAAGAAGGATCAGATCATAGAACTATTATCATAAGTATTGATTCATGATAGATAAGACAACTCTACTCAAACCATTGAAAAATAAAGGTTTTTGAAAATTAAGTTATTACACTTTTTAATAAAAAGCGAGGTGAGAGATGATGAAAAACAAAATTATTGAAGTTCAAAATATTAAAATAAATATTACAAACATAAATAAAACAGATTATATTTGTATTTCAGATATAGCAAAAGCTAAAAGTGATAAATCACGAGCAGCAGATGTTATAAGAAATTGGTTGCGCAATAGAAGTACATTGGATTTCTTAACTACATAGGAACAAATATACAATCCTAATTTTAAAGTGTTCGAATCTGAACACTTTAGAAAGCAAGTTGGCTTATTGACATTTACACCTAGCGTTACAGAGTGATGTGAAAGAACAAATGCAATTGGTATATATTCTAAACGAGGTAAATATGGGGGCACTTATGCTTATAAAGATATTGCATTTGAATTGCATCAGCAATTAGTCCAGTTTTTAAATTATATTTAATAAAAGAATTTGAAAGATTAAAAGAATTAGAAAATCAGAATAGTGAATGGGATGTAAAGAGAATATTGACGAAAAATAATTATTTAATACATACTGATGCAATTAAAAATTATATATTACCAGATAATAATTATTATAAAAATAAACAATGGTTAAAATATGCTGAGGAAGCAGATATTTTAAATGTAATTATATTTAATACAACTGCTAAAAAATGGAGAGAACTTAATCCAAATTTAGCCAAAACTTCTAATTTAAGAGATTATGCATCAATAAACGAATTAACATAAATATACTTAATAATGCAGAAAAAATAAAACTATTAGGAAATGGAAACAAAGAGGAGTAAAGTTATGGGAATAATTAATTAATTCAAATGTTTGATTACGGACATGAGCGAATTTATAAGGATTTTGTTAAAAGAAATTTATATTAAAAGTGATTTAAAGGAGATATAGACATGAATAAAATTGTTACTATTTGTGGTAGTATGAAATTCAAAGATAAAATGATGGAAGTAGCTAAAGAGTTAGAAACAAAAAATAAATATGTTGTTATACAATGCATTTATAGTAATAATAAATTTAGTGAAGATGAACAACAAATTTTAGCAGATTTACATTATAATAAAATTGAAATTAGTGATGCCATTTATGTAGTTAATGTTAATGGATATATTGGAGATTCAACCAATAAAGAGATTGAATATGCTAAAAAAATAGGTAAAGAAGTAATGTATTTAGAACTTATAAAATAAGTAAAAAAGGAAGTGAAAAAATGGAAAAAAATAATAATCAAGTGGTGTTTCATAAAACAAACATCAACTGGTACCCTGGTCACATGGCTAAAACAAAAAAACAAATAATACAAGACCTAAAATTAGTAGATGTAGTAATAGAGTTATTGGATGCAAGAATACCAATATCAAGCCAAAATCCAAATATAGCAGAAATAACAAAAAATAAAAAGAAAATAATAGTATTAAACAAATGTGACTTATCAAACGAAAAACAAAATAAACAATGGGTTGAATATTTTAAAAATAAAAATATACCAGCAGTTTTAACAGATTCTAACTCCGGAAAAGGGATAGATAATTTTATAAAAGAAGTAGAAAAAATAATGCAGGTTGACCTAGAACAACATGCAGAAAAAGGAAGAACAGGAAGAAAAATAAGAGCAATGATTTTAGGAATACCAAATGTAGGAAAGTCATCTTTTATAAATAGAATAGCTAAAAAAACATCAGCAGGTGTAGGAAATAAACCAGGTGTAACAAAACAAAAACAATGGATAAGAATTAATGAAAAAATAGAATTATTAGACACACCAGGTGTATTATGGCCAAAATTCGAAAGTGAAGAAGTGGCATTAAATTTATGTTTTACAGGAACAATAAAAGAAGAAATATTAGATAAATTAGAAATTGCATATCAATTAACTAAATTTTTATTAGAGAATTACAGAAAAAATTTATGTGATAGATATAAAATAGAAGAAAGTTTTATTGAAAAAATATTAGCACAAGAAAATCCAGAAAATTATAATATATATGAAATAATGTTAGAAATAGGTAAAAAAAGAGGTTGCGTAATGTCTGGTGGGAGAATAGATGAAGAAAAAACAGCAAGAATTTTACTAGATGAATTTAAAAATGGTCAATTAGGAAAAATAACAATAGAAATTCCAATAAAATAATTGCTATAAGGAGGAAAATGTGGAAGAATTTATAAGTTTAAAAAAAGATGAAACAGAAGTAAACCTAATGTCACCACTTACTTGGGCATATATAGGTGATTGCGTTTATGAGTTATACATAAGAACAAAATTAGTAAATGAAACAAAATTAAAGCCACACGCATTACATATTGAAGCAATAAAACATGTAAAAGCCAAAGCACAAGCAGAAACTCTAAAAAATATATATGATAATTTAACAGAAAGAGAACAAGAAATAGTTAGAAGAGGAAGAAATGCAGAAAATCACCATTTGCCAAAAAATGCGAATGTACAAGAGTATATGTATTCTACAGCTTTTGAAGCATTAATTGGATACTTGTATTTAACAAAACAAAATATGAGACTTAAAGAAATATTTGATGAAATTAATTAAAATTCTATATAAAAACCGCTTGACTAAACTACAAAAAAATGGTATAAATAAACAGTACCAATAAGGCCCCTTGGTCAAGCGGTTAAGACGCCACCCTCTCAAGGTGGAATCATGGGTTCGATTCCCGTAGGGGTCACCAAATTTAAAAGGGAGTAGCTTTAAATTGCTAATCAACAGTCGCGATAAATAAAATATCTGGTTAGTAAGCTTAATGTCTATTAAGTAAGCGAGACTTTTAAAAGAAGTTTAAAAACAAAATTTAAATTTCTTTTAAAAGTTTTGCTTTTTTTGTTATAAAAAACTAGATATTAGTGTTCTGTATATTTTAAAAATACACGCAACTAAACAAAATGAATAAACCGGTAAATTTGGTAAAAAATAAAAAAGGAGGGACTCTTATGGAAAAAAGAAATTGGTTTAACAAAACATTTGAAGAAGTAGAAAAAGAATTAGAAACAGACTTAGAAAAAGGCTTAAGCAAAGAAAATGTAAAAAAAAGACAAGAAAAGTATGGATTTAATGAATTGCAACAAGCTGCAAAGAAATCAATATTTCAAAAGTTCTTAGAACAATTTAAAGACTTTTCAATAATAGTGTTAATTATAGCAGCAATTGTTTCAGGAATTGTAGGAGTAGCACAAGGAGAAGGAATAACAGATACAATAATTATTTTAATAGTAGTAATTGTAAATGCAATAATAGGAGTAGCACAAGAAAGCAAAGCAGAAAAATCATTAGAGGCACTACAAAAATTAAGTGATCATGCATCAAAAGTAATCAGAGATGAAAATATGCAAATAGTACCAGCAAAAGAACTAGTGCCAGGAGATATAGTAGTTTTAGATACGGGAGACTATATACCAGCAGATTTAAGAATTATAGAAGCAGTAAATTTGAAAGCTCAAGAAAGTTCGCTAACAGGAGAATCAGTTCCAGTAGAAAAATTTTCGGAAATTATAGAAGAAACAGAAATTGGAATTGGTGACAGAAAAAACATGTTATTCTCATCAAGTTTAGTAACATATGGTAGGGGAAAAGGAATTGTAGTTGAAACAGGAATGACAACAGAAGTTGGAAAGATAGCAGGGATGATAAACTCTACAGAAAAACAACAAACACCACTTCAACAAAAATTAGATAAATTAGGAAAAACATTAGGAATTGCAGCATTAGTAATATGTGTAATTATATTTATCATAGGAATATTACAAGGAAAAGAAGTAATAAGTATGTTTATGACAGCTGTTAGTTTAGCTGTTGCAGCAATACCAGAAGGATTAGTCGCTGTGTCAACAATAGTATTAGCAATAGGTGTCCAAAAAATGGTAAAGAAAAATGCTATTGTAAAAAGATTACCGGCAGTTGAAACACTTGGAAGTGCAACAGTAATATGTTCAGACAAAACAGGAACATTAACACAAAATAAGATGACAGTTGAAAAAATATTTTGGAATGATGCAATAAGAGAAGTAAAAAATATTGCAGAAAATGAAGTAGATGAAGAATTAACGAAATTAGTATATGCTAATATGTTATGTAATGATACAAAAATATCATCTGATGGAACTCTAACAGGAGACCCAACAGAAACAGCTTTAGTAGATATGGGATTTAAATTGAGTTTCGATCCAAGTATATATGATAGAATGCAACGTGTAGAGGAAATACCTTTTGATTCAGATAGAAAATTAATGACAACAGTTAATAAAGTAGGAGAAAAATATGTTGTATATACAAAAGGTGGAATCGATGAATTATTAAGAAGATGTAACTCTTATGAAATAGGAGGACAAATCAATAAAGATTTAGAAAGTTACATTAATAAAATCAGAGAAGAAAACGAGAAAATGGCAAAAGAGGCTCTAAGAGTATTAGGATGTGCATATAAAGAAATAGACCATATACCATCAAAAGAAGAAATGAAAATAATAGAAAATGACTTAATTTTTATAGGAATGGTAGGAATGATAGATCCACCAAGAGAAGAAGCAAAAGCAGCAGTAGAAAAATGTAAAACTGCAGGAATAAAAACAGTAATGATAACAGGAGACCATAAAATAACTGCAACTGCAATAGCTAAGAAACTTGGAATCTTAGAAAATGAAGATGAAGCTATAACAGGATTAGAATTAGAGCAAATGTCAGATGAAGAATTAGAAAAAAATGTAAGACATTATTCTGTTTATGCAAGAGTATCTCCAGAACATAAAGTTAGAATTGTAAAAGCATGGCAAAAAAATGGAGAAATTGTAGCAATGACAGGAGATGGAGTAAATGATAGTCCTGCACTTAAAAAATCAGATATAGGTTGTGCAATGGGAGTTGTAGGTACAGATGTTGCAAAAGAAGCAGCAGATGTAATTTTAACAGATGATAACTTTGCAACAGTAGTATCAGCAGTAGAAGAAGGAAGAAGAATATATGATAATATATTAAAGGTAATACAATTTTTATTATCAAGCAATGTAGGAGAAGTTGTTGTATTGTTTTTTGCAACATTATTAACACCTTTATTTAGTAAATGGTTTGGAATAGCAGATATAAGTGGATTAGAAATTTTATTACCAATCCATATACTATGGATAAACTTGGTAACAGATTCATTGCCAGCTCTAGCTTTAGCATTTGACCCAGCAAATAGCGATATAATGAAAAGAAAACCTATAAAGCCTAGAAAAGGAATATTTACAAAAGGAATGACATGGAGAGTAATTTATCAGGGAGTAATGATAGGAGGTCTTACATTAGCAGCATTTATGATAGGATTAGCAACAACAAATACACCAATAGATGGATTATCATTAGATGAATCTAAAATAGAAGTAGGTCAAACAATGGCATTTGTAACATTAGCATTTGCTGAATTAGTACATGTATTTAGTGTTAGAGATAACAAAAAATCTGTATTTAAAACAGGAATATTTAATAACATGAAATTAATAGGTGCAATTATATTATCAGCAATATTAATGTTTATAATATTATTAATACCAGGATTAAGAGAAATATTTAGCATTCCACTACTTCCAACAGAAAACATAATAGAACTAGTATGTTTAGTATTAGCACCACTAGTTATCGTGGAAATATTTAAATTATTTAAAATAAATGGTACAAATGATAAGTAATAAAAGTAAAAGAGCATTTCAATTTAATTGTGAAATGCTTTTTTTGAATTTAATAAATATAAGACAAAAGTATTGTTTTTTTTAAAATTTAATGGTAGTATATTTATAGTTAAATTAGAGAATTATACATAGGAGGAAAGTTATGTGGAACAAAGTGAATATTAGAGAAAAAGGAATAACATTAATAGCATTGGTTATTACGATAATTATATTATTAATCTTGGCAGGAATAAGTATACAAGCAATAACAAACACAGGATTATTCGAAAATGCTAAACTATCAAAAGAAAAATATGAAAATGCACAATTAGAAGAACAGAATATACTAGCTGACTATGAAAAGCAAATAGATAAATATACAGTTACTATAGATATGGTTGATCCTTTGGATTATGCTTTAATTACTGCTGACGGTATTTATAATTGCAAATTAAAAAATAGTGAAAAATATTATTTGTTAAAAGAAGTAACTTTAACAGGTTCTAATGCAATAGGATATGAAGGATATGATAATGATTTAACAACACAAGCTGTTGTAAAAGCTAGCGTGGATAAAGGTTATATTTATGTTGATGAAAGTGCTATAGGAAAGAAAATTAGAATAAAAGGAGCATATAATTGTGGTGCTATAGCTTGTAATGAATCAGGAACACGACTTAAAGCATCTTCAACAAAAGAAGAAGTAGTATCTGACTTAGAAATGGTTATACCAGAAAATACTAAATATATACTTTTTTCAACTTATGCCACAAGATTAGGAAATTTACGTTTTAATGAAATAACAGTTGAATAAATTAACAGAATATATCTAAATAATTAAAATTAAAATAAAAAGTATAAGTTTTAAAAAAAGACTTGTACTTTTTTTATTTTATTATTATAATATAAAAGAATTGGAGATATATTGTATGGGAATAGAAAAAACAAATACAAACAACAAAGTAAAAACAATAGAAAGAATTAAAAAAATTGAAAAAATAGTTGTTGTAGAAAAAGATATGAATCAAACTAAAGAAGACAACAATAGCAAAAAACAAAAAAAGCAATCATTCCAAGAAATTTTCGAAAAGGAAAGCAATAAGCAAAAAAGTAACACAAGTTTAGAAAAAAAAGAGAATTCAGAAAGACAGAGAAAAATAGAATTTAATAAACAATACAAACAAAGAAATGAAGCTTATGAAAAAACAATCGAAAATACAATACAAATGTATCGAGAAAAAGAAGAACAAGAAAGATAAAATTTAAAATTACTAAGGAGGAAAATAAAAATGTACGTATTTAACAAAATTACTGTGAACCCACAATTACCAAAAAGGATTGAAAAATTGTCAGAAATATCAAATAATTTATGGTGGTCATGGAATACAGAATTTTTAAGATTATTCAAAACAATTGATAATGATTTGTGGGAGACTTGTGAAAAAAATCCAGTAAAATTTTTAAAACAAGTATCACAAGAAAGATTAGAAAATGTATCTAAAAACCCAGAATTTTTAAAAGAATATGACAAATTAGCAAGACAATTTGAAGATTATATGAATAGTAAAAATACTTGGTTTGCGAATAAATATCCAGAAAATAAAAATGATTTAATAGCATATTTTTCAGCTGAATACGGATTAGACAGAACAATACCAATATATTCAGGTGGACTTGGAATATTATCAGGAGATCATTTGAAATCAGCAAGTGACTTAGGAATTCCACTTGTTGCAGTAGGATTATTATACAAAAATGGGTACTTCCATCAAAAAATAAATGGTTATGGGGATCAAGAAACAGAATATGTAAATATAGAATTAAGTAACTTGCCAATAATTCCAGTAAAAGATGAAAAAGGTGAAGATTTAATAATATATGTAAAATTTCCAAAAAGAAGATTATATTTAAAAGTTTGGCAAATAAATGTTGGAAGAATAAAATTATATTTATTAGATTCAGATATAGAAAAAAATAATCCAGAAGATAGAGATGTTACATTAAGATTATATGGTGGAGACCAAGAAATGAGAATAAGACAAGAAATCGTTCTTGGAATGGCTGGAACAAATCTTTTAACAAGAGAATTAGGACTAAATCCAACAATCTATCATATGAATGAAGGGCATTCAGCATTTTTAATATTAGAATTAATAAAAAATATAATAAAAGAAAAACAAGTGTCATTTGAAGTTGCAAGAGATATTGCAAGTTCTAAAACAGTATTTACAACACATACACCAGTACCAGCTGGAAATGATATATTTCCATTAGATTTAGTAGAAAAATACTTCAAAGATTTTTGGCCAAGAATAGGACTAAATAGAGAAGAATTTTTAAGATTAGGAATGAAACCATCTCAAATCTTAGAACCAGGATTTAATATGGGAATACTAGCGCTTAAAGTTGCTGGTAAGAAAAATGGTGTTAGTAAGTTGCATGGAGCAGTATCAAGAGAGTTATTCGGAGATGTTTGGCCAGATATAGCTGCAAATGAGTCACCAATAACATATGTAACAAACGGAATTCATACATGTACATGGTTAGCTCCAAAGTTAAAAGAACTTTACAATAAATATTTAATGCCATATTGGCAAGACAATATTCATGAAGATAAAGTTTGGGAAAAAATAAACAATATTCCAGACAAAATCTTATGGGAAACTCATCAAGAAAGAAAAGAAAAATTATTAAAATTAGTAAAAGACAGCACAACACAAAGATTAAGAAGATCTGGTTACAGCTATGAAGAAATAAATGAAATAACATCAAAATTAAATCCAAATGCATTAACAATAGGATTTGCAAGAAGATTTGCAACATATAAAAGAGCAACATTAATATTTAAAGATTTAGAAAGAATAACACAAATATTAAATAATTCAGAAAAACCAGTACAATTAATATTTGCTGGAAAAGCACATCCAGCAGATAAAGAAGGACAAGACTTGATAAAAAGAATTCATGAAATATCAATGATGCCTCAATTTAAGGGAAAAATATTCTTGTTAGAAAACTATAATATAGCAATGTCAAAATATTTAGTAAGTGGTGTAGATGTATGGTTAAATAATCCGAGAAGACCAATGGAGGCATCAGGAACAAGTGGACAAAAAGCATCTGTAAATGGAGTTATAAACTTTAGTGTTTTAGATGGCTGGTGGGCTGAAGGATATAACCAAGAAAATGGATGGACAATTGGAACAAATGCAGAATATAATTCATATGAAGAACAAGATATAGCAGATAGTCAAAGTATGTATCATACATTAGAAGATAAAATAATACCGACATACTATGAAAAAAATCAAGAAGGAATCTCATTAAGATGGATGAGAATAATGAAAAACTCAATAATTTCAACTGGTGGTAAATATAGTACAGCTAGAATGTTAGTAGATTATACAAATAATTTATATATGCCATTATGTAATTTAACAAAAAAATTCTATCAAAATATTGATACTGTGGCTGAATATAATTTATGGAAAAAGAATTTGTATATCAATTGGAAAGATATAAAAATAACTCAAACTAATAATTTGGACAATATAACTATAGACGCAGGAAATAATATTGAAGTAAAATGTGAAATTCAACTTCCAAATGTTGAACTTGAAAACATAACTGTTGAATGTTATTATGGAAAAATACTAGATAATGGAGTTGTTGAAAATGTAAGCATTATTCCAATGAAATTGACAGAAAAAGATGAAGAAAATAAAAAGTATGAATATACAACAAAAATTGAGTTGAAGACTGGCGGAAATTATGGTTATACATTTAGAGTTATGCCAAGACATGAAATGTTACTAGATGCAGAAAATTTAAATTTAGTAAAATGGGTAACAAAATAGAAAAATAGTTAAACAAGTGGAGCAGGAAAATTAAACAAAATTAACCTGTTTTACTTGTTTTTTCTAAACACTTATAGTAAAATAATAATATCAAAAGAAAGGGGATTAAAATAGTGAAAATAGAAAGGAAAATTATTTATATAATTGCATTTTTACTATTATTTATTTTTGTTGGTACAAATAAATCTAATGCAGGTGATTTAAAATTAAATGATTTAGATTTTCAAGTACAAATTAATTCAGATGGTAGCATGGATGTAATAGAAACATGGAATATAAATATAAGAAATACAAATACATTATATAAATCGTTTAAAACAGATAATTCTAAATATTCAGCTATAACAAATGTTAAAGTAAAAGACATTACAAATGGAATAAATAATGATTTTATTAACACAAGCGAATGGGCATATCATGTAACAAAAGGATATTATTATGGTACTGAAAATGAAGATGACGACTTTGAAGTTGGCTGGGGAGTAGGACTAGATAATAGCTCAGCAACAAAAAAATATAAAATTTCATATACAGTAAAAGATGCTATAACAAAATATAATGACTATGCAGAACTATACTGGCAATTTGTAGGAGATACATTTGAGATAGATGCAAATAAAATAACTGGAACAATCTTATTACCATCAAATGTGCTAAACAAAGATGAAATAAAAGTATGGGGACATACCAAAAACTTAAATGGAACAATATATGCAACAGATACAAATAAAATAGAATTTGAAGTTAATAATTTTGAAAGTGGTACATATGTAGAAGTAAGAACTTTATTTCCAACAAATTTAATCACAACAACGGGAAGAATGAAAAATAAAGATGCTTTAGAACAAGTAGTAAAAGAAGAAACAAAATGGGCAAATAAAGCAAATCAAAGAAGAAAAAGAAATGAATGGTTAAGTAAGTATTTTAAATATATTTTATATAGTGTGTGTATTGGAATAAATATTTTATTAATAGTAATATTCTTTAAGAAGACAATTAAATATTGGAAAAGACTGAAAAGTTTAAATAATAAATTTAAACCAACAACAGAATTAGAATATTATAGAGACTTGCCAGATGAAAATTCAACACCAGGAGAAGCATTTGAAACAGTAAATCTTACGCTAAGAACTTTCACACCTATAAATTTTGGAAAAATATTTTCAGCAACAGTACTTGATTTATCTTTAAAAGGTTATATAGAAATACAACAAGAAGATAAAGTGATAGGAAAAGATATAGTAAAAATCAATCTTTTGAAAAAAGTAAGTGAAGGCTTACCTTTAAATGAAGAAAAAATAATGAATTTTATTATAAAAGCATCAGAAAAAAAAGATACAATAACACTTAAAGATTTAGAAAAATATATAAAAAAGAATCCATCATCAATAGAAAAGTTGTTAGATGGGACATATAAAGCTGTTGAAAATCAACTTATAGAAAAAGATATTTTAGATAAACAAATAAAAAAAGAATATAGTGATTATAAAGGAAAATCAAGTTCATATGCTTTTGCAGTAGTGTTTATCATAATATTTACATTGATATTATCTTTTACAGTTGCTATTCCATTAGTAATAATGGTAATTAACGCAATCCTATGTAATAAAATAGCTAACAAGCTAAATGTATTAACTCAAAAAGGTATAGATATGCAAGAACAATGGAATGGTCTAAAAAAATATATGGAAGACTTTTCAATGCTTAACGAAAGAGAAATTCCAGAATTAGTAATATGGGAAAAATATTTAGTATATGCAACAGTATTTGGAATAGCTGATAAAGTAATAAAACAATTAAAAATAGTATATCCAGATTTTGAAGAAGTTACAAATGGAATAGGAACATATACATATATGAATATAATGATGCATACAGATTTTAGCTCAAGTTTTTCAAATGCAATAAGTAATTCTATAGCATCAGCAGCATATTCTTCAGGCTCAGGCGGTGGCGGAGGCTTCTCAGGAGGCGGAGGTCGGCGGCGGTGGCCGGCGGTGGCGGAGGTGGAAGATAACCTCAAACAGGTCAATTGGGACGCCCTTTTTTGACCTAACCTCAAATAAAAAAGAAAAACTGGTCAAAAAAGGGCGTCCCAATTGACCACAAGAAAGGAAAAGAAAATGTCAAAACCAATAGTAGCAATAATAGGAAAACCAAATGTAGGAAAGTCAACTTTTTTTAACTATTTGGCTGGTAGTAGAATATCAATAGTTCAAGATACACCTGGTGTTACAAGAGATAGAATTTATGCAGAAACAAATTGGCGTGGAAGAAATTTTACATTAATAGATACTGGTGGAATTGAACCAGATTCTGATGATATAATATTATCTCAAATGAGAGAACAAGCAAATCTAGCAATATCAATGGCAGATGTAATTATTTTCTTAACAGATATAAGACAAGGTGTAACAGCAGCAGATAGAGAAATTGCAATAATGCTTAAAAAATCTGGAAAACCAATAGTTTTAGTTTGTAACAAAGCAGATAATTATGAAAAAGATAGCCAAGATATTTATGAATTTTATAACTTAGGAATAGGAGAACCATTTGCAATTTCTGCTACAAATGCTCTAGGAATAGGAGATGTTTTAGATGCAATATATGAATATTTTCCAGAAAAAGAAGAAAATGAAGAAGAAAAAGAAATAATAAAAGTAGCAGTAATAGGAAAACCAAATGTAGGAAAATCATCTTTAATTAACAAAATATTAGGAGAAAAAAGAAATATAGTAAGCAATATTGCAGGAACAACGAGAGATGCAATAGATTCTCCATTTGAAAATGAATATGGAAAATATGTATTAATTGATACAGCAGGAATTAGAAAGAAAAGTAAAGTAAATGAAAGCATTGAAAAATATAGTGTAATGAGAAGTTTACTTGCAATAGAAAGAGCTGATGTATGTTTAATGATGATAGATGCAAATGATGGTGTAACAGAGCAAGATGCTAAGATTGCAGGAGAAGCTCATGAAGCTGGAAAAGGTGTAATTATAGTTGTAAATAAATGGGATGAATATGAAAAAACAACAGGAACATTAGAAAAATACAAAAAAGAAGTATATAACAAATTATCATATTTATCATATGCACCAGTAATTTTCATTTCTGCAAAAACAGGACAAAGAGTAGATAAACTATTTGATATGATAAATAATGTAGCTAAGCAAAATGCATTAAGAGTATCAACATCAGTGTTGAATCAAGTAATAAATGAAGCGATTGCAATTGTTCAACCACCAACAGATAAAGGAAGAAGATTAAAAATATTCTACGGAACACAAGTATCAACAAAACCACCAACATTTGTAATATTTGTAAACAATAAAGAATTGTTTCACTTTTCTTATCAAAGATATCTAGTAAATCAAATAAGAAAAGAATTTGGATTAGAAGGAACACCAGTAAGAATTATCGCAAGAGAAAAAAATGAAAAATATGCCGAACAATAAAAGGCATAAAAGGAGGTAATAAAAATGACAGCATATATTTTAATGGCAGTAATAGCATATTTAATAGGAAGTGTAAGTTTTTCAGTTATTATAAGCAAAAAAATGGCTGGATTTGATGTAAGAGAAAAAGGAAGCGGAAATGCAGGAAGCACAAATGTATTGAGAACAGTTGGAAAAAAAGCAGCAGCAATAACATTAATTTGTGATATTTTAAAGGGAGTAATAGCAATTTTAATTGCTATTATAGTAGGAAATATATTTAAAAATGTAGATAAAGAATTAATAGTACAAATAGCAGGAATAGCAGTAGTTTTAGGACATACATTTCCAATCTTCTTTGGATTTAAAGGAGGAAAAGGTGTTGCAACATCTTTAGGAGTTTTACTTATGTCTAATTGGCAAATAGGACTAATTTGTTTAGTATTTGCATTAGTATTAATGGTTTTAACAAAAATGGTATCAGTTGGGTCATGTGGTGCAGCAGTATTATTCCCAGTGTTAACTTTATTTATAAATGAAAATTACACAGTATTAACTGAAGGAAAAAGTGGAAAAGTTTATTTTGTATATAGTGTAATATTAGCAATAATAGTATTATACAACCATAGAGCTAATATAAAAAGAATAATGAGTGGAACAGAAAATAAATTAAGCTTTGGTAAAAAATAATAAAAATAACAAAGGAGAAATACGAATAAAATATGAAAAAAATAGCTATTATAGGAAGTGGAAGTTGGGGAGTTGCATTAGCAACATACCTAGCAAATGTAGGGAACCAAGTAAAAATATGGTCATTTTCTGAAGAGGAAAGAGACTTAATAAACAATGAAAAGAAATGTAAATTCTTACCAGACTTAATCATACCAGACAATATCTATTGTTCAACAAGTTATGAAGAAGTAATAAAAGATACTGAATTTATATTACATGTAACACCATCAAAATTTACAAGAAGTACATTTAATCAATATAAACAATATGTAGGAAATAGACCAGTAATTATATGTTCAAAAGGTTTTGAAAAAGAAACACTAAAAACATTAGATGAAGTAATAGAAGAAGAATTACCAAATGTAAAAGTAGGAGTTTTATCAGGACCTAGTCATGCGGAGGAAGTATCTGTAGGAGTTCCAACAGCATTAGTAATGGCTTCAAAGAATGAAGATATATTAGATATGTTACAAGAAACATTTATGTCAGAAAAAATGAGAATTTATGCAAGTAATGATATAAAAGGTGTAGAACTAGGAGGAGCATTAAAAAATATAATAGCATTTTGTGCAGGTGTTGCAGCAGGAATTGGTTTAGGAGATAATTCATTTGCAGCATTAATAACTAGAGGTTTAAAAGAAATATCAAGACTTGGAGTAAAACTAGGAGGAGAACTAGAAACATTTTACGGACTAAGTGGGTTAGGAGACCTTATAGTAACATGTTTGAGTGAACATAGTAGGAACAGAAAAGCAGGAAAGTTAATAGGACAAGGAAAGACTTTAGAAGAAACAAAAAAAGAAGTTGGAATGGTAATTGAAAGTATTGACAATATTGATGTTGCATATCGACTTGGAAAAATTAATAATATAGAAATGCCAATAGTTAATGCAGTATATGAAGTATTATATAATAAATTAGAACCAAAAGAAGCTGTTAAAAATTTAATGACAAGAGACAAAAAAATGGAATAATTTTGTATAATAAGAACCATAATACATTAAGGAGGAATTAAAATGGAGATTTTTAATAAATTAGGAAAAAAAGCAAGTGAAGCATACAAAGTAACTGCTGATAAAACAGGAAAATTAGCTAAAGAAGCAAAATTAAGAATGAAAATGGCAGACTTAAAATCACAAATATCTGATATATATAAAGAAATAGGTAAAAAAGTTTATGAAAACCATGTAAGAGAAGAAAAAATAGACATTGAAAAAGAATTAGAAGAAGAATGTACAAAAATAGATGTTATGAGTGCAGAAATTGAATCTATTTTAAAACAGTGCCTAGAGCTAAAAGATAAAATAAAATGTGAAAAATGTTTTTCTGAAATTGACAAAGATGTAAAATTCTGTCCTGAATGTGGTGCAAAACAAGAAGAATTAGAAGAAACAGAAACTAAAAAAGTAGAAGTAATAGAAAATGATAAAAATGAGGATAAATGCAAGTGTTCTGATAATAATTGCGAAGATTTAAAAAAGACTATTGAAGTAGAATCAAATGTGAAATTAGAGGATGATAAAACAGTTGAAGAAATAAAATATGAAGATGAATAAAATAAAGGTTCTAATATGATGAAATATTAGAACCTTTAAAATACTAAATTATATAAAAAATTAATAAGGATATCTCTCATACAAATACTTAATCAAACTATTAGCATTATCCTCGGTAACATTAATATACACACCACTATCAAGAGAAATCCACATTACAATTTTAAAATTATCTAAATTATCAACATAAGTACCAATAATTTCAGCAATTTCAATAGGATTACTATACTTATGTTCCCAATTTAAATTATTTTTTATATCAAAAGAAGAATTATAAAAAGAACTTAAAAATTTTTCTAATTCTTCTGAATTTTCACTAATCAAATTCACAGAAACCATAAAAAACTCCTTAATAAATCTATAATACTATTATGATATATTAATAAAAAAATATACTGAAGGAATAGTTTTTATAAAAAAGTAAATAATAAAATAAAATTAAAAACATTGGAGGTATATTTTGAAAAAATATAAAAAAATAGCATATGTTTTTTTAGTAATACTTGTAATAAGCTTTGCTTTTGTAGTATTTAAATCATATGGAAATAGTAATAAAAAAGGTAGCGAAAAAGAAAAAACATTAGCAGAAATAGATAGAGTAGAATACGGATTTTTAAATATGTTTAATGAATTAAATAATATAAAATTTGAAAATTATAAAATTAATACAAGTGAAATAAAAGAAGAAGCATCAAATAATTCATCAGAAACAAATTCGACAGGAAGTTCATCATCAGGCAAGTCAGAAGAAAGTAGTAGTAAAAGTGAAAATAAAAGTAATCAAGATTCAAAACAATCTAATGAAAATGAAAAATACGAAATGAAACAAGCCGGAGTTTTAACAAGAGATTTTAATATAGATTGGGAAAATTTAAAAAATGAAGTAGAAATGTTATATCCAACAATAACATCACTTACAATAGATTTATATAAAATAAATGTAAATAAAGATAAAATATCAAGTTTTAATAGTAAATACGATAATCTCATGAAAAATATAAAAGAAGAAAACAAAGAAGAAACATTAAATACATTATCAAAATTATATGATCATTTACCTAATTTTGTAGAAAATGCAACAGATGATGAAAATAAAAAAGTAGTTATAAAGACAAAAAATAATATATTTAAGGCATATAGTATATTAGAAAAAGATGAATGGGATGAAATTTCAGATAATATAAATTCTGCAAATCAAGAATTTACAAAATTACTAACCACTACACAAAAAAATGACAAAAAACAATATATTATAAATAAAATATATATACAAATAAATGAACTAAAAAATACAGCAGAAATTAAAGATAAAGAAATTTTTTTAATAAAATATAAAAATTTGCTAGAAGAAATAGAAAATCTGTGATATAATAAAAAACAGAGTAAATTGAATAGTCGCTGGTAAATTCCGAAAGGAACTACGAGAGGAAAGTCCGGGCTCCATAGAGCAAAGATGCTAGATAACGTCTAGTAGGGGTGACCCTAAGGAAAGTGCAACAGAAAATAACCGCCTTAATTTTAAGGTAAGGATGAAAAGGTGAGGTAAGAGCTCACCGCCTTTATGGTGACATAAGGGGCTGTGTAAACCCCATCTGGAGCAACACCTAAAATAGAAGATTAAGTCTGCTCGACGCCTTCTTAAATTGCGTGGCTTGAGATATATAGCAATATATATCCTAGATAAATGACTATTTTTAACGACAGAACCCGGCTTACAGATTTACTCTTTTATTTTTTTAGTCAAAATTTTAAAATCATTAGGCAAATTGCAAACAAAATCCAAATTAGTTTTTAAAATCGGATGTAAAAAATAAATATGATAGCAATGTAAAGCATGTCTATTAATCAAATTAGAAATACTGCCATATAACGAATCTCCAATAAGAGGATGTCCAATAGCACTCATATGTACACGAATTTGATGAGTTCTTCCAGTCTCCAAACAACAATTAACTAAACTATAAGAATTAAATTCTTTTAAAACCTTATAATGAGTAACAGAATGTTGACCATTTTCTGAAATACATCTTTCAATAATACTATTTTCTTTTCTAGCAATAGGTAAATTTATAATACCAAATTTATTTTCAAAAATACCATCACAAATTGCAATATAATCCTTTTTAAATAAATTTAATTTCATTTGAGAAATCAAACACTCTTGAATATATTCGCACTTAGCGAAAACAATTAAACCAGAAGTATTTAAATCTAGCCTATTTACAGGTCGAACTTTCTTTTTTAAACCAATAGAATCAAAATAAAATCTAACACCATTACATAAAGAGTCAGAAAAATGCAAAATAGATGGATGAGTTGCAAGATTAGCAGGTTTATTAACTATTAAAAGCCATTCATCTTCAAATACAATATCTAAATTTATTTTTGTAGGAACAATATTAGAATTATCTTCTTCATAATCAAAATTAATTGATATAACATCATTAGGTAAGGCAATATTTCTAGTATCACATTCTTTTCCATTTAAAAATATGCAATTATTTTTAATAAGTTTATATAACAATCTAGAAGAAACTTTTAAATTATTTTGTAATATTTGGTTTATTGTACGATTTTTTTGTTCTATTTTATATATTAATTCCATAAATTTTTCTCCAATTAATTTTATTAGAAATATTTTAACATATAATTTGTTTAAAATAAACAAAAACACCTTTACAATTAAAAAAATTATGTGTATAATTCAAATATAAAATAAGCAAATAGAACAAAATAAGGAGCAAAAAGCATGAGGATTAGATACAAAAAATGGGCGAGACCAGAACTAGAAGCAAGTAAATTTTACATAGATACACCAGAAGAAATGAAAGGAAAATGGAAAACGTTTTTTAAAATACCAAGTAATCCATTATACTTAGAATTAGGTTGTGGAAAAGGTCAATTTATAGCCAATTTAGCATCACAAAATTTAGATACAAATTATGTAGCAATAGATTTAGTAGATGCTATGCTTGGACTTGCTAAAAGAAATGTAGAACAAGTATATAATGAAAAAAATATAGAACCGGAAAATATAGTATTAACAAGATATGATATAGAAAGAGTACTACAAATATTTAACGAAAAAGATGAAATAGAAAGAATATATATTAACTTTTGTAATCCATGGCCAAAGGGAAAACACAGAAAAAAGAGACTAACACATACGAGACAATTAGAAAAATACAAACAATTTCTAGTTCCAAATGGAGAAATATATTTCAAAACAGATGATGATGATTTATTTAATTCAACATTAGGATACCTAGAAGAAGTAGGGTTTGAAGTTAAGGCAAAAACATATGACTTGCATAAAATACCAATATTTGAGAATAATATAGAAACAGAACATGAGAGAATGTTTTCAGAACAAGGAATTAAAATAAAAGCATTAATAGCACTAAATACAAACAAAGATGAAAAGCAGGTGATTAATACATAATGGAAGCTAAAGATATTACAGAAATGAAACAAAATAAAAGTTCAAGAGAATATGTATTAGAAGCGGTTAGAAAGAAAGGAAAACTTTTAGAATTTGCATCACCAGAATTTCAAGATGATGAAGAAGTTGTAAAAACAGCTTTAATGCAAGATGGAGAATCAATGGAATTTGTAAGTAAAAGATTAAGGAGCAATAAAGAAATTGTTTTACTAGCTATAAAGGGAGCTCCATGGACTGCGTGCTATGCATCAGAAACTTTGAAAGCTGATAAGGATGTAATTATGGCAAGTGTAAAAACATATGGTCAAACATTATATTATGCAAGTAAAAAATTAAGAGACGATAAAGAGGTTGTTAAAACAGCAATAGAAAATAAGGGCTTAATTATAAAATATGCAAGTTTAAGACTAAGAAATGACAAAGAATTAGCCCAAATTGCAATAAAGCAAGATAAAAGAGCGTATCTATTTTTGAGTAAAGAATTAAAACAAGATGAAGAAATTAAAAAATTATTAGAGTAACTAATTATAAAAACAAGTTACTTTTATTATGAACATAAAGGAGGATTTTAAATGATAAAAAAGGTAGCTATATTAGCAAATGGAGGAGATGTAGCAGGTTTTAACGCTGTTATTAGAGGAATTGTAAAAACAGCGGAAAATAATAATGTAGAATGTTATGGGTTTATTGATGGTTATAATGGACTATTAAAAAATGAATATGTAAAATTAAGTACAGCAGAAGACGGAAATGCAGAAGGAATTTTACCAAAGGGTGGTTCTATTATAGGTTCATCTACAAATGCAAATGTTTTCAATTATAAAGTTGTAAAAGAAGATGGAGTAGTTGAATATCAAGATTTATCAGATAAATGTGTACAAAATATTAAAGATGATGAATTTGATTGTATATTCACATTAGGAGGAGATGGTACTCAAAAATCAGCAAGAGATTTTTCTTTAAAAGGTGTAAATGTAATAGGAGTACCAAAAACAATTGATAATGATGTTGCGTGTACAGAAATAACATTTGGTTATAATACAGCTGTATCTGTTTCAATGGAAGCACTTGATAGACTTCATACAACAGGAGAAACTCATCATAGAATAATGGTACTAGAAGTAATGGGAAGATATGCAGGCTGGATTGCGTTAGAATCAGCAATAGCAGGAGGAGCAGATGTTGCATTAATTCCAGAAATTCCATATGATATAAAAAAAGTAGCAGATAAAATAAAAAATAGACAAAAAAGAGGTAAAAACTTTAGTGTTGTAGTTGTAGCAGAAGGTGCAAAACCAATAGGTGGAGATATAACAGTAGAAAATCAAAGAGATAATGGAAAAGGTGTAGATAACACAAAACTTGGAGGAGTTGGACAAATAGTTGCAAAGCAATTACAAGAATTAACTGGATTAGAAGCAAGAAATACAACATTAGGATATATGCAAAGAGGTGGAACTCCAACAGCTTTTGATAGAGTTTTATCAACTAAATATGGTGCAAAAGCAATGCAATTAGCGTTAGATGAAAAATTTGGAGTATTAGCTATTATAAAAAATAACAAATTAGATTCTGTATCATTAGAAGACGTTGTTGGTGAAAATAAAGAAATTGGAGCAGTTTCAGGAAATACAGCAGTAAGTAATCAAAGAAAAGTAACAATGGATGATGATTTAGTAAAAACAGCAAGAAGTATAGGAATTAACTTAGGAGATTAGTTACAAATTGAAAAATTTAAAATAGGAGGTACAAAAGACATGAAAGATATTAAACTTAAAAATAAAATAATAATAAGTGTAATTATTTTGTTAATACTTGTAATTATTGGAGGAGTGGTAATTCTCATATACCAAAATAAATCAAATAATAAAGTAGATAAAAATGAATCAGTAGAAATGCAAAAAACATATGAAAAAATTGCAAATGCAAATGAAATTACATTTACAACAACTTTAGATGATCAAAACAAAGAGACAATTATTATAAAAAATGACCAAGCTTATAAAGAAACAATGAGAAATAGTGTCACTTATAAATATATTGTAAATGGAGAAGATACTTATTTTTTAGATGACAGTAACAAGAAATATTATACCTATAAAAATAATACAGAAATATCAACTGAAATACAACAAAAATTATCAAAGTTAAAAGAAATGTCAAGCCAAGAAGGAAAAGAAAAAATAAACGGAAAAAATTATAAATATGAAGAATTTGATAAGTATCAAGATTTTTTAATAAACAATAAAATTGCTGTAACAGATTTAACAAAAGCAAAAACAAGAATATACTATGATAACGATAAAATCGTTTATATAAAAACAATTGCCGGAGAAGAGGAAGAATTATTAAAAGTAGACATCTCATATGGCAATGTCAAAAATGATTATTTTAATATTCCTAATGACTATAAAGATGGGAATATGTAATAATAAATTATATAAAGGAGGAAATTTAAAATGGCAGTAAAATTTGTCTTAAATGAAACGTCTTATTTTGGAAAGGAAGCAAGAGGAGCACTAGCAGAAGAAATTACAAAAAGAGGATTTAAAAAAGTATTTTTAGTAAGTGATAAATCACTAGTAAATGCAGGAGTAACACAAAAAGTTGAAGAAATATTTAAAAATGCAAACATAGATTATACTTTATATGATGAAATAAAACCAAATCCAACAATAAAAAATGTAACAGATGGTGTTGCAGCATGTAAAGAATCTGGATCTGATGTTATTGTAGCAGTTGGTGGTGGTTCAAGTATGGATACAGCAAAAGGTATATCAATAGTAATGACAAACCCAGATAGAGCTGATATAAAATCTTTAAACGGATTATCAAATACTGTAAATAGAGGAATGCCAGTAATAGCACTTCCAACTACAGCGGGAACAGCTGCTGAAGTGACAATAAATTATGTTATAACAGATGAAGATAGAAAAATAAAAATGGTATGTGTAGATCCAAATGATATTCCAATTGTAGCTATAGTAGATTCAGACTTAATGGCATCTATGCCAAAAAGTCTTGCAGCAGCAACAGGAATGGATGCATTAACACATGCAGTAGAAGGTTATATAACAAAAGCACATAATGAAATATCAGACATGTTCCATATGCAAGCTATAAAAATGATATTTGAAAATTTATCATCAGCAGTTAATGATAAAGATGAAAAAGCAATTGAAAGAATGGGAATGGCGCAATATATAGCAGGAATGGGATTTTCAAATGTAGGACTTGGAATAGTTCATTCAATGGCCCACCAATTAGGAGCTGTATATGACACACCACATGGAATTGCAAATGCAATGTTATTACCAACAGTAATGAGATTTAATGGAGAAAATCCAGAAACAGCTCAAAGATTTAGGGAAATTTTATGTCAAATCGGAAGACCAGATGCAGAACATTTAAATGATCAAGATGTTATTAATACATTTGTATGGATGATAAGCGAATTATCAAAAGCAGTAGGAATTACTCAAACAATAAAAGATTATGGAGCAAAAGAAGAAGATTTCGAAATGCTTGCAGATAAAGCAATGGAAGACCCATGTAAACCAGGAAATCCAAGAGAAGTAAGCAAAGAAGATTTTATAGAATTATATAGAAGAGCCATGTAATAATAAAAATTAAAATAATTATGAGAGATATAAAAAGAAAAATATAACTTTTTATATCTTTTTATTTTTTGTAAAATTCAGTATTTTCTAAGTAACAAAGAACAAATAAACATAAAGTGTTGCAATAATATGGAAATTATGGTATAATCAAGAATAGGTGATGTAAATGGAAAAAAATGAATATATGGATATGAAAAAAATAGTAAATATAATTTTATCAAAGAAGATATTTATAATTCTAATATTACTAATAAGTTTAGTAATGGGATACTTCTATTCATATTATTACAAAAAGCCTCAATATAATTCGTCTGTAACAATTCTACTAACTGGAGATGAGGCACAAGGTGAGAAACAAGTAACTCAAACAGACTTGAATTTAAACTCTGGTTTAATTTCTACTTATGGAAGTATTGCAAAAAGTGCAAACGTTCTAAGTAAAGTAATAGAAAACTTAGAGCTTGATATTTCTGTTCAGAATTTACAAAAAAGTGTAACTGTAGCAGAAATAAAAAATACACAATTTATAAAAATAACAGTTGAGAATTCAAACCCAGAATCAGCTATGAAAATAGCAAATGAAATAGCAAACGTTTTTGTAGGACAAATAGAAAAAATTTATAATATTCAAAACGTTAATATTGTGGATTTAGCAGAAATTCCTGATACACCATGTAATATAAATCATATTAAAGATTTATCAATGGCTTTTATAGTTGGATTATTTGTATCTGGAATATTAATATTAATAATATATATTCTTGATGATACAATCAAAACTGAAAAAGACATACCAGTAAATTTAAAATTAGAAACAATAGGAATAATACCAAATACAAATAAAACAAATAATGAATTAATAATAGAAACAGATCCAAAATCTTATATTGTAGAATGTCTAAAAACAATAAGAACAAATATATTATATTCTTCAAATATAAATAAGAAGAAAGTAATTTTATTTACAAGTGCAAGAGAAAAAGAAGGGAAAAGCTTTATAGTAAACAATATTGCTGTAACTTTTGCACAAGCAAATAAAAAAGTAATTTTAGTAGATACAAACTTAAGAAATCCACAAGACAGAAGTCAAATATTTGAGAACAAAAAAGGAGAAGGTTTATCAGATTTTATAAAAGAAATATCAGAAGATAAACTAAAAAATTTAGAAAAAGCAAGTCAATATATAAGAGAAACTAAAATAACTAATTTACATATATTAGAAAGTGGCACAATACCACCAAATCCATCTGAATTACTAGCATCTAAAAATATGAAAAATTTATTAGATTTATTAAAATCAATGTATGATATTGTATTATTAGATGGAACACCAAGTATGATAGTATCAGATAGTATAGCGTTATCAACAATGGTGAACAGCACTATATTAGTTGCAGAAAATAAAGAAACTAAAATAAGTGAATTAAAGAAAACAAAAAGACAAATACAAGACGTTGGTGGAAAAATAATGGGCGTAATATTAAATAAAACAGACATTCAACGTAATAAATATTATGGAAAAGGTTATGGTTATTATTATGGTGAAGAAAAACAAGATAAAAATGAACAGATAAAAGAAATACAAGTAAATCAACCAGTAATAACAGTTTCTAAAATAATAGAAAATGCAAAACCAATAATTGAACAAGAATTATTAAATAGAGAAATAGAGCAAGAATTAGGAAATAATCAAGTAGTAGAAGAAAAGCAGGAAGAAAAGACTGAGAAAAAAGAAAATGGATTTAAAAATGTTATTAAGAAAATATTTAATAAGATATCAAATATTGAAAAAAGACTAGATAATGATGATTCTATGGAAAAAATTAATAATATTTTTATAGAAATTGAAAATATTAAAAATAAACATTCATTAGATAAACAAGAAATGGAAAAATCACGTTTATTAGATAAACAAGAAATATTGGAAGATATTAATAATCTAAAAGACGGAACAAGAGTAATGCAAAATTATATAGAAGACTTACAAATTAGTAATAATAATATTTTAGATAATATTGGAAAATTAGATTTAGAAAAAGAAAATATTTTAGAAAAAGTAAATATATTAAATACAGAACAAAATAATTTAAAAGAACTTCAACAACAAAATAAACAAGAGATGGAAAAATCACGTTTATCAGATAAACAAGAAATATTGGAGAATATTAATAATCTAAAAGATGAAACAAGAGTAATGCAAAATTATATAGAAGACTTACAAATTAGTAATAATAATATT
>CAUWAM010000011.1:0-49745 GCA_963556825.1 uncultured Clostridia bacterium | reverse complement strand
AAAATAAGTGTAAATGCTGATTTTTATATGTTTATTAAAAATGCTGAAAAATGGCTAAAAAAGAGACGGACGAGAATCGATTTTAAGGCATTTTTATTTTTTAGGCATATAACTTGTTGTTTGAATAATTGAGCAAAATACTGAAATATGGGGATTTGTGAAATTTTGATAAAAATAATCTAAAGTTATATAAATTTTTTAAAATATGTGGCTACAATAATGAAAAAAAATCCAACCAAGAATAATTAAAAATAATGAAGCTTCAGAATCAAATTTAAGAGAGTTTTATAAGAAAGTAATATAGTTTGTTGTTAAAGCAAATCTTAAATACTAGTAATAGCAAGGAAAGCAAGATTTTGTGGGTAGGACTATATAAATATGGTTCTATATTTTACCCCTATGCTTTATTGCACAAAACTTTGATTTTGTGCAATGTTATCAATATGGAAACTTGCATATAAAAAAGTATCTAAGCTTAGACCTAGATACCTTACCTCATTTTAAGTTTTTAAATATAGTTCCATTTAATTTGTTTTCTTTTAAATAATTTTCTACATCACTTAATATTATATCTACAAATAAATCTACCTTATTTACACTAGACATTATAAAATCATCATCTAAACCACTTATATTGTCCAATTTTCTTTTTATTCGATTAATCTTAGTTGATACCTTACTCATTCTATTAATTCCACCTCACTTTGTTATTATTCATAAAATAATGAAATATAGTTTTACACAACACTTGAGTTGCAGTCTTATTGTCAAATCTTATTTTATGTCCTCCCTCTAGCATTGTTTTAATTTTCTTTTTATATGTCTTAGTTAAGTATTTTATAGGAAAACCATTTTGAACAGAATATAAAATTGCTAGCAAAGTCTTGTCCTCATAATCACTAAAAGTATAAAGATAATTATTTAAATAAATACTTGGAAATATGTTTCCATAATCAAATTTTTTAATTTCACTAACGGGAAAGTCCTCGAATTCTCTTGATACCTCTACCCTAGTCAATTCTCCCATTATATTTAAATTACTTTCTAGCTTTTTATTATATATTTTTAATCTTCCATCTCCTTTTCCTAATACTATAGTCTTATTATCAAAACCATAACTAAAAACTACACTTTTTTGCCTTCCACTTGTATCTGTTATTATATCATTTATATTAATTTTTAAATCCATAGCTAAGTCAAAACTTTTTATAAACCACTTACCACTTAAATTTAATAAATATTTTATAATTTCATTATCTTTTAATTTATTAGGATTAAATTCAATTGTAAAATTATATTCAGCTCCCTCATAAAAACTTCGACGTTCATTATTATGACAAAAGCCAAACCAAAAACTAATTCCTTCTTTTATTTCTATCACATAATTATAAAAAAACTGTTGCATTTGTGGTGTGGTATAATATCTTTTCACATATTTACTCCAACAAGTTTTAAATCTAAATTCAATCTCAGTAAATACAGAATAAGTTAAAAAGGTTTTTAGTCTTATCATATCAACAGAATAAGTAATATTATTTTGTTGCATTTCATTTATATACATTTTTTACACCTCTTTACTTATTATTTATTTTATTTTTAAAGGTCAAAGATGGTCGAAAAGTAGTATACCCCCCAAACAAAGTGTTCGCCCATCTCAAACCATTGAAAAATAAGGAAAAAATAAACATTTAAATAAAAAATCAAAGGTCAAATATGACCAAAAATCCCGCTTGTTAGATAGGGCGGGATTTTTTCTTTCGTACTTTTTTTGACGCACTTCGTGCTAGTTGTTTAGGGGGGCTCTCCCCCCTCTTGAGATAGAAAACCTTAAGAAATTGTAGCCAATCGCAACAATTTCTAAAGGTATCTAATCTCAACCCCCCGCATATCGGGGAAGTGCACAGTAGCAGACGGTATGTAAACGAATGAGTATATATACTAATTCTAAAAAAGCACCGCGACCAAAAACACTACGCAGTTTGAGTATGTGCCATATCTCCATTTATCAAATATTTATATATTATTTCAACTACATACAATCTACAATATTTCATATCATATATTTTTGCGGGGTATAGAGTTATACCATTCATTACAACAGGTTTATTATTCTTATTTTTATATTTATAGTATCTTTTTGCAATGAAATCAATCGTATAACCATTTTTATACATTTTTAATATTTTTTCATCATTCATACTATTTTTTACCTTTCTTATCGTTTTTTAATACAATTGTAGTATTATTATTAATATCTTGCAGCTGCTCCTTGAAACCACTTTTACGTAAATTCTCTATAACTCTATATGTATCATAAGCATTTCTTAATTCTTTATTATGTACAAAAAAATACATTCCCCTATTTTTCCATTCTTGTACATTTCCTTCACTATCTAAGATTGGCTCAACGCGTTTAACTATTGTAAGGCAACCAAAGAGCGTAGAACACCTACGCACTTCGGTTGCTTGCGAACGAATGGCCTTAGCAAGCAAATAAAAATTTTGTGATGTTCCTAAAATAATACGTCTATTTTTACGGTTTTGTGTTACTATTCCCAACATTTCCGGTGGAAAGTTTTTACTATCATTTGAACTAAACCAATTTTGTAATTCATCCATACCAACAATAACACCTTGTTTGTCGTTTTTATAATCAATAAGCATTCGCCAATCTTTAAGCTCTTTATTTTGAGATTTTAACCCAAAGTTTGTAGTAGTTTTAGCAAGTGGATACTCTTCTTGCATACGCATAATAAATTCAACCATAGACATTGTTTTACCACTACCTTGACGACCTTCAAATATTATCAATCCTTGATATTTAAAAAATTCAGGGTCCTTCTCAAACAAATCATCAGTAAACTGTTTTGGAAAATCTAAAAAAATACGTCTTAAAAAACTTTTCTTTTTAACTACATTATGCTGTCCTTTTTTAAATCTTTTTCCCTTAGCTAATCCAATGACAATATTTACAGATATTAAAAAGCTAAATATAGCCATTAATATAATAATTGCATAAAAAGGGTATTTAAGTAATTGAACTATCATTTTTATCATACTAAACATAATTGACCACATCATTTCAACACACTACTCCTTTTTACTACATTATTTTTTGTTATTTTTTCTATTTCTTTTGAATAATTATCATATAAAGTGTCTATATCTTTGTTTATTTCTAATATTTTATAAAATAAATAACAAAATCCAAAACACTCAATAATAAATAATATTACCAAAAATACAAACATTACTTGTCCCCCTTTAATGTTTTTATAGGACTTTCTAAGTATTTAAAAAATCCCACGTTTTCGAACCTACAATCTTTTTTTATATGTTTTAAATATGTATAACTAATTTCTATAAAAATTAAATAAATCAAAAAAAGATAATAAACTAATGTAAAAATTACACTTAATAAATGTTGTGACATAATATCGCCCCCTTTCAAAATTATAATATAGGTAATAAATCCCATATTGTTTTAATTAATGCTACAACACCTCTAAATACAAACATTGCAATTATAAATGATATTAAAGGAGATAATTCAGCCCATGGAAATAAATAAGCTACAACCTTAATAAATCCTTGTACAACACCAATTTTTAATACAACATCTATACCAAAACCTAAAACAGAAAGAGGAGCAAGTAGAACATTAACAATACCTTGTAAAACATATATAAATAAATCAATAATCATAAAAAATCACTCCTTTACTGTTTACGATTTAAACTTGAACGACGTCCAAATCCAGATTTATGATATTCTTCTATACCATTTGATGCAATAGTTACGTCACTTATAGCACCAGCAGCACCCGATATAATATTAGGTAAGTTTATAAATATTCTCCAAATGAAAAATACATAAACAAAACCAGCAATAATCGTATCTCCATACTGTTTATATGGGGCATACCAGCTTAAATCCATAACAACAATTTCTCCATTATACCAGTTATTCTCTGGTAAAGTTATCGAAAACCTAGGCAAAACATCAGTATTATCAAACATACCTTTTACCATATCTATTGTACTATTTATAGTATCAACAAATTCAAAATGGCCTTTAACAGAATTAACAAGACCATTAATAGCATCTTCACTAGGTACAAACAAAAATTTCAATGAATTTTCTAATAGTTCAATAATTTTTTTACCTAAAAAATTCTCATCAGCAGGATTGACAAAACTAATAATATTAGTTAAAAACTCCCACAATTTTTTTAAAATAAAATTATCACTTAAAGGATTAAACCAACTAATAAAATTACTAAAAAATTCTTTAAAAATAAAATTATCACTTAATGGATTTATATATGACAACATATTTGATACATTTTCAAAAAAATCAGTAAAAATAAATTTCTCCCCCGTTGGGTCTAAAAAGCTAAACAAATCACTAACATTGTTAAACAACTTCGTAAAAATAAAATTTTCACTTAAAGGGTTTAAATAATTGGTTAATAATTCAATAGGATTTAAGAGCGTCTTAATAGTATTAACAACCAGCTCAAAGCCTTTCGCAATCCAAGAAAAGACACCACTACTACTAAAATCAATGGAAGTATTTCCACTATTTCCATTATCGCCTGTTTCCCCTCCTCCAGTGTCAGAACCGTCGCCAGTTCCGCCGGGGTCTGGTAAAAAAAATCAATATTTTTATTAAATACAACTACATCGTCTTTTTTCATATCAAAAGTAGAATGAGTAACACGACTAAGTCTTGCTATATCAATAGCTTTTCCGTCCATATTAATCCAGTTATTATCCTTTGGCTCAAAAGTGTTAATATCATAATCTATAACAAAAAAATTAGAACCCCTACACATATAACCCGACCAATCATAAACATAAAACTCACTATCATCTGGTAAAAAAACTATTGTAGCACCATTTTCAAGTATAAAATAATTAGTGAATTTTTTAGGGTCATAGCCATTACTAGAAATGATTGAATAACCTTTTTGAACCATACTGTAAAAATTATCTTCATTACTAGCATAAACACTATTATTAAAAGTAAATACAGATAATAACAACATAAAAACCATACTTATAATTATAAATTTCTTTCCCATATTTTTTCCTTTCTATAAAACAAGAGGGCAAAGTTTGTTACCTCTACCCTCTCTCTTATCTTTAGTATTTTTACGCAGAGTGTAAAATACTTTGTATAAATGCAATTCCTTTTCTAAGTGCTATAAAAGAAATCATTATTGGGACACATATTGGCAATATTCCCAATATTTCATCTAAAACACCTTGCAACATTTCACTTGTGATAACTGTTGATAAAACAGTTGTAGAGCCTGCAGTTTCCATATATATTCACTCTCCTTTTTTTCTTTAGTATTTTTCTTAATATGTTAACATTAAGCAGAATGTAAAATGCTTTGTATAAATGATATACCTTTTCTTAATGCTATAAAAGTAATTAAAACAGGTATGCAAATAGGTAATACCCCAACTACTTCGTCTAATACTCCGCCTAACATTTCGGCAGTAACTATTGTTTTTAACATAGTCAACACACTCCTTTCATCTTTAGTATCAAAAATGGAAAATCATATCAAAAAACTTATATATATATTTTAATATGATAACCAATACAAAGAAAACTAAAAAGCACACAATACAACCCAAATCATTATGAATTAATGTTAATAATTCTATTTCAGTCATACAATATGCTCCTTTCTCTTTTGTATTTTTATTTATATAAATTAATATTTATATACTGTTTAATCTTGGTCGTATTCAACGTCAACAACTTCTAGTGTTACACGACTCGTATATAGTGAAATTTCAAAATCAATAACTATTTTTTGATATGGTTCTAATGTTTTTAAAACATTTATTACAGAAGTTTTCTTATCATCAATTTTAAATTTTCTTTCGTTTATATCTCCATTGCTCATTATTTCATCAACTTTTAAGATATAAGCACTAGGGTAGTCAATATCTACTCCCTCATTGTTTTTAAATACACCAGCATTACGGTGTGTTAATGTTTTAAATATAAAATTACCTTGACATTTCATATTATTAGTCCTCCATTAATTTTTTCTTTAATATTATTTCTTAGTTTCTTTAGTGCGATTAATTTTTCGTTATAATTAACTATCATACTTTTGCAATAGTCTTTAGCAAATCTATTATTGAGTAAACGTAGCATACATTTATGCTCATCTCTTAAATCAGTAATAGCACTTATACTAGTATCTAAGCAATCTAAAATAGTAATTAATTCATCTTTAGTATAAATAACTTCGTTTTTTAAAATATTATCGTACATTTTAAAACCCCTTATAATAATATTGTCCCCCACCATAACACTAGACTGGGGACATAGTCTAACGTTACAATGTTTAGTAATATTGTATAACAACAGCTTTTTAAGGAATATGACATTAAAACAATATTACTAATTAATAACACTAGACTTATTCTTGTTATACCAATCTAATGTCATTGCAGAAATACACGTTATAAGTGTAAATCTAAAAACATTATACACGGATTACGTGTAAATGTCAATACACTTTTTAAGAATATTTTATAATAATTATAAGGAAGTGGTAAAAATGAATATAAGAATAAGAGACTTAAGAGAAGATAAAGACTTGACACAAAAGCAATTATCACAAATATTGAACTGTAAGCAACAAACATATGCCAGATATGAAAGCGGAGAAATAACAATAGATATATATAGACTTGAAACACTAGCAAACTTTTATAACACAAGCATAGATTATTTATTAGGATTAACAAATGAAATAAGACCATACCCAAGAATAAAATAAACCAATATTAACTAGTATTATGATTACCAAAATAAAAAAAACAATTTTATAGGGCATTTATGCCCTATTTTTATGTAATAAAAAACCAGCAAAAAAAATAATGCCTATAAAAAGCACTTCGTTTACAAACTCCTATATTACGTTTAGTTTACCAAAATGTTAAAACAATTGGAATTAAAGAGATTTAAAAATTATTGGAAATTAATGTATAAATTCTATTTAAACGTGCAACTTTGATTTTGTGCAAAGTTATATATTATTATAAAACAATAAAAAGAGCTATATTTAGCTCCTCCCTCTTTCATTTTTTTAATAATTTTTGTAAAATGTTATATAGTTCTTAAATAAATAACGCAGATAATTATATAACTATCTGCTATTAATCCTTAACTTTTACTAATAATTTCATTAACTAATTCTTGCATTTTAGATATTGACTCTTCATTTAGTGCTGACTTTATTGTAACAACATTTTCATATAATTCTATATTTTTCATTGAAGTTATAATTTCTTTCATAGATTTAGCTGCAGTTGGAGCCCATGTACCATTTTCAATTAAACCTAATTTCCTATTTTGATAATTTCGTTCCTGAAGTTCAATTAAAAATCTGTGCATTGGCGTAAATACAGAACCATTGTAACTTGATGCAGCTAAAATTAATTTATCGTATCTAAATGCATTTTCTACGCATTCTGCCATATCTTCCCTTGATAAATCAGCTGTTATTATTTTTTCTATTCCAGATTCTTTTAACATTTTTTTTAGCTCTGTAACTGCATTTTTGGTATTGCCATGTATTGAAGCATATGCAATAAATATTCCTTTATCTTCTGGTTCGTAATTACTCCATATATTGTATTTATTAATATAATATTCTAAATTATCTTTTAATATTTGTCCATGCAATGGACAAATTATTTTAATATCAAGATTAATTACTTTTTTAAGTAACATTTGTACTTGTGCTCCGTATTTCCCAACAATATTAAAGTAATATCTTCTTGCTTCACAATCCCAAAGTTCATCTGTATCCAATGTTCCAAACTTACCAAAAGCATCTGCTGTAAATAATATATTGTCTGTTTTATCAAATGTTACCATGACTTCAGGCCAGTGTACCATTGGAGCCATAAAAAACTGTAATTTGTGTTTTCCTAAATTTATTTCATCTCTTTCTTTAACTAGAACCTTTCTTTCTTCTAAATTTTCTATGTTGAAAAATTGTTTTATAAAATCAAATGTTTTATTATTTCCGATAATTTTCATATTAGGATACATATCGGCTAAAATTTTTATAGAATAGCTATGATCAGGTTCCATATGAGAAACAACCAGATAATGAGGTTCTTTGCCATTTAGAGATTTTTTTATATTATTTACCCATTCCCCTGATTTCCTTTTATCTACCGTATCCATAATAGTTATCTTATCATCAAAAATAATATAAGAATTATAAGAAATTCCATTTGGAACGTAATACTGACTTTCAAATAAATCTATATCTTTATCGTCACATCCAACGTATTTTATATCATCTGTTATTACAATATTCTTCATTTTAAACTCCTTTTATTTTATTCTTCTACTTTTTCAAACATATCTTTTCCAACACCACATAAAGGACAAACCCAATCATCTGGTAAATTTTCAAATTTAGTTCCTTCTATATTTTCATCGTAAATATAACCACATGCTGTACATATATATTTCATATTTTCACCTCCTTTTTTATTATTTTATATCATAAAAAAAGATAATTATCAATTATTATTTTAAGTTTTGTTTTCTTTTTATAAAAAATGTTATATAATATACAAAAATAATGGAGTGTGATATTTATGATAAATCATGAAAATAATCCAAATTACCTAAATTCTTTTTTAGATTATACCATAACTATTTTAAATAAATCGCCTAATACAGTTAAAGAATATAACTATGATTTGACTACATTTTTAAAATTTATAAAGCTACATTTTAAATTGACAAATGAAGAAGATTTTTCTAATATAACTATAAAGGATATTTCTATAGATACTATAAAAAAAATAAAATTAGATGATATTCATGCTTTTTTAGCCTATCTAACAAATACTTATCATAGTAAAGCAACTACTCGTGCAAGAAAAGTTTCAAGTATTAGAGTTTTTTTTACATATTTAAGTCAAAAAGCAAATTTAATTGACATTAATCCTGCTCAAAATTTAGAAACTCCTAAATTAGATAAAACATTACCTAAATTTTTAAGTTTAGAAGATAGTAAAAAATTGCTAGCTGTTACTGGTAATGAAAAAAATAGAAATAATAAAAGAGATTATGCTATTATTACTTTATTTTTAAATTGTGGTATGCGTTTATCAGAATTGGTTGGGATTAATATTAAAGATATAAATTTTAGTGAGCGACAAATGACTGTTTTTGGTAAAGGTAATAAAGAAAGAACTGTATATTTGAATGATGCTTGTATCTCAGCTATTAATAATTATTTAGCAATTCGTCCTGTTGATGGAATAAAAACAGATAAAGCTAATTCTAAAAATGCACTATTTTTAAGTGAAAGAAGAGAACGTATTAGTAGAAGAACAGTTCAATATATCGTAGATAAGGAACTTTCTATTGCAGGATTAGATAATAGTAAATATTCTGTTCATAAATTACGACATACAGCAGCAACTCTTATGTATAGATATGGCCATGTAGATATAAGAGCTTTGCAAGAAATATTAGGTCATGAAAGTATTTCTACTACTGAAATTTATACTCATGTTGCTAACGTTCAAGCTAGGAGCGCTATTGAAAGTAATCCATTAGCTAATATTAAACAAGATTAATTTATATTTTCAATTCTCTTAATAAATAGAATTAGGAGAATTGTTTTAATATATTGGAATTATAAGTTTTTGCCCAATTTTTAAATCTGAATTTTTCAGATTATTTATTCTTTTAATTTCATTTACAATTTCTCTAATGTCTTTATTTTCAAAGTATTTATTATTTTTAGATTCTTCTTTTGAGATACTCCATAAGGTATCTCCTGATATTACATATTCGTCTTTGTAATTTATATCTACATTAGAATAAGTCTTGCTACAAAATATTATAAACATTAATATTAATATACTTAATATGCTTATTGTTCTTACGAATTTTTTTACATTTACTATTTTCATTATAATTACCTCCAAATTACAAAAGAATATATGTTCGTTTTGTGAGATAATTATATACGAACATCTTTTCTTTGTCAATAGTTTTTTAGAAAAAATGTTCGTATTTTTATTTTATGTATTTTTCTAAGTGAAAATACCCATTTAATGTACTTTAATATAATAAGGCTGTATATCTGGTAAATATGTTTTTAAATGAATAATATTACCATTTGCATCATTTAATTTCATATTTGGCCAAGTACGTATCATCTTTCTATCTCCCCAATGTTTATATATAAATTGAGATAAATTTTCATTGCTATATATTTTATTGTATTCTTCTATAATTTCATCTTTGTTTGCAACGTTTATATTGTTTTGTACTATCATTCTAACCATAAAAAAGTGACTTGCAAAAACGGAAATTATACAATCAACAGCTAAAAATATTATAGTTGATATTGTTAAAATTTTTAAGGCTTTTATATTAATTTTTCTTTTAATCCAATCGATAAATTTATCAACTTTAGGATTTAAAGAGGCAACTAAATATATAGCTAAAAATCCCCAAAATAAAGAGAAATATACGCATATTCTTCCATTTATATTTAGTGGCATATCAGAATAATCCCACCATTTAATATTTAAAAATACTTCTCCGAACCAACTTATTATATATTCAACAATTGAACCTAATATAAATCCACCTAAAAATAATGAATTGTATTTTTTATTATATTTATGTAAAAATATTAACATTATCGCAGCACCTAAACCGTAAATACTACAAAATGGTCCATATAAAAAGCTTTTTCTACTTTCTATAACTCCCTTAGTAAATAATCCGAATAGTGTTTCTATAATATAGCCTGCAAAACTATATATTATAAAATATGCTAATATTCTCCAAACACTAAGTCCCATAATTGTAAATTTCTTTTCATTATTGTTATTTTTATTGTTTATTTCTTTTTCTATTATTTCTTCTGCTACTTCTGCTTCCATTTTATTCTCCTTACTAAAAATAAACTAAATTAAATCTTTTAATTTATTTATATAATATTTATAAAATTCTATTGTATTGAAATATGTTTCTTTACTTTCTAAATCGACGTCAACCATTTTTAATAAATCAATTGATTTTTTACTACAGCCTTGTTTTAACATTTCGATGTATTTATCTACAAATCCAGAGTCTTTATTTATTATTTTTGTTGCTATTGCAATTGCAGCTGAGACTCCTGTTGAATATTTATATACATAAAAATCACTATAAAAATGAGGTATTCTTGCCCATTCGTATTTAATTTGTTCATCTATAAAAACTTCTTCTCCAAAATATTTTTTGTTTAGTTTATAATAAATTGAATTTAAATCTTCAGAAGATAAATTTTCTTTATTTTCTATTTTTTCATGTACTATTTTTTCAAACTCTGCAAACATTGCTTGTCTGAAAAATGTTGCTCTAATCATTTCTAGTAACTCATATATTAATTCTGCTTTTTTCTTTCTATCTTTTTCATTATTTATTTGATAATTACTTAATAATATTTCATTAACAGTTGATGCTACCTCTGCTACCATAATTGTATAATTTGAATTTATTATACCTTGTGTTTTATTAGAATAATAAGAATGCATGCTATGACCCAATTCATGTGCTATTGTACTTACATCTCTTTTGCTATTAACGAAATTAATTAGTACATATGGATGAACTCCATACACCCCCATGCTATATGCTCCACCTCTTTTATTTGGTTTTGCATAAACATCTATCCAATTATTATCAAATGCTTTTTTTAATTGGTCTACATATTCTTCTCCTAGTATATTTAAAGCATTTAGAACTTCTTTTTTTGCATCTTCAAATGTTATTTCATCTTTTTCTTGTTCAAAAGGATTTACATATAAATCATACATATGCATTTCTGGTAATTTTAACATTTTCTTTTTTAATTTTAAAAATTCGTAATTTGAAGTAATATTTTCATTTATAGCATCTATTAGTGAGTTATACACTTTAATACTTGCATCATCATTTATAGTTGCACATTCTAAACTTGAATTATATTTTCTTAATTTAGCAGTTGTTGTTTTTGCTTTTACATTTGATATATACATTTCTGTTATAGTATTAATGAATTCGCTATATTTGTTATACATAAGTTTAAATGCCTGTTGTCTTACTTTTATGTTTTGACTTTTCAAATATAATGTATAAGTACTATCTGTTAATTCTACTTCTTCCCCTTTTTCATCTTTTAAATTTCCAAATTTAAATTCTGTATTTGTTAGCATATCAAATGTATTTTCTGGTGCCGAAAAGATTTCTGAGTAATTTGCTAATATATTTTCTTCTTCTTTACTTAGTATATGTTTCTTTTTTTCTAGTATATCGTTAATGTCTTTTTTATAATTTTTAAAACGTTCTTCTTTAATATATTCTTTTATTTTTTTCTCGTCTGAATATGTTATTTCTGGCGTAATAAATGCAGTTGCTACACTAAATTCTGTTCCTAAGGATTCTACTTCCTTAAAAATCTTTATTCCTTCTTGATTTGACATATCTAAATGATATTTTAGCATTCCATAAGCATAAATTTTTTCAAAGTTTTGTAATGCTTTTTCATATATATTGTAACAATTATATAAATTATCTGCGGTATCACATAATGTACCTTGTGATTTTTGTATGCTTTCTAATAATTTTAATGTTTCATTTTTATCTTTTTCAAATTCTTCAGTATTTTTAAAAATATCTTTTAATTTCCAACAATATTTGGAATCATTAGTATATAGCATAAGTTTCATCATTTCCCTTCTTTAAAATTCTTTTGTATTGTATCATAATAATTATTTAGTTTCAACTAAGTAATTATGTATGTTTATTAAAAATTTAAAGGATACTAAAAATAGCATCCTTTTATATTTACAATAAAATAGGTTGAATTTGTTCATGGTCTAAGGCACTTTCAATAGTCTTAATAATGTATTCTGAATCAAAAACAATAGATCGCGGTTTTGTAATAGGGTTATCTTGTCTAAATGGAACAAAAAAATAATTTTCTCTATTTAATAAAATTCCAATATTTTTAGCATTTCCACTTAATCCGTTATTTGTAGATGGTGCTATTACAACAGGTAAATTATTTCTTAGATGTGATTTTACAGCCATTGTGGCTGGCGTATCTATTATGTCATAAGCTAGCTTTGACATAGTATTACCAGAACATGGAGCTACTACCATAATATCTGTTAATCTCTTAGGTCCAATAGGTTCTGCTGCTTGAATTGTATGAATTATTTCTTTCCCTGTAATTTCTTGAATTTTATCTATAAAATCTTGTGCTTTTCCGAATTTTGTATCCATATTATAACTATTAAAAGACATAATAGGAATTATATCAGCTCCTCTATTTATAAGTTCTTTCATCTTTGGAATTGTTTTACTAAAAGTGCAAAAAGAACCTGTTAAAACAAATCCTATTTTTTTATCTTTTAATTCCAATTTTTCAAACATCTCCTTTCTTTTGACATTTATATATAATATGTTGCAAAAGTTTTGGAGGTTTATAATTTTTATATTAAAAGTTCATAACTCCTATTTTGAAATTATGAACTTTTTGTTTTTGACTATTTTTATTTTAATTTTAAATATCCTAATTCTTCCCAACTATTGTATGCTAAGTTTAATCTAAATAATAATTTTGGTTTTGCACCTGCTCTATTTTTGTCAATTACACAAGCATAATGTCTAACATCTGGATTTTTATATTTTTCTAAGTTGAAAAATTTTGTATCAACTTCTTCTAATGAATATTCATATTTATCGTAATCATCTCTATTTATTTGCTTAAATAGGCATAATGTATCTAATACTTCTTTTACTGTTTTGCTTACAGCTAAATCATTTACATTAAGATTTATTGGCATTGTTGTGTTTTCTGCTAATTGTAATGATGAACATATAAAAATATTGAAATTTTGTGCTAAGTTCGAAAGAATTGTTGCTGTTTTCTTTATTTCTTCTGGATTTCCTATGTTTGCTGTATCGGTTTTTAGTGTGTCATAAAATACATATTCTATTTTTTCTTTATAATAGTAATTTGTAATAACTTTTTGCAATTCATCATTTGTGTGGTCTGTTATATTTATGAAATAAATTGAATTATTAATTTGTTTACTTGCCCAATCTATTGCTGTTATTACTTGATTAAACTGTGATGATATTTTTGAAAGTCTATTTATAAATTGTTCTTGTGTTTCTTTGTCTTCCTTTAAAATATATCCATCTTTATCTAACTTAGTGTCTTTTTTATTATCTGGTTTAAATTTAAATTCTAGTATTTCGGTTTCTGATATTTTAACTTTTTGCTCATGGATTTTCTGTATTCCAGGGTTATTAAGTATTGTTGTTATTAAACATAATTTCATTTTTTCTTCTGACATTTCATTTGAAATTACTAATACTTTCTTTTTATGTACTAAAGCTGTATATGCTGCTATATCTATTGTAAGTCTACTTTTTCCAGAGTTAGATGGCATAGCAAAAGCCATCGTCTCCCCTTTTCGTATTCCTTTAAATACTTGTGTTAGTATTGGAAATGGATAGTCAAGTCCGTTTGCTAATTCGTTTTCTCCACTTTCTAAAAAACCAATAAGATTTCTACTTAAAATAGATTGCTTAAATTTTTGAGTTATATTTACTTGAGCAATTGCATCTTCAATTTCATCTGGAGACATTTTATTATATAATTCATAATCTGTTATTTCAGAAATTTTGTCTTGAATATATTTTTCTGGTGTTTCTAAGCAACTTTTTCTTAGAATAAATATTTTTCTTAATTCAACATATAATTTTTCTGGATTTTTTTGTTCTTCTACTGCTTTTATTTTTAATTTAACTTTTAGATTATATAGTTCTTCAGATTCTTTTGAAAAATTGAATCCTTCTTTTGCTATTTCAGAAGCATATTTAGCTCCTTCGTTAAATAATATGCTTTTATAAATATTTAAGCAATTTTCATCCTTAAATAAGCATATATCTTTTATAAAGTAATACTTCATAATTAATTTTGGATTTGATAATAAAATTCCAACAAAGTCAAATTCTAATGTTGTGTCGTTTAATTTTTTTGGATATATATCATCATCTTCTTCATCTTCTTTGTAATCTTCTTCTACTTCAAATTCTTCTTTAGTTTCGTCACTCGAAACATATTGTAATTGTTTCATTTTTTCTAATGCTTTTATATATTCTTGTTGTTCTAATAAATTTCTGATTTCATTTATATATGGCTCATTTTCCTTTGTTACAGGGATTTGTTTTAATAATTCATAAATATTATCAATATTTTTCATATTTATCTCCTTTTTGAGACAATGGCTTAAGTTAATTATCTCATTTTAATCTTTCTTCTACTTTTGCAAGCATTTCTTTGTACTTTTCTAATTTATCTTTTTCTTCTTGTATTTTCTTTTCAGGTGCTTTATTTACAAATCCTGGATTTGAAAGCATCTTTTCACATCTTGCAACCTCTGCTTCTAGTCTAGTTTTTTCTTCTTGTAATCTCTTTCTTTCTTCTTCCATATCTACTAAATCTTCAAGTGGTATATATAATTCTATTCCATCTTTTAAAATGCTTATTGCATTTTCTAGTATTCCTGTCTTATCTTTTTGAACTACTATTTTTTCTCCAAATCCTAGTTTTAAGATAAAGTCTTTTGCATCCAATATTTCCTTTTCATATTTTTGTGTTACAAATATTAATTCTGATTTTTTAGATGGATGTATGTTCATGTTTGCTCTTACATTTCTTATTTCTGTAATGATTTCTTTTATTTTTTCAACAGTTTGTTCTTCTTCAACAAAATTTAATGTTTCTTTATATTTTGGCCATTTTGACATCATTAATTCTTTTTCATTATATTGTACTAATTTGCTATAAATTTCTGATGTTACAAATGGCATAAATGGATGTAATAATTTTAGTGATATTCCAAATACATAGTCAAGTACAAAACATACTCTTACTTTTTCTTCTTGATTTTCACTGTATAATCTTGTTTTTACCATTTCTATATACCAATCACAAAATTCATTCCAAATAAAGCTATATATATTATCAAGTGCAACCCCTAGGTCATAATTTTCTATGTTTTTAGTTACATCTCTAATTACTTTGTTTAGTTTGCATATAATCCATTTGTCTTCTATTATTAAACTAGTTTCTTTAAAAGATTTTGTTTCTCTGTCATAATTTTCATCAAAAAATTTGATTACTTCTTCATCTTCTACTAGATTCATTTTTATAAATTTAGCTGCATTCCAAATTTTGTTTGCGAAGTTTGATGCTTGGTCTAATTTTTCTGGCATATATCTTATATCATTTCCCATTGTCGTTCCTGATAATACTGAAAATCTTAATGCATCTGCACCATATTGGTCAATTATTTCTATTGGGTCAATTCCATTTCCTAATGATTTTGACATTTTTCTTCCTTGTGAATCTCTTACAATTCCATGTACTACAACATCTTTAAATGGATTTTTGTCAGTTAATTCAAGTCCTTGTGTCATCATTCTTGATACCCAGAATGTTATTATATCATATCCTGTAACTAATACATTTGTTGGATAAAATGTTTTATAGTCTTCAGAATCTGTATTTGGCCAGCCTAATGTTGAGAATGGCCATAATGCTGAGCTAAACCATGTATCTAATGAATCTTCGTCTTGATGTAATTTATTTGAACCACATTTTTCACATTTTTCTGGCATTTCTTTTGTAGCATGCATATGTCCACATTCATCACAATAATAAATTGGTATTCTGTGTCCCCACCATAATTGCCTTGAAATACACCAATCTTGAATATTATCTAACCAGTTGAAATACATTTTTTCATATCTTTTTGGAACAAATTTAACTTCTTCATTTCTTACTGAATCTGCTGCTCTTTTTGCTAAATCTTTCATACTTATAAACCATTGTTCTGAAATTCTTGGTTCTATAGTACTATGACATCTATAACATTTTCCTACATTATGAGTATAATCCTCTATTTTTACTAGATTTCCTAATTGTTGTAATTTTTCTACAATTAGTTTTCTAGCATCAATTGATTTCATTCCTTTATATTCAGGAACTAAATCTCCCATTATAGAGCTATCATCAAATACTTCTATTATTTCTAAATTATGTCTTAATCCTGCTTGATAATCATTTGGGTCATGTGCTGGTGTAATTTTTACACATCCTGTTCCAAATTCTTTTTCTACAAATTCATCTGCAATTATTGGGATTTCTTTATTCAATATTGGTAATATACATTTTTTACCTACTAAATCTTTATATCTTTCATCATCTGGATGAACTGCAACTGCTGTATCTCCTAACATTGTTTCTGGTCTTGTTGTTGCAACAATGATATATCTATTTTCTTCACCTGCTATTTTGTATTTAATATGCCATAAATGTGATGCTTCATCTTCATATTCAACTTCTGCATCTGATATAGTGGTATGACATGATGGACACCAATTTATCATCTTTTTTCCCTTATAAATTAGTCCTTTGTTATATAATTGGATAAATTGTTCTAAAACAGCTTCTGATAGTCCTTCATCCATAGTAAATCTGTTTCTTTCCCAATCGCAAGAACATCCAAGTCTTCTTTGTTGTTTTTGAATAGTTCCACCATATTCTTCTGTCCATGCCCATGCTCTTTCTAAAAATTGTTCTCTTGTTATATCAGCTTTTGTTAGTCCTTCTTCTTTTTTCATTTTTTCTACTACTTTTACTTCTGTTGCAATTGCTGCATGGTCAGAACCTGGAAGCCATAAAGTATTATATCCTTGCATTCTTTTAAATCTTATTAAAACATCTTGTATTGTATCATCTAATGCATGTCCCATGTGTAATTTTCCTGTTACATTTGGTGGTGGCATCATTATACAATAACTTTCTTTTGTTTTATCCATATTTGGTTTAAAATATCCTTTTTCTTCCCATTCTTGATATAGCTTTTCTTCAAAATCCTGTGGGTTATACTTGTCATTTAATTTTTTATCTTTCATACACTTCTTCCTCCTTTTTGAGACACTTGGGACAGTCCAATTTTGTCTCACTTTTTTGTCGAATTTTGTTATTGTTTATTTTTCGACTTTTTATACCATATTTTATGAGACAAAATTGGACTGTCCCAAGTGTCTCATTAAAAATTTCCCGGTATAACTTTGTTCGTTTTTGCAGATTTGTTCAGGTGTTCCGACTGCAACTACTTGCCCTCCACCATCTCCGCCTTCTGGTCCTAAATCTATTATGTGGTCACAAGTTTTTATTAAATCCAAATTATGTTCTATAACAATTATTGTATTCCCAGTATCAACTAATCTTTGTAAAATATCTACTAATCTATGAACATCTGCTATGTGAAGCCCTGTTGTTGGTTCATCTAAAATATACAGTGTTTTTCCTGTTGCTTTTTTAGACAGTTCTGTTGCAAGTTTTACTCTTTGTGCTTCTCCTCCAGATAATGTTGTTGATGGTTGTCCTAATTTTATATATCCAAGTCCAACATCATATAAAGTTTGTATTTTTTGCTTTATTTTTGGTATTTTATCAAAAAATTCTAATGCCTCTTCTACTGTCATATCAAGAACATCTGCTATTGTTTTGCCTTTATATTTTACTTCTAATGTTTCTCTATTATATCTTTTTCCTTTACATACTTCACATGGTACATAAACATCTGGCAAAAAATGCATTTCTATTTTGTGTACTCCATCACCATTACAGCTTTCACATCTTCCGTCCTGCTACATTAAAACTAAATCTTCCTTTATCAAATCCACGTAATTTAGCTTCATTTGTTCCAGCAAATATGTCTCTTATCAAGTCAAATACTCCTGTGTATGTTGCTGGGTTTGAACGTGGTGTTCTTCCTATTGGTGATTGATCTATATTAATTATTTTATCAATGTTTTCTAATCCTTTTACTTCTTTGCATTTTCCTGGTTTCTCATTTGCTCCATTTAATTCCTTCGCTATTGCCTTATATAAAACTTCATTTACAAGTGTTGATTTTCCAGAGCCAGATACTCCTGTAACACAGTTAAATAATCCTAGCGGGAATTTTACACTAATATTTTTTAGATTGTTTTCTGTTGCGTTTTTTACTTCAATTACTTTTGATTTTACAGCTTTTCTTCTTGTTTTTGGAACTTCTATTTTCTTTCTTCCACTTAAATATTGACCTGTAATTGAGTTTTCTACTTGTTTTATTTCTTCAGCTGTTCCTTGTGCCATAACATTTCCACCATGTACACCAGCTCCTGGTCCAATATCTATTATTTGGTCTGCTGCATACATTGTGTCTTCATCATGTTCTACAACTAAAAGCGTATTTCCTAAATCTCTTAGTTTTTTTAGAGTTGCTATTAATTTATCATTATCTCTTTGATGAAGCCCTATACTTGGTTCATCTAATATATACATAACTCCTGTAAGTCCTGAACCTATCTGTGTAGCTAAACGAATTCTTTGAGCTTCTCCTCCTGATAGTGTTCCTGCACTTCTTGATAATGTTAAATATTCTAATCCTACATCTATTAAAAATTGAAGTCTTGTATTGATTTCTTTTAGTACCATATCTGCTATCATTTTTTCTTTTTGAGTTAATTCCAAATTACTTAAGAATTTTTTTAATGCTTTGATTGACATATTTGTTATTTCATTTATGTTTTTGCCACCAATTTTTATGCATAATATTTCTTTTTTTAAACGTGCTCCATTACATGTATAGCAATGTGAATTTGTCATATACATTTCGTAAAAACTTCTCATTCCTTGAGATTTTGTTTCACTATGACGTCTGTCTAGTGTTGGCAATACTCCTTCAAATGGTGTTGTAAATTTTCTTACTCCTGCTGCTGATTCAAATTCAAAATCTATTTTCTCGTCACCAGTTCCATACAATATTTTTTCTAAAAACCATCTTGGTAATTTTTTAATTGGCACTCCTTTTATTTCTACTCCATAGTGTCTTCCAATACTTTCAAAATACATTTTTGCCATTGTGTCACCTTTTTTCATGGTGCTTGAACCAAAAGCTTTTACTCCATCATATAAAGTTTTATTTTTGTCTGGTATTATTAAATCTTCATCCATTTTCATTAGATATCCAATTCCCATACATGTTGGGCATGCACCATATGGATTATTAAATGAAAACATTCTTGGTGTTAATTCTGGAAAGCTGAAACCACAGTCTGGACAAGCATAGTTAGAACTATATAACATCATTTTTTCTCCATCTTTTGCTAAAACATTTACTAATACTAAGTTTTCTGCATGTTTTAAAGCTATTTCTACTGATTCTGCAAGCCTACTTCTTATTTCTTCTTTTACAATTAACCTATCTACAATTAATTCAATTTCATGTTTTTTATTTTTATCTAATTTAATTTCATCAGATAAATCATAAATTTCTCCATCAATTCTTGCTCTTACAAATCCATCCTTTTGATAACTTTCCAACTGTTTTACAAATTCACCTTTTCTCCCTCTTACAACTGGTGCTAAAATTTGTATTTTTGTTCCTTCTTCTAATTCCATAATATTATCAATAATTTGGTCTATTGTTTGTTTTTCTATTTTTTTACCACAATTTGGGCAATATGGTACTCCTATATTTGCATATAATAAACGTATGTAATCATATATTTCTGTGACTGTTCCTACTGTAGAACGTGGATTCTTAGAAGTTGTTTTTTGGTCAATTGATATTGCAGGCGATAAACCTTCTATTGTTTCTACATCTGGTTTTTCCATTATTCCTAGGAATTGTCTTGCATATGAAGACAAGCTTTCAACATATCTTCTTTGTCCTTCTGCATACAATGTATCAAATGCCAGTGATGACTTCCCTGAACCTGATAATCCTGTTATTACTACCATTTTATCTCTTGGTATTTCCAAATTTATATTTTTTAAGTTATGTTCTTTAGCTCCTTTTATTATTATTTTATCGTTCATTTTTATTCCCCCAATATAAAAAATGTCCAAAATTAACGTTTCTAATTGGACATTTTGTCCAATTAGAAGTGTTCTCTTGAACATTATACTATATTTTTTTATCAAAACCAAGAGTTTGGTGAAATTATTTATTTTTCATCCATTCAATTCTTTCTTGATGTAATTTGTTCCCAAATTCTATTCCTTCTTGAATATTATATTTCTTCTTTATCAAATTACCATTAACCGCTTCTAAACACTGTTTTCCAATAGTTTCAAAATCAATACTACCACTATCAATATTTCTACTACTTAATTTATCAGAATAAACAACAATTTGAAGCCCTTGTAATCCTAAACTTGATTTAGCAACTCTTTCAATAAATTCAACCTTTTTAGAAGGTTTCATTTTATAAAAAATTCCACCTCTCATATGCTCTCTACAAGCTACTTTTCCTGACTGTATCCATCTAGTTGGAGCTTTAATTCTATTACCGAATTTAGTTACAAGATCTACTCCTTTAATTTCATGTCCATAATGATGTGGGTATTCCTCTTTTGGTGTTAATCCTTTACCTAAATCATGTACTAATGCTGAAAATCTTATTTCTAAATTATCAGTTAATTCTGCAGATTTATCTACTACTAACATTGTGTGATTAAAACTATCTCCTTCAGGATGATGCTCTGGTGGTTGCAAAGCTCCTATTAAATCATATATTTCTTTATAGTGAATTTCTAACACCTTTGCATATCTTAAAATTCGAAAAAATATTGATGGTTTTTTTGATGATAATGCTTTGCTAAATTCTATAAATACTCTTTCTTCTGATAGGCTTTTTAATTCATCTTTTAATCCATTCATCATTTTTAAAGTATCGTTATCTACCTTAAAATTTAGTGTTGTAGCAAATCTTGCAACTCTATAGACTCTTAATGGATCTTCTAAAAAGTGCCTTGTTGTTGCTCTAATTATTCTATTCATTATATCCTGTTTTCCATTAAATGGATCTATCAACTTTCCTGTTAAAACATCTTGTGCCATTGAGTTTATTGTTATATCTCTTCTTGCTAAATCTTGTTCTATTGTTATATTTTTATTTGTAGTTATTTCGAATTCTTTGTGACCAACGCCTACTTTTCTTTCAGTTCTTGCCATTGCGAATTCTTTCCCATTTAATTCAAATACTTCAAATGATTTTCCTCTTGGAAAGCTTTCAGGAAATATCTTTTTAAATTGTTCTGATGTAATTCCTACAACACAATAATCCTCATCTTTTATTTCTTTATTTAACAATTTATCTCTAATTGCTCCGACCTACTAAATATAATCTTCCACCTTCATTTTCTATTTTTTTGGCAATTTTTAATATATTATCACTCATACAAACTCCCTTGTATATTATTTTTTGCAATTTTAAATAAAGTATTCAAAGTTTGCCAAATAATTTCTTTCGTATCGCTATCTATATTCTTGTATGTTGTCAAAATTGTTCTTGCATTAATAAACCAATTTGCCTTTAAATCTTCTATTGTTTGAGCATCTGTTTTACTCAATATTTCAAATAAAACATCTATAACTTGTTCTCTTTTAGTTGGTTCAATGTTTTCAATCCAATCTTTTATTGTTTTATCTATGAATTCACTTCTGTTTGTAAGTTCCTTAACTGTAATAAACTTTTTCCCCAATATTTGCCAAGTATAAAGATCATGTTGCATTATTCCTTTTTGCGTACTTTTTACAATAGTATAATCCTCTTTATGGTTCATTAATCTTCCAATTATAGATGATTGTGGAATATATGTATGTGTTTTTGGTATTATTTCTTGATATTCAGATGTTTCTATAATATCTTCACAAAATCCTGGTCCGTCATTATTATATACATTTATTATTCTATTCTTTATCTCTTTACTTACAAATGCTGATGCATATATAGCTATATTTCCACCTTTTGAATGTCCTCCAACTCTAATCTTTTTATTTGGATACTCTTTTGCTATCATTTCTAAGTATTCTTTTGCACATATTTGAGATCCAACATGGCTTTTAAAACTCATATTAAAATCTTCTTTCCATCCAATTATTGTAGTATCTGTTCCTCTAAATGAAATATATATAGTATCATCTGGCATTAATATAGTTATTGCAGAAAATTGTTTTTCTTGTTCTTTTTCGATTTTATTTATATATTTTGTAGCAAGCATTTCACCAAATCTTTTTGATTTACCCATTAATGGAAATAATTCTATGTCATCTTTCCATAAAATAGGTAATTTGTCTATATCTTGTTTTTTAAATCTATTACTTAATTCTTCTATTGTTGTTTCTTCATTTTCTTTTATAATTTTATCAAATGGAAAATATGAAAATCTTGATAATATTAAATTATCTATTTCGTTAAACTCTGATTGTTTTAATGTTAAGTCACCTCTCCATTGTAAATAGTCAAATACATTTGCCATATCATATCCTCTTTTCTTTTACATTTTTATTATTTCTTCCCATTTTAAATCTTTTTTTCCGAAATGTCCATAATTTGTTGTTTTTGAATAAATTGGCTTTTCTAATTCTAAATATTTAACGATACCATTTGGTGTTAAGTCAAATTTTTCTTTTATGAGTTTTACTAATTCTTTTTCTGTCTTTTTACTTGTTCCAAATGTATTGACACATATTGATAATGGTTCTATCATTCCAATAGCATATGATATTTGTATTTCGCATTTTTTTGCATAGCCATTTGCAACTATATTTTTGGCTATATGTCTTAACATGTATGCTGCTGAACGGTCTACTTTACTAGCATCTTTTCCTGAAAAAGCTCCTCCCCCATGTCTTGCATATCCCCCATATGTATCTACTATAATTTTCCTACCGGTTAAACCAGTATCTCCTAAAGGTCCTCCAATTACAAATCTTCCAGTTGGATTTATAAATATTTTGGTTTTTTCATCTACCATATTTTGAGGAATTACTTTTTTAATTACTTTCTCTATTATCTCTCTTTTTAATTGTTCATCTGTTACTTCTTCTGTATGTTGAGTTGATATTAATATTGTTTCTATTCTTTTAGGTTTATCATTTTCGTATTCTACTGTTATTTGAGTTTTACCATCTGGTCTTAAATAATCTAATTCTTTTGATTTTCTAACTTCTGTTAATTTTTTTGATAATCTATGCGCCATTTCAATAGCATATGGCATATAATTTTCTGTTTCATCACATGCGAACCCAAACATTATTCCTTGGTCACCTGCTCCACCAATATCAACTCCCATAGCAATGTCAGGACTCTGTTTTGTTATATTAATATTAATTTTGCAAGTTCTATAATCTATATCTGTTTTTTCATTATCAAATCCTATTTCTTTTATTGTTTCTCTTACCATTTTTTCAATATCAAAATTCCCTTTTGAAGTAACTTGCCCTGCTATTGTTATTTCTCCCTTTGAAGCAAAAGTTTCTACTGCAACCCTTGAGTTACTATCTTGTTTCAAATACTCGTCTAAAATTTTATCAGATATTGTATCACATAATTTATCTGGATGTCCCTCTGTTACACTTTCTGATGTAAAAAAATAATTTTTCATTTTGCATCATTCCTCTTTCTTGTAATTTTTAAAAGTTGTCAAAAGGTATTCCTCCTGACAACTTTCGACAAATATATTAAATTATTCTTTAATATAATCTTTTATTTTGTTCATAAATATAACTCTATCAATTATATCTAAAACTGCATAGAATATAGTTAAAACACCTATTGTTGTAAATACAATATTTGGATTAATAAGAATTACTATACCAGCAATTATCATCAACATTGAGAATAATAATGTTAATGTCCAATATACTGATTTAACTTCTTTCCAAATAAGTGTTGTTTGAAAATCCATTATTCCAGCTGCTATAATCCATATACCTAGTATAATTCTAAATAATGAAATTATAGAATCAGATGCAAATAACACAATTACTCCAAATACTACAGCTACTAATGCTATAGTTAGTAAATAGTCTTCTTTAGTTTCTGAAGTAAAATATTCTAATAATTTTAGAACACCCATTGCTATAAATACAATTCCAAATATTATTGAAATTGCTGCAACCATTTCATTTGGTTTTGCTATTAATAATGTTCCAAATAATACAAATATTATTGAAATAACTATGTCTGTCCAACTTGATCTTTTTAAAAATTTTTCAAACATAATCCTCCCTCTCTTTCTTTAGTATTTTATGGTTATATAATATCACATTAATTTAAAATTGTATATGAATTTTTTGATTTTTTTGTATTTTTTTGGAAAAATATCTTGTAAAAAAGAAAAAATAGCACTTTGGTGCTATTCATAATTATGCGTTTTCAGTTTCTTTTTTTGCTACGATTTGTTTACCATTATAATATCCGCAATTTCCGCAAACTCTATGTGGTAATACTGGTTCATTACAATTTGGGCATGTAGCAAATTTTGGTTCTTCTTTTTTCCATGTTGATCTTTTTGAATGTGTTCTTGCTTTTGACCATCTTCTTTTTGGTTGTGCCATTTTAATTCCCCCCTTGCTTAAAGATATAGGCTTTATATCTATTTGAAATTTTTACTATTTTTATGTCACTATAAAATTATACAAGTATTTTTTGTTTTTGTCAACTATTTTGATAGCATTTTTTTATTATTTTGCGTTTGTTTTGTACAGTAATTTTTATATAATGATTTTATATTTTTCTTTGTTAATGTTGTATCAATTCCATTTTCGCTAACTTGTTCTAAGACTTCTGTTATTACTTTTTTTACATTTTCATTTAAAGGATAATTCACTCTTTCTTTGTTCCAATATTGTAATTCATATTCTTTTGTCCAATCTTTTCCTTGATAAATTATCCCTGCTGCTAATTTATCACATATCATTTCGACTACATATTGATATGGTATAATTGGCATTTTTTCTGGTGCATCCATGTCTACCCAATAATCTGCATGATGTTTATTTCTTCCTTTGTGATGTAACCAAGCTTCGGAATATCCTTTGTCTTTTTTACAGTCTGTTATCGGTGAATGATTTCCATTAAAATATTTTACACCTTCCCAAAATTCCGTTGGTGAATATTTTGACAGGTCATGTACTAATCCCCTCCATGGTTGTCCTACTTTTATACATAATTTAAAAACGACCCATCTGTGTTTTGTTACTACGCAAAAATGTCCTATTATGTTTTTTAATTTCACTGTTTTTCATCTCCTATTTCTATACTATTTTAACATAGATGATTTTTTTATTCAATATTATTTTTGTTTTTGCATATATTATAAATAATAACAGGAGGTATTTTTTATGTGTGGATTTGTTGGCATTACAGATTTTAAAAACGATATTTCTGATAAAAAAGAAATTTTGTTAAATATGAATTCTACTCTTTCTAGAAGAGGACCTGATGAGGATAGTTTTTACATAAATTCTCATGTTGCTTTTGCTCACAAAAGACTTATTGTAATAGATCCAGATGGAGGAAAGCAACCTATGATAGAAAAGTTTTCTTATGGAGAATATGTTATTGTCTATAATGGTCAAATTTATAATACAAAGGAATTAAAAGAAACATTAACTCTTAATGGTTTTACATTTAATGGTCATTCTGATACAGAAGTTTTGTTAAAATCTTATATTTATTATGGTCAAGATGTTGTAAAACATTTAAATGGTATTTTTTCTTTTGCTGTTTGGAATAGTCATACTAAAGAATTATTTTTAGCAAGAGACCATTTTGGTGTGAAACCATTATTTTATACAATTAAAAATAATGCGTTGATTTTTGCTTCTGAAATTAAAGCTTTATTTGAATATCCAGGCATTGAAAAAGTTTTAGATAATCAAGGCATTTGTGAGTTGTTTGGTATTGGACCATCACATACTCCAGGAACAACTATTTTTAAAAATATTTATGAGCTTAAACCTGCTCATTTTGCAGTTTATAATTCTTCCGGGCTTCATATTGAAAGATATTGGAAATTACATTCAAAGCAACATACTGATAGCTTTGGAACTACTTGTTCTAAGGTAGAATATTTATTACATGATTCCATTACTCGTCAATTAGTTTCAGATGTTCCTTTATGTACTTTTCTTTCTGGTGGTTTAGATTCTAGCATAATTACTAAATTTGCAGCTGATTATTGTCAAAAGGAAAATTTACCGCCTTTAAATACTTATTCTATTGATTATGTAGATAACGACAAGAATTTTGTTAAAAGTGATTTTCAGCCAAATTCTGATAATTATTATATTGATTTAATGAATAAAAATTTATATACAAATCATCATCAAATTGTAATAGATACACCTGAACTTGCTGAATATCTTGAAGATGCAACGATTGCACGTGATATGCCTGGTATGGCTGATATTGACTCTTCTTTACTTTTATTTTGCAAAAATGTAAAAAAAGAAATGACTGTTTCTTTAACTGGTGAATGTGCTGATGAAATTTTTGGAGGTTACCCTTGGTTTTTCCGTGAAGATGCTTTAGAAAGTGGTACTTTTCCTTGGTCAATTGCAATTGATGAAAGACAAAAACTTTTGAATCCTGCTATTGGTCAAAAAGTTAATTTGAAAAGTTATATTGATTACCGATATAATGAAAGCTTATCAGAGGTTGAAATTTTAGATACTGATTCAAAAGAAACAGCAGAAAAAAGAAAAATTTCTTATTTAACTTTAAATTGGTTTATGCAAACTCTTTTAGATAGGTCTGATAGAATGGCTATGTATAATGGTTTAGAACTTCGTGTTCCTTTCTGTGATTATCGATTAGCCCAATATGTTTGGAATATTCCATGGGAAATTAAAGCTCTAAAAGGTCGTGAAAAAGGTTTACTTAGATATATTTGTAAAGATTTTCTTCCTGCTGAAATTGTTGATAGAAAGAAATCTCCATATCCAAAAACTCATAATCCTACTTATTTAGCTAAAGTTAAAGGTATGCTTTCTGATATAATGAAGGATAAAAATTCTCCTATTAATAATTTGCTTAATCGTGAATATATTTTAGAAATTTTGAATTCTGATGGTTCTGCTTTTTCTAGACCTTGGTTTGGTCAGTTGATGACTGGTCCTCAGCTTATGGCGTATTTGTGCCAGGTTAATATGTGGCTTGAGAGGTATCAGCCTAAAATTGAGATTTAAGTTTAAAATAGAGGTCCTATTTTGAACTATGCTTTTTGGGGTATAGTTTCATTTGGGTTCCTCATTTTTTTATTTATTAAAATATTTATTTAATATTAATTCATAAGCTTTTTTTACATCTTTCTCTTCTGTTAAATTAATACCTGTATTTTTAATTTCTTCAAACATATTATTCTTTACACTATTAATTTCATCTAATGATTTTCCTTCAAAATCATTCATATTTTCATATTCAATTAATACTCCTAAATTTTCAACATCCTGAAATGCGTACTCTACTTTATCTTTACTATATACCGTTACTTTATATTTCACTCTTATAAGTTCTTCAAATTCCAAATGTTCAAATAAATCTTTAGCTTTTTCTAAATCACTACAATCCAAATTTATTTTTTGTTCTGATATAATATCGCCATTTTTATCAATCTCTTTATTTTTGTATGTAATCTTTTTTATTTCTTTATTTTCTAATTTCAAGTTTCTTAATAATACAGATTTTTTTAAAATAGTCTGAATATTATCCTTATTTAATTCTTTTAGTTTTGATGTCATATATATATCATCTATTTCGCTTTCTCTAATTTTTTTGAATCCTTGCTTTTCTAATTTTCTTATAGCATTTTGCATATTTTCATCTAATCTTACTGTTATTTCAATTTGTTTCATAATATAATCACTCCTTATTAAAATGATTATACAACAAAAAAAGGAATTTTAAAAGCAAAATTCCCCTTTTTGTATTTTAAAAATTAATTTTAGATTCTTTCTATTGACTTAATAATAATTTTCATACCATTAAAATCAATTGTTTCATTAATATGCTTATCAATAAGTGTCTTTGCCATTGGTGTAGCTGCTGATATTATATCATTGTCCAAATCTGATTCATTATCTCCTAAAATAGTTAATGTTTCAGTTTCTCCGTCAATATCATATACGACCTTTGAACCCGGAATAACTTTTGAACCATCAAATGATTTAAAGAATTCACATTCTTCAATTATCATACAATCATGCATTCTTTTATAAAGTTTCTCCTTTTCAGCAGGCAAAGTATACATAGCCTTTACTCGTAATTCCATAAATTCAGGATTTTCTCTTAAATCATTATCCCGTTTTGCACTTTCTCCCATCTTTCTTTGTGTATCAGTAATCTTTTGATCCATTGAATGATATTCTTCACAAAGTTTTTCATAGCCTTTTTTAGAAATCAATTCCATATAATATTCCTCCTAGTATTGCTCTGTCCTAAGTTGTTTTCTTACTCTAACAAGAATTTTTCCATAGTTATTTTGACCATCCTTATTAGGTCCACACCCCCAATAATTCTCTTTAACCGTTGCCTCAACAAGTTCTGCATTACCAGTATCTAGAAGTTTTCTCAAAATATCTTTATTTTGCTTAAACTTAAAATATACTGCATCATACATTATATCTTGCTTTATTTCTTCCCAATCACTTCTTAAGTTAAGATTTCTATCTCTTCCAATTGTAGAAGCTATTTTAGGAGTTTCAGCATTGGCTATTTTTAATTTCACCTCAGTCTCAACAAATTTTTGAGCCTGATAATAATGTTCGGATGTTTTCCAATAGATACCATCTTTAAAGAAACCATGATTAGAATACGTTGCTAAATAGCCATATTCTCCAAATTCCTTATAAAATCTTATTGTTTTCATTTCAATCTTTCTCCTGGTACAAGATACATTGTTTTCAAATCCCTTGATGTGTAAATTTCATCTAGGTTATTTAACTGAATAATTTTTCTTTCAGCAACCTGTCCTCTAACACTTGCTGTATCATACATATTCAATTTTTCAATAACAATGCTATTTCCGTAGTTACAACTAAGTCTCCAAGATACCCCTTCTTCTTTCATTTTACTATTATACATGCCATAATTTCTCTCATGAATTGGAGTCAATGGCTCATTTTCCTTAGTTGTCAATCCCTTAAATTCATGAATTGCTCTTCCAAGATTGCAAATAATTCCTGTATCAATAGTAAATTCTGCATCAAAGAAATTTTTTGCTGGATACCCTGCATTTTGAAGAGCAGAAACATATGCATTTACCATAGGTAAAATTTCCTCTGTCACATAAATATACTTATTCTGCTGTCCATTTAACTTGTACTTATTAGCAGTCTTTCTACAAATATTCAGCACGTTATAGACATCTTCCCAAGTAGCATCTTCAAATTTATCCAAACTTCTTAATCCTTTAGTCTTTTTAAATTCAATAATACTATTTACCGAAAATCTTTCTAAAACTATATAACCAGAATTTTCTCTAATTTCTGTTCTTGGGTAAACGCACATACCATAATTTCCATCTTCAGTTATACTCGGATTAATTGCATAATATTCACCATCATAGTTGCTCATAAGATAAATCTCTGCAATTTTATAATCCTGTAAACCTCCAATAATGAATTTGTGGCATGTCCTTTTAAGCTGTTCAACTGTTTCAAATGATTCATAAGTTTCAATGCTATAAAATTCTGTTGCTTCCTCAGTTAAAACAATCTGATGATTGAAGGAATCCTTGATATGTGCTTCTCTCATTTCAACATTACACTGCTTAGAAATAAATAAGTAATTTCCTACACAAATAATTTTATGATTCAAGACTTCAGTTTCAAATACTCTTTCTATTTCAACCAAAGGCTTATATCTGAGTTCCACACACATCTTTCTACTACCTGCACCACATAACTCATAATACGGCTTATATATTTCTAATAAATTAGCCATATCAAGAATATAATCAAACCGGCTATATGTAGCATTTTTACTACACCACCCAATTTCATAAGGTGTAAAAGAGATTCTTACACCTCCAAGTCCGTTTTCATGAAGAAGATTAATTCTCTTATGCATATTATTTAGTTCTTCATTATACCTGCTATAACTAACAGTCGAAATTCTTGTTGTTACGCCTAATTCCTTGAATGCAAGCCTGATAAATAAATCTAAATATGGATAATTTCCAATATCATTATCGAGATACGGAAAAATTACTCCATTTCTGTGTTCATATCTATCATATGTTATCAGAGAATGATTTGACTTAATCTGAGGAGATGCGTACTTTAAAGCTGCAATAATATTTCTTATTCTCCGTTCTTCCCAAAATTCAACTCTTGTATTCGCAGTTTTACTACAGATCTCACATGCGTTTAAACATCCAATCTGTGGCTGAAAATGTCTCATTTTTGAAAAAAATTCTTCAGGCATTTCTTTAAATTCCTTTATTAACTTTTCTCTTTCATCATAATCTTGCTTACAAAGTTTCTCTTCATCTGTTAAAAGATACTTGTTATTATTCATAATGTCTACCTCTTTCTTTAATTGTTTCAAATAACTCTTTAACATTTTTCTTAACATCTGTACTGTCGTTGTTAAAAACAATAGTTGGGCCATTTTCTAAACTAAGAAAATAATCAAATTTCCTATTAAATTCTTCTCTTTTTTTACTATCATCTAATACTTTGTCTAGAATTGATTTCCCCCTTTCTGTAATACGCTTTTGTCTAGTTTCTTCATTTAACTTAACAAAAATTGTTAAGTCAGGTTTTAAAATGTCATAAGTTTCATAATCAAGTTTAACATCAAGTCCTGCAACACTATGAGATACAACTGTATCAATAAGATACCTGACACAATAAACATTATTTTCCTTATAATTACCATTGCTCTTTATCTTGTCAGACTCATAAACAACAGAAGATAAATAGTACAAATAATGTGCCATCTGTGATACTTCTCTTACTGTATCATCAATTTCTTCTCTATTAGAGTATTCAAAACTTGGTGTCCGAGTAACAATGGAATTTTTATCCATTGCATGTAATAACTCTGCAACTGTGCTTGTTCCTGAGCCATCAAGGCCTGTTATAACAATAAACATATCAATACCTCCATAAATTTTAATTAAAATATATGTTTATAAAGTTTACATAAGTAATTTTAACATATATTTACAATAATTTCAAGTTCTATTTGTTTATTTTTCATAACGTGCTATTAACTAACAATTTATTTTAGTAATCACATATCTTATATTATTTTTTCGTTATTTTTTATAAAAAACTTCATTTTTGTACATTATGGTTTTTCCACCTTTTCTTACAGTATCAACGGTTATCTGTTCGTGTTGTTTTTTGACACCCAAGGACTGGTCCTCAGCTTATGGCGTATTTGCGCCAGGTTAATATGTGGCTTGAGAGGTATCAGCCTAAGATAGAATTATAAAATGCTTTAGAGGTCGCAAATTGCGACCTCGTTTTTGTAGTCAATACCAAATAATATCTAATCTTTTTCTTCCCAATAAGACTCATCTGCTCCTCCTATAATTTCACCTGTAGTAACATCAACAAAAATTGACTTTGTATTATATTTATTTTCATTATTAGGATCTGGCTCACCTTTTTTATAATGAATATTTACTGTCCATACTTTTCTTGCCCTGTTTTCAGTAGTTCTGTATTGTGGGTATATTACAACAGTTCCATCTTCCTGTTCCTCTTGTTTAAATTCTGGATATTTTCCTCCATTTTGTTCTAATAAATATATCCATGAATTTACTTGTCTAATTTCTAAATTAGTAACTATAAAATCTACTTTATTATCAGTTAATTTCTTATCTTTTTCTAATGCAATTCTTTCTGCATCTTCTTTTGAAAGTACAATTTCATTATTATTAAATTCTATATTTTCATTTGCTATAGCTACTTTGTATAATAAAATCTTTCCATCTTTAAATCCAAAATACATCTCTAATCTTTCAAAATAATTAAATGCTCCATCATATGTTTTGCAATATGTTATAATCCAATTATTAGGATTTTCCCCATCATATTTAGCTTCTGGTCCACCTTCTACTGATTTTAGTTTATATTCATTTTCCTTTAACCCAAATAATTTATATATTTCATTGCTTTTATTTATTGCTTCTTCTTTTGATATTAAATCTGATATAATATTTTTATTAGATAGATCCTTATTCCATATTCCAACACATTTTCCATTTTCTGCATTTATTGCAATATGAATTCCTTTATTTAAATTCTTGTTTGTTGTAAAATAATATACTAGCTCTGCTCCCAATATATAGTTTTTCTTTAATTCTTTCACTTCAAATTTTTGATTTTCATATCCAAATTTATTCAAAACTTTATTAGCTTCTACAATAGCTTGTTCCATATCTACCGCTTTTGTTTCATCTTCTTGTGTTACTTCTTGTGAACCTTGAATTTGCTTATAATCTTCTAATAATTCATTATAAGATTCATATTTTTTTGGTTCTTTGAATACTGTTTCTATTACTTTATTTCCTGCAAAAACAACACTTGTTAATGACATTAATACACATGCTGCAATCCCTATATTTTTAAATACAAATTTTTCTTTTTCACTCATAGCTTTTTCCTCCTCATTTTTTATTTGAGATATAGCTATTTTCATTTTCAACTTTCGTTTTATTTCATCATTCATATTTAAAAGCCTCCTTTTTTTAATTCTTGCTTTATTTTCTTTCGTATTCTATGTAATCTAGTTTTTACATTTCCTTCTGAAATTTTTAATTTTTCAGCTATATCTTTAATTGATTTAGCAGAATAATAATACATATGTATTATTTTAATATCAATATCTTTTAAATTATTTATTTTTTTATACAATTCGTTTATTTCTTCTCTTTCTTGTGAGTAAATATCTAAATTACTATATTCGATTAAGTTTTCACATTTTTCAATATCAATTGTATATTTTAATAATCTTAATTTTTCTTTTACTAAATTTCTAGTAATTCCTGCCATATAAGAATCTAAATATTTTATATTGTATTTTTCTTTATATCTCTTCCATAATATAAAAAATGTATCTGATATAATTTCTTCTTTATCTTCTTCTGTTAAATTATTGCCAACCATATTTTGTATTATCATTCTTAAATATGGATTATAATCATCCACAATTTTATCTAAATCAATTTTTTCATCTACAATATAGTCTTCTAGTTCTTTTTTCTTTTTCACTTTTTTGCTCCTTTATAAGACATCTTACATCTTTATAGTGGTAAAAAAATTAAAAAGGTTACACTTTTTTATAATTTTTTCATAATAGCGTAATTCTTTCCATATTAAAAAACAGTAATTATAAATTACTGCTTTAATTATAATTTATTTTGTTATTTAAACTACTTGTTATTTTTATCTTTAAAAAATTTATTAAAGAGACTTTTTGAATTTTTATCCTTTGGTATCTTTCTATCTTTTTGTTCTTTTATATTTTTATCTTTATTATCATTTAATTCATAGTTATATTTGTAAAAATTATCATATTCATATTCGTTTTCATCGTCATCTTCATAATTATCTTCATATTCGGGTTCATCGTCTTCTTCGTATTCTTCTTCATACTCATCTTCGTCATAATATTCATCTTCATCATCATATTCTTCATATTCATCATCTTCTTCGTCGTCATCATATTCAAAAAATTCATCAATATCATTATCTTCTAAATCTTCATTCTCATATTCAAAATTTTCTTTAGTAATATCTTCGTTATTTTTTATTTCTTCTTGTTCTATGTCGTCAGATTTATAAAGATTATATGACTCTATATCGTTACTGTCATCTTCTACTTCTACCTCTTCTAACTTGTATTCTGATAAGTCTTTTCCAAATTTAGTTGTTATTTCGTTTTGGAATACTTCATAAATATTCTTAATTCCATCAATTCTCCAATAATTTGAATTAATTATTGTTCCTGCTTTTAGTTTAATATTTGTAATTGCTTCTTCAAAGTTTCTCTCTTTTTCTTCTATATTTTTTAAATATTCTTTGTTATATAATTCATTATAAGCTTTTTTACTAGATTTCCCTGATATTTCTTTTAGTATTAACTGATATAAATTTTCGAATTGTTCTATGTCTAATTCAAATTTCTCACAAGCCTCTGTCATCATTAGTTTATGAGCTTTTGTTCCATTTATAGCAGTCATTCTTTCATTATCTAGAAAACTTACTATATATTCTTTTTCAGCTTTTAGAAATTCCAATTTTATTGAAACATCTCTTAATGTCTTTTGATATTTTTCAATTTTTAAATCTTCATTTTCGATTTCATTTAATATTTTTTTAATTTTATCATATATTGCTATGTAACATTCTGCTTCTTTTTTTGCAATTTGTATTCTTGCTAAAATTGATTTATTTACTACATCTTCATTAAACTTTACTTTTTCTTCTTTTCCGTTATTTATCATTATTGCAGCAATACTATTTTGTATATCATCTTTTTCTTCAGATGTAATAAATTGTTTTAATTCTTTTAAATTTTCAGTATTTGTATCATTTAACTCTTTTTGTATTCTATCAACTAATTGAATATGTATTTTTTCTTCTGCTCTTCTTGCTTTTGAGTATTTATTTCTTTCTTTTTGTCTTTCAATAAATTCTTTTAAATACTCTGTAAAACTATTTTTTATTTCTTCTAATCTTTGATTGTTATTTAAAATAGCTTGTCCTATTTTTTCTAACTTTTTTTCAAGAATGGCAGGGTCTTCATCTAAATCATCAAATAAATTGTTTCTTTCTTCTTCCATCTTTATATTTGATTTGTATAATTTTTTCTGTTCTTTTTGTATGTTTTGTATTTCATTTGCTACTTTGTCAAATTGTTCAATTACTTTTTCTTCTTGATCAATTATATCTTGGTATTTGCATATTTCTTCAATTAACTCTTTGTAACTGTTATATAGGCTTTTTAGGTTAATTTTTTCATCAAAACCAAATATTGTATTAAAATATCTTTCTAAGACTATAGCACTTCTTTCATACATTTTGTAACCCTCCCCTTTATTTTTATTATATGGGTATTTTATCACTTTTACTGTAAAATAGCAATAAAAATAGAAAAATTGATAATTTAGTTATTTTTTTATAATTCTTTCTGGTACGCCTATAACTGTTACATCATCTGGTATATTGTTTAAAACTACTGCATTTGCACCTATTTTTACATTATTTCCTATTTTTATTGGCCCTAAAACTTTTGCTCCTGAACCAACCATAACATTATTTCCTATATCGGGATGCCTCTTGTATTTATCTTTTCCAGTTCCTCCAAGTGTACTATTATGGTATATTACGCAATCATTTCCTATTGTAGCCGTTTCTCCTATTACAACGCCCATCCCATGATCTATTAACAATCGTCTTCCAATTTTAGCACCTGGATGAATTTCAATACCGTGTTATATGTCTAGATATTTGTGAAATTAATCTAGCTAAAAAAAATATATTTTTTTTATATAAAAAGTGTGCAATTCTATGAAAAAATATTGCATGAAATCCTGGATATAAAATTATCGCCTCAAATACATTTCTACATGCTGGATCCTTTTTGCATATATTTTTTGCATCTTCATATAATTCTTTAAAAACGTTTGCCATAATATCACCTTAGTAATATTATATGTTTTTAATTTTTGGTTGCTTACTATTTTTAATTTATTTAAGTCTTCTTTTATAATATAAATAAGAGCAACATAAAATACTATGTTACTCTTATAGGCTATTGCCTTTTATATCAGTTTTTCTATCTCTTTTACCAAATTTTCTGGTGTCTTACCTAAGCAATCTACAATATATAAATTTTTAAAATGACTTAGGTGATTATATGTATCTAGATATAATCTTTGAAAAATTAAAGCTTTTTTATCGAACTCACTTATAAGTTCTCTTGAATTAATCCGATTTTCTAATACTGATTCATCTGATAAATATAAAAAAACTAGCTTTCTATTCGTATCAGATTTTAGATATTTTTTTATATCATCAATTCTTTCTTCTCTTGATATTTCTATTCTAATTTTTTGTGTAACTTCTTTTACAGCTCTATCTTGAGAAATGTAGCCTTGATTTGCTAGTTGTTTGATTAGTGTAGATTTACCTACCCCATCTGCACCCTCTATTACTATATTAGTTTTTTTCAAACTTCCATTTAAAATATTTTTTAATTTATATTTTTCGTTTGATGTTACATCAATAAAATCGTTTGTTAGTTTTTCTTCTGTTTTATTAAAAAAATAGAATATTGTTATTATTTTTTCAATATGAACAGTAATAAAACTTGTGTAATATTCAACTAGTAAATTATGATTCTCTTTTGTAATAAAGTTGCTTTTTATTTTTTCATTTTTTGATAGAAATATCCGTTCCAAATTATCTTTTAATACAATATATTTTTTCATCTTGCTCATCCTTTCTTTTAATTGATAGAAAACTGATTATATATAAATAATGCATTTGCATTAAAAGTAAAAACTAATTATTTTATTATTAAATGTTGAAAATCTACATTTCCATTTTCTAATTTTTCTTTTAACTCTTTTGGTTTAAAGTCTATATCTTTTAATTCATTAATTTGTACCCATTTAAAATGTAAATTTATTTTTTCTTCGTTTTCTTCAGTTGTCTCATACTCTTTCTTATTTATGATTTCTTCGTCATTTAAGTTTAATAAATAATAAAATCCTAGTTCATGTATTTTTTTTCCATTTTTTCTAACAAAAAAGTTTTCTGTTGTTGAAACTAATTTATTTATATGAGAATTATAACCAGTTTCTTCTTTTATTTCTCTTACAACTGCACTTTTTGAATCTTCCCCAAGTTTTACATGTCCTCCTGGTAGACAATAAAAAGGATTATTATCCATTTTTACAACCAATATTTCATTATCATGCATTAATATCCCATTAACTCTAAACTTAAAATTTCCAGATAAATTATCTATTTTTATATCATTATCTTCCATTTTACCCTCCTTACCTTTTGGTTAATTTAATTATAATAAAATTTTGCTGGATTTACAATATATTCCTCTAATTTTTCTTTAAAATCTTCTTTTTTAGTGTCAATATCATCTTTTGATGTATACATACATTGTTTCATTTTACCATCTGCTGTAATTCTAAGATGTATTTGCTTACATATGTCACATTCTCTTATTCTACAATGTGAATGAAAATAAGTGACTACTTTTTTTCCATTTTTAAATCCGCTAACTTCATTATATTCATCTTTTTTATTTTCCAGCTCAAATTTTTCTTTTAGTACTTTTTCCATTTTTAGAAAATCTTGTGAAGTACTCTTTTCTTTTTCATCTTTTACAATTTCTAATATTTTAATTCTTACACCGTTTTTTATTCCCCAGTCTAACATTTTAATTTTATTTTCTATATCATCATTATATACTGATGATATGCTAATATCGCATCCTAATTCTTTTATTTTAAGTATATTTTTTAATATTTGTTTTGATGATACTCCAACTGGAGAATTTTTAGAAATTTTGCCATCAAAGTAATCTAATCCTACAATTACTCTACTTATCCAATGATTTTTTATCATAAAAATTAGTTTTTCAATTTCAACACAATTTGTATTAATACCTATATCTAAATGATATTTTTCAGAAATTAATTTACATATTTCAAAAATTTGTGGATGTATAAGAGGTTCTCCTCCGTGTCAGTCTAATTGCTTCTAATCCATAATCTAAAGAATCCTTTATAATTTTTTCAATATCCTCTAGTTTTAACATACTTATTGAATTATTTCCTTCATTATGACAATATGTGCATTTCATATTACAACTTGAAATTATTGACATTCTATATTGATTTCTTGGTATTTTTAGTCCTTTCATTTCTTTATTTAATACTCCTTTTAATGATTTCTTTTTCCTATATTAAATTTTATGTTATAGAAGTCTACATTATCATCAATATCTCTAATTATATATTTAAATAATTTGTTGATTTCTTCGAATTTATTTGTATTTATACAATTTAAATAGCTGTTTGTAAAATACTTTTCAGGCATAAATTTATGCTGAACAGTTTGCATTACTTCATCTGTATATAATCTATAGACTTTTGAAGTAGACATATTAGAAAAACCGTTTTTCTTATTATAATAATCTCTTATTTTATCTAGTGTAATTGCATAGAAAGTTGAATAATATGGTGATTTTTCTAATTCCATTTCTTTTAAACATTCAATTGATTTATGTATTGATTTTGCACCATAAATAACATCCTGTTTGCTTAATTTAGGTAAGCCATTTTTATATTTTTGTAAAGTATATTTTTGTAATTCTTTTATTTTTCCATTCTTATCTTCTATTATCTTTCCATATCCTATCGCAGACAACATAGTATCTTCATAATTTAGAAAATCTTTATCCACTCTATCATATAAATTTTTTAGTGTTCTTTCATAATTTTCAAAATTATAATTTTTGTATTGTTTATATTCTTTCATAGGTTCCATCTCTGTTTCTGAGTTGTATATAATAATGAGGTCAACATCTGAATTTTTTACATTTGTTTTTGTTTGATAGCTTCCATAAAGTATTACACCTTCTAAATTTTTATCATTTGTGTATCCATATTCATTTAAAAAGTTGTGTATTATTTCTTCTATTTCCATATTTCACACCTCACGATTTTTATATATTTTATAACTTTACATTTGAAAATGCTGTCGAATTTTGTCGTTTAATATAAAAAAACATAAAATGTACTTTTTTTACATTTTATGTTTTTCAAATATCATTAATATTCTTCAATTTTTATATAAATTTTTTCTTCTACACCATATTTTTTTTCAACTTCTAATTTGGTTATTTGTGTATCATCTTTAAAAGCGAATTTATTCATTGCATCTAAAACAATTTTTATAATGTTATCTATATCTGGTTTTTTTGTCGGACTAATAACATTATTAATCATATTTTCTTTATCACTTTTTTTAGTACTTTTAGGAACTTCAAAATAAGCTATAATATTAACTTTTGCTCGTCCTTCTATTTCTTTAAAGCGAGGGTATTTTATTAAAAAATACTGTTCTATCAAGTATTCATAGTCTTTTGTTTTTGTTGGTGTATATACTATTCCTGTATATGAATTTACTCTTGGCCTTCCCTTCCCAGTTATTTTTCCAGGAACTTCGAATTCGTATGTCATTATTTTCTCCTTATTATTTTTTAATAAATTTAGACACAAAGAACCCCTCCATGTCTTTTGATGGTAATATTCTAATTGATTTATTTATATCTTTTTCTAATCCATTATTAAATCCATTCATTGAATTTTTTATTTTTAAGTCTATATCAACAATTTTTAAATCAAAGTTTTTAAGTGCCCAATCTAAAATATATTCATTTTCTTCTTTATTTAAAGTACATGTTGAATATACTAAAACTCCTTTTGGTTTTAATGCATCATAAGCACTTTGAAATAATTTTTTTTGAACTTTTGTTAATTCTTTAACTTTTTTGGGAGACCATACTCTATAACTTTGTACGTTATATGCGGTAAATCTACCTTCTCCACTACATGGTGTATCTAATAAAACTCTATCAAATTGTTCTTTATATTGTGCACCTATTTTCTCTCCACGTCCATTTATAACATCTACTGTATTTGCTCCTTGCACATTTACATTATATTTTAATTTTTCGCATCTCATTTTGTCCAATTCATTTGCTAAAATATGACCTTTTCCCTTCATCAATGCTGCTATTTGTGTTGTTTTACTTCCTGGAGCAGCAGTTAAATCTAATATATTTTCTCCTTCTTTAGGATTTAAAACAAGTGGAGGTACCATACTTGGTAAGCTTTGTATGTAAATGTATCCTTTTTGGTATATATCTAGTTTTTGTATGTTTTTTTCGTTTGCATTTTTTATCACAAAAGCATCTTGATACCATAGTACTCTTTCAAATTTTATATTGTTTTCTTTAAAATATTTCATTAAATCTTGTGAATTGTATTTTAATGTGTTTACTCTTAATGTTGTGTATCTCTTTTCAACAATTCCTTTCAAAATATTGTCCACCATTCCTGGTGTAAACATATCATATAAATTATTCATAAATTCTTGTGGTAGTCTATTTTTTATTTGTGTTATTGATACTGGCATGATAATTCCTTTCTTTTTGCCTCTCTTCGTATTTTTATTATTTCGTAAACACAGTAAAATGGTACTGTCATTTGTCCTACTGACATTACTAATGTAAATAATTTTCCTGTATATTTATATACAATTTCTATTGGTGTTCCTGGAAAATTTTTTGATATAAACATTAAGTTACTATCAAATATATTATTAACTATGAATGCTAATATACATACACAACCTACTAAGCCTGAATAATAAATAATGTCTGTTTTTTCAATTTCTATATAATGTGTAAAATTTACTAATAAACCTAAATATAGCATCATTCCATGGAATATATAACTATGTACACTTACTAAATGGAACATTGGGTAAGATGGTAATGAAGTTGTTGGTAGTATAATAAATACAATTCCTCCAACTATTCCCCCAGTTGCTAAAAATACATTTCCTACTCTTTCTAATTTATTTTTTGCAAATGAGCTTAATAGTCCTGCATATAGTAATAGACTACAATAATATAGTGGTACATAATTATTTACATTTCTTATATCTCCTGTACATAGTTTAAATGTTATTATTATTATTTCTAAAATCCACATAGTTATTGTGCTATTTTTTATTATTTTTTTGATTTCTTCTTTACTATATTTTACTGTGTTTTTTAATGCTATTATTACACATATTATTGTTAGTATTATTAATTTTAAGTGGTCAAATGTGAATATACCACATGGTTCGTATTCTCCTGGTTTTGAAAAGAACATTTTTTACTTCCTTTCTTGCTTTTTTGTAATTTTATCATATTTAATTTTTTTTTACAAGAGCTTAAAAATAAAGCAAATTATAAAAAATAAACTGAGACAAATTAGTTTTCTCCTAATTGTCTCAATTGTCTCAGTTTATTTTCTATTTCTTCTGCTGTCGACATTTGTAGAATTTCTTCTGCTAGCTTTTTACATTCTGAAAAATTTAATTTTCTTATTAATTTTCTTGCTTTTAATATTTTATTTGCATTCATTGAAAAGTCATCTAATTCGAGTCCAACTAACAAAGGAATGTATAATGGTTCTCCCGCTGATTCGCCACACATCCCACATATTATTTTATTTTTGTGGGCTCCATCTATTGCAGATTTTATTAATCTTATTACTGCTGGATTAAACATTGTATATAAATTTGCTATTTTTTCATTTCCTCTTTCTACTGCAACTGTGTATTGAATTAAATCATTTGTTCCTATGCTAAAAAAATCACATTCTTTCCCAAATTCTTCTGCCATTATGGCTGTTGATGGTATTTCTACCATTATTCCTATTTGAATGTCTTTTTTAAATTCTATTTTTTGTTTTTCTAATTCTTTTTTTATATCTTCTATTATTCCTTTTGCCTCTCTTAATTCTTCTATTGAAGATACCATTGGAAGCATAATTGCTAAATTTCCAAATGCACTTGCTCTTAATATTGCTCTTATTTGTGCTTTGAATAATGTTATATTGTCTAAGCATATTCTAATTGCTCTATAACCTAAAAATGGGTTTTGCTCTTTGGGTAATTTCATATATTTTAAATCTTTATCTCCACCTATATCTAATGTTCTTATTATTATTTTTTTGTTTGGTAATTTTAGTGCAACTTTTTGATATGCTATAAATTGTTCTTCTTCTGTTGGAAAATTTTCTGCATTCATATATAGAAATTCACTTCTAAAAAGACCTACTCCTTCTGCAGAATTAGCAATTACTAATTCTGTGTCTTCTGGAACTCCAATATTTGATAATAATTCTACTTTATGTCCATCTAAAGTTATTGATTCTTTATTTTTATATTTTTCTAATTCTTCTTTTTCTTGTTTTAATTTTTCTTTTAATTCTCCAAGTTCTACACATTCTTCTTCTGTTGGATTTATAAATATCTCTCCTGTTGTTCCATTTATTGCTATAAAGTCTTTTTCTCTTAAAACTTGAATTGCATGTTTTATCCCTACTATTGCTGGTATTTCATGTGTTCTTGCCATTATTGATACATGTGAGTTACTTCCTCCAAGTTCTGTTACTATTCCAGCTATGTTTTTTAAATCTAATTTTGCTGTATCTGAGGTTGTCATTTCTTTTGCAACTATTATTGTATTTCGTGGTAGATGAGAAAAATCAATTACTTCTTTATTTAATAATTTTGCTAGAATTTTTTTCTTCATATCTGATATATCTGAACTTCTTGATGCCATGTAGGAATCTTCCATAGTTTCAAATATTTGAATTATTGAATTAAATCCTACTTCTGTTGCATATGCTGCATTGTATTTTTCTTCTTTTATCATTTTTACTGTGTTTTCTATTAAAGTATTATCTTTTAAAATCATTAAATATGCTTGCATAATATCTTTTTCTGTTCCTGTTAATTTTTTTACTATATCCTCTGTGTCTCTTATTACTGAATTTAACGATTCATAGAATTTTTTTATTTCTTCATCAATATTATCTATTTTGAATTTTTCTACTTTCAAATCATCTGGTTTTAATAATACTACTTTACCAAATCCTATACCATTAGAAACTCCTTTTCCTTTTAACACATTTCTCATCTCCATTCTTTTTATTCTTTTAAATGGTTTTTAAATGCTTCTGTAATTTCTTTTAGAGCTTCATTTTCATTTTCTCCATTACATGTTATTTCTATTTCCGTGTTTCCTTTTATTCCAGCTGCCATTATTGTAAGAGGAGATTTTGCATTGATTTTTTTATCATTTACAATTAAATTTACCTCACATTTATATTTCATTGCTATTTTAGCTATTTCACTAGCAGGTCTTGCATGAAGCCCTGTGCTATTATTTATTATTACTTTTTGTTTTACCATGAATATATTCCTTTCTTTATTTTTCCCATACATTCTTTTTTAATAGTGCCAATATTCCTGCAGCAACTATAGAACCTATTGCTAATGCCAATAAATAGCCTAATGGATTTCCTATTAATGGTACTACAAAGATTCCTCCATGTGGAGCCATTAAAGAACAATTAAATGCCATTGATAATGCTCCTGAAACTGCAGAACCTATTACACAAGCTGGTATTACACGTAATGGATCAGCTGATGCAAATGGTATTGCTCCTTCCGATATAAATGATAGTCCCATTACATAATTTAATAGCCCTGCTTGTCTTTCTTTTTTAGCTATTTTCTTTGGTAAGAAGGTAGCAAGTATAGCTATTGCAAGTGGAGCAACCATTCCACCTATCATAACTGCTGCCATAATTTCATAATGTCCTTCTGCAAGCATTCCTGTTCCGAATGTATATGCTGCTTTATTTACAGGACCTCCCAAGTCAACTGACATCATTCCAGCAAGTATTGCTCCTAAAATTATTTTATTTGTTCCACTCATTGATGAAAGAAAATTATTTAGCCCTGTGTTTATTCCAGATACAAATGGATTTATTAGTAACATAATAATTCCAATCAACAAAATTCCTGCAACTGGATAGATTAATATTGTCCTGATTCCTTCCAAACTTTTGGGCATAAAAGAAAATAATTTTTTCAAAAATAGAACTACAAAACCACCTAGAAATCCTGCGATTAATGCTCCTAAAAATCCTGAACTTACTAAAACTTCATTTGAATTTGTTAGTGAAGTAAATGTAGTTCCTGCTTTAGCAATAGCCCCACCAACAAAACCGACAACTAATCCAGGTCTATCACCAATACTCATTGCAATATAACCTGCAAGTATTAACAACATAAAATCAAATGCCATTCCACCAATTGTTTTGAAAAATGCAGCTACTGGTGTATTCATACCAAAATTTGCTGGATTTATAGAATAGTCATCTAACAAGAATGCAATAGCTATTAGAATTCCTCCACCCACTACGAATGGTAACATATGTGTTACACCATTCATCAAATGTTTATAAATATTTCCACCAAAATTTCCTTTTTCTTCAAAATTTTCTTCATTATCTTTATGATGATATATCGGAATTTCTGAATTGTTATTTATTGCTTTTTCTATCAATTCTTTTGGTTTATGAATTCCATCTGCTACTTTTACTTTTAATATTTTCTTACCATCAAATCTTGATAAGTCAATATTTATATCTGCTGCAATAATAATTGCTTTTGCTTTTTTTATTTCTTCATCTGTTAGTATGTTTTTTGCTCCAGATTGTCCTTGAGTTTCTACTTTTATTGGATGTCCTAATTCATTTCCCATTTGTTCTAAGGCTTCAGCTGCCATATAAGTATGTGCAATTCCTGTTGGACATCCTGTAATTCCTAATATTTCATAGTTTTTATCGTTTTCTTTTTGTTTATCTTCTTCTATTTTTTCTTTTTCTGCTTTATCTATTATTTTTATAAATTCTTCTTTAGATTTTGCATTTATTAATTTCGTTCTAAATTTTTCATCCATTAATAAAGTTGATAATCTGCTTAAAACTTCTAAATGTATATTTTCTTTTGTATCAGGTGCAGCTATTAAAAATAATAATTTTACTGGTTTTCCATCTAGTGATTCAAAATCTGCTCCATCTGGTATTACCATTGCTGCAACTCCTGGTGCCGTTATGCATTCTCCTTTTCCATGTGGAATTGCAATTTCTTCTCCAATTCCTGTTGAGCCCTCTTGTTCTCTTTTGATTACTAATTCTAAGTATTGTTCTTTATTTGCAATATTTCCATTATTTTCCATTAATTCAACTGCTTTTTTTATTAGTTCTTGTTTTGTTGTTGCTTTTACATTCAATTCAATAGAAGCGGAACTTATTAAATCTGTAATTTTCATAATTTTTCTCCTTTCAATTTTTTAATAAAATTATCTTTATAGAATAATTCATTTGAATAATTCATAAATTTCATCTTTACTTGCCAAATACTCAGAATTAACAGTAGCAGCTCCTGCAGCCATTCCCATTCTAAAAGCCTTATCATGATTTTTAAATAATTCATAGCCAGCAATAAAACCTGCAACCATTGAATCTCCTGCTCCAACTGTATTTATCGTTTTAGAATCTGGCTTTCTTAATGCTTCCATTTTGTAAGTATAACCATTTTCATCGATAAAAACTGCTCCTTGACTTCCCATAGAAACAATTACATTTTTTGCTCCTTTTTCTTGTAAAAGTTCAGCATATTGTAATGCTTGTTCCTTGTCCAGAATTTTTGTATTGAAAATTTCTTCTAATTCTTCTTGATTTGGTTTTATTAAAAATGGTTTATATTTTAATGTCTTTAAAAGTAATTCTTTTGTTGTATCTACTATAATTTTTATTTCTTTTTCTTTTAACTTTTCACAAATTTCTTCATATATGTTGTTTGAGATTCCTTTAGGTACACTTCCTGACAAAACTATTGTATCTCCGTTTTTGATTTTTTCTAATTTTTGAAATAAACTGTTTATATTACTTTTATCTATAACTGGTCCTGTACAATTAATAGCTGTTTCCTCTGTTTTAGAACTTTTTGCTATTTTTACATTAATTCTTGAATTTGATTTTTGTAATTTTATAAAATCAGTATTTATGCCTTGTTTTTCTATTTCATCTTTAATTTTATCTCCTGTAAAACCCGCGATAAATCCTAATGTTGTTGTTTCTAAACCTAAAGAATTTAAAACAATAGAAACATTAATCCCTTTACCTCCAGGTAATATAATTTCTTTATCACTTTTATTAATTTTTCCAATTTCAAAATTTTCAATTTTAATAATATAATCCAATGCAGGATTAAAAGTTACTGTATAAACCATCTCTTTTTTACCTCTTTTGAAAAAGTTTAATCTTATTTAATTTTAAATATTTCCAAATTTATAATAAATATTCATTTCTTACAATTCAAATCAAATATTTTTTCTAATGCTACTGCAACTCCATCTTCATTATTTGTTTTTGTAATAATATCTGCTCTTTCGTATAATTCCTTTACTGCATTTTTCATTGCTATTTTATATCCAGCTGTTTCAAACATCTCTATATCATTTTTTCCATCTCCAAATGCTATTGTTTGTGATAAATCTATTTTCAAATATTTAGTTAAATTTCTTATTGCTTCTGCTTTAGTTGTATTTTGTGCCATTATATCTATTATATATGGATTACTAATATAACCATCTTTTACTTTTCTTTGCTTTTGAGTTAATCCCATTATATCTACTGGTGTTATTGTTATATTAAATTTGTCTATAAGTTCTTTTCTAATATTTATTATTTTTTCTTTATTTTCATCTACTATACTAAATTTTATTATTGGTTTTTCTATTTTACTTATATATTCTTCTAGATTTTCTGCTTCTATTATTTCAGGTCTATTTTCTGGAATTAATCCATATTTTTGCGTTTCTGTTATTATATTTCCTGATACTGTAATTGTTGTGTATAAATTATTTTTTCTTATTAGCTTTAGTATTTCTAATGCCTTTTGTTTTTCAATATTTTTTATAGATATGTCTTCATCTTTTTCAATATTTCTTGTAATTGCTCCATTTGATCCTATTAAATAAGGCATTGCATCACATTGAATACTATATTTTTCTATGCTCCCATATGGTCTTCCAGATGTTAATACTGTTATTATTCCTTTTTCTTTAAGTTTTTTTATTATGTTTATTGTTCTTTTGGAAACTTGTTTTTCATCATTTACTAGTGTTCCATCTATATCAATAAATATAATCTTATATTTTTGTTTTTCCATTTTATTCTTTTGCCTCCAATTTTTGTTCGTTATTTTTATTTTGTGTTTATTTTTTGTTTTTATACTGTTTTTTAATAAAAAATAAGACCTAAATAGTATAGATACACTATTTAAATCTTGTTTTTATTTGCATAAGTATATTAAATTGCTTTTAATATGTTTTTAAAAGCTTTCTTTCTTGGTCCTATTTTATCTTTTTCTTCTGGACAAAGTTCAGAAAGAGTTTTGTTATAACCTTTTGCTTTGAAATATTGGTCAAATCCAAATTCTCTTTGACCAGCACACTGACACATATCTCCTTCTAACTTTTCTTCTACATATATTATTTTTTCATTTTCTATAAATGCCATTGCAGAAACCCAATATGCAGTAGTATCTGTATTTCCGCTTTCTTCCATAAGTTTTAAAAGAATTGGATATATTTCACTTGGTTTATCTACATTTACATTTGTACCTGGACAAAGTTGCTCCAGACAACGCTTAGTATAAACACCTGGGTAACCATTTAAGGCATCTATTACTATTCCTGAATCTTCTGCAATTACTGGTATTTTTAATTTTTCAGCCCAATATTTTGCCTTGATTATTGCATTTTCTAGAAATGTTTTTCCAGTTTCTTCTGCTTGTGAAATCTTACTTGCTTCAGGTATGTCCTTTAAGCAAACTATTTCAATATTTTTTGGTGCTATTCTTTGCATTTCTTCTGCTTTTTTAGGATTAAAACTTGCAAAAATGATTTTTTTCATTTATTCTCCCTCTCCTATAGATATTTATTTTAGATATAGAACCGCAACACATTCCACATGTTTACTAAAAGGAAACATATCAAGTGGTTGTATTTCCTTAATATCGTAAATCTCTTCAAATTTAGCCAAATCTCTAACCAAAGTAGCAGGATTACAACTAATATATACAAATCTTTTTGGCTTAACTCTAAGAATATTTTCAATTGAACTATTATCAAGTCCTCTTCTAGGAGGATCAACCATAATAACATTAGGAATTATTTTTTTATCATTAATCAAATTATCTAAAATAATCTCCGTATCTCCTGCAATGAACTCTACATTATTTATTCCATTCAGCTCTGCATTTGCATTTGCATCTTCAATTGCTTGAGGCACTATTTCTACGCCATATACTTTTTTAGCATATTTTGACATAAATAATGAAATTGTACCTATTCCACAATATAAATCAAATACTATATCATTTTTCGTTATTTTAGCAGATTTTACCCCGATTTTGTACAATTTTTCTGTTTGAATCGGATTTACTTGATAAAATGAAAGTGGCGATATTTTAAACGTATAATCTCCTAAAATATCAGTTATATAGCCATTACCATAAATATTAATATTATCTTTACCTAAAATTACATTTGTATTTTTTGTATTTATGTTCTTAATAATTGTTTTTATATTTGGATATTTTTCTAATAATTTTGTAATTAGTTCATTCTCTTTTGGAATATTTGTTCCATTTATAACAAGTATGCACATTATTTGATTTGTTCGTATTCCTACTTTTATTACAATATGCCTAATCAATCCTTTCCCTGTTTTTTCATCATATACTGAAATACGATTTTCTTTTATAAAGTTCAATATTGTTTTTGCAATTTTTTCTGAAATCGGGTTTTGTATTAAACAATTTTCCATAGGTATAACTTCATGAGTTCTATTTGCAAATACTCCTATTACTGGTTCACCATTTTTATTTATTCCTACTGGATACTGTGCTTTATTTCTATAGTGTAAAGGATTTTCCATTCCTATTGTTGAGTTAACTTGTATTTTATTTTTTAATGTTTTATTAACCAAAGATTGTACTGCATTTTCTTTCATTTTTAATGTTTCTTCATATTTTATATGTCTCATATTACAGCCACCACATCTTTTATAT
>CAUWAM010000010.1:0-54025 GCA_963556825.1 uncultured Clostridia bacterium | reverse complement strand
CCTGTCACGCTAGAGGTCGACGGTTCGAGCCCGTTCCAGGTCGCCATTTTTTTATATATAAGATTTTATTTTTTGGCTCGATAGCTCAGTTGGTAGAGCAGGGGACTGAAAATCCCCGTGTCAGTGGTTCGATTCCACTTCGAGCCACCATAAAGTAGTAGTTATATTTATACTACTTCTTTTTTTATTTCAAAATTTCTTCATAAGTTGTAACCAATTTTGCCCCCTGTTTAATTAATTCATTTGTCCCAACAGAATTCACAGAATTAATATTACCAGGGATAACAAACACATCTCTTCCTTGTTCTAATGCAAAATCGACTGTAATTAATGTTCCACTCTTTTCTTTAGCTTCAATAACAATAATCCCATCACACATACCACTAATAATTCTATTTCTTGCAGGAAAATTCATTTTATTTGGTTTAGTTCCACATGGATATTCTGATATTATTGTGCCACCATTTTTTATAATTTCTTTTGCTAATTCAGTATTTTCCTTTGGATAAATTGTATCTAACCCATTTCCTAAAACAGCAATAGTATTACCTGTGGATAAACTACCTATATGTGCATAACTATCAACACCTTTTGCTAAACCACTAACAATATTAATATTTTTCTTTGTAAGATTATATGCAAAATATTTTGCAGCGCTTCTACCATAATTAGTACAATCTCTACATCCAACTATTGCAATGCTCTTATTATTTAATATATTAGTATTACCTTTAATATATAAACTAATAGGTGGATCATAAATTTCTTTCAAAACCTGTGGATAATTTTTTTCACATATGTTGATAATTCTTATGTTATTTTCTTTCATATATTTTATATGATAATTTAATAGTTTTTGATTTTTTGAAACCACTATGTTTTTTACGACTTCTTCTCCTATTCCTTTTATTTTTAATAATTGTTCCTTGCTTAAGTTATATATTTTTTCAGGTGTTTTATATATTTCTAACAATTTCATTTTTCTTCTACTACCTAATCCATTAATTAAACTTAGCCAAATCCAATATTTCTTTTTATTTAAATCTTCCATATATCTCCTCCTTATTTTTTTATAAAATAAATTATTTATTGTATCTTTTCAAAATATTTTAAGTTCAAAAAAAGACACAATAAATAATTGTGTCCCACTTTTATAATTTTATTTTAATCTAGCATTCCATTTTGTCTTTTAGTTGCTTTTATAACATTGTTCATAAGCATAGCTATTGTCATCGGTCCAACCCCCCCAGGTACTGGTGTTATATAACTTGTTTTTTCTTTTACATCTTCAAAATCAACATCACCTGTAATTTTTCCATTTTCTAATCTATTTATTCCAACATCTATTACAACTGCATTTTCTTTTACCATATCAGCTGTTACAAATCTTGCTTTTCCTATTGCTGATATTAATATGTCAGCTTCTTTTGCTTTTTCTACTAAATTTTGTGTCTTTGAATGACATACTGTTACTGTTGCATTTTTATTTAGGCAACAATTCATTAATGGTTTTCCAACAATGTTACTTCTTCCTAATATTACCACATTTTTCCCAGTTAAGTCAATATTATATTCTTCAAACATTTTCATTATTGCATATGGCGTACATGATACAAAGGTATCTTGATTCAACACCAATTTTCCTATATTGATTGGATTAAAACCATCTACATCCTTTTTAGGTGATATTGTTCTAAATGCTTCGTTAATATCTAATTTTGATGGTATTGGACTTTGTAACAATATTCCATTTACAGTTTTATCTTGATTTAATTTTTCTATTAAATCTATTAATTTTTTTTGAGTTGTATCTGCACTTAATAAATATTCTTTATATTCTAATCCTACTTCTTCACATGCTTTACTTTTATTTTTTACATATACTTTTGAAGCTTCATCATCTCCAACCATTATTACTACCAATTTAGGATTTATTTTTTTTTGCTTTAATTCTTCACACTCTATTTTTAAATTTGCTCTTATTTTTCTTGCTAATTCTTTTCCATCTATTATTATAGCCATATTTTAATACCTCTTTTAATCATTGATAATTTTATATTCTATATCTTCCATATATGGAAACATCTCTCTAACTCTTTTTAATGTAAGCATTGACATTTTGGGTTGTGGGTTTTTAGGATTGTCCGATAATAATTTTTGAGTATAGCAATTAGGTGCTGTTTTAAACAATAGATATCTATTTCTTACATAAGTATAAAAAATTTGATAACCATTATTTAAGTCTTCCCACATCATTTCAAATGTATATTTTTTTTCCATTTTTTCCTCCATAAATTTATTTTATCATTTGGCTAAATTCTTCTTCCGTTATAATTGAAATTCCTAGGCTTTGTGCCTTTGTTAATTTGCTTCCCGCTTCTTCTCCTGCTAATACATAATCTGTTTTTTTAGATACTGAACCTGATGTTTTTCCTCCTAATTTTTCTATTATATCTTCAGCTTCTTTTCTTGTATATTTTTCTAAACTCCCTGTTAATACAAATGTCTTCCCATCAAATCTTTTGTCTGTATTTTCTTCTTCTAGACAATTCATATTAACTCCCGCTTCTTTTAATTTTTTTATTAAATCTTTTGTTTGATCTTGCAAGAAAAATTCTCTAATGCTGTTTGCCATTACTTCTCCAATATCATTTATTTTGCTTAATTCTTCAAATGTAGCATTTGCTAAGTTATCCATTGTTCTATATTTTCTAGCCAACATTTTTGATGCTTTACTACCAACATGTCTTATTCCCAATGCTGTTATTAATCTATACAAATCATTTTGTTTACTTGAATTTATACTATCAATTAAATTTTGAGCGAATTTTTTTCCATTTTTCTTTAATGATGCAATATCTTCAAATTTCAATTCATATATATCTGATATATTATAAATCAATTGTTTTTCTAGTAATTGTCCAATTATATTTTCTCCTAAACCATCAATATTCATTGCTTCTCTTGATACAAAATGTACTAAGTTTCTAAATAATTTTGCTGGACATTCTATTCCTGTACATCTAACAGCTGCTTCTCCCTCTTCTCTTATAGCTTCTGCTCCACATACAGGACATACTCTTGGCATTTCAAAATTCTTTTCTTTTCCTGTTCTTTTTTCTTTTATAACTTTTACTATTTCTGGAATTACATCACCAGCTTTTTGAATTACTACAGTATCTCCTATTTTTAGTTCTTTTTCCTTAACAAAATCTTCATTGTGTAATGTTGTTTTTGATATTGTTGAACCTGCAACTTTAACAGGTTCTAATATTGCCATTGGAGTTATTACACCTGTTCTTCCTACTTGACATACTATATCTTTTAAAATTGTTTCTTTTTGCTCTGGTGGATATTTATATGCAACTGCCCATCTTGGTGTTTTTGCTGTTGTTCCTAATATTTCTCTAAATTTTAGATTATCTATTTTTACAACAGCTCCATCTATTCCAAATGTTAAATTTTCTCTCATTTCTCCAATTTTATTTATTGCATCTTTTACTTCTTGTGCGTTTTTACATGGTATACGTACTGGATTTACATTAAATCCTAATTTGTATAAATATTCAAGCTCTTCAAAATGTGAATTAAATTCTTTTCCATCTATTTTTTGAACATTAAATATATATATATCTAATGGTCTTTTTGCTGTTATTTTACTATCTAGTTGTCTTAATGAACCTGCTGCTGCATTACGTGCATTTGCAAATACTTCTTCTTCATTTTCTTCTCTTTCTTGATTCATTTCTTCAAAATCTTTTTTTGATATAAAAACTTCTCCACGTACAGTTATATTTATTTTATCATTTATTTCCATAGGAATTGTTTTTACTGTTTTTAGATTTTGTGTTACATCTTCTCCTACTAGCCCATTTCCTCTAGTTGCTCCTCTTACAAACTTTCCATCTTTATATTCTAATGCAGATGATAATCCATCTATTTTTGTTTCTACAACGTATTTTAATTCATCTATTCCATTTTCTTCTGCCTTTTCTTCCATTTTCTTACAGAAATCTTCTATCTCTTCTAAACTAAAAACATCTTGTAAACTTTGAAGTGGAACTTCATGTGTTACTTTTTCAAATCCTTCTTTAACATGTCCACCTACTTTTTGAGTTAATGATTCTTTTGATATAAATTCTGGGTATTCTTTTTCTAAATTCCTTAATTCTACCATTAACATATCATATTCAAAATCTGATATGTCTGGGTTATCATCATCATAATATTTTTTTGCATAATATTCTGTTTTTTCTCTTAATTCTTGTATTCTTTTTTTTGCCTGTTCTCTATTCATGTTGCATTCTCTCCTTTGTGTTTTGTTTTTTTTATTATATACAATTTAAGATAAAAAATAAAGGAATTTTTATAAATTCCTTTATTTTTATTTTATTATTTTTTACTTTTTAATCTTCCTTAGCAAAGATAATTGTTCTTTGATCATTACTTGCATCTGTACATGTTGATAATGTAATTTCCGCCTTTCCAGCTGTATCTCTATCATAGAATGATGTATCAGATTCTGAAGCTTCAAATTTATTGTATATTGTATATGTTATGCTTTTTCCTCTATAGTCTGTTATATAAACTTTATCTCCTATATTTAATTTTTTAAGATTTGAGAAAAATAATCCATTTCTATAATTATGTCCTACAATTACTGTATTTCCTGGTTGATTTACATTCTCAGCATTTGGATATAATGCTACTACTGAAGTAGCTAATGCTTGTGTAGACATTTTCTCTAATATTGGATATTCAAAATTTATTTTTGGAATTTTCATTGTCCCAACTGTTGTAAAACCTTTAAATGTTTTCTTTGTTCCTGAACTAGAACCTGAACCTGTTGTATTTGATGTTGGAGAATTATCTAATCCATCTAATGTTGCATTTGTTACTTCATTGTTTTCAGTTGTATTTCCTGTTTCTCCTGTCGTTATATCTCCTTGATAACTATTTACAAATTCTGATGCTTGTTTTGATGTTGAATATTTTTTATAATAATCATATCCTAAAAATCCTAGTAATATTAATATTGCAACTATTACTACAACTAATACTACTGTTAATACTTTACTATATTTACTTTCAAACATAACTTTTACCTCCGTACTTTTACTCTATGTTTTCATTATAACATAATTTCTTTAGTTTTACAATTATTACTTTGCAATTTAAAATTATACAATTTTATCGCCAAATTTAGCACCTGCTAAAACATGAAAATGTAAGTGCATTACTTCTTGCCCTGCATCTTTACCGCAATTAACAATTACTCTATATCCACTATCTTTAAATCCTTTTTCTTCAGCAATTTTATTAATAACTCCATAGATTTTTCCCACAATTACTTCATCTTCTTTTTCCATATATGCTAATGATTCTATGTGTTTTTTAGGAATTACTAATATATGGATTGGTGCTGCTGGATTTATATCATTAAATGCTAATATATCTTCATCTTCATATACTTTTGTTGATGGAATTTCTCCTTTTATAATTCTACAAAATAAACAATCTTGCATTTTATTTTCTTCCTTTCATAGGGATTTGGGGGCGTTCTTTTTTCCCATTATTTTTTCTATTTTTCAATAACAGCTTTTATTCTTCTAACTCCTGCTGAACTTGCTTCTTCCTTCTTTATCTTAAATTTCCCAATTTCACTTGTGTTTTTAACATGAGGTCCACCGCATAATTCTTTTGAAACATTTCCTATTGAGTATACTGTAACTATATCAGGATATTTTTCTATAAACATACATTCAGCACCTGATTTTACCGCTTCTTCTTTTGGCATTTCTTCTACTGTTACTGATAACTCTTGTTCTATCCATTGATTTACTAAATCTTCTATTTTTTGTTTTTCTTCATTTGTTAATTTATGGTCACAGTTGAAGTCAAATCTCATTCTTTCTGTTGTTATATTTGAACCTCTTTGATGAGTTTCTGGTCCTAATACTACTTTTAATGCAGCATTTAAAAGATGTGTTGCTGTGTGATATGCTATTGTTGTATCATTTTGTTCTGCAAGTCCACCTTTAAATTTTTGTTCTGAACCTAATCTTGATTTTTCTTGATGTTCTTTAAATAGTTCATCGAACTCTTTCATATCTACTGTCATTCCATTTTCTTTTGCAAGTTCACTTGTAACTTCTGGTGGAAATCCATATGTATCATATAATTTAAATACAACTTTTCCTTCTATTTTATCTTGTCCTAATTGTTTTGCTCTATTCATTTCTTTTTCAAATTCTTTTTCGCCGTGTGATAATGTTTTTACAAATTTATCTTTTTCTTCAATCATTACATTTTTTATTGTTTCTGCATTTTTTTCTAATTCTGAATACATTTCTTTTAGATTTTCTACGTTTATATCTATTAATGTTGATATTTCATCTAGATTGATTTGTAGTTTATTCATATGTCTAACCATTCTACGTATTAATCTTCTTAAGATATAACCTCTATCTACATTACTTGGTCTACCACCATCAGATATTATCATCATACTTGAACGTAAGTGTTCTGCAATTATTCTTCTGCTTTCTATGTTATCTATTTTTTGTAATTCTGATAGTTTGTCCATTACTGGTTTAAATAATTCTGTATCAAATGGTGTTTCTTTTCCTTGTAATAACATTGTCATTCTTTCTAGTCCTAGTCCAGTATCAACATTTCTTTGTGATAATTTTGAATAATTTCCGTCTTTGTCTTTAAAATATTCCATGAAAACATTATTCCATATTTCAACATATTTACCGCAGTCACAACTTGGTTGGCAATCTGGTCCACATGCTGGTTTGCCTGTGTCATAGAACATTTCTGTATCTGGTCCACATGGTCCTTCTTCTCCAGCAATCCACCAGTTGTCATCTTTTCCATAATAATAAATATGACCATCTAATATTCCTGCTTTTTTCCAACATTCTGCTGCTACTGTGTCTCTTGGACAATCTTCATCTCCTGCAAATACTGTTACAGATAGTTTTTCTACTGGTATTTGTAGTTCTTTTGTTAAAAAATCAAAACTCATTTGGATTGATTCTTCTTTAAAATAATCTCCTAATGACCAGTTTCCTAACATTTCAAAATATGTTAAATGCCTATTATCTCCAACTTCTTCTATATCATTTGTTCTTACACATTTTTGATAATCTGTAAGTCTTGTTCCAGATGGATGCTTTTCTCCTAATAAATATGGCACTAATGGTTGCATACCTGCTGTTGTAAATAATACTGATGAGTCATTTTCTGGTATTAATGGTGCAGATGGTATTATTGTATGTCCATGTGATTTAAAGAAGTTTAAATATTTATTTCTTATTTCTATTGCTTTCATTTTATTCTTCCTTTCTATTTTGACTAAATATAGTCTTCTCTCTTTTTTTATGTTTTAAATTATACTTTATTTTTATGCAAAAATCAAGTGTTTTGAATTAGTTTGAATTTTGTTTTATCTTGCTATTTATTTAATTTTACTGTATAATATTTTTATGAAAAAGTTAATTGTAAATAAAAAATATAATGGAAAGAAATTGAATAAATTTTTATTAGATAACATACCTGGTTTAACTTTTGGCCATTTTTCTAATTTACTTAGAAAAAAAGATATTAAAGTAAATGGAAAAAGAGTCAACAAAGATATTGTTATTTATAATAGTGATGAAATTTTAGTTTATGTTACAGATGAGTTTTTAGAAAGTAAATCTTCATATAATCTAGATATTGTATATGAAGATGAAAATATTTTAGCTATAAATAAACCTACAAATATTGAAGTAACTGGCTCTAATTCTTTAACTTATTTTGTTCATCAACAATATTCTGGTTCTAATTTTAAACCTATGCCTTGCCATAGAATTGATAGAAATACTACTGGCTTAGTTTTATTTGCCAAAAATGAAACTGCTTTAAATATTCTATTTGACAAATTTAAAAATCATGAAATTGAAAAACATTATCTTGCAATGGTTTATGGCATACCTTCTGTTAATTATAAAAAAGATATTGCATATTTATTTAAAGATAATAAAAAATCTTTGGTTTATATTTCAGACTCACCTAAAAAAGGTTATGTTAAAATAATTACTTCTTTTACAGTTTTAGAAAAAAGAAATGATAATACTTCTCTTTTAGATGTACAAATTGAAACTGGAAAAACTCATCAAATTAGGGCTCATCTTGCTTATCTTGGTTTTCCTATTATTGGTGATGGTAAGTATGGAAAAAATGAAATTAATAAAATATTTGGAAAAAAAACTCAAATGCTTTGTAATTATTTTTTGAAGTTTGATTTTTGCACTGATGCTGGAGTTTTGGACTATTTAAATGGACTTACTATTTCTTTAGATAAATATAATGAAATTTTTTGATTTTTACTAAATATTATGCTATAATTCACTCAGTTTACTTTACAAAGTAACCCTTAAACTGATTTGTTAGAGAGGTGATTTATATGCAGTTAATCATGTTTTTAATTGGACTAATTATTATTGTTATTGCTGCTATTACTATTATTAAATCAAGATTCAAAAATAATTTTTCTGATGATTATGAAATTGATTTTGAAGAAAGACATAAGAGAAATTTTATTAGTAGATTTAAAACTGATTATTTTGATTTTAGAAATCATATTGATTAATTTACTGCATAACAAAAAACAGTATTGCAAAAAATACTGTTTTTTTGTTACTCTTATAAATTTTAGGGTAGTCAAAAAAGGAAAAAAACTTAAGAAATTCTTAAGGGGGATAACATTGAATATTGTTACGAATTATCACTTGAAATAACCAGAATTTACAGTTTCTAATACCTTTTTTAGGTATTCGTACGCCATAGAACTTATCGTCAACATATACACACGATTTGTTCTTAACATCATCAATTATTTCCAAAAAGCAAAAATAAGCCGACTAAATCGACTTATATGACGAAAACGCATTATGGAGCGGGTAGCGAGAATCGAACTCGCGCAACCAGGTCGGAAGCATGGGATTCTACCACTAAACTATACCCGCAACTAATATTATTATACAATATAAGCTTAAAATATTCAAGTATTTATTTTCTTCTGTATATAGTAGTATTTTCTATTTAATAGTTGCCTTAATATTATTTTATTAAAGCAACTATTTTTTCATATTTTTCAAATTCTGGTTCATATTTTTCTATCATTTTCAAAAAACCTTTTGAATGTGTTTTATATTTTAAATGACAGTATTGATGTAATACAACATAATCTATTATATTTCTATCATATTTTACTATTTCAGGACTTATTGTTATTTGGTTATCTTCACATTTTCCTAATTGATTTCTTATTTCTTTTACTTTGTAATCTTCTGGTGCAAATCCTAATAATATTCTTGTTTTTTCCATTGCTCTTTCTACTTCTACTTTTGCAATTTGTTCATACATTTTATCTATTGCCATATCTAATATTTTTTCATTGTTTGCTTTTTTATATTTGTTTGGTAATGATATTTTTATAATTTTATCTTCTACATTTAATTCTGCAAATTCTATATTTTTGTATATTATTTTTACTTTGTAATCTATTCCTAACACCGGCACTGGATGTCTTTCAGCTGTTTCTTCTATTGTTATTTTTAAATTAATTTTTTTTGTCATTATTTTCATTTTATATCACTCCCTACAAATTTATGTTTTACAAATTCTTGTTCGTTTTTGTTGTGCTTATTTTATATTCTTTTTTTATTTTTGTCAATACTTTTTTACAAAAAAATCAAAATTTTTGTTCGCTATTTTTGAATTTCTAAGTGCACAAAAAAATTACGTGGGCAAAACCGCATTTTGGTATTTGTCCACGTTTCTTTTTAATATTATATAAAATTACTATAATTCAGTATTATCAACTATTTCATAGCTTCTTCTACTGCAACAGCTACTGCAACTGAAGCACCAACCATAGGGTTATTTCCCATACCAATTAATCCCATCATTTCAACGTGTGCTGGAACTGATGAACTTCCTGCAAATTGTGCATCTGAGTGCATTCTTCCCATTGTATCTGTCATTCCATATGAAGCTGGTCCTGCTGCCATATTATCTGGGTGTAATGTTCTTCCTGTTCCTCCACCAGAAGCAACTGAGAAATACTTTTTACCTGCTTCAATTCTTTCTTTTTTGTATGTACCTGCTACTGGGTGTTGGAATCTTGTTGGATTTGTTGAATTTCCTGTAATTGAAACATCAACATCTTCCATCCACATGATTGCTACACCTTCTCTAACATCATTTGCTCCATAACATCTAACATTTGCTCTTTCTCCATCTGAATATGCAATTTCTTCAACTACATTTACTTTTCCTGTGAAAAAGTCAAATTCTGTTTTTACATATGTAAATCCATTTATTCTTGATATTACTTGTGCTGCATCCTTTCCAAGTCCATTTAAGATTACCCTTAATGGTTCTTTTCTAACTTTGTTTGCAGATTTTGCTATACCAATAGCTCCTTCAGCTGCTGCAAAACTTTCATGTCCTGCTAAGAATGCAAAACATTTTGTATCTTCTGATAATAGCATTGATGCTAAGTTTCCATGTCCTAATCCAACTTTTCTATCATCTGCAACTGAACCTGGAATACAAAATGCTTGTAATCCTTCTCCTATTGCTTTTGCTGCATCAGCTGCTTTTGTACATCCTTTTTTAATTGCTATTGCTGCTCCTAGTGTATATGCCCATGCTGCATTTTCAAAGCATATTGGTTGTACTCCTTTTACTATTTCATATGGATTGAATCCTTTGTCTGTGCATATCTTTAATGCATCTTCAAAATCTTTTATTCCGTATTTTTCCATTACTGGTCTTATTTGATCTATTCTTCTTTCATAACTTTCAAATGTTACTGCCATTTAATTTTCCTCCTTATTTATTATCAAATTATTTTATTATTCTTCTCTAGGGTCAATTTGTTTAACTGCTTCATCAAATCTTCCATATGTTCCAGAAGCTTTTTCTATTGCTTCCATAGGTTCAATTCCTTTTTTGATGTTATCCATCATTTTTCCTAAATGAACGTATTTATAACCGATTATTTGGTCATCTTTGTCTAATCCTAATTTTACTATGTATCCTTCTGCAAGATTTAGATATCTTGGTCCTTTTAATGAACTTGAATATATTGTTCCTACTTGTGATGTGTGTCCTTTTCCTAAATCTTCAAGTCCTGCCCCTACTGGAAGTCCTCCTTCTGAAAATGCTGTTTGTGTTCTTCCATATACTATTTGTAAGAATAATTCTCTCATGGCAGTATTTATAGCATCACATACTAAGTCTGTATTTAATGCTTCTAATATTGTTTTTCCTGTTAATATTTCTCCAGCCATTGCTGCAGAGTGTGTCATTCCTGAGCATCCTATTGTTTCAATTAATGCTTCTTGGATTATTCCATCCTTTACATTTAATGTTAATTTACATGCTCCTTGTTGTGGTGCACACCATCCTATACCATGTGTTAGTCCTGATATGTCTTTTATTTCTTTTGCTTTTACCCATTTTCCTTCTTCTGGAATTGGTGCTGGTCCATGGTCTACTCCTTTTGCAACTTTGCACATTCCTTCTAATTCTTTTGAATAAATCATCTTTTTTTGCTCCTTTCACATGCTTCGCTTCGTTCATCGTCATACAAAAATTTTATTAAATTTTTTGTGTGTCAATTCTTTCTGCGTTGCTTTGTTTAATTTTATAAATTTTATTATATTTAGAATTTCTTCTAAGATAAATGACTTTATTTTTTTATTTCTTCTATTGAAGATATTATCTGATTTTTTGTTTTTTGTTCTTGTGTTGCTACATATTCTATATTTTGCTCGCTTCCATAATTTTCAGTATCATAATCTACTATGTTTTTTATATTTTTAACATATATACCTGTTTCATATCTTTCTCTTCTTCTTATAACTTTTTCTCCTAATAAATATTTTTGTATTATTTCTCTATCTTTTTTATTCAGCTGTTCTTCCTTTATTCCTAGATAATTATATCTCCATATTACATGTCTTTCATAACTTGAAAATTTGGATTGATTTAAATCTTCGTAATCATATTCTATTTTGAATTTTATTCCATCTATTATCATTGTTAGATTAGACCATGTTGATGTAACTTCTATTTTTTTAAATTCTTCTCTTATTTCTGTTATTTTTTGATAAAGAATATTTACTAGATTAACATATTCTTTTTCGGATAAGTTGAATTTTTGTGGTATTTCATAGACATTAACAGGGTTCTTTTTAAATATTCCTTTCGGAATGTAGTAAAAGAAAAGTTCCCCCGTTTTATGCCCATCTATTCTGTCCATTATAGAAGCATATAAATATAGTTTTTCCCATTTTTCTGGTATCATATAAAATATTCTTCTTTGAATATCTTCGTACATTTCTTTTATTTTCTTGGTATGTTTTAACATATTTACCTCTTATTCTCTGATTAATAGGCTTTCTCCTGTCATTTCCTTTGGCTTACTAATTCCCATTAAATCAAGCATCGTTGGTGCTAAATCTGCTAATTTTCCATTTTCTTTTAATTTATATTCTTTATTATCTGTTACTAATATTATTGGTACTGGATTTGTTGTATGTGCTGTATGTGGCTCTCCTGTTTTATAGTCTATCATTTGTTCAGCATTTCCATGGTCTGCTGTTATTAGTAAATTACCTTTTTTCTTTTCTATTATTTTTACTATTCTTCCTACACATTCATCAACTGTTTCTACAGCTTTGATTGCTGCTGGTAGACTTCCTGTGTGTCCTACCATATCTGTATTTGCAAAATTTAATATAACTACATCATATTGGTCATTTTCTAAAGCTCCACATACTTTATCAGTTACTTCATATGCACTCATTTCTGGTTTCATGTCATATGTTTGTACCTTTGGAGATGGTACTAATATTCTATCTTCTCCTGGATATTGTTTTTCTTCTCCACCATTAAAGAAAAATGTTACATGAGCATATTTTTCTGTTTCAGCAATTCTAAGTTGTGCTAGTTTCGCTTCACTTACCACTTCTCCAAATGTGTTTTTTATAGCTTCTTTTTTAAATGCTACATGAACATTTGGCATTGTTTCATCATAGCTTGTAAAGCATACAAAATATAAATTCATTTTCTTTGTTTCAAAACCATCAAAGTTAGGATCTACTAAAGCTCTAGTTATTTGTCTTGCTCTATCTGGTCTAAAGTTAAAGAAAATTACTGAATCATTTTCTTCAATTTTTGCAACTGGTTCATTTGAGTTATATATTACTGTTGGTTCTACAAATTCATCAAATACTTCTTTTTGATAAGAATCTTCGATTGCTTTTATGCTATCACCTGCTTTTTCGCCTTCTCCGTTTACTAAAGCATCATAACATTTTTTAACTCTTTCCCATCTTTTGTCTCTGTCCATTGCATAAAATCTTCCTGAAAGTGTTGCTATTTTTCCAACTTCTTTTTCTTTCATTTTTTCTTGTAATTCTGCAATATATGTTTCGGCAGATGCTGGTGGTGTATCTCTTCCGTCTAAGAAACAATGTACATATACATTATCAAAATCTCTTCTTTTAGCCATTTCTAATAATCCATATAAATGTCTATTATGGCTATGAACTCCACCATTTGATAATAATCCTAATATATGCAATTTTGAATTATGTTTTTTACAATTTTCTATTGCTGCTATAAATTCTGGATTACTGAAGAAGTCTCCGTCTTCAATTGATTTTGTTATTCTTGTTAATTCTTGGTATACTATTCTTCCAGCACCTATATTTGTGTGTCCTACTTCTGAATTTCCCATTTGTCCATCTGGTAATCCTACATGTAATCCACTTGTATATATGTCTGTGCTCGGATATTTTTTCATTAGTTTATCAATATTAGGTGTTTTAGCTAGTTTGATAGCATTTCCATCTTTGTTCTTGTTATCGCCAAAACCATCTAATATCATTAGCATAGTTACCTTATCTTTCATCTTCCTCTATACCTTCCTTTTGCTCTTTCTTAGTTAATTCTCTATTGTAATTAACTATTTTTGAAAATTCATCTGGTTTTAAACTTGCTCCACCAACTAATCCTCCATCGATATCTGACATTTCAAATAATTCTTTGGCATTAGATGATTTTACACTTCCACCATATTGTATTATAACTCTTTGAGATACGTTTTGTCCATAGATTTGACTAATTTTGTCACGAATTGCTTTTATTGCGCCATTTGCATCTTCTTTAGTTGCTGTTTTTCCTGTTCCAATTGCCCATATTGGTTCATAAGCAATTATTGTATTTGCAACTTGTTCATCTGTTAAACCTTCTAATGCAAGTTCTGTTTGATTTGTTATAATTTCTACAGCTTTTCCTGCTTCTCTTTGTTCTAAAGTTTCTCCAACACATACTATTGGTTTTAATTCGTTTTCAAATGCTGCTTTTATTTTTTTATTTACTGTTTCATCTGTTTCATTAAAATATTGTCTTCTTTCAGAATGACCTATTATAACATATTCAACTCCTATTGATTTCAACATTTTTGCTGAAACTTCTCCTGTATATGCTCCTTTTTCTTCAAAGTGCATATTTTGTGCACCTATTTTGATATTTGTATTTTGTGCTGTTAATAATGCATAAAATAAATCTGTATATGGAACACATAATATAACTTCATTTTCTGCATCCTTTACTTCTTGTGCTAATTTGTCAATAAATTCTATTGCTTCATTTGGAAGCATATTCATTTTCCAATTTCCTGCAATCACTTTTTTTCTCATAATATTTTCCCCCTTCTCATGTCAAAAGGTCAAAAGGGACGCCCTTTTTTGACATTTTAACATGTTTATTTATCTAATAAACATTCTATTCCTGGTAATTTTTTACCTTCTAAGAATTCTAGTGAAGCTCCTCCCCCTGTACAGATATGTGTCATTTTATCAGCTAATCCTGCTTTTGTTACAGCTGCTCCTGAATCTCCTCCACCAATTATTGTTGTTGCATTTAATGTTGCAAGTGTTTTTGCTATTTCGTTTGTTCCTATTGCAAATTGGTCAAATTCAAATAATCCTAATGGTCCATTCCAGATTACTGTTTTGGCATTTTTTAATTCGTTTTTGAACATTTCTATTGTTTTTTCTCCAATATCAAATCCTTCCCATCCGTCTGGAATATCTGTCCATGCTACTGTTTTACTTTCTGTATCTGGTTTAAATTCTTTTCCTATTTTTGTATCAACTGGTAATAGTAGTTTTACACCTTTTTGTTTTGCTTTTTCCATTGCTTCTAAAGCTAATCCTGTTTTTTCTACTTCGCATAATGAATTTCCTACATTATATCCTTGTGCTTTGAAGAATGTATAAGCCATTCCTCCACCAATCATTAATGTATCTACTTTATCTAATAAGCTATCTATTACTCCTATTTTATCAGAAACTTTTGCTCCCCCTAATATTGCTACAAATGGTCTTTCTGGATTGTTTATAGCATTTCCTAATACTGTTAATTCTTTTTCTATTAAGAATCCTGATACCGCTGGCAAATATTCTGCTATTCCTGCTGTTGATGCATGAGCTCTGTGTGCTGCTCCAAATGCTTCATTTACATATACTTCTGCCATTGATGCTAATTTTTTTGCAAATTCAGGTTCATTATCTGTTTCTTCTCTGTGAAATCTTACATTTTCAAGAAGCATTATTTCTCCTTCTTTTAAGTTTTCTGCTTTATTTTTTGCATCCTCTCCTATAACATCTTTTGCCATTATTACTTCTCTATTTAATTGCTTTGATAGTTCTTTTGCTACTGGTGCTAGTGAAAATTCTGGTTTTATTTCTCCCTTTGGTCTTCCTAAGTGAGATGCTAATATTATTTTACAATTTTGTTCTAATAAGTATTTTATTGTTGGTAATGCTGCTACTATTCTTGTGTTATCTGTAATTTTTTGGTTTTCGTCCATTGGTACGTTAAAATCACATCTTACAAATACTTTTTTTCCTTCCAAATCAATATCTTTTACTGTTTTTTTGTTCATAATTATTCCTCCTAAAAACAATTTTTAAATTGGTTTCTTTATTATAATATTTACCAATTTACTAAGATAATACCATTTTATAACAAAAAAGAATACTTTTCAAGTATTCTTTTATTGTTTTTTATTATTCACCTAATTCAGCAAAATATTTTATTGTTCTTACCATTTGGCTTGTGTAAGAATTTTCGTTATCATACCAAGATACAACTTGAACTTGATGTAATCCTTCCCCTATTTCTGTTACCATTGTTTGTGTGCTATCAAATAATGAACCATATCTCATTCCTATAACATCTGAAGATACTAAGTATTCTTCAGTATATCCAAATGATTCACTACTTTGTGCTTTCATTGCAGCATTTATTGATTCTTCTGTAACATTTTCACCTTTTACTACTGCTACTAATATTGTTGTTGAACCTGTTGGTACTGGTACTCTTTGTGCAGAACCGATTAATTTTCCATTTAATTCTGGTATAACTAATCCTATTGCTTTCGCTGCACCTGTTGTATTTGGTACAATGTTTACAGCTGCTGCTCTTGCTCTTCTTAAATCACCTTTTCTATGTGGTCCATCTAATACCATTTGATCTCCTGTATATGCGTGAACTGTTGTCATTATTCCTGATTGAATTGGTGCAAAATCATTTAATGCTTTTGCCATTGGTGCTAAACAGTTTGTTGTGCAAGATGCTGCAGAAATTATTTTGTCTTCTGGTGTTAATATTTTTTCATTTACTCCATATACTATTGTTGGTAAATCTTTTCCAGCTGGTGCTGAAATCACAACTTTTTTAGCTCCTGCATCTATATGTGCTTGTGCTTTGTCTTTAGATGTATAGAATCCTGTACATTCTAGAACTACATCTACTCCAATTTCTCCCCATGGTAAGTTTGCTGCATCTTTTTCTGAATATATTTTTATTGTTTTTCCATCTACAGTTATTGAATCTTCTCCTGCTTCTACTGTTTCAGCTTTTTCGTATCTTCCTTGTGCTGAATCATATTTTAATAAGTGAGCTAACATATTAGGACTTGTTAAATCGTTTATTGCTACAATTTCATATCCTTCTGCTCCAAACATTTGTCTAAATGCTAGACGTCCTATACGTCCAAAACCATTAATGGCTACTTTTACTGACATAATAAAATTCCTCCTTTAATTTAGCTTAGGTTTCCCTTAGCTTTTCTTTTTAGTATTACCATATTTCTTTTTGGCAATTCAATTCTATATCAAATTCATTTGATTTTCAAGTATTATTTTAAATTTATATTATTTTAATTATCTTTCCCATACAATTTTTCCAAAACAATAATAAACATTGCATGAGACCAACCAAGTCCAATGACCCAGTTAGGCTTTAAAGTTTCATTATTAACTTGTTCTCCAAGGAAATAGTGTTTACCTACTGTTTTTAGAACAAAATCAAAGCATTCTTTTGCTTTTTTCTTTTCTCCTGTTTCTAGGTAATATAAAGTCATCCAAAGATTTGCTATTGGCCATGGATTTCCATTCATATAATTATCATTTTCAAATCTTTGATAACCTCCTGTATATGTTCTTAAACTCATGTTTATTCTTTCTACTGTATTTTGTATTTTCTTTTCTTTTGCTTTAAATACATTAAATGGTGTAACTAAACCTAATATGCTAATATCCATTTTTTTGTCTTTTTCATTTCTTACATATGATTTTTTATCTTCATCATACATATTTTGATTAATGTATTTTTTTATTTCTACTAACATTTTTTCAATTGATTTTTTTGATTTACTTATTTTCTCTTCTTTTAGTCTATTATTTTCAAATTCTGATACATTATTTTCAAGTATATTATATATTTTAAGCATACAATCAAATCCTGCATAAATACTTGCTAATGAATATAAATGCACTCCTTCACACATTTCCCATAAATCGTAACTTACATGATATTTGTTTGTTTCTTCTAAAATATCTGTAAAATATCTCTTTAGAAATTCTATTGCCCTTTCACACATTTGTAAATTATCTTTTAAAAATTGTTCTGATTTCGAATATTTATAATGTTCATAAACTCCAAATATAACACTTGCTGTTTCATCTATTTGATAACCCCAACATGGTGCTAATTTGCAATCTGTGTAAAAACGTTGTTCCCACATTCCATTTTTACTTTGTGTTTTTTTGCAAAATACTTTATAAAATTTTTCTGTTTCTTTTCCCATTTTTAAAATATCCATTGCTTTTGTTATAAATACTGCATCTCTTGGCCAGCAATATGCATATCTTCCACATCTAGTAAATCCTTCATCAATTTCAGGTGATGCTATAATTCCACCAGTTTCTTGATTTGTTAGTAATGGAAATAGCAAAATACTTCTTTTATATATTTCATAAATTCTTTCTTCATAACTATTTTCTGGCTCTTTTATTTTTAAACCATTATGTTTTTTTACATATTTTCTCCAGTAAGATTTTGTTTCTATATATTCTTTTTCAAAATCTATTCTTTTTATTCTTTCTATTTCATCTTCTATATCCGAAATATTTTTATTTTCATCTATTGTTATACAAATTTGAATTTCCCTTTTTTCTCCTGGCTTTATTTCTCCAATTTCATATGCTATTGAAGCATCTTTTGACATTCCTATATAGTCTTTATCATAAATTTCTGCTCTTTTTATTGTTTCTTTACTACCATTTATTTGATGTTTTATTATTTTTCTATTTTTTGAAAAAATTGATAACGCAAAATCATGTGCATATTGTAACATTCCTCCATCTACTATTTTTGTAGATACTATATTATTTGTATCAGATAACAATTCTGAATGTATATAAAATTCTGTATTTAAACCTATTTTTCCTTCATTTATAAAAATATATTTTTTAGATAGCACGTTTTCTTTTATTAAACAATAATCTGTTTGAAGTATCTTTAAATTAAAATAAGTATTAGTAATTTCAGTATTTAATATATTTGTATCTGTATCATAATATTGTTTATAAACATTATTTATGTCATCATGTAGATAAATTAAGTCTGATTCATTTACCTTTACACCTGTATGAAAAAAACTTATATATTGCTTATTATCTTTACTAGGGAAATACATCCTTTGTATTTCCCCTTTTTGTGTAAATGTTGCTAACATTTTTTTATTTCCTATAATTGCTTCATTTAAATATTTACTTTCCATTTTGTTTACCCTTCTATTACATTCAAAATTTGTTTTTCTAGTTCTTTAATTTTTTCATTTATTCTATATATATCTTCGTCTCTTAGCTCTTTATTATTCATATCATCTTTTACTGATGTATCCATATCTTGTATCTCTGCTTTTAATTTTTCTAATCTTTTTAATACTTCTGATTTCATACTAACTGGTAATTTTCTATCAATTTTATGTGTTAATTGTACATCTTGCGTCTTTAATTCATATGTTTCCCCATAATTTGGTATAATAACTTGTAAATTAGCTTCATTTTCTATTTTTTGTTCTAATACCGTTTGTGATTCTTCTTCCCCATGTATTAAGAAAATTGTTTTTGGTTTTTTTATAAATGAATATACAAAATTCATTAATCCCTCTTGGTCTGCATGTCCTGAATATCCTTCAATATATTCTATTCTTGCATTAACTGCAATTTCCTCTCCAAATATTTTTACTTTTTTTGCTCCTTTTACTATATTATATCCTAATGTTCCTGGTGCTTGATATCCTACAAATAAAATTGTTGATTTTGGATTCCATAAATTGTGTTTTAAGTGATGTTTTATTCTTCCAACTTCACACATACCACTTGCTGATATTATAATACTTGGCGTTGGATCTTGATTTAATGCCTTTGATTCATCTGCTGTTCTTGTAAATTTTAAATTTGGAAATTCTAGTGGGTTATCTCCTCTTAAAATTTCTTGTTTTATATCATCATCAAATAAGTCTGTGTTTTCTCTAAATACTTCTGTTGCAGAAATTGCAAGTGGACTATCTACATAAACTGGTGCTTTCATTAATGTTTGATATTTTCTTATAAAACTTTCATCGTCTTTTGTTTCTTTTATTTTATTTAATTCATATAAAATTTCTTGTGTTCTACCTACTGCAAATGATGGTATTACTACAGTTCCTCCATTGTCTATAGTTTCTGAAACTATATCCAAAAACAATTCTGCTTTTTCATCATTTCTTATGTGTAATCTACTTCCATATGTTGATTCCATTACTAAATAATCTGCGTCTTCTATCATAGTTGGTGAAGATAAGATTGGATTATCATTATTTCCTAAGTCACCTGTAAATACTGCCTTTGTTCTTTTTCCATCTTCATCAACCCATAGCTCAATTATGCTTGAACCAAGCATATGTCCTGCATCATTAAATCTTACATGAATTTCTGGTGTTATTTCTATTATTTCATCATATTTTATTGGCTCGAATAATTCCAAACATTTTACAGCTTGTTCTGCTGTATACAATGGGTCTCTTGGTTCTTCACCTTTTCTTATTCTTTTTCTGTTTTTCCATTCTACTTCCATTTCTTGAATATGTCCACTATCTGGTAACATTAGTGTACACAAATCACATGTTGCTTTATGAGCATATATTTTATTTTTAAATCCTTCATTATACAATTTTGGAATTCTTCCTGAATGGTCTATATGTGCATGTGTTAATAATATAAAATCAATATCTGCAGGATTAAAATCAAATTCTTGGAAATTCTCTTCCTCTAACTCTGCTTTTCCTTGCCACATCCCACAATCTACTAAAAATTTTCTACCTGCTGCTTCTACTAAGTAGTTTGAACCTGTTACTGTTTTTGTTGCTCCTAAAAAAGTAATTTTCATAATTTTCCTCCTTAATGTATCCAAATTGGAACTTTCTTATTTAATTTTATATCTAATTCTTTAGGCTTACTTATTTCAATTTTTTCTTCAAAAATATTTTCATCAAATATTTGTACATAGTATTTATCTTTTTCTTTTATTATTTTTAAGTATGAATCTTCTAAGTTTATAATTCTTACTTTAAAAATATTCTTTAATATTTCATAATTAGTATTTTGGTGTTTTGAAATTTCTTCTATTGTTTTTAAATCATTTGCTTTATATATTATCAACTTCGATATTTCATCTATTAATTTCTTCAATTCTTCTTTATCTTGAATTAATTTATTATTATCATATGGAATCTTAATATAATATCTAAATTCATATATTATTTTTTCTATTTCTTGTTTTGTCTCTGCTTTCTCTATCTGCGTTTTTAGTATTTTCAAAAATATTTTTTGAAAATTTGTTTTTAATTTTTCCAATTTTTCTTTTTCATCCAATATTTTTAAATATTTGTATTTTTCTTCAATTTCTTTTTTATGTTTTATAAAATTTTGTGGATTCAAAATTTCGTTCAATTCATCTATTTTTTTAAAGTACTTATCTCTTTCTTCTTGCATTTTTTGAGCTAAAATTCTAATGCTAAATATTTTTTGTTCTAATGGTAATTCTTTATTTCTTTTTTTGTATTCTTCTTCTAACAATGGTTTATTATTTATTATTGTATCAATTTGTTTTATTTTTTCTGTTAGTTCAATTTTTTGTTCTGTTGTTTTTTCTATATATTCTTCTTTGTTCTGTAATTTTTCTAATTCGTATTGCAAATTATTTTTAATTTTTTCATATTCTTTTTGTTTTGTTGAATTGAATTTTACTTCTAATAATATTGATATTTTTGCTAATAAATCTATTATTTTTCTTTTATTTTCTGCTCCATATTTATTTTCTAACTCTTCTTGAAATTCTTCAAAGTAATCTATCATAAATTCATTACTTCTAATCCATTTGTTTAAAAATTTATGACCTACCAATATTCTTAAGTTTTGATATATTAAATTATGGTCTATGCTTTCAATTTCTTGTGGTATTGTTGTCCATGAATATCCGTTAAAATCTCTTAGTGGTTCTACCATATTAATGTTATTTCCTGTATTTATTAAGTCTGATATTGTTTCATTTATTAGAAAATAATTGTCTTTTATTATTTTTTCTTTTTTTTCTATTTTTGCTATTGCATATAGAACTTTTCTTTCTATTGGGTAAGCAATTATTTCTTTTTTTTCTTTATCTATTATATATGTCCTATTTTCTGGAATTTCGTTATTTTTTTCTGTCATTTTTAATATTTTTATTGAATTACAATTTTCTCTTATAATCCCTATTAAATTTTCCACATATTCATCTTTTGTTTCTATATCTTTTTTTACTTTTTCTATATCTTTATATCCTGTTTCTATTTTATATAAAATACTTAGGAGAGTACTTTTTGCATGTTCTTCAAATTGTTTTTCTTCTAATAGTTTTTCTAATTCATTGTTATAGTTTCTTTTCACTATTTTTTCTAAAATGTTTTGTTTTTTTATTAGCATTTTCTCTCCCTTCACTATATTTCACTCATTGTCATCAATTTTATTCTTCATTATTAATAGAATTTATATTTGTTCCCATTTTTAGTTCTTCTAGTCTTTCTTTAGACATTAACACTTCTCTTGGTTTACTTCCTTGATAACCTGAAATTATTCCTCTTTCTTCCATTTGGTCTATTATTCTTCCTGCACGTGCATATCCAACTTTAAATCTTCTTTGTATAAATGAAGTTGATGCTTGTCCTGTTTCTACTACTGTTTCTATTGCATCCATTAAGAATGGGTCTGTTTCATCATCTTGTTCAGATTCTTGTGCTATTTCTTTATCAGTCTTGTTATTTTTTTCTATACTTTCTAATATATCCTCACTATATGTTGCTGTTCCATTTTGTTTTACAAAGTCTACAATTTTTTCAACTTCTTCATCTGATACAAACGCACCTTGAACTCTTACTGGCTTTGGTGCACCAGCTGGAAAAAACAACATATCTCCTTTTCCTAATAGCTTTTCAGCTCCTACTGAATCTAATATTGTTCTTGAATCTACTTGTGATGATACTGCAAATGCTATTCTTGATGGTATATTTGCTTTAATTAATCCTGTAATTACATCTACAGATGGTCTTTGTGTTGCAATAACCAAGTGCATTCCTGCTGCTCTTGCTTTTTGTGCTAATCTACATATTGCCTCTTCAACATCTTTTGCTGCTACCATCATTAAATCTGCTAGCTCGTCTACTATAATTACGATTTGTGGTAATTTTCCTATTCCTTCTTCTTTTTCAATGGCTTTGTTATATCCTTTTAAATCTCTTACACCTTTTTGTGCAAATTTATTATATCTATCATCCATTTCTTGTACTGCCCAAGCAAGTGCACCTGCAGCTTTTTTGGGGTCTGTTACAACTGGTATTAACAAATGTGGTATTCCATTATAAACAGACAGTTCTACAACTTTCGGATCTACCATTACTAATTTAACTTCACTAGGTTTTGCATTATATATTATGCTAGAAATTACTGTATTAATACATACACTCTTTCCTGATCCTGTTGAACCTGCAATTAAAACGTGTGGCATTTTTGCAATATCTGCTAATTGTATATTTCCTGCAACATCTTTTCCAAGTGCTACTGTTAATTTTGATTTATTGTTTTGAAAGTCTTGACTTTCTAATACTTCTCTTAAATGTACTGCTTCTTTCTCTTTATTTGGTACTTCAATTCCAACTGCTTGTTTACCTGGAATTGGTGCTTCTATTCTTATTGTTTCTGCTGCTAAATTTAAAGCTATATCATCTGCTAAATTTGCAATTTTACTTACTCTTACTCCTTCTGCTGGTTTTAATTCGTATCGAGTAATTGCTGGACCTACAGATACATTTTCTACTTTAGCAGATACTCCAAAACTATATAAAGTTTTTTGTAATTTTGTTGCTGTATCTGTTAGTGCTTTTGCTCCTCCTTTTAAAGTCTTTTTAGTTGTTTTTCCTAGTAATTCTATTGGTGGATATTCATAGTTTTCATCTTCTACAATCATTGCATGTTCTAATTGTAATACTTCTTTTGTTTTATCTTCTTTCTTTTGTTCTTCTTGTTTAAATAAGTTATTTTCTATAACATCTGGTTGATTATTTTCTTTTATTTCTTGTATTTTTTGTTTCTTAGTTTCTTTTGTTAATGGTGTTAAATCTTCACCATCATGATTATATTTTATCTTTCCATTTTTTGAATCTTCTTCTATTAGTCTTCCTCCAAAATTAATTTTTATTTGTTCTCCAACACTATTATCTGCCAATGCTTCTTGTCTTGCTTTTTCTTTGGCCTTTCTTTTTTCTTCTAGCATTTCTTGTCTTATTTTTAGTTGTTCTTCTTTATTTTTGTATTTTTGTTCTAGTCTTTCTTCTCTATTTTCTTTCGATTTTTCTATTATATTATTTATAATTTCTGATGCATTTATTCCAAATAAGAATACTGCTAAAATTATTACAATACCTACACATAAAATTATTGCACCAATTGGTCCTAATAATTTCACAAGTGGAATTGCAAGTAAAGCTCCCAAAGCTCCCCCACCTTTTTCTTGTGTTCCAAGAGCATATGAATCTTTTATAATTTCTGAAAGCGATTTATCTACTACTAAATTTCCAATGTTTATTTGATATACGCACATAAGTACAGAAAAACTTATCAATAAAATTGCACATTGTGCTAATTTAGAACTCAAATATTCATTATCATCTGTTGCAATTTTTATTGCCATTGCAAATATTCCAAATGGTAATACATATTTTATTATTCCCATCATTCCGCCTAAAATCTCATTTAGCTTTACTCCTATAACTCCTGATTTAGCATATATAAGTACTCCTAATAATATGCTTATAATTATTAAAGCTACGACAACCAAATCCATATTTGAGGCTGTTTTTCTAGTATTCTTCTTTCTTTTTTTTGTTGCTTTTCTCTTTGCCATTTCTATTCCTCCAATTTTATGTCTTTTAACTAAAAAAGGAAGGGAAATAATCCGGCCCCCATTTCCCTCCTTTTAATCCTTTATTCTTATTTTAATTCTTTTCTACTATTTTGAACAGTTTTTATTGTATCTTCTAATGATATTTCCATTATCTTTAATGCCTCAGCTACATTTTTTTCTAAATTTCCTAATGTAGTTGCTAGAACTTCTTCTGTGTGTTGTAATAACTCATCAGCATATTCTTTAGTTCCATTAGAAATTTCTCTTGATCTTTCATTGGCATTTTCTATTATTTCTTTCTTTTGTTCATAAGCTTTTCTTGTTATTTCGTGCTCATCTATCATTGAAATAATTCTGTTTTCTGCTTCTTTTACAATTCCATCAGCTTCTTTTTGAGCTTCTACTAAAATACGTTGTCTTTCTTCTTTAACCCATTTGGCTTGTTTTAGTTCATCTGGAAGTTTTAGTCTTATTTCCTTAATTAAGTCTAAAATTTCTTCTTTGTCAACAACTCCTTTTGAAGAGAATGGTAGACTTCTACTTTTTTCTATAACATCCTCCAAAGATTCTAATAATGTAAATATTTCCATGGTTTTACCCCTTTCTAATTTTGGCATTCTTTTAATTTTAAGAAAATAATAACTGCCCTTCCATATTTTCTTTTATCTATAATTTCTACTTCTAAATTTTCGTTTGTTAATTGTTTTAATATTTTTTCTTCTCGGTCTGTTTCTATAATAATTAATGATTCTTTATTAAGTAAGTTATTTTCGATTAATATTTTTACGGCATCAACTGCAAAATCTGAATTGTAAGGTGGGTCTATATATATAATATCTAACTTTTCTTTTATCTTATTCCTTAAAAGTTCTTTATAATCCACATTATACAATTCTATCTTTTCTTTTAAATGCGTTTTTTCTATATTTTTATTAATAATTTTTATAGCATCTTTTGATCTATCACATAATATTGATTTTTTTGTGCCTCTACTTGCTGCCTCTAATCCAACTGCCCCACTACCTGAGAATAAATCTAAAAATATACTATCTACTATCTCATTTTGAATTATATTAAAAAGTGATTCTCTTACTCTATCTAAAGTAGGTCTTGTGGTTAATCCTTCTAATGTAAATAAGTTTGTTCCTCTAGCACTTCCACTAATAATCCTCATTTTTTTACTCCTATGCTATTATTTTATTCTTTTTTTAGTTAATGTCAATAGAATTAATAAAATTGTAACATACATTTAATACTTTTGTAATATTAATTTAAAAATGTAACAAAAAAAGACTAAGTTCTATTTTAACCTAGTCTCTATATGTTTTTTCTTTTATTTGTTATGCCTCTACTGGGTAAACACTAACTTGTTTTTTATCTCTACCCTTTCTCTCGAACTTAACTGTTCCATCTACTACAGCGTATAGAGTATCATCACTACCTTTTTTAACATTAACTCCTGGATATACTCTTGTCCCTCTTTGTCTTACTAAAATATTTCCAGCTAAAACAAATTGACCATCTGCTCTTTTCACCCCAAGTCTTTTTGACTCGCTGTCTCTTCCGTTATCTGTACTTCCTTGACCTTTATGATGTGCCATTTATTTTTCACTCCTTTCGCTTAGTTAATTTTACTTATAATCTCATATTTTTTAAGTTTTAATTAACTTATTTTATTTATTTTCTTAATTAAATTCTTTTAATTAAATATGTAGGCTTTTAAATTAAGCTTCTACTTTTTCTTCAGCTTTTGCAGCTGTTTTTCTTGCTGTTGATTTGATAGCTGTTATTTCAACTTTTGTGTATGGTTGTCTATGTCCTTGTTTTCTTCTGTAGTTCTTTTTAGCTTTCATTTTGAAAACAATTATTTTTTTACCTTTACCGTGTGAAACAACTTTTCCTTCAACTTTCATACTTTTAACATAAGGATTTCCTATTTGTACTTTTCCATCATTTGAAACTAAAACTACTTTATCAAAAGTAACTTTTTTACCTTCCTCTGCATCTAGTTTTTCGAAAAATACAACATCTCCTTCTGATACTTTGTATTGTTTTCCACAACTTTCAATTATTGCGTACATCTAAAATGCACCTCCCTTATCGTATACTCGCTAATCCTTTTATGCAGGTAACTAAATTTAATTAGTGTTTATGAACCTTGACTAAGCGGATTACAGTTATTTATTTTACCATTTTTTTACTTAGATGTCAACTGTTTTAAAAAATTTTATTAATCTTATGCTAATTCTTCCATAGCTTGTTTATATTGTTCATCATTTGGTGCTTTTCCATGCCATTCTACTTTATCTTCCATAAATGAAACACCTTCCCCCTTTATAGTTTGAGCAATTATGCATGTTGGTCTTCCTTTTATATTTTTTGCAACATCAAATGCTTTTATAATTTCATCTATATCATTCCCATTTATTTTAATTATTTGAAAACCAAAGCTTTTAAATTTTTCATCTATTGGATAACTACTCATTACTTCTTCTATTGTTCCATCTATTTGTAAATTATTATTATCTACTATAACACATAAATTATCTAATTTATATTTACTTGATGCCATTGCAGCTTCCCAAATTTGTCCTTCTTCTATTTCTCCATCTCCTAATATGCAATATACTCTATAATCTTTATTATCTAATTTTCCTGCTATTGCCATTCCATTTGCATCTGATAATCCTTGTCCTAATGAACCTGTTGTCATATCTACTCCAGGTATATGTTTCATATCTGGATGACCTTGTAATTTGCCATTAATATTTCTAAATGTTTTTAATTCTTCTATATCAAAGAATCCTCTATTTGCTAATGTTGAATATAATGCTGGTGCACAATGTCCTTTTGATAATACTAATCTGTCCCTATTTTCATCTTTAGAATTCTCCGAATCTATATTCATTTCATAAAAATATAATACTGTTAGTATATCTGCTATTGATAGTGAACCTCCTGGATGTCCGGATTGACTTCCATATACTTGTTCTATTATTCCTCTTCTTATCTTTTTTGCAATATTTTTTAAAATTTCTATATTTTTTATTTTTTTATTTTCCATAATATTTCCTCCATTTTTATTATATGTATATTTAATAATTTTATATTTTTGTTATTCTATTTGCAATATGTGTAATACAAATATTAATTAATTGTAATACATCTGTAATATTATTTGATTTTATTTTTATTTTATGTTATACTTATTATGTAACAAAAAATTTTGTACTTTGAAAGAAAGGAGATTGTATGACAGCAAAGGCAATAACACCAGTAAAAAGTCTTTCTCTAAGGGTTTTAAATAATAATATTGCCTCTGCAGAATTTAAGAATTTTAATAGTTTAATGAGTTCTGCCGAGTTAATCAAACAATTAGCTAAAGCTAATTATTTTAACCTCACTGAAAACAATGGCAATATTACTATTTATTGTTTAGATGAATTTCAAGTTCACAAATTCATTGAAGATATGTTATTAAACAAAATCATCTAAATTTAATTAGGAGGATTTTTATGAAAAGGGACACAATCGTATGCACTTGTTCAGATTTTATAAAACCAGTCATAAAAACAATTCAATGTGATGCCGTTTCAATATTAAAACAGGAAATTTTTGAAGCTGCAAAAAAATACAATGGATTCATTATGAATGAAAATACTATTTCTTTTACATCTCATAAAAATTTTAATGCTTTTTGGACATTTATATTGTCTAAGATGTAAAATTTCAAAAATCTAACAAGCTAACCCCTAGAGTATTTCTCTAGGGGCTTTTTTTATTCAAATATTCTTTTAAATTCTTCTTCATTTATCTTTTCTTGTTTTAATAAAGTTTGAGCTATTATATCTAATTTATCTCTATGTTCTATTAGCAATTTTTGTGCATCATTATATGCTATATCTATTAGATTTTTAACTTCTTGTCCTATTTTATCTCCAATATTTTCTCCAAAAATCAAATAATCATTTTGGTCTTTTCCTTGGAAATCTATAGGTCCTAGGTTATCACTCATACCATATTTTGTTACCATTTCTCTTGCAATTTTTGTAGCAACTTCTATGTCATTACTTGCTCCTGTAGAAATATCATCTAATACAAGTTTTTCTGCTGCTCTACCACCTAGTAATGCAATTAATTTTTCTTGCATTTCTGTTCTTGACATATAGTATTTATCTTCATCTGATTTATACATTGTATAACCACCTGCAACACCTCTTGGAATTATTGAAACTTCTTTTACATCCATTTGTGTTGGCAAATATTTACTAACTACTGCATGTCCTGCTTCATGGTAAGCTGTAAGTTTTTTGTCTTTTTCTGAATATACTCTTGTTTTCTTTTCAAGTCCTACAGTTACTTTCTTAACCGCTTCTTCAATATCAATTCTTTCTATTTCCTCGTGTTTATTTATTGTAGCAATTATTGCAGCTTCATTTAAAATATTAGCAAGTTCTGCCCCTGTAAATCCAGCTGTATCTTCTGCTATGCTTTCTAAATTAACACTATCAGATAATCTTTTATCTTCACTATGAATTTTTAAAATTTCTAATCTTCCTTTTAAGTCTGGCACAGGAATTGTAATTTGTCTATCAAACCTTCCTGGTCTTAATAGAGCTTTATCTAACATTTCTGGTCTATTTGTTGCAGCTAATACAATAATTGTTTCTTCTGAACTGAAACCATCCATTTCAACTAATAATTGATTTAGAGTTTGATTATTTTCAGTTTCTGCACCACTATTTGAAGTTCTTCTTGCACCTATTGCATCTATTTCATCTATAAATACTATACATGGTGCTAGTTTTCTAGCTTTTTCAAATAATTTTCTTACTCTTGAAGCTCCAAGTCCTGCAAACATTTCTATAAATTCTGAACCACTCATTGATATAAATGGTACATTTGCTTCACCTGCAATAGCTTTTGCTATTAATGTTTTTCCTGTTCCTGGTTTTCCATATAAAAGAACACCTCTAGGAATTTTTGCTCCCATTTTTGTAAATTTTTCTGGTCTTTTTAAGAAATCTACTATTTCAACTAATTCCTCTTTTTCTTCATCTAATCCAGCAACATCTTTAAATTTTATTTTTGTTTTTCTTTCTGTTTCTTCATATACTTGTCCTTTTTCACCTAAACCTTGCATTTTAAATATCATTATAAATAATGCTATCATTATTATTGTTGGTAATAAACTTAATATTGTTGTTGGTATTTGTGTTAATATATTTTTTGGTTTTTGAACTAATTCAATTTCATTTCCCTCAGCGACTTTTTGTTGTATCAATTCTATAAAAGCTTGTGTATTGGGTACAATTGATTTTTTTTCAGTATCATTATTTTTTATTTTTACTTTTACACTAGTACTTCCAACTGTCATTTCTACTTTTTCTACATTTCCATATGATATTTCTTTTATTAAATCTGTATATGCCAATGTTTTATCATTCTCATTTTGATTTTTATTTATATAAAATATTGCTAATCCAACTAATATTAATACAAGAACTGCTAATGCAGTTAATAATACAATTAGTTTTTCTTTTTTTGGTTTATTTTTATTGTTTTCCATATTGTATATACTCCTTGTCTTTTTTATTTAAGCTTTTGAACCTTCTGGTTCTTGCCCTTCTTCATTTTCTTTAGATTTCTTTTTATCCGTCTTTTTTTCTTGTTTATCTTTGTTTTCTTCGTTTTCTCTCTTTTCCTCTTTTATTTGTTTTTGGACTTCAACTACTCCTATTAATTGTTCTTGTTTTTTTGTTAAATCAGATTTTAATATAAAAATTGCTGCTATCATATAAATACATGATACTAATATATACATCACATCAAAGTATTTAATTTGTATTCCAAATGCTTGATTTGCTATTATATATAGCATTTGCAATATTGTTGGTAATGTTATAGAATATATTGCCATATTGAATATAGCAATATATCTCATTTTCATTTTTGTAATTAATGTTGCTAAATAACCAAATATGCTAATAGCAAAAATATTTAACATTATATTTATAAAATAAATTGAAATTGCAGACATTACTAATATACTAAATATACTCAAATAAATTGATGACATTTGTGTTCCTGTAATAAATTTTATTACATTATCTTTATTAAAATCTGTCACTCCTAATTGTTTTACTAAATCTTCATATTTATAATTTATTGTTCCATCTATTCCAGATTGTTTTATAATAATTTTATTTTTTAAAATTATTACTCCATTTGTTTCTTCTGGTATATCATTTATATATTTATCTATTTGTTCTTCATTATTTTGATTCGTATCTATAATTACTTTTCCTAAATATTCTTGTTCTTTAGTTATTACTTCATCTGTTTCTAAATTTAATTCATTATTTGAATATGTAAAATTAGGAATTTCATCTTTTATAAATTGAGCTACTTTATCTATTTCCATTTTTGTTTGATATATTGTTGTGCCAGCTACAATTATTGCTAATATTATTATTATTTGAAATAGATAGCTTATAGCCCTTGGAAATCCTTCTGCAGACATTTCTCCGTATTTTTCTATTTTATCTATTGAATACCATATTTTTTTAAAAAATCCTATTTTTTGAGTTTCATTATTCAATTATTTCCACTCCCTTCTTATTCCACTATCAACGTATTTTAAACTTACATTAAATGTTGCTTCGTCATTTATATTTACATTTTTTCCAGTTATATCAACTGTTACATGATATGTTCCTATTCTTCCTAATATAGGACATTTTTGTCCATTTATATTAACATATAATTGTTGTTTTTTTAATGCGTCTTTTATATCTCTTACTATATATCTTAATTTATCTATACCTCTAAACATATCTCTTCCTGTTTGAATATTGACTCCATTCATATATCCACATGGTATTATTGCAACTTTTGTTTTTCTCCTTGTTGTATATGTGTTAGAGTAACCGACATTGAATTTTTCTGGAAGTTCTTTTATTTCAGATACATTTGATTTTAAATATCCTATTTTTCTTAGTCCTATATTATTTTTAAATGATATTCTTCCTGTAAATGCTGAACCTATTCTTACAGCATTTAAATGCATTTGAGGAAATTTTATAAATGCAGATGTATTACAAACATGCAACATTCCTGTTTCTATTTCATTCATTTTTAAAATTTCTATACAGTCTATAAAACGTTTGAATTGTAACTGTGTATATTTATCATCATAATATGAGTTTGAAAAATGTGTAAATGTTCCTTCTATTTTTATGTTTTTTATTTCTTTTAAAGATTTTATCATTTCTTCTTTATTATTATAAACAAATCCATATCTTCCAAATCCCGTATCTATTTTTATATGTGATTTTACATTCTTTCCGAGTTCTTGTCCAATTTCATCTGCTACTTTTGCATCTTGTGATGAACCTATTGTTAATATAATATCATTTTGTACCAATTTTTTTACATCTTCTTTTATTGCTGTTGATGATAACATTAATATTTTTTCTTTAATTCCTGCGTTTCTTAATTTTAATGCTTCTTCAATTGTAGCAACTGCAAAAAAATCTATTCCATTATCAATTAAAAATTTTGTGAACTCAACTATACCAAGTCCGCATCCATTTGCTTTAACAACTGCTATTATTTTTACTTTATTTCCATTATCATCTGGTAAATTTTTGTTGGCATATTCTTTTATTTTCTCTATATTATAACGTAAATCTTTTTTTTCAATTATTACAGCTTTCAAATTTTCCTCCTATTTTGTCATTTTTCTTTTTATTTGTCTTAATGTTCTAAATGCTTTTTCAGAAAATTTATACAACTTATATGTTATTGGTTTAAATGGAATGTATATTTCTCCTATAAATTCTGTGAATGTTGCTCCAAATCCTTTTTTAAATCTATATAATCCATATTGTGGATGATTTTCATCTACTACTCCTGATACTCCTCTAAAGTCATATATATCATCATGTCTTGCTATTGCCATTTTTATCATTTCCCATTGTAATAGATAGTTTGGCATTAAATTTCTGTGTTGATTACTACTTGCCCCATATAAATACCAAGTTTTATTTCCATAGAAAATTGGTATTACACCTGAAATTGGTTTGTCTTCATAATATGCCATTAATAATTTCATATGTCCACCTGGTACCATATTATCATACATTTTTTCAAAGTATTCTAATGGTCTTGTTATAAATCCATCTCTATTTCCTGTTTCTATCATTATTTTATGAAAATCTTTTAAATCTTCTCTTGTCCCTTCTTTTATAACAACACCTTTTCTTCCTGCTAAACGAATATTGTATCTCCATTTTTGATGAAATCCAGCCATAACTTCTTCTTCTGTTTTTCCTTTTATGTCTAGTCTAAATACAAATCTTGGTTGTATTTCATCTTTGAAATCTTTTGCATCGTCTTTTATTTGATATCCTAAATTTGTGATTATTTGTCTAAAATTTTGGTCTTCTTTTAATATATCTGGTTCTATCCTTAATACAAACGCGTTGTATTTTTTTGCTAATTCTTTTGCTCCATCTGTTAATTGTTTCATAACTTTTATGTCATTTATGTCACAAACAGGTCCTCTTGATGCATACATCATGTTTCCGAATATTGGCATTTTTCTAATCCATACACATAGTGAACCTATTATATTTTTATTTTCATCTTCTGCTAATATTACTTCTGGTTTCCAGTTTGGCTTTTTTACCTCTGCCCATTCTAATGATTGTTGAAAGTTACATCTTTCATTTGTTTCTAAAAATTTTTTGTATTCTTGTTTTGATTTTTCGTCTGTTACAAATCTCATATTTTTGTTTTGCCTCCTATTATTATTTACGGTTATTCGTATTTTACACCAAGTTTGGTAATTTTACAATATTTTTTAGAGAATTAAAGAAAAAAGGAGTAAAAATAACAACACCTTCCACTATGCGAATGTGTTGTTATACTTTTATGTAACAGATAATTATAAAATTGTCTAATATATTTTCAAATTGGTGGAGATGAGGAGAGTCGAACTCCTGTCCATAACACTTTCCAAATAGACTTCTACAAGTTTATTTTGTCTTTTATTTTCATTTATTTTTCGCCGGCAAGCAAGCTAAAAATAAATATATCCTTATAAATTACCCACTATTTCTAAAGAAAAAATAGTTTTGTTTCCTACTTTATTCGGCACCTTATCTAAATCAGTAGGCTATTTAGTAAGATGACACTGCAACTTAGGCAGCGTATGCTAATTCTTGTTTATCAGCGTTTATTTTGTTTTCTCGTTTTTTAAGTGGCCAACGAGAATCCACTACTTGCTATCTATTTTTCTGGTGCAATGTCGAAACCATTACATCCCCATATACTTTATTATTATACTACATTTATATGTTTTTATCAACATTTTTATTTCTTTTAATATAATATATTGGGTGATTTTTATGAATATTGTTCCTACTGATAAAACTTATAATTATGATTTATTAACTCAAAATTTATTTTCTTTAAATAGAACTTTTCCTTTTCTTAATATTCAAGTAGTTGGAAATAGTGTTCTTGGCAAAAATTTACATGTTATAAAACTTGGTACTGGTTCAAAAAAAGTTTTTTATTCCGCTTCTTTTCATGCTAATGAATGGATTACAAGCGTTGTTATGATGAAATTTATTGAAGATTATTGTAATGCTTATGTTAATAATTCGAACTTATATGGTTATAATATCAAAACTTTATTTAATAATGTTTCAATTTACATTATGCCAATGGTAAATCCTGATGGAGTTGATTTAGTTACTGGAAATTTACCTCTATCTTCTCCTGCTTTTATGCATGCAAAAAATATAGCATCTAAATATTCTGATATTCCTTTTCCAAGTGGTTGGAAAGCAAATATTCTTCGGAACTGATTTAAACTTACAATTTCCTGCTGAATGGCAAAAAGCAAAAGAGATTAAATATTCTCAAGGTTTTATAAGTCCTGCTCCTCGTGATTTTGTAGGTTTAGCACCACTTACAGAACCTGAAGCACTTACTGTTTATAATTTTACTTTATTACATGATTTTGATTTAATTATTGCTTATCATACCCAAGGTCAAGAAATTTATTGGAATTTTCAAAATATTAATCCTCCTAATGGTTTTGAAATTGGTAAAAAATTTGCTGATTTTAGCGGTTATTTATTGACAGAAGTTCCTTATAATTCTAGTTTTGCTGGTTATAAGGATTGGTTTATTTTGAATTATAATAAACCTGGTTATACTATTGAGGCTGGTTTGGGAGAAAATCCTTTGCCTATTTCTCAGTTTGATGATATTTATAATGATAATTTGGGAATTTTGGTTTTAGGAGCTATAAGTTAAATAATATATTTTATGCATATATAGCAAATTTCTGTAAATACTAACTATTAATAAATTATTAGGAGGTATATTAATGGAAAATCAGAATTTAAACATATTAGACGAAGTAAATAAAGGAGCTACAATGGGAATGGATGCCATCTCATATGTTTGCGAAAAAGTTACAGACAACGATTTAAAAAAAGTCTTAAATGTGGAATATAATAAATATCAAGATATTTCAAACAGAGTAAATGATTTATATAATACTTATAGCAGCAAAGAACCTCACGAGACAAATGCTATGAATAAAATGATGACATGGTATGGAATTCAAATGAAAACTATTTCAGATGATAGTACTTCAAAATTATCAGAATTATTGATGCAAGGTACTAATATGGGAATTATTGAGGGCAGAAGATTATTAAATCAAAATCAAAATGCTGAAAATGATGTAAAAAATATTTTAAATGATTTTGTTGTTATGCAAGAAGATAGTATTGAAACTTTAAAAAAATATTTATAAATTTTTCTATACTTTTAATTTCGACAAACTTTTTATTTAATGCCTGCTATACTATTTTTATTAATTATAGAATGGAGGTATGTTTATGACTAAGGACGAACTTTTAGAAAAAACTTTTTCTTCTGCATATGAAGCTATGTATGCATTAAATGAGTTTTTAGATAATCTTGATAATTCTTGTTCTGATCAAAGCAGAAATAACTATCAAAATCTTTTAGTTATCGGAAATCGGATATTCGAGCGTTAAGAATATTCAAAATAGCAAATCTCTTAAAAAAAGGTGGAAAATTTTTTCCACCTTTCTTTTTTATTAAGCTGTTTCCTTACTCTTTTTTTCTGGAACATGTCTTTTTACTTTATTTTGTATACTGTCATTTTTTTCTCCAGTAATTATTTCTGGTCTAGCTTTATTTATAACTGTATTTTTTGTTATAATGCATTTTGTGATATTAGGTGTTGAAGGAATTTCAAACATAATATCTCTCATTATATCTTCAATAATAGATCTTAAACCTCTTGCTCCTGTTTTTCTTTCTATTGCTTTGTCTACTATAGCCTCTAATGCATCATAATTAAATTCTAATTCAACATCATCCATTTCTAATAATTTTTGATATTGTTTTACTAAGGCATTTTTTGGTTCAGTTGCAATTTTGATTAATGCTTGTTTATCTAAATCTTTTAATGTTGCTATTATTGGTAATCTTCCTATAAATTCTGGTATCAAACCATATTTTAATAAATCCTGTGGTAATAATTCTTGGAATACCTCATATTTGTTAATTTCTTTTTCACTTTCTATTTTAGCACCAAATCCTATTGATTTTTTACCAGTTCTTTCTTTTATAATGTTTTCTAATCCTTCAAATGCTCCTCCACAAATAAATAATATATTTTCTGTATCTATCTGTATCATTTCTTGATTTGGATGTTTTCTTCCTCCTTGTGGTGGTACTGATGCAATTGTTCCTTCTATTATTTTTAATAATGCTTGTTGAACACCTTCACCACTAACGTCTCTTGTTATTGATAAGTTTTCTGATTTTCTTGTTATTTTGTCGATTTCATCAATATATATAATTCCTCTTTGTGCTTTTTGAATATCTCCATCAGCTGCTTGAATAAGTTTTAATAAAATATTTTCAACATCTTCTCCAACATATCCTGCTTCTGTTAATGTTGTAGCATCAGCTATTGCAAATGGTACATTTAATATTTTTGCTAATGTTCTTGCAAGAAGTGTTTTTCCACACCCTGTTGGTCCTAAAAGTAATATATTACTTTTTTGAATTTCAACTTCATCTTTATCTTTCTCTTGATTTTCTTCATGTGCTATTCTTTTATAATGATTATACACTGCAACTGATAATGTTCTTTTTGCTTCTTCTTGTCCAATTACATAATCATCCAATATTTTATTTATCTCTTTTGGACTTGGTATTTTATCTAAATCATTTAATGTGTAACCAACTTCATCTTCTTCATATTTTTCTGCTTCTATAATGCTAGTACATAAATCTACACATTCATCACAAATAAATACTCCTGGACCTGCTACAATCTTCTTTACACTATCTTGTGATTTACCACAAAATGAACATCTTACATTTTTTGGGGTATCATTTTTAGCCATTTTATATCTCCTTTAATTACATTCTTTTATCCATTATTCCATCTATTAATCCATATTTTAAAGCTTCTTCTGCTGTCATATAATGATCTCTTTCTGTATCTCTTTCTATTGTTTCAATAGATTGACCTGTTTTTTCACTTAATAATCTGTTTAATTTTTCTCTTGTTCTTATCATATGGTCTGCGTGTATTTTTATTTCAGTTGCTTGACCTGAAATTCCTCCACCTTGACCTCCTATTAATGGTTGATGAATTAATATTTCTGAATTTGGTGTTGCGAATCTTCTACCTTTTTCTCCATTTGCTAAAAGTACTGCTCCAAAGCTCGCTGCTAATCCTACACATATTGTTGATACTGGACATTTTATATAGTTCATTGTATCAACTATTCCCATTCCGTCTGTAATTGATCCTCCTGGTGAATTTATATATAATGATATTTCTTTGTCTGGATCTTCTGACTCTAAAAATAATAATTGTGCAATGACTAAGCTTGCAGATGTTGGATTAACATCTTCTCCTAAAAATATAATTCTATCTTTTAATAATCTTGAGAAAATATCATATGATCTTTCTCCTTTTCCTGTTTGTTCGATTACATATGGTACCAAACTATTTTTTTCTAACATTTTCTTTCCTCCTCTGTCTTTTTTGACATATTAATTACGCACAAAAAGGTTGGTAACGCAATTTTTTTAATGCTCCCCCCAACCCTTTCTTTTACTTATTTATTTTTTTTAATTTTTGCGTTTTTTACTAAAAATTCTAATGCTTTTTCAGATTCTAATCCACTTTTTATGTAATTTCTTACGTTTTCATTTTTTAGTAGTTCATCTTCTGATTTTCCGTAATTTTTAGCCATTTCTTTTACTTTTTCTGTAAGTTCATCTTCTGTTACTTCTATTTTTTCTGCTTTAATAACTGCTTCTAACATTAATCTTGATTTGATTGCTTCTATTGCTTGAGGTTCATATTCTTTTTTTACTTCTTCAGCTGTTTTTCCCATCATTTTTAAATATTGTTCTAATTTTAATCCTTGATATGAAAGTCTACTTTCAACATTTCTTAACATATCTTCTGTTTCGTTTTCAATCATTCCTGATGGAATATCAACTTTTACATTTTCACATACTGCTTTTATAACAGCATCTTCTGTTTCATATTTTTGTCTTTGTTCATTGTCTTTTTCAATTCTTTCTTTGATGCTTTTCTTTAATTCTTCTAATGTATCAAATTCGCTAGTATCTTTTGCAAAATCATCGTTTAATTCTGGTAATTCTTTTTTCTTAATTTCGTGTAATTTAACTTTGAATGTTGCATCTTTTCCAGCTAAATCTTTAGAAAAATATTCATCTGGGAATTTTACTTTTATATCTCTTTCTTCATCAATTTTCATTCCGATTATTTGGTCTTCAAATCCAGGTATAAATGTATTGCTTCCTATTTCTAATTCATGTCCTTCAGCTTTTCCACCTTCAAATGCTTTACCATCAACAAATCCTTCAAAATCAATAACTGTTATATCTCCTTTTTCTACAGGTCTATCTTCTATTGAGATTAATCTTGAATTGTGTTCTTGCATATGTGATAATTCATGGTTTATATCTTCGTCTGATACATTATACTCTATTTTTGGTATTTCTATACCTTTATATTTTCCAAGTTCTGCTTCTGGTTTTGTTTGGAATACTGCTGTGAAGATTAAGTCTTTCCCTTTTTCAATTTGTTTTACATCGATATTTGGTCTGCTTACAGCTTCTATTTTATTTTCTTTTAATGCTACTTCTAATTCATCTGGTACTACTTCGTTGAAAGCATCTTCGTAGAATATTTCTTTTCCATAATATTTTTCTACAATATTCATTGGTGCTTTACCTTTTCTAAATCCTGGTATATTAAAATATTTGGCACTTTTAAAATATACTTTTTGAATTGCTTCATCAAATTTTTGAGCCTCTATTGTTAACTCTAATTTTACTTCATTTGCGTTTTCTGTTTTTTCAACTTTACATTTCATAATAATTTCTCAATCCTTTCATTTATTCATATAGCTTTTATATTATACCATATTTTTCCTAATTTGCAATGATTTTTTATAAATTTTTCAAAAATACTTGTTTTTTTTATTATTTTATGATAAACTTAGTAGCAGTCAATTTTAATTTAAAAATTAGGAGGTGCAAAGAAATGGCTAAATGTGCAGTTTGTGAAAAATCACAAAGTAATGGAAATAAACTTAGCATAACTCGTTCACATATAAGTAAAAGAAGTCCACGTACTTGGAAACCAAATTTAAGAAGTGTAAAAGCTATTATGGAAAATGGTGAAGTAAAAAGAATTCATGTGTGTGCAAAATGTTTAAAAAATGGAAAAGTTAAAAGAGCATAATACAGCTCTTTTTTGTTATATTTTAAAGAGGGATTACGATTTTCAATTTTTCGCATCCCTCTTTTTTTAATCTTTTATTCCAAAAATTAATTTTACAAATCCTCGTAAAAATTTAGGAACTTTTTTTACTACTATAGTCATATGTACCCCTCCTTAATATTCTTATTATTAGCTATTCTTTAGCACGCAAGCCACATGATTCCTACACAAGCTAATGCTACTCCTATTATAAAAAGCCAACCTGTTAGTGGAAGCAATAATACTAATAATATTCCTAATCCTATTCCTATTAATATTACTCCTAATGTTTTTTTCAACGCACATAACATATTATTACCTCCTAATTGTTTTTATATATTATATTAGTTATTTTATTTTATTGTTCCTTTTTATGTTAAATATACTAAAACTTCTTTTATTTGTTATTGATTTTTAGCAATTTTCTTTATATAATTATAGTAGTATTATCGGAGGTTTTATATATGAAAAAAAATGATGCAATTAATATAATTAAGATTTTAAAAGATTTTTACCCTGATGCACAATGTAGTTTAGATTTTGAGACTCCTTTTCAAATGGTTGTTGCTGTAATGTTATCTGCTCAATGCACTGATGAAAGAGTTAATAAGACTACTCCCTCTCTTTTTAAAAGATGTAAAACTATTGAGGATTTTGCAAATATTGATATTAATGAACTAGAAAGCCTTATACATCCTTGTGGTTTTTATAAAAATAAAGCTAAAAATATAAAATTATGTGCTAAACAAGTTTTAGAAAATTTTGGTGGTATTGTTCCAAATAATATGAATGCTTTAATGTCTCTTGCTGGTGTTGGTAGAAAGTCTTCTAATGTTGTTATGCTTGAGGTTTTTAATGATGCTCAAGGAATTGCTGTTGATACTCATGCTAAGAGAATTTCTAATTTGATTGGTTTTTCTTCTGAAAAAGAACCTGAAAAGATTGAACAAGATTTAATTAAACTTATTCCTAAAGAGTATTGGAAGGATGTTAATCATTTACTTATTTGGCATGGTCGAAATATTTGTGTTGCTAGGAATCCTAAGTGCGATATTTGCCCTGTTAGGGATTTTTGTAATTATTGTAAAATGAAAAATCTTTTTTAAATGTTTCAAATTTATCATAACAAAATTTATAAAAAATCATATATTAGAGCATAAAACACGACTGGTTATAAGTTTTATAACCAGTCGTGAAATGTTTAAGTTTCTTCCTTGTCACCTTTCCAAAACATGGAACAGTCATTATCAATAGACCACTTTGCGAGTTCAGGCTCTTGTTCTTCTCTAAATTCTTTATAAGATTTGCTACTAATTTCATTAAAACTAAAAGACTTATAAATTTTAGCTTTGTAGATTTCGTGCAATTTCTCAATCGGATATTGACGAGAACTATATGTATCAAAAGCCCAACCGTTGTTTGCATAGAGAACATGCATTGTAAAATCTTTCCCATCATCTTCTTCGTCATCATGTGGGGAAAACTTCTTTACTGCAAGAAATTCTATAGAACCCGTTTTTAGAGCTTTACCTTTTGTTGTGCATACTAAAAAGTATATTCTTTCTGCCAACAACTGTGAGAATCCAAACATAGCTCTTTTAAATACCTTCATAGATACTAGAAATCCAACAAAACATATCATCATAAAAGTTATAATTGCTATTTGAGTAGTCATAGAAAATTCAACATCTTCACATACCTCAATTATAAATACTGGAATGTATGTGAAAATAACGGGGACTGCCCAAAACATAAAGCAAAGCATCTCTATTATATGTTGCTTTGAAATTAGCTGCAAAAGCATATCTTGTGATTCTTTGTCAAACTCCTTATAAATAGTCCTCCGCATAAAATACTTAATCATTTTTTACCAACCTTTCTGTAATAGTTTTATGGTTACATAATATAATTTTAACATGTATTCTGTATATTTTCAACTAATATGCTATTTAATATCATGCATAAAAATGAATGTTTTTTATATTGTTTTTAGGCAATAAAAAAATCAACCAGATTTAATTTTCTGATTGATTTTTGTATCTCCTGTTCTATTAGTTCGAACAGATACGTCTTGGTGCAGATGGCCGGAATCGAACCGGCACGGTTTATTCAACCGCAGGATTTTAAGTCCTGTGCGTCTACCAGTTCCGCCACATCTGCATATATATTGAACTGGTTTTGTCTAACGACAATTGCTATTATAATATTATATCGAAAATTTGTCAATACATTTTTTAAATTTTTTATAAAATATTTTATTTTTATTAGAAATATAAAACCAGAAGAAAACATCTATACATTTTCTTCTGGTTTTAATCAATTACAAATTAGTTGAATTATTTGTTCCTTCGAATGGAATAAATTTATTTACTATACTTTCTTGTTCAACGCTATCTGCTCTAAATGTCATAAATGATGTATTTATTTTATTTTCTATTTGTTCTTCTACCTCATCTTTATTTGCATGCTCTGCTAAAACTAATTCACTTACTAGAATTTGTTTAGCATTATTTAACATTTTCTTTTCTCCTGTTGAAAGACCTTTTTCTTTTTGTTTAAAGCTTAAGTTTCTTACAACATCTGCAACTTCATATATGTCCCCACTTTTCATTTTGTCCATATTGTTTCTATATCTTTTATTCCAATTTTTGTCCATTTCTGTTTCATCTTGGCCTAATACTTTAAACACTTTTTCTGCTGATTGTTTATCTATTATATTTCTAACACCTACTTCTTCAGCTTTTGCTGTTGGTATCATTACTTTTACGTCACTTGGCATTTTTAATATGTAATATGATTGTTTTTCTCCTAATATATCTTTTTCCTCTATTGAATCTATTGTCCCTGCACCATGCATTGGGTAAACTATTTTGTCTCCTACATTAAACATGTAAGTCAGCTCCTTTCAGTTTTTTCTATTTTTCAGCAAAAAAATATTATAAAGTTAAGTCAATATGAAATAACTTTATTGGATTTTTTAACCATATTTATTATACAACAAAAATTAAAAAAAGTCAAAGCTTTTATTTTGACTTTTTATGTTATTTTCCTACTTTTTCCTTATTTCTCAAGGTTTATAAAATTTTATATTTTTTCTAACTTGACTATATATTCTATGTTTAATTTTTTGAAGTTGAACCAAACCCACCTAATCTTTCTCCTGTAGAAATGTCATCATCTGTTACTAAGTATTTTTGAAATATCCCTTGTCCTATACAGTCTCCTTTTTTTATTTCTATATCTTCGTCTTTTATATTGTAAAATGCAAACATTATGTGCCCATCATTCTCTGGATTTCCATAATAATCTTTATCTATTACTCCTATGCTATTTGCTAAGATTAATCCTTTTTTCTTTGGATTTGAGCTTCTATTTGCTAATATTAAAACTTCATCATCTTGCATATATGCTTTTATTCCTGTTTTTACTAATGTTGGATTTGATCCTTTTTTAAAACTAGGTATAATTACATCTTCTGCTGCTTCTATATCATACCCTGCTGAGTATTTTGTTTTTCTTATTGGTAAATTTATTCCTTTATCTTCAAAACCTTTTGCTATTTCAAATTTTCTTATTTTTTCCATTTTTATTACCTCCATTTTATTCTTTATTATTTTCACATACCAATTTTTAAATGTCAATAGTTTTATCTATTTTTATATATCAAAAAAGCCACATATAAATGTGACCCATTAAATTCTATGTTCTTGATTCTACAATCAATTTTATTCCAGTTCTATCCTCTCCTTCTACTTCTACATCGGCAAATGCTGGGATACATACTAAATCTACTCCAGCTGGTGCTACAAATCCTCTTGCGATTGCCACTGCTTTTACTGCTTGATTTAATGCTCCTGCTCCAATTGCTTGCATTTCTGCTTTATTTGATTCTTTTACTAATCCAGCTATAGCTCCTGCTACTGAATTAGGGTTTGATTTTGATGAAATTTTTAAAATTTCCATTTTCTTTTGCCTCCTAATAATTTATTTTTGTTGCAACTTTTATAATGGTATTTTACAATAGCTATTAAAAATTGTAAATACTTTTCTGGAAATTTTTGGAAGTTTTCATCGCAATAAAGCCACTTTTTCGACATTAATTGATTATTAGTTTTTATTGTATATATATTCTTTTAATTTCTGCTACTTTTGATGTTTTTTCGTCAATATCAAATATAACACCGTTTAATATACAATCTCCTTCTGCTATTTTATATCTTTCTGGTAATGTTGTTTCAAATCTTTTTATTGATGATTGTATATTCATTCCTATTACACTATATTTAGGCCCTGTCATCCCTATATCTGTTATATATGCGGTTCCATTTGGTAATATTTTTTCATCCGCTGTTTGTACATGTGTGTGTGTTCCAAAAATAGCTGTTACTTTTCCGTCTAAGTAATAACCTAATGCAATTTTTTCTGCTGTTGCTTCTGCATGAAAATCAATAAATATCATATCCACTTCATTTCTTATTTTATCCACTATTTTTTTTGCTTTTAAGAATGGGTTTTCTGTTAATATATTTATATCAACTCTCCCCATTAAATTCATTACTGCTATTTTTTTATCTTTACATTTATATATATTATATCCTTTTCCTACAACACCTTCTGGGTAATTAGCAGGTCTTATTATTTTAGGATTATCTATAAATTTAAATATATCTTTCTTTCCCCATGTGTGATTTCCCATTGTTATACAATCTACCCCAAGTGATGTTATATCTTTAAAATTTTTTTCTGTTATTCCCATTCCTTCTGCTGAATTTTCTGCATTAACTATAACGAAATCTATTTTTTCATTTTCTTTTATTTCTTTTAATTTTAATTTTAATTCATTAATTCCAGATGAACCTACTATATCACCAATTGCTAAAACTCTCATATCTTTTCCTACTTTCTTATAAGTTATTATTTTTTATTATGATACTATATATTTTTAAATTTATCAAGTTTATAAATTTAAAAGCAAAAAAAAGTTGTGACTTTGAAAGTCACAACTTTTTATTTTGCATAGTCTACAGTTCTTGTTTCTCTAATAATATTAACTTTTATTTGACCTGGATAATCCATTTCATTTTCAATTTTCTTAGATACATCTCTTGCTAAAATAGTCATTTGGTCATCATTAATTTTATCTGGTTTTACTATAATTCTTACTTCACGCCCTGCTTGAATTGCAAATGATTTATCAACACCATCAAATGAATCTGCTATTTCTTCAAGATTTTGTAATCTCTTAATATATGCTTCTAATGTTTCTCTTCTTGCTCCTGGTCTTGATGCACTTATTGCATCTGCTGCCTGAATCAACACTGCTTCTAATGTTTGTGGTTCTACATCTTCATGATGTGCTTCTACAGCATTTATTACTAATGGATTTTCTTTGTATTTTTTAAGGATTTCTACACCTATTTCTACGTGTGTTCCTTCCATATCATGATCTAAAGCTTTTCCAATATCGTGTAATAATCCTGCTCTTCTTGCAAGTTTTGCATCAAGTCCTAATTCTTCTGCCATTATTCTTGCTAAGTTAGAAACTTCTATAGAGTGGTTTAATACATTTTGGCCATAACTTGTCCTATATTTTAGTTTTCCTAGTAATTTTACAATGTCTGGATTTAATCCAATTACACCTGTTTCTAAGACTGCTCTTTCTCCCTCTTCTTTAATTTTTTCTTCTACTTCTTGTTTAGCTTTTTCAACTATTTCTTCGATTTTTGCTGGATGTATTCTTCCATCTTCTATTAATTTTTCTAAAGCTATTTTAGCAACTTCTCTTCTTAATGGATCAAAACCTGATAATACTACAGCTTCTGGTGTATCATCTATTATTAAGTCTACTCCTGTTAATGTTTCTAAAGCTTTTATATTTCTACCTTCTCTTCCTATAATTCTTCCTTTCATTTCATCACTTGGAAGTGCTACTATAGATACTGTAGTTTCTTGAGAATGATCTGCTGCACATTTTTGTATTGTGTAAGTTAATATTTCTTTTGCTTTTTTATTAACTTCATCCTTAGCTTTTTGTGTTTCTTGTCTTATAATATTAGCTTTTTCGGCTGTTATGTCTTTTTCTACTTCTTTCAATAAGATTTGTTTTGCTTCTTCTTTGTTTAAATTAGAAATTTTTTGAAGTTCTTTTAATCTTTCTTCATGAAGTTCTTCTATTTTTTGTTTTGCTTCTTCTAGTTGTTCTACTTTTTTTTCTAATTCTTGTTCTTTCTTTTCAAAACTATCTGAACGCCTTTCTAAATTTTCTTCCTTTTGTATAAGTCTGTTTTCTTGTCTTTGTACTTCGCCTCTTCTTTCTTTAATCTCTTGGTCTAATTCTCTTCTACTATTTACGATTTCTTCCTTAGCCTTAATAATTTCGGCTTTTTTTAGGTTTTCAGCTTCAATTTTAGCCATTTCTACTAACTTTTTAGCTTCTTCCTCTGCACTACTTATTTTAGATTCCGCAATTTTTTTTCTGTATGTTATTCCTATAGGTACTCCTATTGCAAATGAGATTAAGACAGCGGCGATAATGATTCCAATATTCATGAATCTACACCTCTTTCTTATTTAATTTTCAATGTTCGAATCAAATATATATCTATTTATTTTATCTAATATATTTTTTTCTACCTATTATATTTTATATTTATTATTGTCAACTGTCAAGTAGTTTTAAAGATTTTCATTTAAAACTTAATAACTAAAAAAAAGCCGAAATATAATTTCAGCTATTTCAAATATATATTAGGATCAACCGCAACATTATCTTTTAATATTTCAAAATGTAAATGTGGCTCATCTGCAATTTCAAATGCAGCAGTATTTCCTACAGTTCCTATTGATTGTCCTTTTTCAATTTTTTCTCCTTCAACCACAAACTCTGATGTTAATAAATTAGAATATACGGTTTTAAATCCATTGTCATGTTCTATTACAACTGTCATACCATATCTAGGATCATTTTTTATAGATTTTACTGTTCCAACTTCTGCAGATTTTACAACTGTTGTTTTGTCTGCTTTTATATCAATTCCTGTATGAGTTGTCCATTCTTGTAATGTTTCTGAATATATTAAGCTGTCTACTGCAAAATCTCTTACAATATCTCCCTCTACTGGCTTTGAAAATTCAAGTTCTACTGATTTTTTCTCTTCTTTATTTTCTTCTTTTTTATTTTCAGTAGATTGTGTTTCTTGTGTTGATTTCATAGTATTAGTCGTATTTACAGTATTAGTATTTAATACATTTTTTGTTGTAGTATTTTTTGTTTCATTTTTAATTTCATCTTTTACTTCGTTTTTCGCTTCATTTACACTTTTTCCTATTTCAGTACTTGCACTTTGTGTGTTTGTGTTTGAATTTACATTATCTAGTATGCTTGAAATTTGCTCACTACTTAATGTTTCATCTTTCACTTTATCATTAAGATTTTTGCTATAAATTAATAAAGCTAAAACAATAACTGCTAATATTGAAACTCCTATTATTGCATATTTTATTACTTTTTCGTTTAACTCAAAATTATTATTATTCTTTCTAAAATCTCTTCTCATAAAATCCTCCTTAAATTTATTTCTATTACAATTATTTCCGGATTTTATAAATTTATACAATCTAAAGAGAATTTATATCTTTTATTTCTACACCTGTATAGAAGTGTTTTATTATTTCTTCTGCACTGATTCCCTGTTTTGCCATTGCATCTGCTCCTGTTTGGCTCATTCCAACACCATGTCCATATCCTTTTACAGAAAATTTTATTTTTCCATTGTTTTTGCTTATTTCAAAATTCGTTGATTTTAATCCTAATATTGTTCTTGCTTCTACTCCTGACAATTGATGATTTCCAAATTTTACTGTTTTTACTCTTTTGCTTTCTGTATATTCTAATATTTTTATATCTTCATCTTTTGAGAAATCAATCGATATGTCTGAATATTTTTCTTTTAATTTATTTAGCAATTCTTCTTGTGAAAATTCAATTTCTGATGCGTATTGTGTGTAAGCATCTTCTCCTGATGTTTGTACACTTTGTAGATATGGATAACCCGTTCCGCCCCATACATTTATTGGTATTTCTGTTGTTCCTCCACTATTTGAATGAAAAAATGCATTTATTGGTTCATTGTTATATGTTATTATTTTTCCAGCAGTATTTTTTACTGCTACTAATATTTTTTTCCAGTTAGTTTCTCTTTTTTCTTCATCCCACTTTGCTAGTCTATCTTCTTTTGAAATCCAGGCTTGACAGCATGTTGAACTATCACATATATCTGCATTTGGATGTTTTTTATTTAATATTTTAAAAATAGTATATGTTCTTGCTACAATTGCTTGAGCTTCTAGTGCTTTACTATCAAAATCTGCAGGCATTTCTGCTGATACAACATTACACAAATAATTATCTATTTCTACCTGTTCTACTTCTCCAGTTTTTGTATGTAACAATTTTATTGCTCCGTATTTTTGATAATTATAATTATCCATATTTACTTCTTTATTATTTTCTTGAATATTTTTTTCTGCATTTTCTTTTTTGTCTAATATTTCGTTAGCTGATGTTTTTGCTGTTCTATTTGTAAATATAGCTGGCAAAATAAAACAAATAGTCACAAAGCTTATTAGATAAATTAGAATTTTTTTCAATTTATTCACCCCCATTTTGTCTATATTTTTTAAGCTGTGGTTAATTTACTTTTCATTTTTTCTAATATCTTTCTTTCTATTCTAGAAACTTGAACTTGGCTAATTCCTAATATTTTAGCTACTTCAGTTTGTGTTTTTTCTTTAAAAAATCTAAGTAAAATTATTTCTCTATCTCTTTCTTCTAATTCATTTAATAATTGTTTTACTACTATTTTATTTGTTATTACTTCTTCTTCATTCTTTCCAGTTGATATTTTATCTAGTATACTTATTTTTCTTCCATCTTTATCTTCTGAGCTTGCAGCCCCCTCTATTGATTCAATTGAATTATTTGATTCCATTGCTATTATAATGTCATCTTTATCAACTTTTAGTTCTTTTGCTATTTCTTCTATTGTAATTTCTTTTCCTTTTGTTATTAAATAATGCTTTCTTAATTCTTGTATTTTTACATTTAATTCTTTTATACTTCTGCTTACTTTTATTGGTCCATCATCTCTTATAAATCTCTTTATTTCTCCTAATATGTATGGTACTGAATATGTTGATAGTTTTACTTCAAAATTTGTATCAAATCTTTTTATTGATTTTATAAATCCTATGCATCCTATTTGATATAAATCTTCTACTTCATAACCTCTATTCATGAACCTTTTGACAATACTCCAAATTAATCCGATTATTATCTCTAATTAATCTTTCCATTTCAAATTTATTACCGTTGCTGAGCTCTTTTTATTGAATTAATATCATTTTCATACATATAGCTCTACTCCTATTTTACTCTTTTGTTATAAATTCAAATTTATTTTCTTCTTGAATTTCTTTTTTTATTGTCTTATTTAAAGTTATTTTTGTTCCTAATCCGACAATTGATTCTACTTTCATTGTATCCATAAAACTTTCCATTATTGTAAATCCCATTCCTGATCTTTCTAGATTAGGTTTTGTTGTGTATAACGGTTCTTTTGCTACATCTATGTTTTCTATTCCTTTTCCATTATCTGAAATTTCAATTATTATTTCATTTTCTTTTAATTTTGCATTTATTTTTATCATTCCTTGTTTATTTTCATATGCATGTATAATACAGTTTGTAACAGCCTCTGATACTGCTGTTTTTATATCAGCCAATTCTTCTATTGTTGGATCTAGTTGCGAAGCAAATGCTGCTACTGTAATTCTTGCAAATGCTTCGTTTGATGCTTTACTTATAAATTCTAATTTCATTTCATTTTCAAATTGTTCTTTCATAATATTTCCCTTTATATGTATATTTAGGTTTTTTGTGGTTTACCTATAAACACTTTTAATTTTCATATACTTCTAATTTTGCTATTGGTATTAATTTTAGTATTCCGCTCATTTCAAATATTTTTTTAACACTTTGTGTTAGATTTGCAACTTCCAATTTTCCACCTAACATGTTTGTAAATTTATATCTTCCTATTATTAATCCTATTCCTGCACTATCCATGAAAGTAACACTATCAAAATCAAATATAACTTTTCTAGGCATATATCTTTCAATTTCATAATCTGCTTTCCTCCTTATTTTTTGCACACTACAATCATCAATTTCATCTGTAATTTTAAAAATTAATAGCTTGTCCTCTTCATAAAATTTAGATTCCATTTTCGCACGCTCCTTTTTTTGTATTTCTAAGCCATTATAAAACTTTTTCCATATTTTTCCAAGAGTAAAAAAATAGAAGTTTTGTCGAATATACAGAAGTTTTCGACAAAACTTTTATTTTTTACTCATCATCCATGTTCTCACCATATTCATATTCATAATTTTCTTCTTTTTCTATTTCTTTTTGTTTTTTTTCTTTGTCATTCTTTTTTTGCATTTCTTTTAAAATTTTTTCTGTTTCTTGTTTTTTATTGTTTACCATTTTGTTCATCATATTATTAGTTTTTTCTATTAAATCTGGAACATAGTCTAATAATTTATCTATACTTGATGAATGATTTACCGGCATTAATTTTACAGAATTTGATTGTATTACTAAAAATGCTATTGGATTTATTGTAACACCTGCTCCAGATCCTCCTCCAAATGGTAATCTATATTGAATTTCTTCTTCTTTGTCTATTTTTTTGTATTCGTCTATTGTTTCTCCTTTAAATTCGCTTCCCCCTGCTGCAAATCCAAATGATACTTTTGATATTGGAATTATAACTATATTATTTGATGTTTCTATTGGTTCTCCTATTATAGTATTTACATCTATCATATCTTGTATGCTATTCATAGCTGTAGTCATAAGACCTTCTATTGGATGTTCGCTCATTTTTATCACCTTTCCTTTTTTTATTTACTATACATATTGTATTTATAATATGTATCATTTTTATTTCAAATATACCTGAACATTCTATATTTATCAAATTTTGGTTTAAATATATTGGTAAAACTAAAAATTGTTGTTTTTCATTATATTTTTTTATGTGTTTACGTATAATCATTGCTATTACAGTACTTACTACTGGTATAATAAATGCTGTTAATGATGCATTTTCTGTTCCTATTAAGATTTTTAAATTTATTTCTTTTATTTTTAGATTAATATTTTTTAACGTTTTTATAAATTCTTTATTAAATTTCTTTGTATTTTCAATTATTTTTACTTCTTGTTGTTTTATTTTATTCATTATTTTTTCATTTTTTATTGTCTTCTTTACTTTTTCATTATTAATATTCATCTTAAATATAGGAATTTTTTGAAATATAAAAATTATTAATTTTATTTCATAATCTCTATTTATATGTTTTTTGCCTAATGTTGTAATTTTTATATTTTTAAATTCCACTTTTATTTTCATTGTTAATATTATTAAAATTATCAGTAATAAAACTAAAATAAAAACCAATATTATCACCTTCTTAGATAATATTAGTTTTTCCATTTTTTTACTGTTTAAACTTTTTTCACTGTATTTATTGATTTTTTCATAATTTAATGATATTATATTTACATAATTTCATTTTTTTATACACAAAGTTTTCAACGAAAGGAGATTGCATTATGATTAAAAAATTTAAACGGTATATTTCTAATTTAAGTTATAAGGGAGCGATAAATTTTATCGTTCGTATCTGTTCTGTTATAGGATTGATTTCTATTTTTTCTATAATATTAAAATGGAAGACATCATTTTCTAATATGGATGCTTTTGATTTAGTAGCATATATATTGATTGCAGTATTTTTAGTTCCTTTTCTTCTTGGTCTTTTTCTATTTGTAATTTTGGGAGTACCATTAAAAGAAGATAAAGCTTATAAAGATGCTATTGAAAAATTGAAGCAGATTTTAATTAATTCTGATAATGATGTGGAAATTATTCCTAATATTACTCAAGAATATTTTCCAAAAGATATTCTTCTCTTTTATCTTGAACAAAAAGGTATTCAATTTTGGATTACATCCGAAGATAGTAGTGACTTTAATTTTACAATTTATATCACTGATAATGATAATCCAGAAAAAAAATTTATATACCCAAACACAATACAAAATCCATTATATGTGTTAAGTCATTTTAAATTTAAAAATTAACTTTGTGTACTCAAAAGAAGCGTCTTTTTAAGACGCTTCTTCATTTTTTTTCTTCTTTACAACAATATCACCAAATACTTCTTCTTGCATTGTTTCAACTTTGTTTCTTCTTGACATTTCTAAAAGTCCACTAAATGCTGTTACTACTTCTTGTTTCTCGTGTTTTTTCATTGTAAATATTTTATTAAAAATAAACTTTTTCTGTCTTGTTAATATTCTATACATTTCTTTTACTTTATCTGCTACTGTATATTTATCAACTAAAGCTATTTTTTCAATATTTTTTGCATTTTGATTTATTTTTTCACTATTTTTTTCAATTAGTGTTTTATAAATTTCTGGTATCTTTTCAGGCTCATAATCTTTTTCTAATTTTTGTTTAGGAAGTTTTATTTGTTCTTGGTCTTTATAAAATCTATTTGAATAAATTAAATAATCTTCTTTAAATACTTTACTTATTTCTTTAAATTTTTTATATTCTATTATTCTTCTTATTAATTCTTCTTCTGTTATTTGTTCTTCCTCTTCTTCTTGTTTAGGTAATAAATTTTTTGATTTTAAAAATAATAATGTTGTTGCCATTACCAAAAATTCACTTGCAATTTCTAAATTCATTTCTTCCATTTCATTTAAAAATTCTATATATTGTTCTGTTATATCACTTAAGTTTATATCATAGATATTCATTTTATTTTTATCTATTAAATAACATAATAAATCTAATGGTCCTTCAAAATTATTTATTTTTATTGAGTATTTCTTTGTTTCTAATGTTAATATTGACATTGTTTTCTCCTTATTTTTCTTCTATAGCCTTGTTTATATTTTCTATTTTATATCCTTTTTTTATTAGATATTGTTTGATTTCATCTATTTCCATAGAATTTGCTTTCTTATATATAATATTCGAAATTGATTTTATTTCATATTCTTCTAAATCTTCTCTATTATTATAAATATAATCTTCAATATCATTCTTGTTTAATCCCTTTGTTAAAAGTTTATGTTTTATTTCTTTTATTGATAAATTTTTTAATGCAATAAAATTATTTACTGTTTTTCTTATATATTCTTTATCATCTATATATTTAGCCTGCTTTAAGTATTCTATTATATCTTCTAACAAATTTTCATCTATTGTTCCTGAAAATTTAGTTCTCACTTCATGTTCACTTCTCTTTTTATATAGTATATATTTTAATATTTTTATTTTTTCTTTATCAAATTCTTCAATTGTATACATATTTTTATTTCCTTATATTTTATTTATAATCTATCTATACTTTTTATAATGTTCTCTATCTAGCAAACTTAAGATTCATTTCTAAATTTGAAATCTCATAATCAAATTTTTTATGCTCAACCTCGTTTTTGTCTGTATATTTGTCTAATTTTTGATTTATTTCTTTCATACTTTTGGTTTGGGTAGATAACATTTGTGCCATGTTTGAGTTTGTTATTACATCTAATTTGTTATTAATTTCTTCAAATCCAGCATCTACTTTATTATTAATTTCTTTAAATCCTGCATCTACTTTATCATTAAAGTATTTGAATCTTTTATTCATTTTATTATTCATTTCTTCAAACCCTTTATCTACTTTGCTATTAATATCTTTAAACCTTATATTCATATCGTTTTCCATTTTATCAAATCTTTGGTCCATCTTTGCAAATTTTTGATCTATTTTTTCAAATCTTTCGTCTATTTTTGCAAATCTTTCATCTAATTTTTCTAAAAGCTCTGTATTTTCCATATTTTCTACCTCCTTTATGATAATCTAAGAATTATTTATATATTTAAATATTTTAATTTTTGTTGAATAAAATTTATAATGATATAAATTGGTTCTTGAAAAAAATTTATTTAGAAACAAACTATTATCTACACATAAAAAGCATAGATAAATTATGCATGTATTTTAACATAATCTTCTATGCTTTTCAAGTGCTTTTATATTATTCTTAAAAAATTATTGTAGGTTAGTCAATCATTTGTCACAAAATATTTAAAATAAATACTTTGAGCACT
>CAUWAM010000009.1:0-54925 GCA_963556825.1 uncultured Clostridia bacterium | reverse complement strand
TTTATAACATCTAATTGTTGTTCTCTGGTTAATTTTGTAAAGTTTACAGCATAACCAGAAACACGAATTGTAAGTTGAGGGTATTTTTCAGGATGCTCCATAGCGTCTAATAATAAACTTCTATCAAAAACGTTTACATTAATGTGATGACCTGTTTGTTTAAAATATCCATCTAACATATTAACTAAATTTGTAACTCGCTCATCTTCAGTCTTACCAAGTGTTTCAGGTGTTATTGAAAATGTATAAGATATTCCATCTTCTGCTTCTTCAAATGGTAGTTTTGCTATAGAATTCATTACTGCTAATGCTCCATTCATATCTCTACCATGTAATGGATTTGCTCCAGGTCCGAATGGTGCTCCAGCTTTTCTGCCATCTGGAGTATTACCGGTATTTTTGCCATATACAACATTAGATGTTATTGTTAATATTGATAATGTTGTTTTTGAATCTCTATAAGTTTGGTGTTTTTGTAATTTTGTTAAGAATCTTTTTACAATATAAATCGCAATTTCGTCAACTCTATCATCATCATTACCAAATTTAGGGAAATCTCCTTCGATTTCGTAATCTGTTGCTAAACCAGTTTCATTTCTTAGAACTTTTACTTTTGCATATTTTATAGCAGATAAAGAATCTGCAACAACAGATAATCCAGCAATTCCGCATGCCATTGTTCTTAATATATCTTTGTCGTGTAAGGCCATTTCTATAGCTTCATATGAATATTTATCATGCATATAATGGATTGCATTTAATGCTTTAATATAAATTTTAGCAACATATTCCATCATTTGATCAAATTTTTCCATAACTTCATCATAATTTAAATATTCAGATGTGATTGGGGCATATTTAGGAGTTATTTGTTTTCCTGAAACTTCATCTCTACCTCCATTGATTGCATATAATAAAGTTTTTGCTAAATTTGCTCTAGCTCCAAAAAATTGCATTTGCTTACCAATTTTCATTGGAGAAACACAACAAGCTATACCATAGTCATCACCTAATGTGATTCTCATTAAATCGTCATTTTCATATTGAATTGAGGATGTTTTTACAGATAAGTCAGTTGTATATCTTTTAAATCCTTCTGGTAATCTTGTTGACCATAAAACTGTTAAATTTGGTTCTGGTGCTGGACCTAAGTTTTCTAAAGAATGTAAAAGTCTAAATGAATTTTTAGTTACTAAAGTTCTTCCATCAATTCCCATTCCACCAATACTTTCAGTCACCCAAACAGGATCACCACTAAATAGTTCATTATATTCTGGCGTTCTTAAAAATCTAACTAACCTTAATTTCATAACAAAGTGGTCCATGATTTCTTGGGCTTGTTCTTCTGTTAGTGTTCCATCTTCTAAATCTTTTTCAATATAAATATCTAAGAATGTAGAAGTTCTACCTAAGCTCATAGCAGCACCATTTTGGTCTTTTATTGCGCCTAAGTAACCAAAATATAGCCATTGAACAGCCTCTTTTGCATTTGATGCTGGTTTTGATATATCAAATCCATATTTTCCAGCCATTACTTTTAGTTGAACTAAAGCATCTATTTGTTCTTTTATTTCTTCTCTTTCATGAATTATTTCTTGAGTAAATTCATCAGTATCTAGTATTTCTAGTTCTTTATTTTTTTCTTCAATTAGAACATCAACACCATATAAAGCAACTCTTCTGTAATCTCCTATAATTCTTCCACGACCATAGCCATCTGGTAAACCTGTTATTAAATGGCTACTTCTAGCAGCTCTTATATCTGGTGTGTATACACTAAATACACCATCATTATGAGTTTTTCTAATTTTATGAAATATTTTAGCGACATCTTGGTCAACTTCTCTATCATAAGCTTCGCAAGATTTTTCAACTATACGAATTCCACCAAATGGCATGATTGCTCTTTTTAATGGTGCATCAGTTTGAAGACCTACGATTTCTTCTAAATCTTTATCAATATATCCAGCATCATGTGCTGATACTGTAGAAATAGTTTTAGTGTCTATATCTAAAACTCCTCCTTTAGAGTCATGTTCTTTTTTATATAATTCTAGAACTTCATTCCATAATTTTTTTGTTTTTTCAGTTGAAGGTTTTAAAAAGTCTGAGTTACCTTCATATGGTGTGTAGTTTTTTTGAATAAAGTCTCTTATATTTATTTCGTGTTGCCAATCTCCACTTTCAAATTTTTCCCATTGTTTAAATTTCATAATTACCTCCTTATATATTTTTATTATTTACTTTTTGTTCTATATTATAATAACATATGAAAAAATTCTTGACAATAGAAAAAAGATTACTTTTATGTTACAAAAAAAGTGCCAATATGCTTGGCACAAAATTTAAAAATATTATTTTAATTTAGTTTGCATTTTAAAATCTTCTTCTAATTGTAATTTTATCAAATCATTAGTTAAACGATTAATAATTTTTCTATTATAAGCATTTAATTGAGAATAATTCTCTAAAAATTTATTATCGATTATATCCATATATTCGCAAGAAGCTAAATCAATTAAATCGCTAAACAAAAAGTCTGTAGAAATATTTAAAACCTTACAAAGATTAACAATAGTACTTGCACTTCCAAATGCTATACCGCGTTCTAATTGACTAATATATCTAGGAGAAAGTGATAATTTTTCTGCAAGAGTTTCTTGGGTATAATTTGTTTTAGATCTAGCTAATTTAATTTTCTTACCAATACTTTTTCTTAATTTTTTTTCATTATCGTTCATATAAACCTCCAATACATATATTTTGTAAGCAAAGTATAGCAATGAAAACTTAAAAAAAGAATGAATTATTAGTGCGATTATATTACAAAAGTAAAACTAATAATATTATAAAATAAAAAATAAAAGTGATAGAATTAAATCTTAAAAAAATTTTTTTATAAAAAATGCAAAAAATTTGCAAAAACTATTGCAAAATTAGAAAAGTTATATTACAATTTAGATGAAGTGGAGAAAAGTGGTATAAAGTGGTAGAAAAGTAAAAAGAGGTGAAGAACATTGCTAATGGGTGAATATGAGCATTCTCTAGATGCTAAAGGCAGATTAATAATGCCAGCAAAATTAAGACAAGACATTGGAGAAAAATTCGTCATAACAAAAGGATTAGACGGATGTTTATTTGCTTTTTCACAAGAAGAATGGCTAAACTTTGAATCAAAACTAAAATCACTTCCACTATCTGACAGAAATGCAAGAAATTTTGTAAGATTTTTCCTATCAGGAGCAACAGAATGTGAAATAGATAAACAAGGAAGATTTTTAATTCCAAATAATCTAAGAGTAGCAATTGAATTAGAAAAAGAAGCGGTAATAATCGGAGTGGGAACAAGACTTGAAATATGGAATAAACAAAATTGGGAAAAATGCGATGAAAATATTTCAGCAGATGAAATTGCTGAGAATATGACAATGCTAGGTATATAACTTGCAAAAGTTTATATAAATTACCAAAGATTAAAGTACAAAAGATTATTACTGAAATAAGTATAAGAGTTACAAAAGATAAAAGTACTAAAGATAATAATACAAAAGATAGTTAAACAAAAGAAAATTATACAAAAGTTAAAATAAAAAAATACAAAAGATAATTAACAAAAGATAAAATTACAAAAGAAGAGCTTACAAAAGTATTTTAAAATACCAAAAGAAAAACACATAAAATTTAAACAGCTGGTACAAAATGCCAGCTGTAATTGATTAATTTGTAATTTTAAGAGGTGAAAAATTGGAATTTAAACATAAACCAGTAATGCTTAATGAATGTATCAGTGGCTTAAATATTAAACCAGATGGAATATATGTTGATGGTACTTTAGGAGGAGCAGGACATAGCCGAGAAATATCAAAAAGACTATCAAATAAAGGATTACTTATTGGAATAGATAGAGATGAAGATGCATTACATGCAGCAAAACAAAATTTAAAAGAATTCCAAAATGTAAAATTTATAAAAGATAATCATGATAATATAAAACATATACTAGAAGATTTAAATATTGAAAAAGTAGATGGAATATTATTAGATTTAGGAGTTTCATCTTATCAATTGGATGAAAGAAATAGAGGATTTAGTTATTTGGGTGAAAATGAACTTGATATGAGAATGGACAAAAATCAAGAATTAACAGCTCAAAAAGTCATAAATACTTATTTTGAAGAAGAATTAGCTAATATTATTTATGAGTATGGAGAAGAAAGATTTTCAAGACAAATTGCTAAAAATATTTGTGAAGAAAGAAAACAAAAAGAGATAGTAACTACTAAACAATTAGTAGAAATTATAGAAAAATCAATACCAAAATCAAAGCAAAATGATGGTCATCCAGCCAAAAGAACATTTCAAGCAATTAGAATAGAAGTTAATAATGAAATAAAACCATTATATAATACTATTAAAGATTGTATAGAGTGTTTACAAAATAATGGCAGGTTATGTGTTATTACATTTCATTCTTTAGAAGATAGAGCAGTAAAGAATGCTATGAATGATGCAAAAGGAAAATGTACATGTCCAAGTGATTTACCATATTGTGTATGTGGGGCAAAATCATTAGGAAAAATTATAACAAGAAAACCAATAGTTGCAACAGAAGAAGAACTAGAGCAAAATTCAAGAAGTAAAAGTGCAAAGCTTAGAATTTTTGAAAGAATATACTAAAAAGAGAAGAGAGGTGAGAAAAACTTATGGCACAATCAAGATACCAATATGATACAAGTCCTAGAAAAATAGATCCTAATTATGATAGAAAAACTAATAAAAGTACTAAAAGAGAAAAGCTAAAAATAGTTGAGGATTTACCAAGACAACAAATAAAAGTATCTAAACAACAGAAAAAAAATCAATTTAAAATAACAGTAACTGTTATAGGTTTGTTTTTGTTGCTTTTAACCATAAGTTGTAGAAACTCACAAATAGATAAACAATTTAATCAAATTCAAAATCAAAAGAAGCAATTAGCAACAATTCAAAAGGAAAATGAACAATTAAAAGTTAATATTCAGAATAGTATAAATTTAAATAATATTGAAAAATTAGCAAAAGAAGAATTAGGAATGGAAAAGTTAACAAATAAACAGACTGTATATGTTTCATTACCAAAAAAAGATTACGTAGAATCAGCAACAGAAAAAGTCGTTATAGAAAAAGAAACAAATTGGATTGAGGAATTGTTTAATAGTTTTCTAAAAAAATAATGATATAAATAATAGAATATTTTTATTAGCCTCTAATAATATTTATTAGAGGTGTTTTTATGGTTCAGACTAGTTTGTCAAATAAGAAAAAAATGAGAAATATGTTATTTATATTTTTTTTAATTATAATTTTGCTAATTGTAAGATTAGGATGTATTCAACTTATACAAGGAGGAGAGTTGTCTGAGTTAGCTTATGAACAACAAACATTAGACAGAGCTATTAATCCTAAGAGAGGAACGATTTATGATTCTACAGGAACAATTTTAGCTCAGAGTAGTACAGTTGAAACTGTAACAGTAAATCCAGGAAATATATCAGCAGTAAATAAAGAAAAGATTGCAAAAGAACTTTCAGAAATTTTTGAATTAGATTATGAAAAAGTATTAAAAAAGGTATCTAAAAGAAGTTCGATAGAAACAATTGTTAAAAAAGTTAATAAAGAAAAAACAGATATACTTAGACAATGGATGGAAGAAAATAAAATAACAGTTGGAATAAATATTGATGAAGATACGAAAAGATATTATCCATATAATAATTTGGCATCACAAATACTGGGTTTTTGTGGTTCTGATAATCAAGGGTTAGATGGAATAGAAGCTAAATATGATAAAGAACTAGCAGGAACGAAAGGTGCAATTAAAAGACATACAGATGCTAAAGGAGGAGAAATAGGAGATGAAGGAGAAAGCTATATTGCTGCAACAAATGGTAATGATTTAGTTTTAACAATTGATATAAATATACAGTCAATAGTCGAGAAATATTTAAAAGAAGCTTGTATTGATAATAAATGCACAGATGGTGGAAATATTGTTATAATGAATCCACAAAATGGAGATATATTAGCAATGGCAACATATCCAAACTATAATTTAAATGAGCCATACGAAGCATATACAGATGAATTAAAGATAAGTTGGGATAGTATGAGTCAAGAAGATAAAACAAAAAATCTACAAGCAGTGTGGAGGAATAGAGCAATTACAGATACATATGAACCAGGTTCAACTTTTAAAACAATAACATCTTCGGCGGCAATAGAAGAGGGATTGGTAACAGATATAGATAAAAGTGGTCAATTTGCTTGTACAGGAGGAATTGAAGTAGCTGGTGTAAGAATAAAATGTTGGAGATATTATAGACCTCATGGATCAGAAAGTTTAAGAGAAGCCTTAATGAATTCTTGTAATCCAGTTTTTATAGGATTAGGACAGAAAATTGGAGTTACAAAATATTATAGTTACTTAAAAAAATTTGGGTTATTGAATATAACTGGAGTTGATTTACCAGGAGAGGCTGGAAGTATATTTTTAGCAGAAAACAAAGCAGGACCAGTAGAATTAGCTACAATAAGTTTTGGGCAAAGATTTGAAATTACACCAATTCAATTAGTAACAGCAGTTTCAGCAATTGCAAATGGAGGAGATTTAGTTCAACCTAGAGTTGTTAAGCAAATTGTGGATAGTAAAACAGGAGAAAAAAGAAATATAGAAGTAAAGAAAAAAGGAAGTGCAATATCAAAAGAAACATCAGAAAAAGTATTGAGTATGATGGAATCTGTTGTATCAGAGGGAACAGGAAAAAATGCTAAAGTTGCAGGATATAGAATAGGTGGAAAAACAGGAACATCAGAAGATGGAGTTAATACTGGAAAATATGTAACGTCATTTATTGGAGTTGCACCAATTGATAATCCACAGTTAGTTATGCTTATAACTTTATATAATCCAACTGGTGAGGGGGGACACCAAGGAGGTGGTGTGGCAGCACCACTAGCAGGTCAAATATTTAGAGAAATTTTACCATATATGGAGATAAATCAAGGAAATGCAGATGAAATAGAACAAATAGAGCAAATAACAACACCAGACATAATAGGAAAAAACATAAAAGAAGCAGAAAAAATTTTAAAAGAAAATGGATTAGAAATTAATATGGAAAATAATCAAGAAGAATTAGATAAAGAAAACACCTATATAATAGAACAAACACCAAAAGCAGGAATAACCGTAAACAAAGGAAGTTATGTATATGTAAAATAAAATAATTTTACCTAGATAGAACTATTTTAAAACTTTAAAAATTTGCCTAAAAACCCTATACAAAATAACAAATTAGTTATATAATGTAAAAAATTATAGGCAAAATTTTGGCTATAAAACGTATTAAATTGAAAGGATGATTCTAAATGGAATTAAAAAAAATATTATTAGGAATTGAAGGAATTAAGGCAAAAGGAGATCTAGGATTAAATATTGTAGGAATTGAAAAAAATTCAAAAGAAGTTAAGAAAGGGTATATGTTTATAGCAATCAAAGGTTTTTCAGTAGACGGACATCAATTTATAGAAAATGCTGTTGAAAATGGTGCTATAGCAGTAATGATAGAAGAAGGATGCGATTTAAAATCTTTAAAAATACCAGATGGAATTACTGTTCTTATGGTAAAAGATACAAGAAAAGCATTAGCAATTTGTTCTGCTAATTTCTATGAAAATCCATCAAAAAAGATGAAATTAATAGGTGTTACAGGAACTAAAGGAAAAACAACAACAACATTTATGATAAAAGAAATTTTACAAAAATCAGGGAAGAAAGTTGGATTAATAGGGACAATTGCAACATATATAAATAATAAGAAAATAAAAGATAGTGATAGAACTACACCTGAAAGTTTGGAATTACAACAAACATTTAAAATGATGCTAGATGAAGGCGTTGAAGTAGTTGTGATGGAAGTTTCTTCACAAAGTTTAAAATTACATAGAGTAGATGCTTGTGACTTTGATTTAGTATTATTTACAAATTTCTCAGAAGACCACATTAGTGAAAAAGAGCATCCAGATATGCAAGATTATTTTAATTCAAAGTTAAAACTATTTAAAATGTGCAAGAATGGAATTGTTAATGTAGATGATTTACATGGAGCTAAAATACCAGGATTGTTTCCTGAAAGTAATATAGTAACATATGGAATTGATAATTTTGCAAATGTCCTAGCAAAAGATATTACAATAACAAATTCATATGTAGACTTTAAAGTAAAAATAATAGATAGAAATGAAAGAATAAAAACTGGAATACCAGGTAGATTTAGTGTATATAACTCATTAGCAGCAATTTGTGTTGCTCAAAGATTTGGAGTTTCTCCAGAAATTATAAAAGAAGCATTATTAGAAGTAAGAGTACCAGGTAGATCAGAATTAGTTGATAATAAAAAAGAATTAACAATAATGATAGATTATGCACATTCTCCAGAAAGTTTACAAAGTATATTACAGGCAACAAAAAGTTATACAAGAGGAAGGGTAATTAGTGTATTTGGTTGTGGAGGAGATAGAGATAAAGGAAAAAGATCAATAATGGGTGAAATATCAGGTAAAATTGCTGATTACACAATAATTACATCAGATAACCCAAGAACAGAAGAACCAGAAGATATAGTAGAACAAATAGAAACAGGAATAAAGAAAACTAAAGGAAAATATGAAGTTGTAGTAGATAGAGTTGAAGCTATAAAAAAGGCAATAAAAATGGCTAATAAAAAGGACATAATAATATTGTCAGGAAAAGGTCATGAACCATATCAAGAAATAAATGGAGAAAAATACCCATTTGATGAAAGAATTATAGTAAGAGAAATAATAGATAAATTAGAAAATAAATAAAATAAAAGACAAAAGAACAAAAATAGAAAGGTTTGATAAAATTGGATTTTGAGATAAAAATATTGCTTATAACTTTTGCAATCTCAGTAATTTGTGGAATAATAACAATACCAATATTAAAAAAAATGAAAATAGGTCAAATAGAAAGAGATGACGGACCAGCATCTCACTTAAAAAAACAAGGAACACCAACAATGGGTGGAATAATAATGATAGTTGCAATAATTATTGCAACTGTTGGATCTTGTATTTATTTTTCAGTAAATGGAAAAGAAGAGTTAGTAAGAAAAATATCACCAATATTAATAAGTACAATAGCATTTGGAATAATAGGCTTTATAGATGACTTTAGAAAATTAGTTTTAAAAAATACTGATGGGTTAAAACCAAAATATAAAATGTTAGGATTACTAATTATAGCAGTAATGTATATTTTATTTCTAGTATATGGACTTAAATTAGGAACAGATACATATATTCCAATTTTTAAAATATATATTAATATTCCAGTATTTATATATATACCATTAGCAGTAATAGTAATACTAGCTACAACAAATGCAATTAACTTAACTGATGGAGTAGATGGTTTATCATCAAGTGTTTCTTGCTTGATTATAACATGTTTAACAGTAATAGGAATTAGTCAACAAATGTATGAAGTTTCAATATTTGGAAGTATAATAATTGGAGCAACATTAGGATTTTTAATATTTAATTTACACCCAGCAAAAGTATTTATGGGAGATACAGGTTCACTTATGCTTGGTGGTGCAATATCAGGATTAGTATTATATTTAAAAATGCCACTATTACTACTATTAATAGCAATTATACCAGTATTAGAAGCATTATCTGATATAATTCAAGTAATATATTATAAAAAAACAGGGAAAAGAGTTTTTAAAATGGCACCATTGCATCATCATTTTGAATTATCTGGATGGAAAGAAAATAAAATAGTAGTAGTATTTTCTTTAGTAACACTTGTTGCATGTGCTATAGGATTAAAAATAATTTAGTACGAAAGTAAAAAAACTCGTTAGGAGGATTTTAAATGGCAAAAAAGAAAAAGGAAAAAAGTTTTTCAAGTTTCTTAAATAATCCAATTGATTTTACATTATTAATAACCATTATATTTCTTTTAGGAATAGGATTAGTTATGGTGTTATCAGCAAGTTCGCCATCTGCACTTTCTAAAAGTGGAAATAGTTATTCATATTTTTCAAAACAATTAATCTTTGCAATTTTAGGATTATTTGCAATGATATTTATTTCTAAGATTGATTATCGTTTTTATCAAAAATTTTATAAACATGCTTGGTGGATTTCGGTTTTATTATTAGGTGCTGTAATGTTAATTGGTAAAGAAATAAATGGTTCTAAGAGATGGATATTTGTTACAGAGACATTATCTTTCCAACCATCAGAAATGGTTAAATTTTTAATGATAATTTTTTATGCAGGAATATTAGTAAAAAATAGAGATAAATTACAATTATATGGAAAGGGATTAATAAAACATATTTTGTTTTTAGCTCCAATAATAGGGTTATTATTATTACAACCACACTTAAGTGCTTCTGTTGTTATTATAGGAATTGTTTGTATAATGATGATAGTTGCAGGATGCAAATTTAAACATTTTCTATTTACTGGATTAGGAGTAGGAATTCCAGGATTAGCATTACTTATAGCAATTGAACCATATAGATTACAAAGATTTATTACATTTTTGGATCCATGGAAAGATGCAACAGATACCGGATGGCAAGTTATACAAAGTTTGTATGCTATAGGTTCAGGTGGATTATTTGGTGTAGGATTAGGTGATAGTAAACAAAAATATTTATATATACCAGAACCACATAATGATTTTATATTCTCAATTTTAGCAGAAGAATTAGGTTTCTTTGGTTGTGTAATAGTTTTAATATTATTTGCAGTATTTATATGGAGAGGAATTTTAATAGCAATGAAAGCACCAGATATGTTTGGAAGTTTATTAGCAACAGGAATTACAGCATTAGTTGCAATACAAGTTATTATAAATGTTGCTGTTGTCACATCATCAATGCCAGCAACAGGAATGCCACTACCATTCTTTAGTTACCGGAGGAACAGCTCTATTTATATTATTGTGTGAAATAGGAGTATTGCTTAATATTTCTAGAGCAGGAGCAAAATAAAAAAGGAGAATTCATTATGAAAGTTATAATTGCAGCAGCAGGAACAGCCGGACATATCAATCCCGGTCTTGCAATAGCAAATAAAATAAAAGAAGAAGAAAAAGATTCAAAAATAATATTTATAGGAACTACAAGAGGATTAGAAAATGACTTAGTTCCTAGAGCAGGTTATGAATTAAAGACTATAGATGCATATGGCTTAAGTAAAAAAATATCAATAGAAAATATCAAAAAAATGTATAAAACCCTAAAAGGGTATGGAGAAGCAAAAAGAATAATAAAAGAATTTAAACCAGATATAGTGATAGGCACAGGTGGATATATATGTGGAGCTACAATTTCTGCAGCTCATAGTTTAAAAATTCCAACTTTATTACATGAAAGTAATGCTTTCCCAGGTAAAGCTGTAAAAATGTTAGCAACCAAAACTAATACGATATTGGTATCATTTGAAGATGCAAAAAGCAGAATAAAAAATGCTAGAAAAATAGTTTATACAGGAACTCCAGTAAAAATAAAGAAAAAAGAATATGGAATTAACGAAAAAAATTCTATAATAACAAAAACTGGACTTAATGAAAGCAAACCAATTGTATTAATTTTTGGAGGAAGCCAAGGTGCTCAAAAAATTAATGATGCAATTTTGGGAATATTAAAAAATAAATTAAATAAAAATTATCAAATTATTTGGGCAACAGGTCCAAAACAATATGATAGAATAAAAGAAATTTTAGAAGAAAATCATGTATATATAAATCATTTAGAAAATGCCAAAATAGTACCATATATTTATAATATGGAAGAAATGATGAATGTATCAGATTTAATTGTGGCTAGAAGTGGTGCAATGACAATAACAGAAATTGCTAATCTGGGAAAAGCTTCAATATTAATTCCACTACCAAATGTGAGTGGGGATCATCAATTATATAATGCTAAAGTACTAGAAAAGATAAATGCAGCTAAAATAATTTTAAATAATGAATTAAATTATGAAAATTTAAATTCAAATATAGAAGAAATAATTTTAAACAAAAATACAATTGAAATAATGTCAAAAAATGCATTAAAAGTTTCATCTTCAAATGTTGAAGATAAAATTTATGCAGAAATAAAGAAGATTGTTAGGGAGTAAAAGGATGTTTAAAAAAGTAAAAACAAGAACAATAATATTTTCATTATTGATAGGAATTATAGTTATATGTGGGTTAGGTGGATTTTATTTAAGTATGATAAAGAACTTAATTCAAATATCAAACGAAGATATTGTTCATATAATAGATAGCGCAAATAAAATAAAAGAAAAAACACAAATATCAATAGTAGTAGCTGTTGGAATACTAATATTATTTGCGATAATTATTTCAAAAATTTTATCAAAATATGTAATTTATCCAAAAAATAAATTTATAAAAAATGACGAGAAGACAGAATTAAAAGATAAACTTAGTGAAGTTTCAACAAAGAAAAATCAAATAGAAACAATTCTTCTACATATGACAGATGGTATTATTGCATTTAATATGTTAGGAGAAATTATATTAATAAACCCGGCAGCGAAGAAGTTTCTAAGAATAAGTCCAGAAGATAATACATTTAACGATATATTTAAAAAATTTGAAATAGATATTAATATGGAAAAGATAATATACTTAGAAAGTTGGACGTCTACAGAAAAAAGATTTCAAGTTGATGATAGATATGTAAAAGTATTTTTTGCACCTTTTAAAAATGAGGAGGATAGACCTGATGGTGTAATTGCTGTAATTCAAGATATAACAGAACATGTAAAACTAGATAATATGCAAAAAGAATTAGTCGCAGATGTATCTCATGAATTGAAGACACCAATTACATCAATTATGGGTTATGCAGATACCTTGCTAGAAGGTGGTTATGATGATGAAACTCAAGAAAAATTTTTAAAAGTAATATCATCAGAATCTCGAAGAATGGCAAGATTAGTAACTGATTTGTTAACACTTTCTAGATATGATAGTAATAAAAAGAAAACTCAAAAAGAATCATTCGATTTAGGTGATTTAGTAAAGAGATGCCAAGAAAAACTAGCTATTCAAATTAAGAATAAAAATCATACAGTAAATTGTTTTGTAACAGCAGATGTACCACTTGTTTATGCAGATAAAGATGATATTGAAAGAGTTGTTTTTAATATAATGACAAATAGTATAAAATATACACCAGATGGCGGAGAAATAAAAATTTATGTTGGATTTGTATATAATGATGCTTACATTAAGATTTTTGACAATGGTATTGGAATTCCAGAAGAAGATTTATCTAGAATATTTGAAAGATTTTATAGAGTAGATAAAGCTCGTACTAGAGAAATGGGAGGGACAGGCTTAGGACTTTCTATTGCTAAAGAAATTTTAGATAAAAATGGTGGAAGTATTGATATAAAAAGTAAAGTTGGAGAAGGAACAGAAGTTGTTATAAGAATTCCAACAAAGCAATAAAAAAATTTAATATAAAACTTTTTGAAATTTATTTTTTAAAAGTTTTATATTTTTTTTGTTTTTTAAAAGCTTAGAACCTGTTAGATTTGAAAGCAAAATGTCGAATTTTGCGATGAAAAGTTCTTTACAAATTGAAAATATTGTAGTACTATAATAACAGATTTGAATCAATCTATTTTTAAATCAAGAAAGTTTTTTCGAAAAAACAAATATCCAAAAAGAAAATTTAATAAAAAGGTGGTGAAGCTTATGCATGATTAGCTATACCAAGAAATTTGTTAATATTGTTAGTATTTTAATAACAATAGTAATATATTTTTTTACAACAAATATAAATTTAAATCCACAATCTATCTTAAACTTGTTCAAAAAAAGTGTAGTACAAGTTGAAATCAGTTCTAACAGTATTAATCAAGTTTTAAATACTGGTATAGAAGAAAAAATAGAAATTCAAAATAATTACCCTGAAACAAAAAATATAATAAAATATAACCAAAAAGCAAAAGAAGAAAACTGGAAGATATCTATTCCAGTCATATCATTAGAAGCAAGCATATCTGAAGGCACAAGTAAAGAAATAATGGATAAGTATGTCGGTCATTTTGAAGAGACATCAAAAAATATAGGGAATATAGGACTTGCGGCACATAATAGAGGATATGCTGTAAATTATTTTGCTAACTTGAAAAAATTAAAAGAAGGGGACAAAATAATTTATAAATATTATGGATTTGAAAAAACATATATAGTAACAAAGCATTTAATTATAACAGATGAAGATTGGAGCTATTTAGAAAAAACAGAAAAAAATACAATCACATTAATTACATGTGTAGAAAATGAACCAACATACAGAAGATGTATACAAGGAGAAGAAGAATAAAGGAGGAATGAGAAAAATAAAAAAATTTAAAAAATTTTCTTTGATATTTATCAGCTTTTGTTTATTAAATATAATTACTATTCTTAGTACAGTTAATGCAGTTAATATAAATTCACAAAATATAATCTCAGGAGGAGATTGTGGAAGTCTTTTAAAATATAAAGGGATTGTTGTAAAAGCATATTATGCACAATATGTAAAGGATGGTGTAAGCTATCCGGCATACTGTTTGGATAAAACTAAACAAGGAGTAGATGATAGTTTATCTTATTCAGTATCTGTACAGGAAGCAATAACAGATGTTAAACTATGGAGAATTATAATAAACGGTTATCCATATAAAAGTATTCAAGAACTTGGATGTAGTAACAAAGAAGAAGCTTTCACAGCAACAAAACAAGCAATTTATTGTTATATACATGGTAATAACCCAAATGATTATGAAGCAATAGGAGAAGCAGGGAAAAGAACATTAAATGCTTTAAATAAAATTTTAAGAGATGGACAAAATTGCAATGAAACTCAAATTTCTAATAATATAAAAATTAATAGAGAATCAGAATGTTTTAGAGTAGACAGTAAAAATAAAAATTATGTATCTAAAACATATTCAATAAAAGCTGGAGCACCAATAACAAATTATAAAGTTAGTTTACTAGCACAAGATGGTCAATTGCCAGAAGGAATAAAAATAACAGATTTAAATAATAATACAAAACAAGAATTTTCACAAAACGAAAGATTTAAAATTTTAATACCAATTAAAAATTTAAAAAATAATGGAAGTTTCAAAATTAATATAAGAACTCAAATAAAAAACAAACCTGTATTATATGGAAAAGCAGAAAATAGTGCTTATCAAGACTATGCATTAACAGCTGCAACATATGAAGATGCAACAGGAATAACTGAAGATAATTATTATAAAAACGAAACAAAAATAAAAATAATAAAACAAGATAAAGATACAAAAGTAAAATTAGAGGGAGTAGAATTCAATCTTTTAGATAAAGATAAAAAAGTAATACATGCAAATTTAAAAACAAATAAAAATGGCGAAGTTGAAATTTCAAATTTACTTCCTGGAAAATATTATATAAAAGAAACAAATGCAAAAGATGGGTATGTTATTAGTGATGATTTAGTTGAATTAAATGTTGAATTTAATCAAAATGTAATTGTTACAATAAATAATAAATTTAAAGAAAAAACAGAAATAAAAATAGAACAGAAAGAAGAAAGTGCAACTATAGAGAGTTCAAAAACAAATACAAGTGAAAAGTCAATTGTTAATATCGAAACAGAATTAAAAGAATCTCATAAAAAATTACCTGTTACTGGAATGTAACAACAATCAAATCTTTAGTAAATATTTATTTTGCATTATTAAACTAATAGCTTATAATCTTAAATAGTGGATTATAGGCTATTTTTAATATAAAAATAAGAAATTATATTGAAAAAAAAATAAAAAACAATTATAATAAATTTAGTTTAATACGAAAGGAAAAAATAAAATGAAGAAGAAGAATATAATAGCAATTATAATATTACTAATAATAGTATTAGTAGCTGGATTTATAGGATATAGAAACATAGAAAAAAACAAAAAAGAATATCAAATAGAAAAAGTATCAGAATATAATTATTTTGTAGTAAAAGAAGATGATAAATACGGAGTAATAGATAGAAGTGGTACAAAAATAATAGATACAAGTTATGATAATGTAGTAATACCAAACCCAAGTGAGGCTTTATTTATTTGTTATAGTGGAGAACAAACAGAAGTATTCAATGACAAAAAAGAAAAATTATTTCAAAATTATGATACTGTAGAGCCATTAAGATTAAAAGGTGTTTCAACAGATTTAATGTATGAGAAAAGTGTTTTAAAATATAGTAAAAATGGAAAATATGGAATAATAAATTTTAACGGTAAAAAAATAACAAATGCAAATTATAATGAAATAGATACACTTCAATTTAAAGAAGGAGAGCTTTTAGTAAAAAAAGACAATAAATATGGAGTAATAAATATTAAAGGTGCGGAATTAGTAAAAACAAATTATGACAAGATTGAAGCAGATAAATATTATAAAGAAAACATAGGATATAAAGATTGTGGCTATATTGTAAGTATAACAACTAATGAGGGGTATAGATATGGTTATATAAATAAGGATGGAAAAGAATTATTAAAAACAGAATATAATGATTTATATAGAATTTTAGAAGCTAATAGTGAAGAACCATATTTAATTTGTGCTCAAAACGGAAAATATGGTTTATATAAAAATTCAAAGAAAATAATAGATAATGAATATCAATCATTAAGATATGATGAATTTAATAATAGAATAATAGCTTTAAAAGGAAAACAATATGGAGTTTTTACTATGGATGGAAAACAAATTGTTCCATTTAAATATTCTCAGATAGATGTTACAGGAGAAAATATATATGCAACAGACAGCAATGGAAAAGTAAAAGTATTTGATAATAATGGTAAAGAAACATCATTAGACTATAATACAGTATTTACTAAAGTTGAAAATACAAGTTATAAAATTAATATATCAATAAGAGATAACAAAGTAAATTATAGTATATATAAAAATAATGAAAAGAAAACAAATAAAGATTATAATTATATAGAATATTTATATGATGATTATTTCTTAGCAAGTAATAGTAGCGGTAAATTAGGTGTTATAGATGAAAATGAAGATACTAAAATTCAATTTAAATATAATACAATTCAAAAAATAGAGAATACAAATTTAGTTCAAGCTACAGATGATACTAATAAAGTAACAGAAATCTATTCAAAAGATATGGAAAAGATTATAGAACTAAAAAATGCAACAGTTGAAGAAATTGATGAATATATAAAGTTATATAATGAAAATGAAACAAAATATATTACAAGATATGGAAAAGAATTAAAAGATACAGAAGTGTTTGTAAATAATAAAATATTTGCTAAAAAACAAGGAAATTACTGGGGATTTGTAGATATAAATGGAAAAACAGTAGTTGATTTCAAATATGAAAAAGTAACAGAAGTTAATAAATATGGTTTTGCAGGAATTAAAAAAGATGGAAAATGGGGAGTTATAGATAAAGAAGGAAAAATAATTGTAGAACCAAAATATGAGTTGAAAAGTATTGAGCAACCAGATTTTATTGGACAATATTATAAATTTGTTTATGGTAATGGGGAAATTTATTATACAAATAAATAAAATAAAAAACGTCTTAAAGTGACGTTTTTTATTTTGTAAAAAATTATTTAAGTAACCAAAGTAAGTTTAAATTCATAAAAAATAGTAAATAATTAAAATAGAATTTAAATGAGGTGAAAAGTATGAAATTGGGATTAGCTTTATCTGGAGGTGGAATTAGAGGAATAGCACATGCAGGTGTTTTAAAGGCATTAGATGAAAATAATATTAAAGTAGATATAATAGGAGGAACAAGTTCAGGTAGCATTATTGCAACATTATATGCAATGGGATATTCACCATATTATATTTACATATTATTTAAAAGATATGCAAGAGAATTAGTAAATCAAAATCCTAAATCTGTTTTTACTAGTTTCGGGAATTTCTTTTCAAATAAAAAAGTACCATTTGCAGGTTTTTATTCTGGAGAAGAAATAGAAAAAGGGTTTAATGAAGTTGCAAAAAGAAAAGGGATACGAAAATTAACAGATATAAATATGCCAGTTGTAGTACCAGCTGTTGACTTGAAAGATTCAAAAGAATATATATTTACAAATTATGTACCGAAAAATTCAACTGAAAAGGATAGATATATTACAGATATATCAGTAGGAAAAGCAATAAGAGCAAGTAGTAGTTTTCCGGTTGTTTTTAATCCATGTGAATATAAAAACCATAAATTTTTAGATGGGGGAATATTAGATAATGTTCCAGCTCAAGAAATAAAGTTACAAGGTGCAAATAAAGTAATTGCAATAAATTTTAAAGCAGATGAAATAAATAATGAAAGTACTGTAATGGATATAGCTATGAGGTCAATTGATATAATGGGAAATAAAGTATCAGAGGAAAGTCTTGTAACAAGTGATATGGTTTTAACAATAGAAACAGATAAAACAGGTCTATTAGAAATAGAAAAATTAGATGAATGTTATAAATATGGTTATAGAGCTACTATGGGAAAAATGAATGAAATTTTAGAAATGATTAACAGAAATTAAGTACAAATGAATATAATATAGAAAAAGTAAAAGAGAGGAAAGATATGGAAGTTAAATATTTTGATAATAGTGCTACAACGAGAGTGAAAGAAGAAGTTTTTCAAGAAATGGTACCATATTTAAGCGTTGAATATGGAAATCCATCATCTATTTATAGTATAGGAAGAAGTGCAAAAAGAGCAATAAGTGAAGCTAGAAGAAGAGTAGCTTCGCTTATAAATTGTAAACCAGAAGAAATATATTTTACAAGTTCTGGTTCAGAAAGTGATAATACAGCTATAAAGGGAATAGCTTATGCTAAAAAAGAAAAAGGAAATCATATTATAACATCTAAAATTGAGCATCCTGCAATATTAAATAGTTGCAAAAATTTAGAAAATAAAGGTTTTAAAATAAGTTATATAGATGTCGATTCTAATGGAATATTGAATTTAGAAAAATTAAAAAGTGAAATTACTTCTCAAACAATATTAATAAGTGTGATGTATGCAAATAATGAAATTGGAACAATAGAACCAATAAAAGAAATTGCTCAAATTGCACACGCAAATGGTATAATATTTCATACAGATGCTGTTCAAGCTGTTGGAAATATTCCTATTGATGTTCAAAAAATGAATATAGATATGTTATCATTGTCAGGACATAAATTGTATGCACCAAAAGGAATTGGCGCATTATATGTGAGAAGCGGAATAGAATTTGAGAGATTTATGGATGGAGGTCATCAGGAAAATGATAAAAGGTCTGGAACTGAAAATGTAGCTGAAATAGTTGCTTTAGGGAAAGCTTGTCAAATAGCAGAAAAAAATCTTTGTGAGTATCAAGAAAAATTAAAAAATATGAGGGATTATTGTTTGAAAAAAATAAAAGAAAAAATACCTAATATTCATATTAATGGCACAATGGAAAAAAGATTACCAGGGAATATAAATATTAGTTTTAAGGATTTAGATTCTGGTGAATTGTTATTGAGATTGGATGAGGTTGGCATTTGTGCATCTGGAGGATCTGCTTGTTCTTCAAAAGATGCAAATCCTTCACATGTATTAACTGCTATAGGACTTCCAAGTGAGCTTTCTAAAGGTGCTTTGAGATTAACTTTTGGTGATTATAATACTAAGGAAGATATAGATTATTTGGTAGACAATTTAGCTAAAATAATTGTAGAAATGCGTAAAATTTAAAAAGATAATTTTATATTTTAAATTATCTTTTTAAATTTTTGAAATATTTGCAATAGCACATTTAATTCCATCTACAGCTGCAGACATAATTCCGCCAGCATAACCAGCTCCCTCTCCACAAGGATAAATGCCCTCTATGTTTGAAATTAAATTTTCATTTCTCAAAATTTTAACAGGAGAAGAACTTCTTGTCTCTAAACCAGTTAAAATAGCATCAGGATTGGCAAAACCATGAAGTTTTGTATCAAAGTATATAATTCCTTCTTTCAAAGTTTCTGATACAAATTCAGGTAGTATATTTTTTAAATTAGACAATGTGTAACCAGGTTTGTAAGAAGGGTGAACCGTTCCTATAAATTCAGATTTTTTATTATTAGCAAAATCTTCAAATCTTTGAACAGGTGCGTAGTAATTAGAACCGCCTAACTTAAAAGCTTTTTCTTCTAAATCTTTTTGAAAGTATATTCCAGCTAAAGGAGAAGAACTATTAAAATCAGAAGGAACAACATTTACTAAAACTGCAGAATTTGAATTAATCCCATTTCTTGCAAAATAACTCATGCCATTTGTTACTATAGTATTTTTTTCACTTGAAGAAGCCATTACGACTCCTCCTGGACACATACAGAAAGTATAGCAGGAACGTCCGCTTGGACTATGATATGCTAACTTATAATCTGCTGATGGTAATTTTAAGTTTGTAATTGAACCATATTGGGATTTATTAATTTCAGTTTGTAAATGTTCTATTCTTACTCCTACTGAAAAATTTTTGGGTTCTACTAAAAGACCTTTTTCATAAATTTTTTCAAAAGTATCTCTTGAACTATGTCCAATAGCTAGAATCAGAGTGTCTGTTTCTATAGTTTTTATCAAATTATTTTCTTTTAAATTTATAATATGAATTTTCGAGATTTTATTGTTTTTAGTTTCAAAATCTATGAATTTTGTATTAAATAAAAATTTACCACCTTTAGAAATAATAAATTTTCTCATATTTTTGATTATTTTTATTAAATTATCTGTGCCTATGTGTGGTTTTGTTAAATATAAAATTTGTTTTGGAGCTCCGAAATTAACAAATTCTTGCAAAACTTTTTTACAATATGGAGAATTTATCCCACTTGTAAGTTTTCCATCAGAAAATGTTCCAGCTCCACCTTCTCCAAATTGGACATTTGAAGATATATTTAATTTTCCTGTATTTGTGAAAGTATCAACAGATTTCATTCTTTCTTCAACTTGTTCACCTTGTTCTATAATAATTGGTGCATAACCATTTTGAATAAAAGTTAATGCGGCAAATAAACCGGCTGGTCCAGCACCTACAATTATTGGATTTAGTTTTTTGCTTTTCTTTATATCAAATTTTGGAAAAGCAGTTTCTTTTATAAATGAGATATTTTTACTTTTTAATAGCTTATTTTCATTTTTTAGCTTTAAATCAATTGAATAAGAATAATGAACATCATCTTTTTTTCTTGCATCAACTGATTTTTTTGATATACAACAAGACAGAATTTCTTCTTTTTGTATTTTATATTTATTTAGTGTTGTAGTAATTACATCTTCATCTGAAATATCTTTATAAATTTTTATATTACTAATTCTTATCATAAAAACTCCTAAAATTTTTTATATTATATAATTATATTAAAATAAAGTAAAGGGCATTTTGAAATGCCCTTTATTTTAAATTGAGAGATACCACTGCAAATAACCATCTTCATTATATAAACTTATTAGATGAGGAGTTATTTTCATCTCATCTTTTAAAGCTTTAAAAAGAACATTTGAGAAAATGTTAGCGTGAATTAATGACTTTGTCAAAATGTTATGAGGAGTTAATGAAATGGTTAAACAACCATTCAATGATATATTATCATCTATCAAATTAGTAAGATAATTTTTGAATACTCTCATATCATTTTCATTAACTTTATTATTATATATCTCCCGAATTTTGTCAGTCCACCACTCGGCCACTGCTCCATAAATATTGTTAATATTCTCCATGTCAAATCCTCCTTGTGTTAAAACAATATAATATATAATTAGTATATGTTTATTATAACACATTAGTTATAAAAAATCAATCTTATGTAAATGAAAAGAAAAATCATAATCCATAAACATTTTGAATACAATTAAACAAAAGTATTCGTATGGGGGTTTGACTATATGAAAGGTATATCAATAGATGAACGTGCAATAGAACTTGCACATTATATTATAGATTCAAAAGATACAGTAAGAGGAACAGCAAAAAAATTTGGAATAAGTAAAAGTACAGTACATAAAGATGTTTCAGAGAGACTAAAGAAAATAAATCCAAGTCTGGCAAGAGAAGTAAGAATGATTTTAAACGAAAACAAAGCAGAAAGACACATAAGAGGCGGAATGGCAACAAAATTAAAATATAGTCATTTAAAATAAAGTCAATTAATTTTGGCTTTTTTTTAATAACAAAAAAATGTTAATCAACATAAAATATAATAGCTCAGAATATGAGGTGATAAAATGGAAAAAATAAAAGAAGGAGATATTGTTGCTAGAAAGTCATATAAGAAAGATATTTTATTTAGTGTAAAAAAAATAATAAACACTAAGGAAGAACCTATAGCAATACTTACTGGAATTATAGAAAGAATAGAAGCTGATAGTCCAATAAGTGATTTAGAACAAATAGATAAAAAAACTATTAATAGAAGTATAAATGAATCAGAAAAGAAAATAGAAAGAAGAATAGAAGAATATAAAACTAATAAATATGAAATTGGTCTAGTTACACCGAATGATAAAAGAATTCAAAAAAAGATTTTAACTGGTAAAATATTACATCTAGATGGAGATAGAAAATATTCAGAAAAATCATATCAATATTATAGAAAGTTGGGATTAGATGCTGTTGTGAAAAATATATCAGAATATAAACAGCCTAAAGTAGTATATACATTATTAAACAAATATAATCCAGATATTTTAATAATAACTGGACATGACGGAATGATAAAAAGAGGAATGAATTACAATGATATATATAATTACAGAAATTCTAGGTATTTTATAAATACAGTAAAAGAAGCAAGAAGATATGATTTGGAAAATGGGAAAAAAACAGTAATTTTTGCAGGTGCATGTCAAAGTTATTTTGAGGCAATTATAAATGCTGGTGCAAATTTTGCTTCATCTCCAGCTAGAATTTTAATAGATTTTTTAGACCCATTGGTGGTTGCAGAAAAAGTTGCTACAACATTAGAATATAGATATATAACAATAGATGATATCGTAAAAGAACTAAGAGATGGTAAAAAGGGAGTAGGCGGAATAGGTGCATATGGTAAAATGAAACATACTGTAATATAATTGTAACATAAACGCAACATAAAAGTAATATAAGGATGAATATCGGCGAAATATGCTTGAAATAGCATAAAATCAAACAAAGACAAAAACAAATGTTTTTTGACAAAAATCAACTAAAATGCTATAATCAAATCATCTTAAAGGAGTAGGTGATAGTATGATTTGTAAGACAGATATATCAAATCTTAAAACTGACATCTTAGAGAAAGTGGGTCAAAAGATAATAGTAAAAGGTTCTTTAGGAAGATGTAGAACTTTTGAAAAAGAAGCAACAATAGAAAAGGCATATCCAAATATTTTTGTAGTAAGATATGAAGAAAATAATAGAAATGTAACTTATAGTTATACAGATGTCTTAACTAGAACAGTTGAGGTTGATGTATTTGATGGAGAGGCATATAGCCCATTAATTCCACCACAAGTTCAAATGAAAAGAAAAAAAACAGAAGTTTTGGTTTAAACTTCTGTTTTTTTATAGCATTTTGTGCTATTTTGTAAATTTTACTTGAAAAATTGCTAAAATGTTATATAATATATAAGAAAGGTGGCAATTATGAATTTAGAAACATTAGAAAATAATATACAATATCATTTTAAAGATAAAAGCCTATTAAAAAAAGCACTTACACATACTTCTTATGCGTATGAACACAATATTGCAAGTAATGAAAAATTGGAATTCTTAGGGGATAGTATTTTAGAATTTGTTTCAAGTGATTATATGTATAATAAATACACTAATTTAAAAGAAGGAGAATTAACAAAAGTTAGAGCAACAGTAGTATGTGAAAAAAGCCTATATAAAGTTGCACTAAATCATAACTTTGGAGATTATTTGTATTTAGGAAAATCAGAAGTTGTGTCTGGAGGAAATAAAAGACCAGCAATTTTGGCAGATAGCGTGGAAGCAGTTATTGCAGCAATTTATAAAGATGGCGGATTAGAACCGGCAAAAAAATTTATAATAGAGAATTTAAAAGATGAAATAGAAATTGCAACAAAAAATGTAGGGCAAAAAGATTATAAAACAGTTTTACAAGAAGAACTACAAAAAAATGGAGATGTAAAAATAGAATATAAAATAATAAAAGAAACTGGACCAGATCATGATAAAAAATTTGAAGCAGAAGTGTGTTTTAATGGAAAAGTGTTAGCAACAGGAATTGGAAGTAGCAAAAAGGCTGCTGAAATGCAAGCAGCAAAAAAAGCATTGGGGGAGTAATAAATATTGAAAGGAAAAATGCGATGAAAAAAGAATATGTAATTCCAATATTTGTACCACATTTAGGTTGCCCTAATGATTGTATTTTTTGCAATCAAAAGTCAATTAGTGGTCAAAAGAAAAATATTACAAAAGAAGATGCTAGAAAAACAATAGAATATTTTTTAGAAAATATAAAAGAACAAGATGTAGAAAAAGAAATTGCTTTTTTTGGTGGAAGTTTTACAGGAATAGATGAAAAAGTTCAAAATGAATTATTAGAATTGGCAAATGAATATATAAACAAAGGAAAAGTAAATAGTATTAGAATATCTACAAGACCAGATTATATCAATAAAGATATATTAAAAAGATTAAAAAAATATAAAGTAAAAACAATAGAATTAGGAGTACAATCTGCCAATAATTACATTTTGAATAGAGCAGAAAGAGGGCACACATTTGAAGATGTAAAAAGAGCATCGAAATTAATTAGATGGTATGGTTTTAATTTAGGACATCAAATGATGGTGGGGTTACCAGAAAGTACAAGAATCGATGAGATAAATACAGCAAAATCATTAATAAAATTAAAACCTAAAATGATAAGAATATATCCAGTTTTAGTAATAAAAGGAACAAAATTAGAAGAAGAATATAAAAATGGAAAATATGAACCATTACCATTAGTACAAGCAGTTGAAATTTGTAAGCAGTTAGTTAGAATGTTTTCAAATAAAAAAATTGAAGTAATAAGAGTAGGATTGCAAAATACAGAAGAAATTTCAGAACCTAATTCAAAGCAAAGTGAAGTTGTAGCAGGACCATTTCATCCAGCATTTAGACAACTTGTAGAGTCTAGCATGTGGTATGATGCGATAGTAGAAAAAATTAAAAAATTAAATGTAAAAGTAAAAGAAGTTCAAGTAACAGTAAATCCAATAGATTCAAATAATGTAATTGGACATAAAAGAGAAAACATAAAAAAATTAAAAGATGTTTATGAAGTAGATTTAATAGTTAAACAAGATAAAAATATAAAACAAGGAAAATCTAAAATTGAAATAACAAAACAATATAATGACTTTTTGGATGAAAATAAATAGAGAATAAAAACACCTTTAATTACTAATAATAGTAATAAAGGTGATTTTTTATGACAATTGAAAAAGAAAGTATAAAAAAATTTTTAGTAGAAATATTAGGAACAATTATTGGAGCATTTGTAATGGCAATTGCAATATCTATGTTTTTATTACCAAATCAATTATCTTCAGGTGGATTTGCAGGTATTGCTACAATTTTGTATTATTTATTGAAACTACCAATGGGAACGACTATATTGGTTTTGAATATACCATTATTTTTGTTTGCAGGTTACAAATTAGGAAAAAGCTTTTTTATAAAATCTATGGTAGGAACAATAAGTCTTTCTATATTTATAGATGTATTAGATAAATTGGAACCATTAACTTTTGATAGATTTTTGGCGTGCATATATGGTGGGGTTATTATAGGATTGCGGAACAGCAATAGTACTTAAAGTTAACTCATCAACAGGGGGATCAGATTTAGTTAGTAATATATTAAAAGGTTATGATTTGAATATTAGAATGAGTAATATAATAATTATGATAGATACAATTATTGTTGCATTAAATGTAATCTTTTTTAAAGAAATAGAAATCGGATTGTATTCTGCAATTGCAATATATTTGATGGGAAAGATTATAGATATTATTTTTGAGGGTATATATTTTACAAAATTATTAATTATAATTTCCGATAAGAATGAACAAATATCAGAAAAAATAGGAGAAAAGATAAGTAAAGGGACCACTGGTTTATATGGTAAAGGAATGTACACAAAGCAAGAAAAATTAGTGTTGTTATGTGCTGCATCAAGAGGAGATGTTGTTAAGGTTAAGAGAATAGCTAAAAGTATAGATCCAGATAGTTTTATAATAATTGCAAACGCAAGGGAAGTTGTTGGTTTAGGCTTTAAAAAATAATATATATATGCTATAATATTAGAGAATATAACAATGGAGATAAAAAATATGGAAAAACAAAAATATATAATAAAAAATCAAGATTCATTTGAGCTACAAGATATATTTGACTGTGGTCAATGCTTTCGTTGGAATAAAGAAGAAGATGAAAGTTATACAGGAGTTATAAAAAAAGGTGTTATAAATGTAAGAAAGGTTGAAAATGAAATTATTTTTACTGGTATTTGTGATGGAAAACTTAGTAAAATAGTTGAAGATTATTTTGATTTATCAAGAGATTATTCTAAAATAAAAAAGCAATTATCAAAAATCGATGAATATATGAAAATAAGTGTTGAATATGGTAAAGGAATAAGAATACTAAATCAAGATTTATGGGAAACAATTATTTCATTTATAATATCAGCAAATAATAATATACCAAGAATAAAAGGGATAATAGAAAGATTATCAACTAAATATGGTAAAGAAATAGAATGGAATGGAAAGAAGTATTATACATTTCCAACACCAGAAGAATTAAAAAATGTTTCTGTAGAAGAATATAGAAAACTTGGTTTAGGATTTAGAGATATTAGATTGTATGAAACAACAAAAATGATATTAGAAAAGAAAGTAGATTTACAAAAAATTAAAAAAAATCCAAATACAAAAGAAGTTAGAGAAGAGTTATTAATGCTTTCAGGTGTTGGACCAAAAGTTGCAGATTGCATATTATTATTTTCTGACTTAAAAAGATTTGAAGTGTTTCCAATAGATGTATGGGTTAGAAGAGTAATGAATGATTTATATATAAAAGAATCTGATGAAGGTAAAGTAAGCAAAGTGAAAATAGAGAAAATAGCAAACGAAAAATTTGGAGATTTAGCAGGATTAGCACAGCAATATTTATTTTATTGGAGAAGAGGAGCTTAAAAGTTGAAAGGAGAAAAATGGGATTACGAATAATATATGGAAAATCAGGAAGTGGAAAAAGCCAATACTGTTTTAACGAAGTAGCAAAATTCATAGATAAAGAAAAAAAGATATATATAATAACACCAGAGCAATTTTCTTTTACAGCAGAAAAGAAATTAATGGAAGTTGTAAAAGAAAATGCTGTTATAAATGCAGAAGTAATAACATTAAGTAGAATGGCACATAGAATATTGCAAGAAATAGGTGGAAATATCAACACTTCTTTAACAAAATGTGGAAAAGCTATGCTTATTTATTCAATATTAAATAATAATAAAAGTGAACTTAAATTTTTGAGTAAATCCGACGAAAATATTGATATATGTATGACAGCAATAACAGAATTAAAAAAACATGGAATAACAATACAAAATTTACAAGATGAAATAGAAAAATGTGAAGATGAATATTTAAAAAGTAAACTAAAAGATATGTTAATAATTTATCAAAATTTTGAGAACATATTGCAAAAAAATTATATAGAAGAAAATGATTTGTTAAATATGCTTGCACAAAACCTTGAGAATACTGATTTTGTTAAAAACAGTATTATTTATATTGATGAATTTTCTGGATTTACTTTTCAAGAATATGAAGTATTAAAACAATTCATAAAATTAGCTAAAAGAGTAACTATAACTGTATGTACAGATAGTTTGGATCTAAGTGTTAATGCTGATTCAGATATATTTTATACAAATAAGATAACAGTTTCTAAAATTATGAACTTAATAAAAAATGAAGATTTAGAAGTAGAAGAAACAATTTTTCTAGACAATCAACCAAGATTTAAAACAGAAGAATTGCAATATTTAGAAAAAAACATTTATTCAAATAAAATTAATAAATATAAACAAGATGTTAAAAACATAAAGTTATTTTTGGCTAAAAATCAATATTCAGAAATAGAAAATGTAGCAAAAGAGATTACTAAATTAGTAAGAGACGAGCATTTTAGATATAAAGATATATCAATAATTACACAAAATTTAGATACATATTCTAATTTGGTAAGAGCGATATTTGCCGAATATAATATTCCTGTATTTATTGATGAAAAGAGAGATTTGAATCAAAATGTAGTAGTTCAATATTTGTTATCAATTTTTGAAGTATTTAGTAAAAACTTTTCAAGAGAAGCTGTTTTAAACTATTTGAAAATTGGATTTTCTGATATAGAAAATGATGATATTTTTAAATTAGAAAATTATTGTACAAAATGGGGAATAAAACAAAACAAATGGAAAAAAGATTTTAGCTTTGGGATAAAAGAAGAAACAAAAGAACAAATAGAATATTTAAATAATCTAAGAAAGCAAATAATAGAACCATTAGTTGAATTGAAAAGCAAATGTGGAACAGTAAAACAAACAACACAAGCAATTTATGAGTTTATACAAAATCAAAGAATAGAAACTAAAATAAATAAAAAAATACAACAGCTAGAGTTGAATGGAATGATAGACTTAGCAAATGAGTATATAGCGAGTTATAAAATAATATTGGACATATTAGATGAAATGGTATTAATATTTGGAAAAGAAAAAATATCAATGGATAAATATGTTCAAATATTAAAAACAGGATTGAAAAATAGTGAACTTGGTAAAATACCAGGAACACAAGATCAAGTAATTATAGGAGATGTTGAAAGGTCTAGAAGTCATAAAGTAGATATTATATTTATAATAGGATTAAATGACGGAAGTTTTCCAAGTGTAAATAAAGCAGAAGGATTTTTTGGAGATAGAGATAGGGAACAATTAAAGAATGATGGCATAGAACTTGCAGGAGGAACGTTAGATAATCTATATGAGGAAAATTTTAACATATATAAAGCATTTACAACAGCTGAGAAAAAGATATATTTATCGTATTCATCATCAGAAACAGAAGGAAAATCATTAAGACCATCAATGATGATACACAAGGTGAAAAATATATTTCCAAATTTAAAAGAAGAAAGTGATATTGTAACAAAAAAATATGAAATTATAAATATACCAATAACGTATGAAGAATTACTTGAAAATATAGCAAATTTAAAAGATGGTAAAAAAATAGAAGATATATGGTATGCAATTTATGAATATTATAAAAAGCAAAATGAATATTACGAAAAATTAGAAAAAGATTTAAATGGAATAGATTATACAAACTTACCAATAGATATTGATAAAAATATAATAGAAAAACTATATGGAGATACTTTAAAAACAAGTGTGTCAAGACTTGAACAATATGCAAAATGTCCATTTTCTTATTATTTGCAATATGGTTTAAGATTAAAAGAAAAAGAAGAACTAAAAGTTCAAAATTTTGATACAGGCTCATTTATGCATGAGACAATAGACGAGTTCTTTAAAAAAGTTCATGAAGAAAATATACAATTACCAGAATTATTGTCAGAAACTACAAAAATAGATGAGATAGTTAATAAAGTAATAGAAGAGAAATTGGACTATGGAAAGAAATACACCTTTGTTGCAACAGCTAAATATAAAGTGCTATTAAGGAGATTAAAAAGAATTATAGCAAAGGCACTTAAATATATTATAGAAGGGATTGTATATAGTGATTTTAATATAGAAGGAACAGAAATTGGATTCGGTAAAAATGAAAAGTATAAACCAATTCAATTACAAATATTAGAAAATGGAAAAAGAGTAGAAATAACAGGAAAAATAGACAGAATAGATACAGCAACATCAGATGATGGAAAATATTTAAGAATAATTGATTATAAATCATCAGCAAAAAATATAGATTTAAATGAGGTATATGCAGGAATACAATTGCAACTTTTAACATATATGGATGCTGTATGTAAAGAGGAAGATTTAATGCCAGCAGGAGTTTTATATTTTAGTCTTTTAGAACAAATAGCAAGTGCTGATAAAAAAATAACAGAAGAAGAAATAGAAGAAAAAATAAGAAAAAACTTCAAGATGAAGGGATTAATATTAGCTGATGTAAAAATAATAAAAATGCATGATAATACACTTAATACAGGAACATCAAAAATAATTCCAGCGGCATTAACAAGTTCGGGTTCAGTATATGAAAGTAGAACAAACGGAGTAAACAAAGAAGAGTTCAGAGTCTTACAAGATTATATTTATAAAACAATAAAACAAATATCAAAAGAAATATTAAGTGGAAAAATAGATTTAAAACCATATAATAAAAAGGGGAAAACACCATGTGATTATTGCTCATATAAAGCAATATGTGGATTTGATACAAGAATATGTGGAAATAGCTATAATTATATAGACAAAAAATCAAAAGATGATATAATAACAATGATGAAAAAGTAAAACATTAGATGATAAATCAAATGTATTGTATTTTATAGAAAGAGGAAAGATTATTGAAAGATTTAACAAATCAAAATGTTGTACACATTGTAAAAGATGGAATTCAATATTTGCAATTTAGAAGATTATTACAATATGAAGATATAATTACACATGCATATTCACTTGGAACAAATGTTAATTTTAGGACAGCAAGAGCAAATAAAGAACAATTATCAGAAAATGAATTAAAAAAGACAATAGAAGATTATAAAGATTTATGTAATTCAATAGAACAAGATTGGAAAAATATAGTTAAAACTAACCAAGAACATACAGATAATATTGTAATTGCAAACAATAAAATAAATAAAGATTTTCCAGATATAAATTTAGAAGAGTATAGGAAAACAGATGGAATTATAACTCAAAGAACAAATCTTGTATTATCAACAACAAATGCGGATTGTATATTGTTATTGTTTTTTGACCCAGTAACAAAAACTATTGCAAATGTTCATTCTGGTTGGAGAGGAACATTACAAAGAATTTCAGTAAAAACTGTTGAAAAAATGATAAGTCAATTTGGTTGTAAGCCTCAAGATATTATTTGTTGTATTTGTCCAAGTATTAGAAAATGTCATTTTGAGGTTGAACGAGATGTTAAAGATATGTTTTCTAAAGAATTTGTGGATTTAGATATAGACAAAAATAATTATATAATTGAAAAACAAAAAGATAAAGAAAAATGGAATATTGATACTGTTTTAATTAACAAAATTATATTAATGAATGTAGGTTTGAATGAAGAAAATATTGTAGATAGTGAAATTTGTAGTGTATGTAATAAAGATTTAATTCATTCTTTTAGAGTTGAAAAACAAGGTTATGGATTAAATACGGCGTTAATAGAACTGAAATAAGTTTACTTAGATTACAATATGTAAAAAAGGAGCAGAAAAGTATGATATTACCACCAAAATTAAAAAAAGGAGATACAATAGGAGTTGTAGCACCATCTAGTCCAATAATTGGAGATAATATAGAAGAATTAAATAGAGCTAAAGAAATTGTAGAAAAAAGTGGATTTAAAGTAAAATATTCAAAAAATATATTTTTAAATAAAAATGTCTATAGTAGTACAGCAAAAGAAAAAGCTAAAGATATAAATGAAATGTTTGCAGATAAAAATGTAAAAATGATATGGTGTGCAAAAGGTGGAAATAATAGTAATTCTACATTTGAATATTTAGATTATGAACTAATAAAACAAAACCCAAAAATAATTTGTGGGTATAGTGATATTACTTCTATCACTAACATAATTACAGAAAAAACTGGAATGGTAACTTTTAATGGGACAAATTTTAAAACAATTGCAACAGATGAAACAGATTATAGTTATAAACAAGCATTAAGTAGATTTGTAGAAGGAAGTTTAAAATTTGGAGCAGAAAATGAAGAATATATAACATTTAAACATGGAAAAGCACAAGGAGAACTTATAGGAGGTAATCTTTCTTTAATAAAAGAATTGGTTTGTGGTAAATATTCAATAGATTTTACTGATAAAATTTTATTTATAGAGGAATTAGGGTATGAAGCTCCACCAGAAGCGGTAAGTAATTCATTATACTATATGAAACAAAATGGAGTATTTGATAAAATAAAAGGATTATGGATTGGAAATTATGAACATGAAAGTCGCATTACATTAGAAAAAATTATTGGAGATGTTTTAGAAAATAATTATAAAATTCCTATTATAAAATCAAATAACTTTGGACATATAGAAAATAAAACAGTTATTCCAATTGGAACAAAAGCTGAAATAAATACAAACGAAAAGATAAAAATAAAATTAGTAGAAAAATGTGTTAAGTAAGTAATTAAGGAGCATAAAATGTTTGAAACATGGGAAGAATTAGAAAAATCAATAATTAACTGTAATAAATGTAAATTATGCAAAACAAGACAAAATATAGTATTTGGAGTAGGAAACAAAAATGCAGATATAATGTTTATAGGAGAAGGACCTGGTGCAGATGAAGACAGATTGGGAGAACCATTTGTTGGAAAAGCCGGAAAATTAATGGATATGGCTTTTGGAATTGTAGGAATAAAAAGAGAAGAAATATATATTGCAAATATTGTAAAGTGTAGACCACCAGCTAATAGAAATCCAGAAGATGATGAAGCTTTTGCATGTTTAAATTATTTAAGAAATCAGGTTATTTTAGTAAAACCTAAAATTATAGTGCTTTTAGGAAGTGTAGCTTTGAAAAATATTTTAGGTAAAGAGAATGGAATTACTGCTTCAAGAGGGAAATGGGTCGAAAGAAAAGGGATAAAATATATGCCAACTTGGCATCCAGCAGCTTTGCTTAGAGATGAAAGTAAAAAGGTAGATTTTATTAAAGATTTAGAGTTGATTATGAGAGAACTAAAATAAGTCTTATAAAAGGTAGTCAGTTCCATTGACTACCTTAAATTTTTATAATAAAATAAACAAGTAAAAGACAAAAATAAGAAGGAAGAAAAATAATGGAAGAAATACAAGAAAAAGCAAATTATTGCTTGAATTGCAAAATAAAACCATGCTCATTAAAAGGTTGTCCACTAAATAATGACATACCAAGTTTTATAAAAGAAATAAAAGAGCAAAATTATAAAGAGGCATATAGAATTTTATCTAAAACAACAGTATTACCTGGTATATGTGGAAGAATATGTCCACATATGAAGCAATGTCAAGGAAGTTGCATAAGAGGAATAAAAAGTGAACCAGTAAATATAGGAGAGTTAGAAGCATTTGTTTTTGATAAAGCAATAGAAGAAAAATTAGAGCTAAAAGATTATATGCCACAAAATATAGATAAAAATTTAAAAACTAAAAAAGTTGCTATTATTGGTGGAGGACCAGCAGGATTAACATGTGCTGCTTTTTTAGCAAAAGTAGGGGTACAAGTTACAATATTTGAAAAATATAATTATTTAGGAGGAATTTTAATTCATGGAATTCCAGATTTTAGATTAGATAAAAAAATTGTGAATAATACAGTAAAGCAAATTTTAGATTTAGGAATTCATGTTGAATATGAAAAACAATTAGGAAAAAATCTAAAATTAGAAGAAGTAGAGAAAGAATTTGATGCTATATTCCTAAGTATAGGTGCAAATAAATCAGGTAAAATGGGCGTAAAAGGTGAAAATTTAAAGGGAGTTTTGGGAGGAAATGAGTTATTAGAATTTAATAATCATCCTGATTACACTGGAAAAATAGTTTCTGTAATTGGCGGTGGGAATGTTGCTATGGACTGCTCAAGAACAATAAAAAGATTACGGAGCAAAACAAGTAAATGTAATATATAGAAGAGCTGAAAAACAAATGCCTGCAGAAAAAAAGGAAATAGAAGATGCAAAAAAAGAAGGAATTAATTTTTTATTCCAAAATAATATTGTTCAAATATTAGGACAAGATAAAGTTGAAAGATTAGAGTTAATAAAAACTAAATTAGTAAAGAAAGATGGAGAGGATAGAGAAGTACCAGTAAATATAGAAAATAGTAATTATTATATCAATACTGATTATATAGTTATGGCTTTAGGAAGTACAATAAGTGACGAAGTTTTTGATTTAGGTTTAACATTAAATAAATGGGGAAATGTTTATATAGATGAAAATTATAAAACATCAAATGATAAAATTTTTGCAGGAGGAGATTTAGCAGGATGTAAAGGAAGTGTGGCATGGGCTGCTCGTTCAGGAAAAGACGTTTCAGAGAAAATTATAGAAAAACTAAAAAATGAAAATGATGATTAAATATCATTTTCATTTTTTTCTGTTAAATTAATATTTCTAGTTAGTAATTTTTTTATAAAATTTAAGATTTTTGATAATTTTGAAGTTTTTTCTGGTAATATAGATAATGAGCTTTCGGCAATTCCTTTTTCTAATAAATTATATTTATTTTCTAAATCAACCATTTTGGAAACATAAAAATCATTAAAGAAAGTATAACCTTCGGTTGAACCTAAATAATCTTTAAAATTATATAATTTTCTTCTATAGTTTTCAACATCTTCTAAAGTTTTTATATTGTTAAAAGCTTTATTAAAATAGCTAGAAATGATTAAATTTTGAGTTTTTATAAAAGTAGAAGTTATTTTTTTCTTTAAATTATTAATTTTTGCAATCATATTATCTACTTTTTTGTTTCTATCATCTATTTGAATAATTTTATTGTTTATTTTTATAATTTCTTCTTCTGCTTCTAAAATAACATCTATAGAATTTTGTATAGTCATAAAATCTTTGTAAGAAGTAAGATTTATGAGTGTGTTTCTAAAATTGTTATTACTATTGATCGTACTTTCAAATAGAATGTCTTCACCAACTAAATATGCAAGTTGATTCACTAGGCAACATTCTAATGGGTAATATGAAGGACTAGTTGTTTCAAAACTTATATTAAAATATTTTACAAAATCTTTTGGAATACTTATTACTTTTGAAGCCATTAGCTGAACAGCTGCTTCATTTAAAGCTAATCCATATATTTTGAATTCGGTGTAATCACAAAGGCCCATTCTAAGTAGATAATTATTTTTATCTTTAACTTCTTGAATATAGTGAATGCACTCATGAATAGAAAATTCTTCTAAATCATTATCATCAATGTGTTCATTAAAATAAATAGATGTGTTTTTATAAAAATAATTTGCTTCTGCCATACCTTCAGGCATTTTTGCAATATACATATCTAATCGTGATAATTTTATAAATAAATCATTTTGATTAAGATTAAAATTAGGAAAAGTCTCACATAATCTGATAGATATATTTCTTGCTATTGAATTAACCTTTAATGTATCTAATTTTTTTATTACTTCAATCCCATCTTTTTTTAGATCTGTTTCTACACTCATATATTTCTCCTTAAAAATTTACTAAATATATTATACAATAAAATATATCAACATATGTTACAAAAATGTTAAGAAAATATTAAGTTTTAATTACAAAAAATAATGTAATATAAAAATTTTTTTATTGACACGTATTAGGTAATATTGTATAATTGTAATCACAGTTAACTAATACTGAATATTATGAAAGGAGGAAAGAAAATGTCAGATAGAGAAATAAAGGAAATGTTGATTGACTTAAAAAAGGATCAAGAAGCGAGAGACAAGATATTACTTAATTTACAAAAAGGTCAAGAAAAATTATTTAAAGGTCAAAAAGAAATGAAAAAAGAAATAGAAAAATTAAGTCAAACAGTAGCAAAAATTGAAGTTGAACATGGACAAAAACTTGAAATTTTGTTAGATGTGGTTACAGGACATACTGACCAAATTAGTTCAATAAATAAAAGAGTAGAAAAATGTGAAAAAAGACTAGATAACCATGATGACAAATTCTACGTATTAAATTCAGCGGTTCAATCGTATTAATTTCCAAAAAATACCCTATTGAACTTCAAAAATTCAATAGGGTAATAATTATAATTATCAAAATTTTATTTTACAACAATATTATAAATTTTATTTTTAACATAAATTTCTTTAACAATAGTTTTACCATCTAATTTAGACTCAATAGCATTATGTACTTTTTCTTTAACAGAAGTTTCGTCTTCATCAACAGAAATAGTAATAGTTGCCTTTAATTTACCATTAAATTGAATAGGTAAAGTTATTTCATCATCAACAGTTTTATCTTTATCATATTCTGGCCAAGGGTATGTAGAAATATCATCTTCAAAGCCAGCAATTTTATTAAGTTCTTCTGTGATATGTGGTGCAAATGGGTTTAATAAAATTAAAAATGTTTTAAATTCAGCTTTATTAATTTTACCAATTTTATAAAATTCATTAACCATTGTCATAAAAGTTGACACAGAAGTATTAAATTTCATATCTTCAATATCTTGAGAAATTTTCTTAATTGATTTATGCATCATTTTTTCAGTTTCTTTAGAATATATATTACCATCAACAAGTATATTTTGCATATTCCAAACTCTATCTAAGAATTTTCCACATCCACGGATACTTTCCATAGACCATGCAGCAACTTGATCAAATGGTCCCATAAACATTTCATAAACTCTAAATGTGTCTGCACCGAATTCTTTTACTATATCATCTGGGTTTATTACATTTCCTTTAGATTTAGACATTTTTTCTCCATTTGTTCCTAAAATCATTCCATGAGAAGTACGTTTTTGGTAAGGTTCTTTAGTTGGAACAACACCAATATCATATAAGAATTTGTGCCAAAATCTTGAATATAATAAGTGAAGAGTAGTATGTTCCATACCACCATTATACCAATCAACAGGTGACCAATATTCTAAAGCTTCTTTTGATGCAAGTTCTTTATCATTATGTGGATCCATGTATCTTAAGAAATACCAAGAAGAGCCAGCCCATTGAGGCATTGTATCAGTTTCTCTTTTTGCAGGTTTACCACAATGAGGACAAGTTGTATTAATCCAATCAGTTTGTTTTGCTAAAGGTGATTCTCCATTTTCTCCAGGTGTAAATTCTTCTACTTCTGGTAATCTTAAAGGTAAATCTTTTTCATCAAGAGGAACCCAACCACAATCTTCACAATAAACCATTGGAATAGGTTCACCCCAATATCTTTGGCGAGAAAATACCCAGTCACGTAATTTATAATTAACCTTTTTAATACCAATATGATTTTGTTCTAAATATTCAATAACTTTCTTTTTTGCATCTTGAACTTCTAGACCATTTAAGAAACCTGAATTTATAAGCTTACCAGTTGCAACATCAGTAAAAGCTTCTTTTGATAAATTAACATTATCTCCATCAACAACTTGAATAATAGGTAAATGAAATTTTTTAGCAAATTCATAATCACGAGTATCGTGAGCAGGAACAGCCATTATCGCACCAGTTCCATAAGTAATTAAAACATAATCTGAAATCCAAATTGGAATTTCTTTGTTAGTTAATGGATTGATAGCTGTAATACCTTTAATTTCAACACCTGTTTTTTCTTTATTTAATTCTGAACGCTCAAAAGCAGATTTTAGACTTGCTTGTTTTTGATATTTTTGAACTTCGCTTAAGTTTTCGATTTTATCTTCAAGTTCTTTTAAAATTGGATGTTCTGGTGAAATAACCATATAAGTTGCTCCAAATAAAGTATCAGGTCTTGTTGTGTAAACAGTTAAATTCTTATTCATATTAGCAATTTTAAAATTAACTTCAGCGCCTTCTGATCTACCAATCCAATTTTTTTGTTGAACTTTGATTTTTTCTAAAAAGTCAACATCATCTAAATCATCAATTAATTTTTGAGCATAGTCAGTAATTTTAAGCATCCATTCGGATTTTTCTTTTTGAACAACAGGGCTACCACATCTTTCACAAACACCATTAACAACTTCTTCATTTGCTAAACCAACTTTGCAACCAGTACAGAAGTTGATAGGCATTGTTGCTTTATATGCTAAACCATGTTTGAATAATTGAATAAAAATCCATTGTGTCCATTTGTAATAGTTAGGGTCGGTTGTGTCTATTTTTCTAGACCAATCAAAAGAAAAACCTAAAGATTTTAATTGCTCTGTAAAGTGAGCTATGTTTTGAGCTGTTGTTATTTTTGGATGAACATTAGTCTTTATTGCATAATTTTCAGCAGGTAGACCAAATGCATCGAAACCTATTGGGAATAAAACATTGTATCCTTGTAATCTTCTTTTTCTTGCAATTATGTCTAATGCTGTATAGCTACGTGGATGACCAACATGTAGACCTTGTCCTGATGGATATGGAAATTCAATAAGTCCATACCATTTTTTCATTGTATAGTCGTTCTTTGCATTAAAAGTTCCTTCTTTGTCCCATTTTTCTTGCCATTTTTTTTCTATTTCTGTAAAATTATAAGCCATAATTTTTCTCCTTTCGAAAACTCTATAATATAAATGGTATTATATAACAAAAAGCTTGATGTTTCAATATTTTTTTAAAAATAAGTCATAAATCCTCTTTCAAAATAAAATATAATATGATACAATACAAAATAAATTTGAAATTGAAAAAAGGAAGATAATAAATGGGCAAAAAATTATTAATAACAGAAAAGCCATCAGTAGCAATGGAATTTGCAAAAGCATTAAAAATAAATACAAATAGAAGAAACGGTTATCTTGAATCAGAAGATTGGATTATAACATGGTGTGTAGGACATTTGGTAACAATGAGTTATCCAGAAAAATATAATGAAAAATTAAAATTTTGGAGATTAGATACACTTCCATTTATACCAACAGAGTGGAAATATGAGATAATACCAGCAGTTCAAAACCAATTTAATATAGTTAAAAACTTAATGCAAAGGGATGATATAGATGTGATATATAATGCAGGGGACTCTGGGCGAGAAGGGGAATATATACAAAGATTGGTTGTAATGATGGCACATCCGAATCCAAAATCAAAAATGAAAAGAGTTTGGATTGATTCTCAAACAGAAGAAGAAATACAAAGAGGAATTAGAGAAGCAAAAGATTCTTCTGAATATGATAGTCTTTCAGATAGTGCATATCTAAGAGCAAAAGAAGATTACTTAATAGGAATAAATTTTTCAAGACTTCTTTCAATAATTTATGGCAAAACATTGGCAAATAAAATAAATGAAGAAAAAGCATCTATATCAGTAGGGCGTGTAATGACTTGCGTTTTAGGAATGATAGTTTCAAGAGAAAGAGAAATAAGAAATTTTCAAAAGACGAAGTATTATAAAATTGTTGGTGAATTCGGAAGTGAAGTATCATCTTTTAAAGCTGAATGGAAAGTAAATGAAAAATCTAAAGTGTTTGAAAGTATTAATTTATATAATGAAACAGGATTTAAAGATGAAAAAAAAGCAAAAGATTTTATAATTTCATTACAAGGAAAAGAAGCAATTATTACTGAATTAAAAAAATCAAAACAAAAAGAAAATCCTCCATTATTATTTAATTTAGCAGAAATTCAAAATGAATGTACAAAAAGATTTAAAATAAAACCAGATGAAACGTTAGAGATAATTCAAAATTTATATGAGAAAAAATTAGTTACATACCCAAGAACAGATGCTAGAGTTTTATCAACAGCTGTTGCAAAAGAAATTTCAAAAAATTTAAACGGAATTTCAAAAGGTTATAAAGATGAAGAAGTTCAGGGATATTTGAAAAAAATGATAGATGAAAAATACCCAATAAATAACTTAGCAAAAACAAAATATGTAAATGATAGTAAAATAACAGACCATTATGCAATTATTCCAACAGGACAAGGGTATGAAAATTATGATAAATTACCAGATTTACAAAAGCAAGTATATAAAGTAATTGTAAAAAGATTTTTAGCAATATTTTATCCACCAGCAGAATATAACAAGATTCAAGTTACAGTAAATGTAGAGAATGAAACTTTTTATGCAAGTGGAAAAGTTTGCTTAAATCAAGGATATTTAGAAATATTAAAACCAAACGAAACTAAAAAAGTATCAGAAAGTGATGACAAAGTTGATAGTTTACAAAATACAAATTTAGATATATTAAAAAATTTAAAAAAAGGCCAGAAATTAGACATTATAAATTATGAAACTAAAGAAGCAGAAACATCTCCACCTACAAGATATAATTCTGGTTCAATTATATTAGCAATGGAAAATGCAGGAAAATTAATTGAAGAAGAGGAATTAAGAGAACAAATAAAAGGTGCTGGAATTGGCACAAGTGCAACTAGGGCAGAGATTATGAAAAAATTAGAAAAAATTAAATATATACAAATAAATTCTAAAACACAAATAATTACACCTACAGAAAAAGGAGAAATAATTTATGACATTGTAAATAATTCTATGCCAGATATGTTAAATCCAAAGCTTACTGCTAGTTGGGAAAAAGGATTAGATATGGTTGCAAAAAAAGAAATTCAGCCAAATGAATTTATGAATAAATTAACAAATTATATACATTCTAAATTTAATAAATTAGTTATTAAATGGTAAAAAGAAAGCTAGACATATTAAACGTCTAGCTTATTTACATTAAAGATTATTAATAGTATGAGATAAAATTGGAAAAATTTTAATGCTATAATGCTCATTGATAGTTACAATTTTATTATCATGTGTTTCATGATAATAGTCTAAAATCGACTTAACATCTTTTACTAATGGTGAAAGTACAGCACAATGAATTTCATCAAACCGTATATTGATATATCTCAATAGTGCCTTCTTTAACTCTTCGGAAGCATTTGGAACAAATTTATTAATTGCCTCAATCTTTGTCTCCTCAATGCTACGTTGCTTTGAATGCTTATCGCTGTTAATGTAAGTTACTGCCATAATAAAAATCCTCCTGTTTCTTCTCTGTTTCAATTGGTAAATCATTAGCTTGAATCAACTTTAATTCCAAATTACCAATCATACTGAAATTCTCTTTAATATAAATTTTTAAATAATGCATTAAGCATTATAGATATTATAACACAGTATACATAAAAAATCAAATTTTTCAAAATTTTAACAATAATATTTATTTTTTATAAAAAATATAGTATAATAGTAAAGTCAAAAGAGGAGAAAGAGTAAATGAATAAAATAATAGGAGAATTAGGCAAATCCAATAAATTTGTTGATTTAAATAAACAAATAGAAAATAAAAAAAGTCCGATATCAATATCGGGCTTAACTGACGTTGGAATGGTAGAATTGTTAACTGGAATAAATCAATATAATAAAAAGCCAATTTTACTAATAACATACAACGAAATACAAGCAAAACAAATATTAGAAAATATAGAAGCATTTGAAAAAGAAAAAGCTGTATTATTTCCTAAAAAAGAAATTGTAACATATGATTTTGTTGCAGAAAGTAAAGACTTGCCATATGAAAGAATAGAAACGCTTAATAAAATAAAAGATAAAAGAAATTTAATAGTAGTAACAACTGTAGAAGCAATAATGCAAAAACTACCACCCAAAGAAGTTCTTTTTAAAGACATTTTAGAATTTAAAGTTGGAGATATTTATAATTTAGATAATCTAAAAAAGACATTAGTTAATTTAGGTTATTCAAGATGTGAATTAATTGAGGGAAGAGGGCAATTCAGTATTAGAGGTGGAATTGTTGATATTTCTATAAATGAGACTTTAGGTGTTAGAATTGAATTTTGGGGAGACGAAGTTGATTCAATAAGAAACTTTAACATTACAAGCCAAAGGTCAATAAACACATTAGATAAAGTGAAAATTTATCCAGCACATGAGTATGTTTTAAACAAGTCAATAGAAGAGATTTGTAAAAAAATATTAAAAAGATTAACAGAAGAAAAACAAGAAGAAATAATTAAACAAGATATTGAACAAATAAAAGCAGGAAATTATATATCAAAAATTGATAAATATTTTAATGAATTTTATGATAGCCAATCAACATTATTAGATTATTTAAATGAGAATTATTTAATAGTTTTAGATGAAATAAGTAAAATAGAAGCAAGAGAAAGAAATATTTTGCAAGATAATTCTAATTTAATAAAGAATTTAATAGAAAAAGAAAAAATAGTTCCTGAAGCATTAAATAATATATCAAATATGGATTTAGAACAATTAGAAAAAGAAAAACAAATTATATATTTTGAAAAACAAGATATACTAACAAGTAGACAATCTGAAAGATATAATTTTAATTATAGACAAATCAACTATTATAAAAGTGAAATTGAAAATCTATTTGAAGATATAAAAAAATGGAATAAAGAACAAAAGAGTATTTATGTAATGGTATCTACAAAAGATAAAGCAAAAAAATTAAAAGAAATTTTAGAAAAAGAAGAAATTGCGTGTACTATAGATGAAAAATTAGATAAAACAATAATTGTAAAATCAATAGAAAAAATAGTTACAATTTCTATAGGAAAATTATCAAATGGTTTTGAAAATTTTGAAATTAATCAAGTAGTTATATCTGCAGATGATTTAATTGAAGGAAAAAAGAAAAAAACATTTGCAAATAAAGCTTTTAAAGAAGGAGAAAAAGTAGTATTTGCAGATTTAAAAATAGGAGACTATGTTGTACATAAAAATTATGGAATAGGAATTTTTATAGGTGTAAATACTATTACTGCAGATGGAACAACAAAAGATTATATAAAATTAAAATATAAAAATGATGCAATTTTATATGTGCCAACAAGCCAATTAGATTCAATTAGAAAATATGTTGGAGGGGATGCAATAAATCCACCAATAAATAGTTTGGGAAGTAAGGATTGGTTAAAGACAAAAGAAAAAGTAAAGAAAAATTTAAGAGCTGTAGCAATAGAATTAATAGAATTATATGCCAAAAGAGAAAAATCAAAAGGGTATGCTTTTAGTAAAGATACACCATGGCAAAGTCAATTTGAAAATAATTTTCCATATCAAGAAACAGATGATCAGTTAAGATGTATAGAAGAAGTAAAAAAAGATATGGAAAACCAAAGACCAATGGACAGATTATTATGTGGGGATGTTGGATATGGAAAAACAGAAGTTGCAATAAGAGCAGCATTTAAAGCAGTAATGGACCACAAACAAGTTGCATATCTTGTTCCAACAACAGTATTAGCACAACAACAATATGAAGAGTTTAGAGATAGAATGGGAGAATTTCCAATTAAAGTAGAAATTTTAAATAGATTTAAAAGTAAAAAATATCAAGATGAAGTTGTTAAAAAATTAAAATTAGGAGAAGTTGATATTGTAATTGGAACTCATAGAATGCTTAGCAAAGATGTTGAATTTAAAGACATAGGATTATTAATAATAGATGAGGAACATAGATTTGGTGTGAAAGCTAAGGAAAAAATAAAAGAGTATAAATCAAACATAGATGTTTTAACAATGACAGCAACACCAATACCAAGAACAATGCATATGTCAATAGTTGGAATAAGAGATATGTCAGTAATATATGAACCACCTCATAATAGAAAACCAGTTCAAACTTATGTATTAGAATATGATCAAGAAGTAATAAAAGAAGCGATAACAAAAGAATTAGAAAGAGATGGGCAAGTATTTTATATTTATAATAGAGTAGATACAATAGAAAAAAAAGCAGATGAAATTTCAAAATTAGTACCAGAAGCAAATGTAAGTTGGGCACATGGTCAAATGTCAGGAAATCAAATAGAAGAAATAATGCAAGATTTTATCGAAAAGAAATCAAATGTATTAGTATGTACAACAATATTAGAATCTGGAATAGATATACCAAATGCTAATACAATTATTGTAGAAAATGCCGATAGAATGGGATTAGCGGCATTATACCAAATTAGAGGAAGAGTAGGAAGAGCTGACAGACAGGCATATGCATATATAACATATAGAAAAGATAAAATGCTATCAGAAGAAGCTGACAAAAGACTGAAAGCAATAAAAGAATTTACAGAGTTTGGTTCAGGATTTAAAATAGCAATGAGAGACTTAGAAATAAGAGGAGCAGGAAGTTTACTTGGAGAAATACAATCTGGACATTTGGAACAAGTAGGATATGATACATACTGTAACTTATTAGATGAAGTAGTAAAAGAAATACAAGGAACTGAAATTGAACCAGATATAGATATTCAAATAGATTTAAATGTAACAAGTTATATACCAGATGAATATATAAGTGATTCAGCACAAAAAATAGAAATTTATCAAAATATAGCATTATGTAGAAAAGAAGAAGACATACAAAATGTAGTAGACGAAATTATTGATAGATTTGGAAATATGCCAGCAGAATTAGAAAACTTATTAGATATAGCGAGAATAAAATATTTAGCAAAACCATTTTCAATTAGTAAAATAGCAAGTAAAAAAACAGCAGTAGTATTTACATTTGAACAAAGTAAATATGAAATGGATTTACAAAAATTGCTTAAAACATATAAAAATAGAATTAAGTTTTCACCAGGAATAAAGAAAATGATTACTATTGAAATTGGTTCAACAAATGAAAGACAGATATTAAGCGATGTTACAGAATTTTTGAGACAGTTGGGACAGTCCAAATTTGTCTCATAAATTAATCGAAAAAAGTCGAAAACAAATTTCGACAAAAACATGAGACAAATTTGGACTGTCCCAACTGTCTCAAAAGGAGAAGTTTATGCAAGTTATTTCAAGTAAAGATAATGAATTTATAAAACATGTAAAGAAGTTAAAGGATAAAAAATATAGAGATTTAAATAAAGAGTATATTATAGAGGGAATAAAATTAATTAAAGAAGCTATAGAAGAAAAAGTTAACATTAAGCAGATTGTTATTTGTGATAATTGCCAAAATACGGATGTTATTCCAAGAGATCTAATGTATGAAATTGCAAAATTTGAATGCGTTTATGTTACTGATAAGATCTTTAAGAGTATTACAGAGGTAAATACACCTCAAGGTATAATGGCTATAATAGGGAGAAATATTGCTAATATAAGTGAAGCAATGGATATATCAGAAAATGAAATTGATTATTCTCAAGATATAATTGTTGCTTTAGATGATATACAAGACCCAGGAAATTTAGGTACAATTTTAAGAACAGTTGATAGTGTTGGACTTAATCAAATATTAGTATCAAAGGGTACAGCGGATTGCTATAATCCTAAAGTTGTACGCTCTACAATGGGAGCTATATTTAGAGTTAAAATAATAGAATGTAATGATTTAGAAAAAACTTTACGTGAAATAAAAAAACGTAAGTTTAAATTGATTGTAACATCACTACAAACTGAGAAAAGTTTATATGATGTGAAATTTGATAAAAAAGTTATTGTAATAGGCAATGAAGCAAATGGAGTTGGAAGTAAGATTCAAGACATGGCTGATGAAAAAATAAAGATACCTATGTTAGGAAAAACAGAGAGTTTAAATGCTTCTGTTGCAACAGGAATAGTGCTATATGAATATGTCAGACAGAAGGTAAATAATTTGACATAATGTTAAAAGAGTTGTATAATATAATTTATACAATGTATTACGGCAAATATTATTTGCTAATTGTTACCAATTTACTTTCAAATGATATAATAAGACTTAAGGAGAATTTAGACAAAATGAATGAAACACAGATAATGAAAGACATAAAAAAGAAGTATAGTATTAACAATTTAGTAGAAATTAAAGGAGAGATTGTGTCATATTTTGATTATGATCATTCTTGGAAAGATGAGAGTTTTTATAATTTTACTCTTGCAGTAAATAATGAAGATGGAAGCGTTGAATTTATACCTATTTCTATTTCTGAAAGAATTATTGGTTCTCAAAGAAATATGATGGGAAGAAGAGTTAAAGTTATAGGAAAATTCAATTATTATAATAGGATTATAAATGGTCAAAAGAATAAGATATTTAAAGTTAAGACATTAAATCTTGAATTAATTGGAAGTGTAGAGAAGGATTCAAATCAAATATATATTGATGGTAAAATATTATTTGAACCCAAATTTAGAGTAACACCAAATGGAAATAAAATTACTAATTTAATAATTAGTATTGAAAATAATTACGGAAAGAAAAAAGTATTTTCAGTAATAGTGTTTGGTGAAGCTGCAGAGAAGTTAAAATTACTTAAGCCTGAAGATAATTTACAGGTTACCGGCAAAATTCAGTCTAGAAAATATATTAACAGAGACGAGAACGGAAGAATTATAGGTGAAAAAGTTAACTATGAAATTTTAGCTTTAGAAGTAGCTATCTAAAAAATAAAAAGAAAGTAATTGGTAGGAGAGAACTATAAAAATATGGTTCTCTCATTTATTTAAAATTATGTTGATATGAAGAATTGTGAGTTTTTTAGGAGGAATTATTATGAAATTAAATGTAGTATTGGTAGAACCAGAAATACCTCAAAATACTGGAAATATAGCAAGGACATGTGCTGCAACAGGTGGAAAATTACATTTAGTGCATCCATTAGGATTTAGTATTTCTGAAAAAGCTGTAAAAAGGGCCGGTTTAGATTATTGGGACAAATTAGATATAGAAGAACATGATTCATTTGAAAAGTTTTTAGAAAAATATAAACCAGAAGAAAATAATATGTTTTTTGTAACAACTAAAGGAAAACATGTTTATTCTGAACCTAGCTATAAAGAAATGGATGAAATTTTTGTATTATTTGGAAAAGAAACAAAAGGCTTACCCGAAGATATTTTGGTAAAATACATAGATAAAACAATTAGAATTCCAATGAGACCAACATTAAGGTCATTGAATTTATCTAATTCAGTTTCTATTGTTGTTTATGATATATTAAGGCAAAAGGAATTTGAAAATTTAGAAGAAATAAGTAGTTATTTTAATAACAAAGAGATGGTTTAAAATGAAAAAATACAATATAAGACAAAGTTCTACAAATTATTCTTATCATATTGGTAAAGATTAAAAAAATAATTGAAATCTTTGTCTTTTTATGTTAATATAAAAACATAATAATATTATTATAAAATTAAAATCAAATAAAATTTATATCAAAAATTAAATTTAAAATCTAATTAAAAGTCCAGTAAAAAATGTTAAAAAATTTATAAGGAAGTGGTGCATTGTATTATTTTAGTTATAACGACTATATGGATTATACTAATAATAAAAAAAATAATGAGTTTAATAAAATAAATAAATTAGAAGAAGAATCTGAAGAATATATAAAAACATATAGTTCATCAGTTATAGAAAAGTCTGAAGTTATAGAACTCATAAAAAATAAAGAAAAAATTATAAAGTTTATAAATAAATATTTAAGTTTATCAGAGAAAATTAAGATAAATGATTTAAATTATTGTAATGATTTAATCTCAAAAGAAAAAGACAGTTTTCTTTATAAGATACGCAAAAGAGAAATCTATATTTTTACTAAAATTATAGATTATAAAGAAGTAAATTTATCATATAAAATTCTTAATGTAGCTGTAAAAATTATAGAAACATGGAATAAGCAAAATGTAAAAAAATTTTTAAGGTATCCGATTGTAATTCCTATTGTTGTTAATATGAGCGAAAATATTAAAGACAAAGATAATGAAAATTTAAAGCAAATTACATATAAAAATAATGGAATGTATTTTTATTACAATTTGATAAATGTAAATACTTTTATTAAAATGTTAAGTTAAAATTTACAAATAAATTCGAGAAATATATTGACATATTACTCTATAAGTATTATATTTACTTTTGAGAAAAGAAGAAGGAGGAGGATTGAGTTGCCAGATTATAGTGTAATAGGTAGAAGAATAAAACAAGCTAGAATAAAAAATAATTTAACACAAGAGAACTTAGCAGATAAAATAAATGTTTCAGTTGCATTTTTAAGTAGAATAGAAAGGGGGACTTCACATATAAATTTAAAGCGATTAACTCAGATTGCTGAAGTTTTAGGTGTTTCACCAGGATATTTATTAACAGGAAGTAATATGAAATCAAAGGCGTATTTAAGAGAAGATTTTGTTGAAATATTGAACAAGTGTACACCAACACAACAAAGATTAATATATCAAATTTCAGAACTAATTTACAAAAATGGAATTGAGGCAAATAAAGAAAAATTACTTATGTCAAGTGACTTAATCAAAAATAAAATACAAAGGTAGAGTTTAGCTCTATCTTTTTTTATTAAAATAAATAAAAATCGCTTTTAGTAAGAACGATTAAAATAATTTTACATAAAATATATTAGGATAAATAAAAAGGAGGCAACCTATGAACGAAATATTAGAAGTTAAAAATATAGGAAAAAAATATCAAAATCAAGAAGGGGAAGTGCAAGCTCTGAAAAATATAAATTTTAGAGTAAAAGAAGGAGAATTTGTTAGTATTATAGGTCCAAGTGGCTGTGGTAAATCAACTTTACTTTCTATTATAGCAGGACTAGAGAAAAGATCAGAAGGAGAAATTTACATAGAAAATAAAAAAGTAGATGGAATATCATCAAAAATAGGATATATGCTACAAAGAGATTGTTTGTTAGAATGGAGAAATATATTAAGTAATACATTGTTTGGATTAGAAATTAAAGGAATAAAAAACAAATCAAATATAGAATATGTAGAAGAATTATTAAAAAAATATAATTTATATGAATTTAAAGATAAATACCCATCAGAGCTTTCAGGAGGTATGAGACAAAGAGTTGCATTAATAAGAACACTTGCTGTAAAACCAAAGATATTATTATTAGACGAAGCATTTTCAGCATTAGATTATCAAACAAGAATAATGGTAACAAATGATATTTATTCTATACTTAGAAAAGAAAATATAACAGCAATAATTGTAACACATGATATATCAGAAGCAATCAGCATGTCTGACAGAGTACTAGTATTAAGTAAAAGACCAGGAACAATAAAAGACATTCATAAAATAGATTTTGAAATACCAGATAGAACTCCTATTAATTGCAGGCAAAGTCCTAAGTTTAGCAAATATTTTGATGTATTATGGAAGGAGTTGGGTGTTAATGAAAATAAATAATATATCACAAGAAAGAAAGCGATATTTAAAAAATATAAGAAAAAATAAAGTATTAGTATTAATTACACAAATAATGATTTTAATTGTTTTTCTAGCAATTTGGGAAATGTTAGCAAATAATAAAATAATTGATAGTTTTATAACAAGCCAACCAAGTAGAATATTAAAAACATTTATGAATTTATCTTCAAATAATTTGCTTACACATATAAAAGTTACAGCGTATGAAACTATAGTAGGATTTGGATTAGGAACAATAATGGGATTAGCAATAGCGATTATATTATGGTGGTCTAAATTTTTAGCTAAAGTATCTGAACCATTTTTAGTTGTACTAAATAGTTTACCTAAAGTGGCACTTGGACCAATAATAATAATTTGGGTAGGTTCAGGTACTCCAGCAATAATTGTTATGGCTATAGCAATTTCGTTAATAGTAACAATTTTAGAAATATTAAATGGTTTTTTAAAAACTGATAAAGAGATAATAAAAATGGCAAAAACATTTCAATGTACAAAATTTCAATTATTAACAAAAATAGTTATACCATCAAATATAGGAACATTTATAAATTCATTAAAAGTAAATATAGGATTATCTTTAGTAGGTGTAATATCAGGAGAGTTTTTAGTATCAAAAGCAGGTCTAGGATATTTAATAGTATATGGAGGGCAAGTATTTAAATTAGATTTAGTAATGACAAGTGTAATAATATTGGGCATATTAGCTGGAATAATGTATGGTGCAGTTTTATTAATAGAAAAATTTATCCGAAAAAGAATTTAAAAACATAGGAGGATTAAAGATTGAAAAAAAAAGCAATTGTAATTTTAATAATAGTAATAATTATTGCTATAGCAATAGGAACTATTATAGTAAAAAATTCAAATGAAAACAAAGAAGGAAAAGACGGATTACAAAAAATAAAAATGAGTGAAGTAACACGTTCTGTGTTTTATGCACCTCAATATGTAGCAATTAATAATGGATACTTTAAAGAAAATGGAATTGAAATAGATTTAACAACAGGTCAGGGAGCAGATGCAGTAATGACATCAGTATTATCTGGAGAATCACAAATTGGATTTGCAGGACCAGAAGCATCAATATATGTATATAATGAAGGAAAAGAAGATTATACTCAAGTTTTTGCCCAACTAACTAAAAGAGATGGTTCATTTTTAGTATCAAAAGAAAAAAATAATAATTTTGATTGGAATGATTTAAAAGGGAAAACAGTAATACCTGGAAGAAAAGGCGGAGTGCCATATATGACACTAGAATATGTATTAACACAAAAAGGATTAAATCCTAAAACAGATTTAATATTAGATGATAGTATTAAATTTGATTTAATGGCAAGTGCATTTACATCTGGAACTGCAGAGTATGTAACATTATTTGAACCAACAGCATCAAATGTTCAAAAATTAGGAAAAGGTTATATTGTTGCATCAGTTGGAAAAGAAGCGGGAGAAATACCATACACAGCATATTTTGCAAAAAAAAGCTATATTCAAAATAATGAAAAAACAATTCAAAATTTTACAAATGCAATTTATAAAGGACAAATATGGGTAAAAGAACATACTGCAAAAGAAATAGCAGAAAAAATACAAAGCTTTTTCCCAGATACGGATTTAGACTTACTTGCAACAGCAATTCAAAGTTATAAAGATATAGACGCATGGAATGAAACACCAATATTAAAGGAAGAAAGCTTTAATAAATTACAAGAAGTTATAAGTTCTGCAGGAGAATTAAAACAAAAAGCACCATATGACAAAATAGTAAATAATAAATTTGCCGAAGAAGCACTAAAATAAAATTTTATAAGAAAGAGAGACATTTTGGAATAGTTCCAAAGTGTTTCATTTTTTCTAAAAAATTTAACCTTTTATATTAAAATTATTGTAATAACATAGAAAATATGATATATTGTACAAAAAGAAAAATTGGAGGTATACATATGATAGCAATAGGTGCAGACCATGGAGGATACAAATTAAAGGAAGAAATAAAAAAATATTTTCAAGAAAATGAAATAAAATATAAAGATTATGGTACAGAATCAGAAGAGAGAACAGATTACCCTATTTATGCTAGAAGAGTTGCAGAAGCAATACAAAATAAAGAATGCGATGCAGGAATTTTAGTATGTAGATCTGGTTATGGAATGACAGTAGTTGCAAATAAATTTAAAGGAATAAGAGCAGCAACTGTTATGAACGAAGAAGCTGCTAAATTTGCAAAAGCAGATGATGATATAAATGTAATAACATTAGGAGGGGATTATCTTTCAACAAATGATGCAATTTGCATAATCAGAAATTGGCTAGGAACAGAATTTAAAGGTGGAAGATATGAAGAAAGACTAAAGATGGTAGAAGAAATAGAAAAAAATAATATGAAATAAAATTGGAGGAAACATTATGTGGGGAGATATAGCAATAGCATTTATTCTTGCATTTGTAGTAACATTTGTTGCTACACCATATATGATAAAAATAGCTAAAAAAGTAGGGGCTGTTGATATTCCAAAAGATGAAAGACGAGCACATAAAAAAGCGATACCAAAATTTGGTGGACCGGCTGTAATTTTAGGGTTTCTAATTTCAACAATATATTTGCTTATTGTTATGAGTATGGAACATACAATTAATTTATTTGATTTTCAACAATATTGGAAAAAACTTTTAGGATTTCTGTCTGGAATATTAATTATATCAGCATTTTGTGTAGTTGATGATATAAAAACAATAAAACCAATAACTAAATTAGCAGGACAATTAATAGGAGCAATAATAGTGGCAGCATGTGGTATTCGAATTGAAGGAGTCACATTGCCTTTCATAAATTTTCCAGAAATGCATGAAATAACATCTGTACTACTTACAATAGCATGGATTGTTATTGTAACAAATGCAATAAATTTAATGGATGGACTAGATGGACTATCTTCTGGAATAGCTGTTATATCAGCTATTTCACTAATGATTATATTTGTACTGAATGATTCTGCATTGATTTCAGTAGTATTAATAACTGCATTGGCAGGAGCATTGGTAGGATTTTTACCATTTAATTTTACACCAGCTAAAACTTTTTTAGGAGATACAGGTTCCAACTTTTTGGGATTTTCTTTAGCTGTAATTTCAATATTGGGTTCAGCTAAAACTTATACAGCAGCAGTAATTGTATTACCATTAATTGTTTTAGGACTACCTATTTTTGATACTGTATGGGCAATTATTAGGAGATTAATAAAGGGAAAATCAATAAAAGCAGTATTTAAGGCGGATAAAGGGCATTTGCACCATAGAATAGTAGCAAAAGGATTTAGCCAAAAACAAGCGGTATTAATATTATATGGAATAAGTGCAATATTTGGTATGTTTGCAGTAATATTATGTGATGGTGGAATATGGAAAGCTTTATCATTTTTATTAATTGTAATAGTTGCAATTGCTTCTGGGTACAAAAATTTTTCAGTAGGAAAAACAGGAAATGAGCAATATGAATGTACTCAATGTAAATATATATATAATCCTAAATATGGAAATGAAAAAGTAGGAGTTCCAAAAGGTACAAAATTTGGTGAACTTCCAGAGGATTGGGTTTGCCCAGTATGTGGAGAAGGAAAAGATATGTTTGAAATTCATCAATAATATATAAAATAAAAAGAGGAGAAAAATATGCAAGACGAAATAATCAAATTTCTTGCTTATAATGGAAAGATATCAGTTGTATGTATAAATTCAACAGAAATGGTAGAAAAAGCAAGAAAAACTCATGATTTAAGTCCAGTAGCTACAGCAGCATTTGGGAGAATGATAACAATGACAGCTATGATGGCAAATGAAATGAAAAATGAAAAAGATAAAATAACAATACAAATAAAGGGAAATGGCCCAATACAAATGATGCTTGCAACAGCAAATAATTTTCCAAGAGTAAAAGGTTATGTTGCAAATCCATTTGTAGATTTACCATTAAATGAATTTGGAAAATTAGATGTTGGAAAATCAATTGGAAATGGTTATATAAATGTAATAAAAGATATTGGATTAAAAGAACCATATATAGGAATATGTCCATTAGTATCAGGAGAAGTTGCGGAAGACTTTGCAGAATACTTTGCAAAATCAGAGCAAAAAAATACAGCTGTGGCTCTTGGTGTTTTAGTTGATAAAAATGGTGTTAAATCTTCTGGTGGTTATGTAATAACACCAATGCCAGATGCAACAGATGAAGAAATATTAAGAATAGAACAATCAATATTTAAAGCTGGTGCAATATCAAAAATGTTGGATAAAAATATGTCATTATTAGAAATAGCAAAACTTGTAACAGGTGATGAAGAAATTGAAATTATAGAAAAGAATATTAGACCAATATATGAATGCGATTGTTCAAAAGAAAATATGGCGTATGCATTGGCAACATTAGATAGAAATGAATTAATAAAAATGATAAAAGAAGACGGAAAAGCAGAATTGGTTTGCCACTTTTGTAATAAAAAATATAATTTTTCTAAAGAAGAATTAGAAAATATTTTAGAAAAAAATAAAAATTAAAAATGTTCACTTGTTTTTTTATTATAAATGTTGTATAGTAGTGGACGTATTAAAATTAATAAAAAGAGGAGAAATAAAAAATGAAAAATAAAGTATTAATTTTTGGACATAAAAATCCAGACACAGACACAATTTGTTCTGCACTAGTAAAAGAAATATTAAACAAAAAGAAAGGATGCGAAAAATCAAAAGCAGTAAGATTAGGAAATATAAACAAAGAAACACAATATATATTAAACTATTTAGGAATAGAAGGACCTGAATTAATAGAAAAAGTAGAAGAGGGACAAGAAGTAATATTAGTAGATCATAATGAATTTAATCAAAGTGTTGAAGGAATAGAAAATGCCAAAATATTAGAAGTGGTAGATCACCATAGAATATCAAATTTTGAAACATCAGAACCACTATATTATACATCTAAACCATTTGGATGTACATCAACAATTCTATTTGAAGAATTTAAACAAAGTGGAATAAAGATTGAAAAAACAGAAGCAATATTAATGGCAAGTGCAATAATATCAGATACATTATTATTGAAGTCACCAACAACAACAGAACATGATAGAATGGCATTAGATGAATTAGGAAAAATAGCTGATATAAATATAGAAGAATACGGATTAGAAATGTTAAAAGCTGGAACAGATTTAGATGATTTTTCAGAAGAAGAATTAATAAATTTAGATGCAAAAAGTTTAGATAAAAATGGAACAAAATTCGTAATAGCTCAAGTAAATACAGTAAGTATTGAAGATGTATTAAAAAGACAAGATAAATTAGAAGCTGTAATAAATAAAGAAATTGAAGAAAAAGGATTAAGCTTATTTATTTTAGCAATAACAGATATTTTAAATAGTAATTCTGAAATATTAGCATTAGGAAATAAGGTAGATGCTGTTGAAAAAGGTTTTGAAAAAAAATTAGAAAATAATACAGTATTTTTAGAAGGCGTAGTTTCAAGAAAGAAACAATTATTACCAGCAATTGATAAAAATATATAATTAAATAATAATTAAACAAAAGAAAAATAGGCGGGGAAAAATGCGCCTATTTTTCATATAGGTTTAAAATAGATATGTCACAAGAATATTGAAAATAAAATATTGAAAAG
>CAUWAM010000008.1:0-62214 GCA_963556825.1 uncultured Clostridia bacterium | reverse complement strand
AGAACCTCAGCCTTCCAAGCTGATGACGTGGGTTCGATTCCCACTACCTGCTCCACATAAGAACTCCTATAAAAGGAGTTTTTAATTTTGAATTATCTTGACATTTAAGCAAAAAGAGATTAAAATAATAATGTAAACAAAGAAAAAACAAGTAAGAGAAAAAGTAAAATAAAGGTTGCTTACAGAGAAAATTGGTCTAGGCTGAAAACCAATATAAGTAAACATATTTGAAAAACTAACTCTTCAAAAGTTTTGGTGAACAAGCCAAACGTGTAGGATACGTTATAATCTATAATTAAGTAAAAATTAGGATGGAACCGTGTTATAAAAAGCACTCCTATAGGTATGAAATATCTATAGGAGCGTTTTACGTTCCAAGAAGGAGGAATAAAAATGATAAAACTAACATTAAAAGATGGTTCAACAATAGAAGTAAAAAAAGGAAGTACTATTTACCAAGTATCACAAAAAATAAGTGAAGGACTAGCAAGAATTGCAACATGTGGAATTGTTGATGGAGAAGTAAAAGATTTAAGACATGAATTAAATGAAGATTGTAATTTAACAATTGAAACATTTGATAGTAGTTTAGATGGAAAAAAAGCTTATTGGCATACAACATCACATATTATGGCACAAGCAGTAAAAAGACTATTTCCAAATGTAAAATTTGCGATAGGACCAAGTATTGATAATGGTTTTTATTATGATTTTGATGTAGAAAAACCATTTACAGATGAAGATAAAGCAAATATAGAAAAAGAAATGAAAAAAATAATAAAAGAAGATATAGAAATAGAAAGATTTTCTTTACCAAAACAAGAAGCATTAAAATTAATGGAAGGACAAATATATAAACAAGAGTTAATAAATGATTTAGCAGATGGAGAAGAAATAAGTTTCTATAAACAAGGTGACTTTACAGATTTATGTGCTGGACCACATTTAATGAAAACAGGAAAAGTAAAAGCAATAAAAATATTATCATCTTCAGGAGCATACTGGAGGGGTGATGAGCATAATAAAATGCTACAAAGAATTTATGCTATATCATTCCCAAAAGCTAGTCAAGTTGATGAATATATGCAAAAATTAGAAGAAGCAAGACAACGTGACCATAGAAAAATAGGAAAAGATTTAGAACTATTTATGACAAGTCCATTAGTAGGTTCAGGACTTCCAATGTATTTACCAAATGGTGCAACAGTAAGAAGATTATTAGAAAGATATATACAAGACAAAGAAGTAGAAATGGGATATCAGCATGTATATACACCATCACTTGCAAATACTGAATTATACAAAGTTTCTGGACATTGGGACCACTACAAAGAAGACATGTTCCCAGTTATGAAAATGGATAATGAAGAAATGGTATTAAGACCAATGAACTGTCCACATCACATGTTAATATACAAAAATAAAATGCACTCATATAGAGATTTACCAATAAGAATTGGAGAACTTGCACACGATTTTAGATATGAAGACAGCGGAAGTGTTTGTGGACTAGAAAGAGTTCGTGAGATGTGTCAAAATGATGCGCATTTATTTGTAAGACCAGACCAGATAAAAGAAGAATTTGGAAAAGTAGTTCAATTAATTTTATCTGTTTATAAAGATTTTGGATTTAAAGATTATGAATTTAGATTATCTTTAAGAGATAAAGAAAACAAAGAAAAATATTTTGATGATGATGAAATGTGGGAAAAAGCAGAAGGACAATTAAGAGAAATATTAACAGAACTAGAAGTACCATTTTATGAAGCAAAAGGAGAAGCAGCATTCTATGGACCAAAATTAGATGTTCAATTAAAATCAGCAGTAGGTCATGATGTAACAGTTTCAACATGTCAATTAGATTTTTTGCTACCAGAAAGATTTAAACTTGAATATGTTGGAGAAGATGGAGAAAAACATAGACCAGTTGTAATTCACAGAGCAATATTAGGAACATTTGATAGATTTATGTGTTTCTTAATAGAAGAAACAAAAGGTGCATTTCCATTATGGCTTTCACCAACACAAGTAAAAATATTACCAATTACAGATGCACAACATGAATATGCAAAAGAAATAGAGAAAAAACTTCATAAAATTGGAATTAGAGTTATTTTAGATGACAGAAATGAAAAAATTGGATATAAAATACGTGAAGCTCAACTTGAAAAAGTCCCATATATGTTAGTTGTTGGAGCAAAAGAAGTTGAAGAAAGAACAGTTTCAGTACGTTCAAGAGAAAATGCTGAAAATGAAACAATGAAAGTTGATGAATTTGTTTCTAAGATAATAGAAGAAGTTACAAATAAAACAAAATGAGACACTTGGGACAGTCAAAAGTGACTCATAAAAGATGTGAAAATTAAAAAAATATAAAAAATATAAAAAGATATAATAGAATTCGACAAAAAATGAGACAAAATAAGACTGTCCCAAATGTCTCAGAAGATGGAGGGAAAAATGAAATTAGGAATTGTAGGTTTACCAAATGTAGGAAAAAGTACTCTATTTAACAGTATAACAAAAGCTGGTGCGGAATGTGCAAATTACCCATTTTGTACAATAGAACCAAATGTTGGAGTGGTAGCAGTACCAGATGAGAGATTAGAAAAATTAACTAAAATGTATAAACCAGAAAAAACAACACATGCAGTTATAGAATTTGTTGATATAGCAGGTTTGGTAAAAGGTGCAAGTAGAGGAGAAGGTTTAGGAAATAAATTTTTATCTCACATTCGTGAAACAGATGCAATAGTAGAAGTTGTAAGATGTTTTAAAGATGCAAATGTTGTTCATGTCGATGGAAGTGTAAGTCCTTTAAGAGATATAGAAACAATTAATTTAGAATTAATATTTGCAGATATAGAAACTGTGAATAAAAGATTAGATAAAGCTAGAAAAAATTTAAAAGCAGATAAAAAATATCAAATAGAAATTAATTTGTTGGAAAAAATATTAAAAACATTAGAAGATGGAAAATCAGCAAGAACATTAGATTTTAATGAGGATGAACAAGATTTAGTAAAAGATATGTTTTTATTAACAACAAAACCAATTTTATATGTAGCAAATGTATCTGAAGAACAATTAGAAAATGCAGATAATGATGAATTAGTAAAACAAGTAAAAGAATATGCATCAAAAGAAAAGGCAGATGTAATACCATTATGTGTAAAAATAGAAGAAGAACTTTCAGGATTAGAAGATGATGACAAAAAAGAAATGCTAGAAGCACTTGGATTAGAAGAATCTGGATTAGACAAAGTTATCAAAAGAAGTTATGATTTATTAGGATTAATGTCATTTTTAACAGCAGGAGAGCCAGAAGTAAGAGCATGGACAATAAAAAAAGGAACAAAAGCTCCACAAGCAGCTGGAAAAATTCACTCAGACATAGAAAGAGGATTCATAAAAGCAGAAGTAGTATCATATGATGATTTGATGAAAGAAGGTTCTATGGTAGCTGCAAAAGAAAAAGGTTTAGTTCGTTCAGAGGGTAAAGAATATATAATGCAAGATGGAGATATTGTTCTATTTAAATTTAATGTCTAAATATGTAATATCTTTGTAATATAAATGTAAAATAAAATATGCTAAAATATATTGACTTATTAAAATAATAAGTATAAAATATAAAAAGAAACATGAGAATTGCATAATTTGTAATTATATGGTATAATAAAAAAATGTTGTAGAATAATAAATGTATAAAGGAGAGAATGAATATGAAAAATTCAAAGTTAGTAAAAGTAGTTATTGGAGCAATTATAAGTCTTAGTGTTATAATAATGGCAAATCAAGTTTTTGCTGATAATGTTACAGATTTAACAAATTTACTTGGAAACAGCAATTCAACAAATAATACTTCATCAAATACAACAACAAACAATACAGCAACAAACAATACAATCACAAATAATACTACAAAAAATAATACTGTATTAACAACAAATAATACAAGTGTATATAATAATTCATCTTTACCAAAAACAGGCGTAGAAGATCATATACCAGCTACAATATTATTAGTAGTATTTGGAATTTCAGCAGTATATGCTTACAAAAAAATTCAAGAATATAAAAATATTTAATTAAGTTTAATGAAAATTAGAAAGGATTAAATAAAACTTTATGTTTTATTTAATCTTTTTTTGCATTTTAAAAATATAAATTTCATAAAAACTCTTTTAAAAAGATAAGAAATGTTATACAATATATAAAAAGTATTAAAGGGAGAGGAATATGATCAAAAAATGGCAAATATATGATTCAAATAATGAAAAAATAGAAGAAATATCAAAGAAATATAATTTGAACAAATTGCTATCAACAATTCTAGTAAATAGAAAAGTAGAAGAGGATAAAATAAAAACATATTTAAATCCTACAAGAAAAGACTTTCATGATCCATTTTTAATGCCAGATATGGAAATTGCAGTAGATAGAATATTGAAATCAATTGAAAATAAAGAAAAAATCATAATATATGGAGATTATGATGTTGATGGAATAACAAGTATAACGGTATTAAAGAACTTTTTAAATGAAAGAGGAATAGAAGTTGACCAATATATTCCAAATAGATTAGAAGAAGGATATGGATTAAATATACCAGCGATAGAAGCAATTGCTAAAAAAGGGTATGATTTAATGATAACAGTTGACTGTGGTATTTCAGGAATAGAAGAGATTAAATATGCTAATAGTCTAGGAATTGAAACGATAGTAACAGACCATCACGAAGTAGGAGATGAACTGCCAGAAGCACTTGCTGTTGTTGATGCAAAAAGGAAGGATAGTATATACCCTTGTAGAGATTTGGCGGGAGTTGGAGTTGTATTTAAACTAATACAAGCATTGCGGAAAAAAATTAAGATTAGAAGAAAAGGAATACTTAAAATATTTAGATATTGTGTGTGTTGGAACAATATCAGATATAGTCCCATTAGTTGATGAAAATAGAGTAATAGCAAAACTAGGGTTAAAACTAGTAAAACAAACTCAAAATATGGGATTAAAGTCATTATTAATTTCTTCTGGATATAAAAATATAGATTCAAATACAATATCATTTGGGATTGCACCAAAAATAAATGCTTGTGGAAGAATGGGACATGCAGATGAATCATTAAAAATATTTCTATCAAAGGATATTTATGAAGTTAATGAATTAACAAAAAAATTAAATAATTATAATACATTAAGACAAGAGAAAGAAAAGGAAATTTATGAAGATGCAATAAATCAGATAGAAACAAAAAAATTAAATGAAAAAAATGCAATAATAATCGCAGGTGAAAATTGGCATCATGGAGTAATAGGTATAGTATCTTCAAAAATTACAGATTTATATTTTAAACCAAGTGTATTATTGTGTTATGAAAATGATATTGCAAAAGGATCAGGAAGAAGCATACCAGGATTTGATTTGCACGATGCACTAATGAAATGCCAAAATACAATAGAGAGATTTGGCGGACATGCTATGGCAATTGGAATAACAATAAAAAAAGAAAATTTTAACAAATTTTCAGAAGAAGTAGAAAAAATTGCTGAACAAGCAAAAATTAATAAAATTATTCCAATAATAAATATAGATGCAAAAATTGAATTAAATGATATAAGCAAAAAAATAGTAGAAAGCTTAAAACAACTAGAGCCATTTGGAGAAGGAAATAAAATGCCAATATTTACATTTAAAAATTTAAAAATAGATTCAATTAGATCATTAACTGAAGGAAAACATATCAAAATGACATTAAGGGATGAGAATACTATAATAGATGCAATTGGATTTAATTTAGGATATTTAACAAATGAATATAGAATTGGCGATAAAATAGATGTTGCAGGAAATTTAGAAATAAATACGTTTAATGGAGTCGAAAGTTTACAAATTAATTTGAAAGATGTAATGAAATCAATATAAAAAGCTGTCAAATGGTCAAAGGGGACGCCCTTTTTTGACAACTTTAAAAGTATATTATTGTTACTATTATTTTGACCTTCCTTTTTTCCTATGTAGTAAAGTCGAATAAAATTAGATATTGTTGATGTTAATAGAGTAAAAAAGACTAGTGATAACAGAAAAATAAGGACTGAAAACTCTTCTGGTAGTATCTTAAATCCACAAAGTAGACTTAAAATTAATATTGCTACAAGGTCAAAGAAACTTAAAACATAAGAAATTAAACCATACATAAACCGTAATTTTCCTGAGTCTGACATATTCAATAAAGTAATAAAGGTTGTCAAAAAAGGGCGTCCCTATTGACATTGACAATGAAATCAGTATAAAATTTTCAAAAGGGAAGTGATATAATGAAAGAAACTAGCAATGAAATAACAATACAGGATGTAATTACAAAGAAAAAAGAAATAAATAAAAGAGTAGATAGCAAATTGATAATGAAAGCATATAATTATGCAGTAGAACACCATGGAGACCAAAAGAGACGCTCAGGAGAACCATATATAATTCATCCTGTAAATGTTGCCTATATATTAGCAGGAGTAGGATTAGATGAAGCAACAATATGCGCTGCACTTTTGCATGATGTTGTTGAAGATACAGATGTAAGCGATGGAGATTTAAGAAGAGATTTTGGAGAAGAAATTGCGGACATGGTAGCAGGTGTTACAAAGTTAGGAGAAATGCAATTTACAACAGTTGAAGAAAGACAAGTAGAAGATTACAGGAAAATGTTTCTAGCAATGGGAAAAGACATAAGAGTGATAATAATAAAACTTGCAGATAGACTACATAATATGAGAACTTTAAAATTCTTAAAAAGGGATAGACAAATAGCAAATGCAAAAGAAACAATGGAAATATATGCACCACTTGCAAACCGTTTAGGTTTATATTCGATAAAATGGGAATTAGAGGATTTATCTTTTAAATACTTACATCCAGAAGAATATCATGATTTAGTTGAAGGAATAAATAAAAAGAGAGAAGAAAGACTAAAGTTTATAGAAAAAATAATGGATGATATACGAATCCAACTAAAAAAACAACATATAGACGCAGAAGTTACAGGAAGAGCAAAACATTTATATAGTATTTATAGAAAAATGAAAAGAGATAACAAAACATTAGACCAAATATATGATTTATTTGCGTTGCGCATATTAGTAAATTCAATAAAAGACTGCTATGCAGCATTAGGAGTAGTACACGAAATGTATAATCCAATGCCAGGAAGATTTAAAGATTATATAGCAGTTCCAAAGCCTAATATGTATCAATCAATACATACGACATTGTTAGGAGACAAAGGAACTCCGTTCGAAGTACAAATTCGTACATGGGATATGCATAGAGTTGCAGAATATGGTATTGCAGCTCATTGGGCATACAAAGAAGCAAGCTATTTTGGAAAAAAACAAGCAGTAAAAGTTGAAGAAGATAAATTAGCTTGGCTTAGAGAAACACTAGAATGGCAAAAAGATATGCAAGATCCTCAAGAATTTTTGGAAACATTAAAAATAGAATTGTTTGAAGATGAAGTATATGTATTTACACCTAAAGGAGCAATAAAGGTATTACCAAGAGGTGCAACACCAATAGATTTTGCATATGCAATACATGCAGAAATAGGGCATCATATGACAGGATGTAAAATAAACAGTAAAATGATGCCAATAATCACATCATTAAAAAATGGAGATATTGTTGAAATATTAACATCGGAGAATTCAAAAGGACCAAGCAGAGATTGGTTAAAATTTGTAAAAAGCACAAGTGCAAAAAATAAAATTCAAGGGTGGTTCAAAAAAGCACAAAGAGCTGAAAATATAGAAAAAGGAAAAGAACTAATCGAAAAAGAATTAAAAAGAATAGGAATGTCGCATTCAGACTTATTCAAACAAGAATATATAGAACCAATGCTTGAGAGATACAAATATAAAAGTTTAGACGAAATGTATGCAGCGGTTGGATTTGGAGCAAATTCATCTGTAAAAATAATAGCCAGAATGCTACAAGAATACAGAAAAGAACATCAAGAAGAAGATATAGAAGAAAAGATGGAACAATTAAATAAACAAAAAGAAAAAAAGCAAAAACCATCAAGTTCAGGAGTTGTAGTAAAAGGAATAGATAATTGTCTTGTAAAACTTTCAAAATGCTGTAATCCACTTCCAGGAGATGAAATAGTAGGATACATAACAAAAGGAAGAGGTGTTTCAGTACATAGAAAAGACTGTGTAAATGTAAAAGATTTAATTTCTGAAGAAAACAGAATGATAGACGTTAAATGGTATGAAGAAGCAAAAGAAAATTACAATGTTAATATAGAAGTTTTAGCAAACGATAGAAACGGTTTATTAATAGACGTACTTAATGCAATCAAAGAAACAAAAGCAAAACTTATGGGGGTTAGTACAAAAACAACAAAAGATAGAATTGCTATAATGGATATTAATATAGAAGTAGAGAATATAGAAGAACTAAATAAAGTAATAAGAACAATTAAAAAAGTTGATAGTGTTTATGAAGTAAGAAGATGAGACAGTTGGGACAGTCCAAATTTGTCTCATCTAAAATGAAGAAAATTGTCGAAAGTTTTCAAAAACATTACTTTTATAACATTCGACAAAAAACAACAAAAAGATGAGACAAATTAGGACTGTCCCAACTGTCTCAAGAAAGAAGATAAGATTATGATTTTGAAAGAACTAAAGATACATACATGGATTGGAGATGCAACAAATTGCTATATTATTTTTGATGAAGAAAGTAAAGAAATAATGTGTATTGATCCAGCTGGAGATGTGGATAAAATAGAAAATTTAATAAAAAATGTGTTTAAAGGAAAATTAAAATATATATATTTAACACATTGTCATAGTGACCATATAGCAGGAGTAACAGAACTAAAAAGACGATGTGAAGGAAAAGTTTTAATTAATAGAATAGATGCAAAAGGATTAAATAATGTTGATATTAATTTATCTGAATATATTGGATTACAAGAAATAGAATTAGAAGCGGATTCTAGAATTGATGATGATGACTTAGTGCACCTAGGAAATTTACAGTTTAAAGTAATTCATACACCAGGACATACAGCAGGAAGCACTTCATTATATTGTGAAAAAGAAAAATGTTTATTTTCAGGAGATACTATCTTTTGCGGAACATGGGGAAGGACAGATTTACCAACTTCAAGTAGGGAAGATATAATGAATTCAATTATTAATAAAATTTTAATTTTACCAGATGATACACTTATTTACCCAGGACACGGGAAAGCAACTATGTTAAAAGATGAGAAAACAATATATTTAGAATTAAAACCAAAGAGATGGTAAGAAAAATTAATAATAAAAGAGAGGGAAAATTATGAATAAAACAGAGCCAAGAACATTAGCTGGGTTTATGGAGTTAATACCAAATGAACAAATATTATTTGAACAAATAAAACGAACAATAGAAAAGACATATCAAAAATTTGGTTTTCTACCACTAGATACACCAATATTAGAATTATCAGAAGTATTGCTTGCAAAAGCTGGTGGAGAAACAGAAAAACAAATATATAGATTTGAAAAAGGTGATACAGACATTTCTATGAGATTTGATTTAACAGTACCACTAGCAAAATATGTGGCAAAAAACTATGGAAATTTAAGTTTTCCATTTAGAAGATATCAAATTGGAAAAGTTTATCGTGGAGAAAGAACTCAAAAAGGAAGATTTCGTGAATTTTATCAATGTGATATAGATATAATAGGAGACGGAGAATTAAGTATTATAAATGATGCTGAACTTCCAAGTGTTATATATAATATATTTAAAGAATTAGGGTTTGATGATTTTACAATTTGTATAAATAATAGAAAAATTTTAAATGGACTATTTAAAAGCTTAGAACAAAAAGAAAATGCTACTGAAATATTAAGAATAATAGATAAAATAGAAAAAATAGGAAAAGAAGCAGTTATAGAAGAATTAGAAAAAATAGAAGTTCAAAACGAAGCAATAAATAAAATAATTAATTTTATAGAAATTGAAGGAACAACAGACAAAAAACTTAAAAAATTAAATGAATTAAATATAGAAAACGAAGAATTTAAAATAGGATTAAATGAATTAACACAAGTTGTAAAATATGTTAGATTATTTGGGATTCCAGAATCAAACTTCAAAGTAGATTTAACAATAGCAAGAGGGTTAGATTATTATACAGGAACAGTATATGAAACTTTTTTAAATAAATATAGAGAACTTGGAAGCGTATGTTCAGGTGGAAGATACGAAAATTTAGCTGAATATTATACAGATAAACAATTACCAGGAGTAGGAATTTCAATAGGACTAACAAGATTATTCTATAAACTAAACGAATTACAATTAATAAAAGCAGAAAAAAAATCAGTTGCGGAAGTATTAATTGTTCCAATGATAGAAGATATGACTGTACCAATAAAAGTAGCAACACAATTAAGAAAAACAGGAGTTAATACAGAAATATTTTTAAATGATAAAAAATTAAAAGCAAAAATAAAATATGCAGATAAATTAGAAATTCCATATATAATCGTAATAGGAGAAGATGAAATAAATTCAGGAATAGTAAAAATTAAAAACATGGAAACAGGAGAAGAAAAAGAAACTCCAATAGAAAATATAAAAATATAAAAAAGGCAGGAAATCAAATCCTGCCTTTATTTATGTATAAAAGCAAAACTTAACTTTCTACCCTCAATCATAAAGAAATAAAAATCTGTCAGTCTATCAAAAAATGATAACTATAAGAAAATAAAACTATTTCATGTTATTTTCAACTTGTTGAATCATTTTTTTAACCATTTGACCACCTATTCTACCAGCATCTCTAGCAGAAATATCTCCGTTGTATCCATCTTTTAAATTAACACCAACTTCGCTAGCTACTTCGTATTTGAATTTATCTAAAGCTGTCATAGCTTCTGGAACTAATTTTTTGTTACTTGAGTTTGCCATAATAAAATTCACCTCCTGCAAATATACATTTCTAGAAAAAAACATTTGCTTTTTCTAATACTATCATTTGCAGAAATAGAAAAAATAAACTGGTAATTTTTTCAAAAAATAATAAATAACATTGAACCTAATAAAAAAATATGATATAACATTCGTCGAATGAAACTTTTTTTGACATATCAAAAATGTTTCAAAAGGAGGAAAATATGTATAAATTAGTAGCAGTAGATTTAGATGGAACTATGTTAAATAGTTATGGCATGGTTACTGAAAATACAAAAAATGTAATAAAAAATACAATAAACAAAGGTGTAGAAATAATGATAGCATCAGGAAGACCTATAGATTCAATAAAAACAATAGCAAAAGAAATTGGTTCAGAAAATTATTTTATAGCAGGAAACGGTGCCTTAATTTATGATATTAAAAAAGACGAGATAATATACGAAAAATTTATAAATAAACAAAAAGTTTTAGAAATTATAAAAATTTGCGAGGAAAATAGCATAGCATATAATATATATACAGAAAAAACAATAATTGCAAAAGGATTAAAATATAATGTTTTATATTACTATAAAGAAAATCTAAAAAAAGAAGAAAGCAAAAAAACAAATATAACAATTGTAGAAAATGTATATGAATATATTAAAAATTCTGAAAACGAAAAGTTTTTAAAAATCACTGTTTGTGATGAGACTAAATCTGTATTTAAATCTATTATAAGAAAACTAAGAATTATTGAAAATATAGAAGTCTTAGATGTTTTACATATGTCAAGAAAGATGATAAAACAAGGAACTGAAGACATTCCTATTGAATATTATTATACTGAAATTTCGTTAAAAGATGTAGATAAATGGAATGCTATTGAATTTATAGCTGAAAAAAATAATATACCAAAAGAAGAAATTATGGCTATAGGAGATAACATAAATGACAAAAAAATGATAGAAAATGCAGGATTCGGAATAGCAATGGGGCAAAGTACACCTGTAATTACTGAGATAGCAGATTTTGTAACAACAAATAACAATGAAGAAGGAGTTGCAAAAGTTTTAGAAAAGTACTTTTAAAATATAAAAAAAGTAATATTACAATAATATTACAATAATATTAACTTTTAATTACAACGATATATATTGTTGATTTTAGTGTTGAATTGCGGTAAAATTAAATAAGATATTTTGTAATAATATAAAGATTAAAGGAGGAATTTGTAATGGCAACAAATCCAATGCAAAGAAAAGCAAGAAATTCATTTTTATTAGGAATGTTATTAACATTAGTTGTAGCAGGAGTAATAATAGCATTACTTTTCATACAATTAAAAAATTATAAAGAAAAGGAAAAAGAAGAACAATCAAATAGTGTTAAAGTATGGGTGTTAGAACAAGATGTAATATCAGGACAAGTAATAACAAATGATATGTTAAAACAACAAGTTATAAATAAAAATTTAGTACCAACAAATGCTTTTGGAAATATAACAGTTCTAGAAAATTACGCATTAGAAGATAAAGAAGGAAATGAAGTAATAACAGAATATAAAAATAATAATGCAACATTATATTTAGCAAAAGACAATACTAAATATGAATTAAAACAAGAAGAATCAACAGGAAGTTATTATATAGAAAAAAATAGAGAAAAACAATATGTAGAACTTAATACAGTACCTGTTATTGCAAAAGTTGATATGAATAAAAATACAGTTTTAACAACAGAAATGATTACTAAATCAAATGAAAAAACAACAGATGATTTAAGAAAAGTTGAATATAATGTATTAACATTACCAAGCCAATTACAAACCGGTGAATACATAGATGTTAGATTAGCACTACCAAGTGGACAAGATTACATAGTAGTTTCAAAGAAACAAGTTGAAATACCACAAATTTCAGGGGTAGATGTTGAAGATACAATATGGTTAAAACTAACAGAAGATGAAATTATAACAATGAATAATGCAATAGTAGATGCAGCAAAATCATTAGGTTCTGTACTAAAAGTAACTATATATACAGAAGCTGGAACACAAGAAGCAGCAACACCAACATATATACCAAATAAAGAGGTTGCACAATCAATAGTAAATAACCCAAATATTGTAGAAAGAGCAAAAAATACATTAATCTCTAGATATCAAAATAATTCAAGTACAAGAAATGACGTTTTAAATCCAGCAGTTAATACAGGAGCAGAGGGAGAAGAAAACTTAAAAACTAAAGTTCAAGAAAGTGTTACAAATTCAAAAGAAACAAGACAAAGATATTTACAATCTTTAGGTGGAGATTATTAAAATAAGGAGAGATAGTTATATATGAAAAAAATAGGATTTATAGGAGCATATGATAAAACAGATATGATATTAAATTTATCAAAGTTATTGACAGCTATGGGTAAAAATGTTCTTATGATAGATTCAACTTTTAATCAAAAAGCTAGATATGTTGTACCAGCTATAAATCCTACAATTTCATATATTACTTCTTTTGAAGATATAGATGTTGCAGTTGGATTTAATGATTTATCAGGTATACAAAGATACTTGGGTGTATCAGAACAATTACCATATGATATAATATTAGTGGATGCAGATACAACAGAAAGAATAGAAAACTTTGAACTTGATAAAGCAGAAATGAATTTTTTTGTAACTTCATTTGATGTATATTATTTAAAAAAAGGATTAGAAATATTAAATGAAATAAAAAATCCATTGAATTTAACAAAAATATTATATTCAAAAGATATGTTAAAAGAGGAAGATGATTATTTAAATTTTTTATCTTTAGGATCTAAAATAATGTGGAATGATATTAGAATATATTTTCCAATTGAAAATGGAGATTTAAGCATAATATCAGAAAATCAAAGAGTACAAAAAATAAAATTAAAAAGATTAAGTGTGCAATATAAAGACAGCTTAATTTATATAGCGCAACAAATATTAGGAGAAAAATCAGATTCTAACATAAGAAGAGTGGAAAAAGCCTTAGAAAAAGGAGAGTAATAATGTCAGTAATAACTTTTGTTAATAATAGAAGAGAAGAAACTGGGAAAACATTATCATTGGTTGCTATTGCAACCAATATGGCAATTGAAAACAATGAAAAAATACTAATTATTTCAACAACAGATAAAGAAGAAAAAATTAAATCTTGTTTCTTTGAAGATACTGAAGTAAAAAAAATGAGATTTGGAATTTTTGGACAAAATATATCAGTATTAGATACAGAAACAGGATTAGAAGGACTAGCAAAAATGTTGCGAAGTAACAAACTTAGTCCAGAAATGATAACAAATTATACAAGAGTAGTTTTTAAAGATAGATTAGAAGTATTATTAGGGAAAAAAGCTATTTCAGAAGATACGGAAACACCAATAGAAATAAGTAGTGAATATGTAGAAATTGTAAAAATTGCAAGTCGATATTATGATAAAGTTTTTGTGGATTTAGATAATAATATAAATAAAGATATAAGAGAACAAATAATAGAGGAATCAGATTTAGTTATAGTAAACTCTAGTCAAAATTATAGAAGCTTAAAACAATTAAAAGAAAACAAAGAAACAAATAAACTACTAAAATCACCAAGAACTTTATTATTAATAGGAAGATATGATAAGTTTTCTAAATATAACGTTAAAAATATAACAAGATATTTAGAAGAAAAAAATAAAATATTAACAGTACCTTATAATACACTTTATTTTGAAGCATGTAATGAAGCTGGGGTACCAGATTTATTTTTAAAATTAAAAAGAATGTCAGATTTAGATGACAGAAATGCAATTTTTATGAATGAAATAAAAAGAGCTTCAGAAAATATCATGTACAGATTGCAAGAATTACAAATAATGATGTAGAAGGGAGAAAAGCAAATGTCAATAGTTAATATACTACTAACAATAGTTGTTCTAATTTCAGCAGTAGGTATAATAATTTACTATATAAAGAAAAAAGAAAAAGAACCAGTTGAAGAAACTATAGTAAAAGAAGACAAAACATATGACTTAGAACAAATACAGTACTTTGTAAAAAAAAGACTTGATGAAATAACAAAAGTCAACCTTTATGACATCGGGCTTTCAGAAGAAGAACTAAAAAGAAGAAAAAATAAAAAATATGAATTAAAAAAAGCTTTAAAAGGTTGTACATATGGTGACGTAAATGATAAAAAATATGTAAAAGAATTAATATTTGATTTGCTTTCAAAAGAATATGGAATAAACGAAACAAATATATCAAAAGCAATACCTTTTGATATACCTTCTTTATTAACACCACAAGATAAATTTGATATTTTGATTTATGTGTATAAAAAAGAATTTGGATATGAAGCATTAACAGAATTAATAAAAAAATATAATTTAGCAGAATTAAAATATTTAGAAGGTGAAACAAAACCATCATATGTTATAACATCACAAGAAATAGAAAATATTTATGAACAAGAAAATTTACAATTAAGTTTTACAGATAAATTATCAATAGTAGTTCAAAGAATTTATCAACACTACAAAGGATATAGTACTATTGATGAAGTAAGAGATATGAATATTGATGGTGTATCTGGAGGTGTATCTGGGTTACCAGAAAGCTTTTTAAGTCAAGTTGCACAAACATCAGACGCAGAGTATTTATCACAAGTGTCAGAACATAGAGTACCAAGAGCATGTGATAGTATTTGGATATTTTTCCAAGGTAAATCAATACGATTAGCTTTTTTAAGCTTTGGAACAGAAGCAGAGTTAAAAAGAGTGTGTCAAAATATTTATAAATACAACAATCCAGGGCAATTATCAGATACGAATGGATACAAAATAAATGAAATGAAAGATGGTTCACGTGTAGTTGTTGTAAGACCAAGTTTCTCAGAAACTTGGGCATTCTTTGTAAGAAAATTCGATGTTAAAAGAGCAACTCTAGAACAATTAGTAAGAGATCCAGGAAAAGAAGATGTCATAGAATTACTAAAATTTTTAGTAAAAGGAGCAAGAATCACAGCAATAACTGGTGAACAAGGTTCTGGTAAAACAACACTTTTAATGGGAATGATAGAAAATATTTATGAAACAATGAATATAAGGGTTCAAGAAACAGCATTTGAATTACACTTAAGAAAAATATACCCAACAAGAAATATATTAACTTTCCGTGAAACAGATACAATTTCTGGACAAGAAGGTCTAGATGTTCAAAAGAAAACTGATGGTTCAGTAAATATTATAGGAGAGGTTGCAACAGACCCTGTAGCATCTTGGATGATACAAGCAGCACAGGTTGCATCTAAATTTACACTATTTACTCACCATGCCAAAACATTTCCAAACTTAGTAACAGCACTAAGAAACTCAATGTTAAGAACAGGAGTATTTAAAGATGAAAAAACCGCTGAAGAACAAGTTGTACAAGTATTAAATTTCGATGTACACCAAGTAAAAGACTTCAGAGGAAAGAGATATATAGAAAGAATTACAGAATGTATACCATTGGAAAATAAAAATGAATATACATTTGACCATAGAAATGAAAAAACATTGGAAGGTAAGTTTGACAAATTTTTTGATAATGCAACACATTATTTTGCAAAAGTTACAGATAAACAATTATATACATATAGAAATATAGTAGAATATGTTGATGGAGAATATGTAATAACAAATCCAATAACAGAAGAAAACTTAAGAGGAATGAGAGAGAATATGGATGAGTCTGATGCAGAAGAATTTGATAAATTTGTAGAAAGACATTGGAAAAAATCAACCAATAAAGAAACAGTATCAGTATCTGCATTATATACAGAAGAGGAAAAACCAAAAAAAAGAGGAAGAAAACCTAAAATTGATAAAATATAACAACATGTACGTGGGAGGTGATAGCAAGTGTCAAATCAAATAGTATATATAATGATGGGTGTATCAGCAGTAGCATTTATTTTAATAATAATAGCTTATTATATATTATCTAAAAAAATGCAAAAATCTGAATACAAGAAAATTCAAAAATTGCAACAAGGAACTAAAACAAATAGTTTTTCAATTGAAATTCTTTTTCAAAAATTGTATTTGTTTTATATAAAAGTGCCATTTTTGAAAAGATATATATTAAAATTAAGAAGAAAATTAGAAATTATTAATATTCAAGATGAATATGCAATAAGAAGAGATTCAGCTAAAATAATAACAAAGTCACTTGTAATATTACTTCCAATTGTAATATTAACAATAATATTCACAAAAACAAATTATTTATTGATGTTTATATTATTAATGTTTGAATTATTTATGGTAGATACATTAATAGACGGTTCAGTAGATAAAAAAGATGATTCATTATTAATACAACAAATTGATTTCTTCTCAGAAATAAGACATGCATATCACGAATATAACATGGTAGAAGAAGCAATTTATCAAGTATCACAAGATGATGAAAAAGATATATCAAGACAAGGGGAGAGAATTTATGAAATACTAATTTCAGATGACCCTGAAACTGAACTAGAAAAATATTATGATGTAGCACCAAACAACTTCTTAAAAGAATTTGCTGGACTATCATATCTAACAAAAGAATATGGAGATAGAAAAGTAGATGGTGCATCATTATATTTAAAAAATGTTGATAATATAACACAAGAAATGCAAATAGAGATTTTAAAAAGAGATAAATTGAATTATGTATTTAAAAGTTTATCCTTAATTTCAATTGCACCAGTATTATTGCTAGAACCATTAAAAAATTGGGCAATATCAAATTTCTCATTTGTAGCAAATTGGTATAATGGGAAATCTGGAATAATTGTACAAATAATATTATTATTAATAACATTCATATCATATATACTAGTAAGAAAATTAAAAGATAATGGTTCAACAAATACAAGCACAAAAAATACACAAAATCCATGGCAATCAAAAGTATATAAAAATAAATTTGCTAGAAAAATAATAGATTTATTTATACCAAAAGAAGGAACGAAAGACTATAAAAAAATTAAAGATTTATTGACAGATTCTGCATCACCATTAAAAATGGAATGGGTATATGTTAATAGAATTTGTATAGCAATTGTAACATTTTTCGTATCATTAATGGTATTTGTACAACTACATAGAGTGGCTATAGATTACCAATATACACAGCCTACAACAGATTTTAATCTGATAGGTGGCATAAGTGATAAAGACCAAAAAAAAGCAATAGAACAAACTAAACAAGATAATGTTTTTTTGGATATGTTTAGAGGAAATCTAAAAACAACTACAAAAGATGTTGAAAGAGCCTTAAGAAATTCAAAATATTATCAAGATTCAACAGATAAAGAAATAGAAACATCAACAAAGAGAATTTACAATAAAATACAAATTGTAAATAGTGAATATTTACAGTGGTTTGAATTATTATTAGCATTTGTATTTGGAATATTAGGTTATATGTCTCAAGTTTGGATTTTAAAGTTCCAAGTAAAAATGAGACAACTGGAAATGGAAGATGAAGTAATGCAATTCCAAACAATTATATTAATGTTAATGAGAATTGAAAGGGTAAATGTAGAAATTATTCTAGAATGGCTAGAAAGATATTCAAATATCTTCAAAAGCCAAATAACAAAATGTGTAAACAACTATGAAGCTGGTGCATGGGAGGCGTTAGAAGAATTAAAAAATTCAATATCATATATGCCACTTATAAGAATAGTAGAAAGCATGCAAGCAGCTGTTGAAAGAATTCCAATTAAAGATGCATTTGATGAATTAGATTCAGAAAGAGAATATTACAGAGAAAAAAGAAAAGAATCAAATGAAAGATTGATAAGCAAAAAGGCATTGATTGGAAAAATTATAGGATTTGCTCCTATGGTATGTTTATTTGTTGGATATTTAATTATACCATTAGTATTTATAGGACTAAATGCAATGTCAACAACATTTAATCAATTGTCAACAACAAGTTTTTAAATTTAGAAGGGAGACTTATAAATTATGGAAAATGCATCAAAAGCATTAGTCATGGCAGGAGGAATTTTAATAGCACTACTTGTTGTTGGAGCACTTATGCTTATGATAAATCAAGTATCATATTATGAAAAAAGTGAATCTATTTCAGAAAAGGCACAGCAACAAGCCGAATTTAATAAAGAGTATGTAAAATTTACTTATGGAGATATAAAAGGATATGAAGTAATATCTTTAGTAAATAAAGTTATTGATTATAACAAAAAAGATGCTACTGGAAATTCTGTTGATTACAATTTGAAAATTACTGTCAATATTGATATGTCTGGATTTGCAGATAAATATGGAATAAATGGAAAAACAGTACTATTTAAAAAGAATTATATAATAAATAATACTAATACAAGTTTTTATAATGATATTGAGAAATACAGAGAATTGGAAAATAACTATTCTTTAGCAATTATGAGTAAGTTATCTGCCAATTATGATAAATTAAAGCAAGTAGAAGACAATTCAAATGAATATAAAAAAGCAATAAAAGAAATTACAGGTAGAGATATTCAAATAACAATATCAGATATAGAAAAATATAGAGAATATTCAGAATTTAAGACTTCAACATTTGAACCAGGTGAAGTAAAATATCACGAAAATGGACAAGTAAAAGAAATGTCATTCAAATTTAAAAAATAAGAGGTGAATTTATGGAAAATGCATCAAAAGCATTAATTATGGCAGGAGGAGTTTTAATTGGTGTACTAATTATATCTTTAGCAGTATATTTATTTGTAACTTTTGGGCAAACATCAGCTGAGATAAATTCGGAAAATTCACAAAAACAACTAGCACAATTTAATGCCAAATTTACAGTTTATGAAGGAAAAGAAAACATTACAATTTATGATATAATAACTGTTGCTGGTTATGCAAATGAAAATAATGAATATTATGAAAATAGCAATTTAGATTATTTGATAGAAGTATATTGGAACAATATAAATGTAGCTAATAAAGAGGGATTAAATAGATTAAAAAATGAAATGAAAAATCAACAAAAATCGGATTCATTGAATTTAACAAAATATGAATGTAAAGTAACAGAGTACAATCAAAATGGTAGAGTAAAAAAGATAAGTTTTAAATAATAAAAAACTTGTAAAAATTCACATCAAATGTTATAATGAAAAGGGTACAAAATATGAAAAAAATTACTATATTTTTTATAATAATAATACTTATAATATGTGCTATATTTGCTATGTACATAAATTATAAAGCAAATTACAATATATCAAAAAAATCAAACTTAGCATTTGAAAAATATTTAAATGAAGAAATTAGTGGAACAGAATTAGCAACAGTAATAAATAGAGCAATAGACAGAAATGAAAAAAATGAAGTAAATAAAAATAATAAAGGAATTTATCAAAATAATAATAAAAATTCAATCAACATAGAAATAAAAATGTTAGATAATGATTCCATATATCAAATGGAAACCATATATAATGGAGGCATTCCAAATTTTATTAATTTCTATAATAACATAAAATTTAAATGTACTGAAATAAAATATCACAATTATACAAATCAAGTAAAATATATGTTGTTTGAGCAAACAACAACTTAAAATAGTTTTTAATATTAAAATATAATAAATAAAACAAAGGAGGAAAAAAATGGAGAACGCATCAAAAGCATTAATTATTGCAGGAGCTATATTATTATCAATTTTATTAATATCTTTAGGTATAATGGTATTTAGTACTGCAGAAGATACTACAAAAAATAGTGGTATAAAACAATCACAAGTAACTACTTTTAATACAAAATTTACAAAATACGAAGGAGATAATATAAAAGGCTCTGAAGTTAGAAGTTTAATCCAAGAAATTATAGCAAGTAATGGTGATGAAAATAACATAAATGCTAATAGAGTAATATCTGTTACAGGACTTAATGGAACACAAACAGGAACATCAATTAGTTCATCAAGTGTAAAAACAACTAGTACATATACTGTAAGCATAACTGGACATACAGATGATGGATATATTAATGGAATATCAATTACTTTAAATAATGCTAAAAAGTAAAAAGGAGGAATAGCAATGGAAAACGCAGCAGATGCATTAAAAATGGCAGGAGCCGTATTATTATTTGTATTAGCGCTTTCTGTTGCTATTGTGTCTTTTGGACAAGCAAGAGAAACAGCTGACACAATATTAGATTATAAAGACAGAGAAACAGTTTATATAGATGGAAATTATTATTATAAAGCAACAGGTACAGAAAGAACAGTTGGACTAGAAACAATAATTCCTTCAATATATAGAGCATATTTGGAAAATTATAAAATAGTATTTGAAGGATTAAATGAACCAATATATACATTAAATTTAAATGGTGGAAAATCAATAAAAAAATATACAATTGATTTAGAAACTAATACAGGCGTAAATAATGTTGCATTGGCAAATGATGAACAAAAATCTGAATTTTTATGTGGAATTTTATATAATGACTTTACTAAATCAGGTGACAAAAATAAATTTGAAAATAAATATAATGTTACTTTACCAAGTACTAGTTTAATACAAAGATTAAAAGGGAAAACAATAACAGAATATTTAGGGGTTTATTATCAAGATGACAATGAAGATATTCCAGATGTTAACAAAACAGAAAAAAGAATTATAACTTACAAAATTAAATAAGGAGGTCTAAAATGAGCGATACATTAATAACAGTAATAGCAATAATGTTAACAGCAGTATTGATATTTGTTTTACCGGTTATGACAATGGCAGAGAGAGTAGATGCGGTATCAAAAACTGATGTAGAAACAAAAACTTCAGATTTTGTAAGTGAGATTAAAACAACAGGAAAAATAACAGCTGATGAATATAATAAATTTTTAGAAGAATTAACATCAACTGGAAATAAATACGATATAGATATGGAATTTAAAATTCTAGATGAAAATCCAGGTAAAAAGGCAACACAAACAGTAAGAGATAAAATAGGAGAGAATGTATATTATTCTGTTTTTACTTCACAAATAGAGGACAAACTAAATGAAAAAGGAGAATATTCCTTAAAAGAGGGAGACATTGTTAGTGTTACAGTAAAAAATACAAATTTAACTTTAGCTCAATCTTTGAAAAACTTTTTTTATACAATAACAGGAAATGATACATATACAATAGCTGCATCAAGTAGTGGATTGGTATTAAGAAATAATAATATTGAAATGGCACAAATAGAAGAAGATAACGATGGAAATAATGAAGAACTAAAATTATTAGCTGAACAAATAGAAATAGGAGATTATGTAGCATATAATGCAACAAATAATTATAGTTATACATCTCCAAAAGGAACTGGTATGTCACATGGAAATGGATATCAAGACCAAAAATTCACATCAAGTAGTAGCATAAAATGGAGAGTATTAAGTAAAGATACATCAACAGGGGAAGTAGTATTAATAAGTGAAAAACCAGTAGGAACAGAATTCTATATGAAAGGTGCAATAGGGTACTTATATGCAGAACAAGAGTTAAATGAAATATGTAAAATATATGGACATGGAGTAGGAGCAAATACAAGTAAAACATTTACATATGAGACAGGAGATTTAGTTGAAGGAACAGAAACAAGAAGAATAACAGGAAGTGGAGCAAGAAGTATAAATGTAGATGATATAAATAAAATGACAGGATATATACCAATAAAAGAAAATTCATATACAAAAAGCATATATTATCCGACAAGAAATACATCAACAGGATATTCTAAAACAGCAACAAGCAGAACAGATGTATCAACATTTTATAGTTATTCTGCATCATCAAGTTTAATAAGTACAGAAGAATTATATAAGGTACTATTTAGAGATGTTTCGAATTCAAGTAATATTTCATATTGGTTAGCTTCACGTTGTGTAGCATCCGGCAACTATTCTAGTGATTTTTGTACATTTGGTTTCATTTCTGGTTGGATAACCCGGAGATGATATGGGATATGGCCAACCTGGTGACTTTGTCAATGATTGTAATAGAAATGATATTCGCCCAATAGTCTACCTAAAACCAACAATCAAAACAAATGGAAAAGACTCAAGTGGAGCATGGACAATAGTAGACCAATAAATATACGAAAATTGTAGAAAAGTTGAAAAAAGTAAAAAAAAATGTTATAATATAAAAAGATGTAAAATTTAAGGAGGAAAATTTAATGAGTGATACACTAATAACTGTTATAGCAATAGCATTAGCTGCAGTTCTAATGTTTGTTTTTCCATTAATGACAATGTCTGATAGAACAGATGATGTTTCTCAATTAGCGGTAGAAACAGCAACAACAGACTTTGTTGATGAAGTAAGAACAACAGGTAAAATCACGCCAGATAAATACAGTAAATTTATTGAGAATATTGGATCAACAGGAAACACATACAATGTAGAAATGCAAATACAAGTTTTAGATGAAAATCCAGGTAAGAAAACAACACAAACAACAAAAGATAAAATAGGAGAAAATGTATATTATTCTGTATATACATCACAAATAGAAGAAGTTTTACAAAATGGAAAAAATTATAATTTAAAAGAAGGAGATATATTCTCTGTAAATGTAAAAAATACAAATCAAACATTAGCACAACAATTGAAAAACTTTTTCTATACTGTAGTTGGAAATGATACATATACAATTGCTGCATCACATGGAGGAATGGTAACAGCAACAGGAAAATAATTGACATAGAATATAAATAGAAGTAGCTTGTAATTGTTTATATTACAAGCTATTTTAAAATAAAAAGTGTGCATAAACAAACGAAAGGAAAAAATATATGAAAATACAAAGTTTAGCAATTATGTTTATAATATTAATATTACCAATGTCAATGATATTAGCATCATATACAGAAAGTAGAGTTACAACAATAAATTTGCAGTCAAAATATGATTCAAAATTAAAAGATGCAACATATGATGCACTAAAAGCATATCAAATAAATAGTTTAAATAGTGATACATCAGATTATACAAACTCAAAAATGCGTGATATTAATGCATCTGTAAATACTTTTTTTAATTCAATAGCAACAAATTTTAGTACAGCAGGATATACAAAAACAACACTACAAAGCTATGTACCAGCGATAGTATATACAATGTATGATGGTTATTATATATATTCTCCTTATACAAACACATGGGGACAAAATAGTTCAAATTTAAATATTAAAAATGAAATGACTGCTCAAATCCCACAACAAAGTTCTGGAACATATAAAGAAGGAGAAAATCTATATGGACTAAAACCATACGTATATTATAGTTGTAGATATATTAAAGGAAATTTAGATGTAGTAATAACATATTCTTTAGACAATTATATATCAATTCAAGGTTCAAAAGATGGAAAACCTTTTAGTAAATATGGATATGTATTAGATGACGTTACTGTATCTGGAGAAAATGTTATGTATAAAGGAATTTCAATAGATGCAGAAACAGCTTTAACAGAAAACATATTTGTTGATGGAGAATTAAAAAATCTACCATATATAAGAAAAAACGGAACTAAATATTACAAAGAAGGTAATAAGATATTTTCTGTTTTAAATGGAAAAAGTATTGTACAGCAAACAGATAATTTTAATCAAGATTTAGTTCAAAATATTAATATAAATGCAAAACAATATTATAAAGAAGCAAATGAATTAAAAGAATTTATGCAAAGTATAGGATTGGATAATTTAAAAGTAAGTGATGCTGTAAATATAGATGGAACAAAATTTAGTGATGATGTATATCAAAACTTAAATAATGGTTATATATTTGATTTTGGAAGTGGAATAGAAGAACCAGAGTCAAATTTTAATACGCATAGGAGAGATGTAATAAAATATTCAATAGAAAGAAATTTATCAATAGCAATTTCAAATTATAATAATTATTCTGGATCTAGTGCTAATTTTCAAATGCCAAAATTAAAAGAAACAGATTGGGATATAATAATGAACAATATATCAATTATAAGTTTTTTACAAGGATTAAGTATAGGAGGAAAAATTTATAATGGATATTCAGTAATAAATAACACAAAAAATTCAGATGTAGTATCAGAAGATTCTATATATATAAAGACAATGAATGATTCAACAATTCATAGAGTAACAGAAAAAGAATTAGATTCTACAAATGCAGTTGGAATATATAATATAAATTTAGAAAGAAAATCAGGAGAAAATACTGCAGGTGTAACAAAATACTATTTTCCAGTACAAGGAACATTATCATATGATTCAATAGTTACTCAGAATAAAATCAGTGAAAATTATAATGGAAATATATATGAATATTTATCAAGAACTGAAAATAAGGGTATAGCTAAAATTTATTACACAGCATTAGCACGTGAAAAATATGGTATGTATAGACCAAAATTACAAATATAATAAAACTGTTCAATTGAATAAAAAAATATAAAAAGTAAATAATAAAATTAAATAAATTTAAAAGGAGAAAATCTTGAAAAAATTTAATTTTATTAAAAAAATATTAATTATTTCATTATTGATAGTAATATATATATATGTAGTTGCAATACAAGCATTACCTGATAGCATAGTGGTTTTTGAAGGAGAGAGTTTTGAACTAAAAACCATGCTTGGCTTAAAAGTAAATTTAACCGAGCAAAATAAAGTAATAGAAACATTATCAAATAATCAAATAAATACAATTAATAAAACAGGAAAAGCAAATGTAAAATTGAGTTTATTTGAAAAAGTTTTTGTTAAAAACATTGATGTAAATGTTTTACCAAAAACAACAGTAATTCCAGTAGGAAGTATAGCTGGAATTAAATTATATACAAGTGGAGTTCTCGTAGTTGGAATGTCAGAAATTGAAGGTATTGATAATAAAAAATATAAACCATATGAAGATACAGGAATACAAGAGGGAGATACAATAATAAGCATAAATGATAAAGAAATTGTATCAACAGATGATTTAGTAAATAGAGTCAACAAATCCAATGGTGAAAAAATAAAAATAGGTTTTAGACATGACGATAATATAAAAGAATGTTCTATATTACCAGTTCAAACTAGTTATAATGAATATAAATTAGGTCTATGGGTAAGAGATAGTGAAGCTGGAGTAGGGACAGTATCTTTTTATGAGCCGTCTACGAAGTCTTTTGGTGCATTAGGTCATGGGATTACAGACATGGACACAGAACAACTTATAAATATATCATCAGGAGAATTTATTACAACAAAAATATTAAATATAGTAAAAGGAAAAAGTGGAAATCCTGGTAGAATACAAGGAACTATTGATAATCAAAAAAATATAGGAACAATTTCAAAAAATACAAAATTTGGAGTATATGGAAAAGTTGATAATTTATCATCATTAAAAATAGATAAATCAAAAGAAATGGAAGTAGCATTAAGAGATGAAATAAAAACAGGTAAAGCTAAAATTATGTGTAGTATTGAAAATGATAAAATAGAAGAATATGAAATAGAAATTGAAAGAATTTATAAAGAAAATAATTATGATAATAAAAGCATGTTAATAAAAATTACAGATAATCGATTGCTTGAAAAAACAGGAGGAATTATTCAAGGAATGAGTGGTTCTCCAATTATACAAAATGGAAAATTTGTTGGAGCGGTGACACATGTGTTAGTTAATAATCCAACAGAGGGGTATGGAGTTTTTGGAGATATTATGATTAAACAAATGAAAAGTCAATATCTAAATTAAAGATATTGACTTTTATTTTATTTATTTTCCAAAAGCATAGGGCCTATTTGAGTAACAGTTCCGGCTCCTAATGTCATAATAATATCATTTTCATTTACATGTTCTTTTAAATAAGATACACAGTCATTAAAATCAGGAATATATTTTGCATTTTTACCTAATTCTTTAATTTTATCAACTAAGTCTATTGAAGATATATTGTATGTATTAATTTCTCTAGCTGCATAAATATCTAAAATAATTATATTATCAAAATTTTCTAAAGCTTCTGCAAAATCTTCTAGATGATTTTTTGTTCTACTATAAGTATGAGGCTGAAAAACAACCCAAGATTTATTGAATTTTTTCTCTTTCATTGCTTTTGCTACAGCTTTTACTTCTGTTGGATGATGACCATAATCATCATAAATACTAGCTCCATTTATCTTTCCTTTAAATTCAAATCTTCTATTAGCTCCAGTAAATTTATTAAGAGCTATTTGGATATATTTTTTATCAATACCGTAATAGTCACATAAGCAAATACAAGCTAATGAATTTAAAACATTGTGTTTACCAGGAACAGATAAATCTATTTTACAGAAAAATTTGCCATTTTTAAAAACATCAAAATTAGGGAATCCATTATCATCAAAACTTATATTATCAGCATAAAAGTTAACATCTTTATTTTCAATTCCATATTTTATAATATTACATTTAGTATATTGAGATAAATCTAAACAATTTTTATCATCTCCATTAACAACTAAAATACCATCATCAGGTAAAAGTTTTACATATTTAATAAAAGCATTTTTGATATTTTCAAAAGTTTTAAAATAATCTAAGTGATCATTATCAATATTTAATATTATTTCAGCTTTTGGAGAAAATTTAAGAAAACTTTCTACATATTCACAAGCTTCTATAATAAAATGTTCACTAGTTCCAACTTTATAATTTCCATCTAATTGTTTTAAAACAGCTCCAACTTGAATACTTGGATCTTTTAAAGCTTCTAAAAAACAAAGTGAAACCATAGAAGTTGTTGTTGTTTTACCATGTGTACCTGAAATACAAATAGTATCTTTAAAACATCTAGTTAACTCACCTAAAAAATCTGCTCTTTCAATTGTAGGAATATTTAATTTTTTTGCTTCTAAAATTTCAGGGTCATCTTGTTTGATTGCAGCAGTATAAATAACAATATCAGAAGAAGCAATATCTTCTAAATCATGACCTATAACTACTTTTATCCCCATTGAAATTAATTTATCTGTATTTGTAGAAGAAGTTCTATCAGAACCAGTAACAGTAAATCCCCAATTTGAAAGAATTGCTGCAATCCCACTCATGCTAACTCCTCCGATTCCTATCATATGTATATTTTTATATTTTTTAATGTTTTCTATATTTGGCATATATAAAGTCACTCCCAATTATTTATTTTTAACAGATAGATTATATAATTATATTATATAAAATTCAAGACTTTACGAAAGATTTATTAATAAATATTAGCAAAAGTATAAGAATATGCCAAGTGAAAAAAATAATGTTTTAGTAAAAGTTAAAGAAATTAGAAAAATAATAAAAAATTTGTAAAAAAAAGAAGGAAAAAAATTTTTTGTGGAGAATATTTAAAATAGTACATAAGATTAAATTAATAAATTAATATGTACAAAATTTTTAAAACTTAAGGAAGGCGGTGCACACAATGCAAATTACAGACGTACGTTTAAGAAAAGTTAATTCAGAGAACAGAATGAAAGCTGTTGCTTCTGTAACATTCGATAATGAATTCGCAGTTCACGATATTAAAGTTATCGAAAGCCAAAACGGATTATTTATAGCTATGCCTAGCAGAAAAACTCCAAACGGAGAATTCAAAGATATAGCTCATCCAATTAATGCTGAAACAAGAGAGAAAATTCAAAAAGCTATTTTAGATGCTTATAATGCTCCAGAAACAGAAGAATCAGCAGAATAATAAAGAAATAATTGCCACTATAAAAATTTAGTGGCAATTATTTTTTAAATCCATTCGTGATATTTTTTAATATAAATCTTTTTAGCAAATAGAGCGACAAAACAATACAATATAGGGACACCAATTATAATTGTTAGGTAAGAAAGAGGATTAGAAACTAAACCTATAATATGTCCTAAACTAGTATAAGGAACAATAATTGCAATAATACTTAAAATAATAGATGAAGCATATACAAATTTATGAGCATTACTTTTAACAAATGGAATTTTAGCAGTTCTAATTATATGCATACCAACTAAATTAGAAACTACACCATAAGAAAACCAAATTGTTTGGAATGTTGCAGCATCTCTAATATTAAATATAAACCAAATTGAAGCAAAAACAATCATATCAAAACAAGAACTTAGGGGTCCCATAAATAGCATAAAATTTTTTAAACTATTAATATCCCATTTTTTAGGTTCTTTTAGATATTCTTTATCAACATTATCAAAAGGCAAAGTTAATTGTCCGATATCATATAATAAGCTTTGGACTAGTAATTGTATTGGAGTTATTGGTAAAAAGGGAAGAAGAACACTTGCAATTATTACAGATGTAACTTCTCCAAAGTTAAAACTTGCTGCGAGTTTAATATATTTCATAAGATTTACAAAAGTACGTCTTCCGTTCAGTTACACCGTCTAGTAAAACGTTCAAATCTTTTTCTAAAAGAATTATGTCAGCAGATTCTTTAGCAATATCGACAGCAGTATCAACTGAAATTCCAACATCAGAATTTATAAGGGAAGGACTATCATTTATACCATCTCCCATAAAACCTACAATATTTCCATCTTCTTTTAAAAGCCTTACAATTCTAGCTTTTTGAATAGGAGAAAGTTTGGCAAAGATATTAGTTTTTCTTAAAAGTCTTAAAACAGCTTGATCTGAAAGTTTATCAATATCATTACCCAAAACAATTTTTTTTGAATTTATATTAACTTTATTACAAATACATTTTGTAACCTCTGCATTATCACCAGTTAAAACTATAACTCTAATACCATGATTATTCAATTTTTCAATGGCAATTTTTGCACTTTCTTTAGGAGGATCAAGAAATCCTATAAAACCAATTAAAATCATATTTTTCTCAGAGTTAATATCGAAAACACTATTGTTAACAATATCATTTTTTTGACAAACAGCTACAACTCTTAAACCATTTTTATTTAAATTTTTACTAATCTTCTTAATATTATCTTTTATTTCTTTTGTAATTTCAGAAACTTCACCTTTATAATCGACCATAGTACAAATACTTAAAATTTCTTCAACAGCACCTTTTGTAATCATTTGGTTCTTTCCATTTTCATCAGCTACAATAACAGATAAACGTCTACGAGAAAAATCAAAAGGAATTTCATCAATTTTTTTATAGTGAGTAGCAACAACATCCATTTTATGTTCTATACCACGATTAATTACAGCTTCGTCAATATTTCCTTTAAGCCCTGTTTGAAAATATGAGTTTAAAAATGCATGTTTTAAAACTCTAGTATCTTCATTACCAGATATATCAAGATATTTTTCAAGAACAATTTTATCTTCTGTTAAAGTTCCAGTTTTATCAGTACATAAAATATTCATTGCTCCAAAACTTTGAATTGAATCTAGAGATTTTACAATTGTTTTCTTTTTAGACATCTTAACAGCACCTTTTGATAAACTTGAAGATAATATAACAGGAAGTAAAAGAGGTGTTATACCAATTGCAATCGCAACTGCAAAAGTAAAAGCTGTTAATGTTTCATGTTTCCAAGCGGTTAGTATAAAAACAATAGGAATCATAATTAGCATGAATTTGATAAGTAATTTACTAATACTCTGAACACCTTTTTGAAATGCTGTTTGAGGTTTTCCAGTTGTTAAAGTATGAGCAATTTTGCCAAAATAAGTATCATCTGCAACTTTTATGACAATTCCCTTTGCAGATCCACTAATAACATTTGTTCCCATAAAACAAATCGTATCTAAATCAGTTATTGAATTAATATTATCAATAGATAATTCAGAATTAACTGACTTTTTAACTGCGTCAGATTCACCAGTTAAAGAAGATTGACCTACATATAAATCTTTAGCTTCAATAATTCTTAAATCTGCTGGAATCATAGAACCACTAGATAATAAAACAACATCACCAATTGTAATATCCTTAATTGGAATTTTTATCTCTTTTCCATCTCTGATTACTAATGTAGTAGTACCAACAAGTTCCTTAAGTTTTTCAGCAGCTCTATTAGAACGAAATTCTTCAAAAAATTCTAAAAGAGTACTAGCAGCTACTAAAACTAAAATAACTATTATATTTGCATAGCTTGGTGATTCTGGAATAATAACATCTGTGTATAACAAAACTAATGTTATTCCTAACAAAATAATATTAAAGGGGCTAAAAAGACTTTCAAAAAAGTAATTATACCACTTTTTTTGCTTTGATTGACTAATTTGATTGACTCCATATTTTACTAGTAAAGTTTGAGCTTTTTTAGATGAAAGTCCGTTATCACTAAAATTATATTTTATTATGAAATTTTCTTTTTCTAGTATGCATTGTTTTCCATACATTTCTTTTATATTTAAATCTTCTTTTAATTTTGGCATTAAAATCATCCTTTTCTTTAATATAAAGTTAGTATTTCCAATAATTTTAGTTACAATTCAAGATTTTAAAATAATCTGCTAAAATTAATAATATTTAAATAAAATAATGTAGTTTTTAATATTTTTCATAATAAAAAATCAATTTTTCCAAAATTTGAACAGCATTAGAAGCTGCGCCTTTTCTTAAATTATCCGAAACTACCCATAGATTTATACCATTTCTAACACTAAAATCTCTACGTACCCTGCCAACATATACATCATCTGTACCATCTGCTTTAGTTGCTATAGGATAATATTTTTTTTCAATATCATCAACCAAAGTAATTCCAGGTGAATTTTGTAATAACATTTTTATATCATAAACATCAAAATTGTACTCAAATTCAATATTTATACTTTCACTATGACAGTTAAAAACAGGGACCCTAACAGCTGTTGCTGTTATAGGGAGATTTGGTCTATTTAAAATTTTTCGAGTTTCATTAATCATTTTATATTCTTCTTTAGTATATCCATCCTGTAAAAAATCATCAATATGAGGTAAACAGTTATTATAAATACTATAATCAAATTTTTTTGGTGGAATGCCTTTAATACCATTTTCTAAATCTTCAATTCCTGCCTTACCAGCACCAGAAACTGCCTGATATGTTGAATAAACAATTCTCCTAATTTTATATTTATCATCCAAAGGTTTTAAAGGAATAACTGATTGAATTGTAGAACAATTTGGATTTGCAATAATACCTTTGTTTTCTTTTATTTTTTCAGGGTTTACTTCAGGGACAATAAGAGGAACATTTGGGTTCATTCTAAAAACACTACTATTATCAATAACCACACATCCTGTAGATACGGCAATTGGGGCAAATTTCTTAGACACAATACCTCCTGCACAAAAAATTGCATAATCAAATCTTGTTTCAAAAGATTTTTCAGTTAATTCCTGAATAATATAATTTTGACCTAAAAATTTAACTTTTGTACCTGCAGATTTTTTAGAAGAAAATAAAGTATATGTACAATTCTTAAAATCTTTTTCTTCTAATACTTTTAAAACAGTTCTACCAACAAGTCCAGTAGAGCCTACAATAGCTACTTTATATCTATTTTGCATAAAAAAAGACCTCCAATACAATATTTACATTAATATATGAAATATAAATAAAAAAGTGAATAACTAAAAAAAATTAAATAAAAAGTTGCATAATTTTAACAATAATAGTATAATAAAAAAGGAACTATAATAAAAATATAAAAAAGAAATAAAAGAGAGGTAAAAAAATGGAATATATGTATATACTAAGAGAAGCATTAGTATGGGTAATAACAATATTTTGGTTATATCAAATAGGAATAAGTTTATGCTCATTAGTAAAACTAAAAGAAAAACCATTAAAAGTAAAAAAAGATCACAAGTTTATGGCAATAATACCAGCACATAATGAAGAAGCTGTAGTAAAAAATTTAGTAGAAAGTTTAAAAAATCAAACATATAACAAAGAATTATATGACATATACGTAATAGCAGATAACTGTACAGATAACACAGCAAGAATAGCAAGAGAAGCTGGAGCAATAGTATATGAAAGATTTGACGAAAGTAAAAAAACAAAAGGTTATGCATTAGACTGGTTTTTACAACAAAAAATAAAAGAAAAAGCAGATTATGACGCGTTATTTATATTTGATGCCGACAATATTGTTGACAAAGACTTTATAAAAAATATGAATAAACACCTTTGCCAAGGTGAAGAGGTAGTTCAAGGATATAGAGATATAAAGAATCCGACAGATAACTGGATTACATCGGGTTATGCACTATTCTATTGGACAATGCATAGATTCTATCATTTAGCAAGATATAATTTAGGATTATCACCTATGTTAAATGGTACAGGATTTATGGTTAAATTCGATATAATTAAAGAATTAGGTGGATGGAAAACAGTAACATTAACAGAAGATATCGAATTTTCATTACAAAGAATAATAAAAGGTAAAAAATTAGGATGGGCAACAGATGCAATAGTATATGATGAACAACCAACAGGATTTAAACAAAGTTGGTCACAAAGAAGTAGATGGACAGTGGGACATATGCAATGTATGAAAGAATATACAAATAAATTAGTAGAAGCAGCAAAAGAGAAAAAAACAATGCTTAATTTTGATGGCTTCTTATATATAATAGGAAGTATACCAATGTTTATACTAACACTTGTCTTATTATTTTCAAATGTATTAATCTATGTTGGAGATGGAATGACACAAACGGAATTATTTATAAATATTTTGAAATATTTAATTCCAACATTTGTATTACCATCATTAACAGCTGCATTTGTTATGTATTTAGATGGGAAACCAATTAAACCAATGATTAAAGGATTTTTTACATATCCATTATTCATGGGGTCATGGATTGCAATTAACTTTAAATGTTTATTCAAAAGAGAAACAAGCTGGGAAAAAATTGAACATAATAGAAGTATAAAAATTACAGAATTAAACGAAGATAAACAAGAAAATGAAAAAGTAGTAGAAAAAGTATAAAAATTATTTGAAAAAGCTTGCATTTTTACCATAAATTGGGTATAATAGTAATATAAACATACGAGACATTAAAGAGTGGGAACAAATCCCACTCTTAACTTTTGGAAATAAAGGAGGTAAAAAGTGGCAAGTATAGAAGAAAGAGTAGAAAAACTAATAGAACCTGTAATAGAAAAAATTGGATACGAACTATATGATGTTGAATATGCAAAAGAAGGAAAAAATTATTTTCTAAGAATTTTTATAGATTCTGAAAAAGGAATAGATTTAAATGATTGTGAAAAAGTAAATGATGCTATTACAGATATTCTAGACGAAGCAAATTACATAAAAGAACAATATTTCTTAGAAGTTTCTTCTCCAGGAATAGAAAAAAATTTAAGAAAAGATAAACACTTAGAAAAAAATATTGGATTTGAAGTAAATATAAAACTATTTAAAAAAGATGAAAATGGAAAAAAAGAATATAAAGGAATTCTAGAAGAATTTAATGAAGAAAATATCAAAATTAAAGAAAATGAAAAAGAATTAAAAATAGAAAGAAAAAATATATCACAAATAAAAACGGTATATAATTGGGATTAATAAAAATTAAAAATAAAATTAATTAAAAATCAAAGAGGAGGAATTAAAAAATGAAAGCTATTGATAATAAAGAATTAATATTAGCGTTAGAAGAACTAGAAAAGGAAAAAGGTATAAAAAAAGAATATGTATTAGAATCAATAGAAACAGCATTAGTTACAGCATATAAAAGAAATTTTGATGCACTAGAAAATGTAAAGGTAGACATAGATAAAAATACAGGTGCAACACACATTTATGCTATAAAAGAAGTAATGGAAAAAGCTAATGATGATGCATTAGAAATTAGTTTAGAAGAAGCTCATAAAATAAACAAAAATCTAAAAATAGGAGATTCAGTTGAAGTTGAAATAGTACCAAAAGATTTTGGGAGAATTGCTGCACAAACAGCAAAACAAGTTATAGTACAAAAATTAAGAGAAGTTGAAAGAGATATAGTATTTAACGAATATAGTCAAAGAAAAGGTGAGATAGTTTCAGGTATAATTCAAAAAGCAGACAAAAACATAGTTATAATGGATTTAGGAAAATTAGAAGGAATAATGTTAGCAAAAGAAAAAATACCAACTGAAACTTATAGAGTAAATGACAAAATTAAAGCATATATAGTTGATGTTGAAAGAGGATTAAAAGGAGCTCCACAAGTAATGGTTTCTAGAAGTCATCCAGATTTTGTTAGAAAATTATTAGAATTTGAAATACCAGAAATTTATGAAGGATTAATTGAAATAAAAGCAGTATCACGTGATCCAGGTTATAGAAGTAAAGTTGCAGTATATTCACAAGATCCTAACATAGACCCAGTTGGTTCATGTGTAGGTTCAAAAGGAGTAAGAATTCAAAATGTAATAAATGAATTACATGGAGAAAAAATAGACGTAATAGAATGGGATGAAGATCCAAGTATATTTATAGCTGCAGCATTATTGCCAGCACAAATATTAGCAGTAGATATAAAAGAAAATGAAAAATTTGCAGAAGTAATAGTGCCAGATGACCAATTATCATTAGCAATTGGAAAATCAGGACAAAATGCAAGACTTGCAGCGAAGCTTACAAATTGGAAAATTGATATAAAATCAGAAACACAATATAGAGAAATATTAGAACAAAATAAATCAGAATAAGTAAATGAATAATATTCGTGATAAATATTCAATTCTAAACATAAATTTAGAAAGAAAGGTGTATGTGAATGAAAAATAAGCCACAAAGAACATGTATGGGATGTAATGAAAAAAAAGATAAAAATTTATTAATCAGAATTGTGAAAAACCAAAATGGAGAAATATCTATAGATAGAACTGGAAAAAAAGAGGGACGAGGAGCATATATCTGTGATGACGAAAAATGTTTAGAAAAATTAATAAAAAGTAAAAGACTGGAAAAAGTATTTGAAATAAATATATCACAAGAAATTTATGATAGTTTAAGAGGTGTAATTATTGATAAATAATAATATATTAGGTTTAATAGGATTAGCTATGAAAGCAGGAAAAGTAAGTTTTGGAGCAGATAGTGTTCAGGAAGACTGTAAAAAAGGAAAAACACATTTATTAATAATTGCACAAGATGCTTCAGACAGAACAAAAACTAAATTTAAAGAAATTAGTGAAAAATATAATATTGCATTAATAATTGATAGTACTATTGAAGAATTAAGTAAAACAATAGGAAAAAACAATAAAGCAATATTAGGAATAAAAGACCAAAATTTTGCAAAATCAATTCAAAAAAAATATAATGGGGGTGATATTATTGGGTAAGATTAAAATATATGAAATAGCAAAAAAACTAAACTTAACCAGTAAAGAAGTATTAGATATGGCGCAAAAATTAAATATTGATGTAAAAAGTCATATGAGCGGAGTAGAAGAGGAAGAAGCAAAAAGGATTGAAGCTAAATTAACAAATAATTCAAAAGATAAATCAAAAAACTCTCAAAAATTAGCAAAAAAAGAAGAAAAATCACCTGTTATCATAAGAAGAGAAGTTATTATAGCAGAAGAACAAACAAAAAAACAAGAATTAACAAAAGAACAAAAAACTAATAATGGTGTTGGATTTGTAGAAAGAAAACAAAATAATAATTACAATATTGTTTATAGAAATAAGCCAAATAAACCAAAAACAGTAAGTGAATTATTTGGAATAAAAAAAGAAGAACCAAAAAAAGAAAAAGAAGAAAAGGTAGAACAAGTGGAAATTAATACAAAAATGCAAAAAGAAACAGAACAAAAAAATGTAGTAGTTGAGCAAAAAAAGGAAAAACATCAAGAACAAAAAATTGAAAATAAAGATAGAAATAACAACAGAAATAATAATTATAGTAATCGTAATAACAATAATAATGGAAATAGACAAAACAATTATAATAATGGCAGAAATAATAATTACAAAAATTATAATAGTTCTAACAACAATGGAAATAATAATTTTAGAAAAAATAATAATAGAAATAATTACGATAATAATAGCAACAATAATGGAAACAATGGTAATAGATTCAATAATAGAAGACCATTAGATGAAAAAGGAATTGAAAAAAATATTAAGAATATTATGTCTGTTGAGACACCTGAAAAAGAAAGCATAAGAGAGTACAATAAAAACATAGATAAACAAAAAAATAATAATAAATTTGATGAAAATAAAACAAATAAAAAATCAAAAAATAGAAAAAATCAAAATTCAAGTTTTGATGAAGGAAAATTAAAATCATTAAAGCAAACAAGTAAATTATCAAATATGTTTGAAGAACAAGACGGTGGAATGCTAGATTACTATGATTTAACAACACAAAGAGGAAGAAAAGGGAAAAAGAAACCTGTAAAAAATGAAGAAAGAAATAAACAAAAAATATTTGAATTAACAGAAATTGAAATTCCAGATACAATAACAGTAAAAGATTTAGCCGCTGAAATGAAAAAAACAACAGCTGAAGTTATCAAAAAATTATTAGGTTATGGAATAATGGCAACAATAAACCAAGACTTAGATTTTGATACAGCATTCTTAGTAGCAGGAGAATTTGGAATAACTGCTAAAAAGAAAGAAACAGTAACAGATGAAGATATTTTATTTGATGACTCAGAAGATAAAGAAGAAGATTTAGAAGTAAGACCACCAGTAGTTGTTGTAATGGGACACGTAGACCATGGTAAAACTTCATTACTTGATACTATTAGAAAAACAAATGTAATTGGAGGAGAAGCAGGTGGAATTACTCAAGCAATAGGTGCTTATAAAGTAAGAGTAAATGACAGAGAAATAACATTTTTAGATACGCCAGGACACGAAGCATTTACAGCAATGAGAGCAAGAGGAGCTCAAATTACAGATATAGCAATATTAGTAGTTGCAGCAAATGATGGAATAATGCCACAAACAATAGAAGCTATAAATCATGCTAAATCAGCTGGAATACCAATAATTGTAGCTATAAATAAAATAGATTTGCCAGATGCAAATATTGATAAAGTAAAACAAGAATTAATGAAATATGAATTAGTTCCAGAAGAATGGGGTGGAGACACAATATGTGTTCCAATTTCAGCAAAAAATAATACAAATATTGACCAACTACTAGAAATGGTATTATTAGAAGCAGATGTATTAGAATTAAAAGCAAACCCACGTAAACAATCAAAAGGTGTTGTTATAGAAGCAAGATTAGATAAATCAAAAGGAACTATTGCAACAATGCTTGTACAAAGAGGAACATTAGATGTTGGAGATACAATAATAGTAGGTTCATCAATTGGTAGAATAAGAGCAATGTCAAATGAAAATGGAAAAAGAGTAAAATCAGCAGGACCATCAACACCAGTAGAAATAATGGGATTAACAGAAGTTCCAGAAGCTGGAGATATTTTCTATGAAGTAAAAGACGAAAAAACAGCAAAACATTTAATAGAAAAGAGAAAACGTGAAGCAAGAGAAAAATCAATAAATAATGGAACAAAAATCACATTAGATAATTTATTTAGTCAAATGGAAGAAGGAAACTTAAAACATCTAAACTTAATTGTAAAAGCAGATGTTCAAGGATCTGTTGAAGCTGTAAAACAATCAATGGAAAAATTACAAAATGAAGAAGTAAAAGTAAAAGTTATCCATGCAGCACCAGGAGCAGTAAATGAATCAGATGTAACACTTGCAAAAGTATCAAATGCAATAATAATAGCATTTAATGTAAGACCAATACTAGCAGCAAAAGAAATGGCAGAAAAAGAAGAAGTACAAATAAAACAATATTCTATAATATATCAAGCAATAGAAGAAGTAGAAGCTGCTATGAATGGAATGCTTGCACCAAAATATGAAGAAAAAATTATAGGAACAGCAGAAGTAAGACAAACATTTAGAATTTCAAATGTCGGAACAATTGCAGGTGCATATGTATTAACAGGAAAAGTAGAAAGAAATGCAGGAGTTAGAGTTATAAGAGAAAATATAGTAATACATGAAGGAAAACTAGCAACATTAAAGAGATTTAAAGATGATGCAAAAGAAGTTTCAAAAGGATTTGAATGTGGTATTCAAATTGAAAATTATAATGATATTAAAGAGGGAGACATAATAGAAGCATACGTTATGGAAGAAATAAAAAGGTAGAGAAAAGTTCTCTATAAGCAAAAAGGAGGTAAAAAATGCCTAATAGAAACAACAATAGAATGGGACGTATAGATGAAGAATACAGAAAAGAACTAAGCCAAATCATATCATATGACTTAAAAAATCCAAGTGTAACAGGAATGATAAGTGTTACAAAAGTAAAAGTAACAACAGATTTAAAATATGCAAAAGTATATGTAAGTATATTAAATTCAAAAAATAAAAAAGAAACAATGGAAGGATTAAAAAAATCATCTGGATTTATAAGAAGTGAACTTGCAAAAAGAATAAATTTAAGAAATACTCCAGAATTAATATTTGAAATAGATGATTCAATAGAATATGGAGCTAAAATAGATTCTATATTAAAAGAAATATTGCCAGAAGGAAAGGAATAAAAATGACATTAGATAATATATTAGAAGAAATTAAAAAAGCTGACAAAATAGTAATATTAGCACATGAAACACCTGATGGAGATGCTATAGGTAGTTGTTTAGCAATGAATTTAGCATTAAAAGCATTAGGAAAAAAAGCAGATGTTCTAATAAGAGAGTATCCAAGAGTTTTTAACTTTTTACCAGGAAGAGATGAAGTAAAAGCAGATTCAAATGTTGAACAATATGACTTAGCCATAGCTCTTGATTGTGCTGATTTAAAAAGATTAGTTGGTATAGAATATTTTCAAGAAGCAAAACAAACAATAGTAATCGATCATCATGGAAGTAATAAAATGTTTGGAGATATAAATTTTGTAAATCCAGTAGCTCCAGCTTGTTGCCAAATTTTAATTGGTATGTTTGAATATTTTGGAATTGATATAAATAAAGAATTAGGAACATGCATATTAACTGGAATAATAACTGACACAGGAGGTTTTAAATATCCGGGTGTAACAGCAGAAACTTTTGAATTTACAGCTGAGTTATTAGGAAAAGGAGTAAATGTTTCTGATATTTATAAAAGAGTTTTACAAACTAAAACAAAAGCTAATTTTGAATTAATGAAAAGAACATTAAACAGAATGGAAATGTTAGAAAATGGAAAAGTAACATTTACATATATCACTAATCAAGATTTAAAAGATGTTAATGCAGAAATAGGAGATCATGAAGGATTAGTCGAATTAGGAAGAGATATAGAAGGAGTAGAAGTTTCTATATTTATTAGAGAAAAAGAAGAATTAGAAAATACTTACAAAGTATCTATGAGATCAAATAATTACGTAAATGTTTCTGATGTATGTTTAATGTTTGGCGGTGGTGGACACCAAAGAGCAGCAGGAGCATTAGCACAAGGAAATATTGAAGAAGTAAAAGAAAAGTTGTTAAAAGAAATAAGGAAAGTTTTGAAATAATGAATGGGATTTTAATAATTAACAAAGAAAAAGGCTGTACTTCACATGATATTGTATATAAAGTCAAAAAGATATTTAATGAAAAAGTAGGACATACTGGGACTTTAGACCCTTTGGCTGAAGGCGTTTTACCAATATTAATTGGAAAAGGAACATTATGTTCTAAATATTTAATAAACCATGATAAAAAGTATATAGTGAATTTAAAACTGGGAAAGAAAACAGAAACAGCTGATTCTGAAGGAAAAATAATAGAAGAAAAAGAAATACTAGAAAAGAATTTAACACAAAATAATATTGAGAAAACTTTTAAAAGTTTTATAGGAAAACAATTACAAAAGCCACCAATATATTCAGCAATAAAAATAAATGGAAAAAAATTATATGAATATGCAAGAAAAGGGCAAAATGTGGAAGTAAAACCCAGAAATATAGAAATTTACGAAATAAAGTTAATAAATATTGACTTAGAACAAAAAGAAATCCAATTTGAAGTATTTTGTGGAAAAGGAACATATATAAGAAGTCTATGTGAAGACATTGCCGAAAAATTAGAAACAGTTGGTTATATGAAAGAATTAAAAAGAATTAAAGTAGGAAATTTCAAAATCGAAGAAAGTATTTCAATTACTGAATTAGAAAAAAATAAAGAAAATAAACAATATCTAGAAAATAAAATAATATCTATAGAAAAAATGTTCCAAAATAAAGAAAAAATAAAGCTAGATGACAGAAAATTGGAACTATTTTTAAACGGAGTAAAAATAACACAAAATTATGAAAATGGAATATATAAAATCTATAATAAAGATCAAAAATTTATAGGAATAGGAATTGTAGAAAACCAATTGCTAAAAAGAGATATTATAATTGATTAATAAAATAAAAAAACACGTCATATACTTAAATAAAAAAGATATGAGGTGTTTTTATGTTTTATATTCAAAAAAATGACAAGCCTAATTTTTTAGAAAAAACTTTTAATATAATAAAAATGAAAGAAAATATTATATTTCTGCCAATAACAGAAAAAACTAAAAATAAACAAATTGAAAAATTAGCACAAAAAACAAAAAAAATAATATCAAAATATTCCAACAGCAAAAAAATAGTACTCAGTAAAGAGCTACAAGAACAAAATTTATATATAAATTATCTTAATTCATATGGATTAGACATACAAAATGGAAAATGGCTTTATGAAATATTAGCTACAGATATTATAAAATACATAATTAATAAGAAAAATATAAAAAAAGAAGAAATAATAATATCTGTGTTGATTAATGATTTAACAGATATTGAATTAGAAAATATAAGAATTTTATCAGAAAACTATAAAAATCTAAATATAGTAACAAATCATATAGAAAAGTTTAAACGTTTAGAAGAAGAACTAATGCAAAAAGGAATTGTTATAACAATTGGTAATAATAAAAAGAAAAGTTTAATGAAATCAAAAATAATATTGAATATTGATTTTCCAAAAGAATTAATAAATAAATATAATATAAATGATGATGCTATAATAATTAACATGGCAGGAAAAATTAAAATAAATAAAAAAAGATTTAATGGATTAATTATAAATAATTATGAAATAGATTTTAGAAATGATGTAAATGAAAAAAAATATTTGTTAGAAAAAAGATTTTATTTGAGAGATTTATATGAAGCAGACATTTATAAAAAACAGAATTTTAATGAAATTAGAAAAAATTTGAAAAGAGATGGATTGGTGATTAAAAAGGTTTATTTAAGTAATAGTGAACTATAATTTTTTAATAATATTACTAAAAATACAAAAAAAGACTTTTATTTTTATAAAAAGTATAATATAATAAGTGTATTAAAATGCTTGGCAAGGAGGTACAAAAAATGCCAAATAATAATAGTAAAAAAAGCACAAAAAAAACAAGCCAAAATAAAAATTTAAAAACAAAAAAACTAGATAATAAAACAAAGAAAACTATAGACAGCAAAAAAACAAAAAAAGGTAAAAAAGCACATCCAAAATTGATACTAGCATTAAAAATATTATTAGTTATATTTTTACTTTTATGTGTAATAGGAGCAGGAATTATAGCTGCAATGATGTTTGGACTATTTGGAGATGATTTTGACATAACAAAAGATGAATTAACAATAGGAATTTCAAATAGTATAGTATTAGACAAAGATGGAAATGAAATAGCCAATTTAAGTACAGATGAAAAAAGAAAAATAATAAGTTTAAGTGAAATGTCAGATTATTTACCTAAAGCATATATTGCAATAGAAGATAAAAGATTTTATAGTCATAATGGAGTTGACGTTAGAAGAACAGCCGGAGCAATATTAGGTGCTATAACAGGAACAGACAGAGGTGGAGGAAGCTCAATAACACAACAATTAGTTAAAAACATAACAAATCAAAAAGCAAGGTCAGGTTTAGCTGGTATAGTAAGAAAAATGAAAGAATGGTCAAAAGCTGTACAAGTTGAAAGAATGATATCTAAAGATCAAATTTTAGAATTGTATTTGAATGTAATATTTGTAGGTGGAGATAATATTCATGGTGTAGAATTAGGTTCTATATATTACTTTAATAAAAATGCAAAAGACTTAGATTTAGCAGAATGTGCGTTTTTAGCAGGAATTAATAATTCACCAAATAAATATAACCCATATGATACAGAAGAAGAACACTCAGAATTAATAAAAACAAGAACATTAACTGTGTTGAAAGAAATGAAAACACAAGGATACATAACAAACGAAGATGAATATAATGCAGCAGTTGCAAAAGTAGAAGCAGGACTTACATTTACAAAAGGAAATACATCTAGCAACTATTCATATTCATACCATACACAAGCAGCAGTTGATCAAGTTATAAAACAAGTAATGGAAGAAAAAGGACTATCAAGAGACTTTGCTGAAAAATATGTGTATAGTAGTGGATTAAAAATATATTCAACACAAGATACAACAATACAAGCTAGAGTAGAAGAAGAAACTAAAAAAAATAAATATATAGTAAGCGGAAAAGATATAGACGAAAAAACAGGAAAATTAAAAAATGAACACACACAAGCAGCATTTGTAATAATTGACCATACTACAGGAAATGTAGTTGGATGTTCAGGAGGATTAGGACAAAGAGAAGGTTCAACATTAAATAGAGCAACACAATCAGTAAGACAACCAGGTTCTGCAATAAAACCAATAGCAGATATTGCACCAGCATTGCAAGAGAAAGTAATAACAGCATCAACTGTTTATGATGATGTATTAACAGAATTTGGTGGAAATTATCATCCAAAAAATGATGGTAGAAAATATAGAGGACTAATAAATATAAGACAAATAATAGCATATTCACAAAACGTACCAGAAGTTAAAATAATGAGAGAATTAACACCAGGAAAGTCAATAGATTATTTAAGAAAATTTGGAATTTCAACATTATATAAAACGGGAGAAGATAAAGATAAAAATGATGAGCATTTACCACTTGCAATTGGAGGAATTTCAGATGGTATAAGTCCATTAGAAATGGCAGCAGCATATGCAGCAATAGCAAATGATGGAGTATATATTGCACCAACATTCTATACAAAAGTTACAGATTCAACAGGATCAATTGTGTTAACACCAACACAAGAAAAAACAAGAGTAATATCAGAACAAAATGCATATATAGTGAAATCAATATTAAAAGAGCCAGTAAATTATGGTACAGCAACATATTGTAGAATAAATGGAATTGATGTAGCTGCTAAAACAGGAACAACAGACCACAGTTATGATAGATGGCTATGTGGAATAACACCATACTATGCAGCAGCATGTTGGTATGGATATGATAAACAAGAAGAAGTAAAATGGAGTGGAACTAACCCAGCAGGTTTAATTTGGTCTAATATAATGAAAGATATTCATTCAACATTAGAAAAGAAAACATTTACAAAACCAAATGGAATAGTAGATGCAAAAGTTTGTAAAGTAACAGGTTGTTTAGCAGTAAATTCTTGTACAGATACATATACAGAAATGTTCACACAAGATAATTTACCAATAAAATGTGAAGGACATGGAACTCAAAAAATATGTACAGAATCAGGAAAATTAGCAAATGAATATTGTCCAGCTGATAAAGTACAAACACAAAGTTATGGAGGAACAATTCCAAAAGAAAAATTAGGATTATGGAGTGCTATAGGACCATCTTCAAAAACTGGAAATGAGAAGATTGAAGAAACATGTACAATTCACAAAAAACCAGAAGAAAAACCAAAAACAAATACAATAACAAATACAATAACAAATACAGTAATAAATACAGAGAAAAATAATACAACAAGTGAAAAAAATGAAGTAAAAAATAATACGACAAATGAAACAAATAAAATAACAAACACAGTAACAAATACAACAAATCCTAATAAGAAAAAATAAAAATAACCTTAAAGGAGGAAAAATGGATTTATACTTTTATAATACCTTAACAAAAAGAAAAGATTTATTCAAACCAATAAATCCAGAAGAAATAAGAATATATTCATGTGGACCAACTGTTTATAAAGATGCCACAATAGGTAATATGAGAACAAATATATTTCAAGACATTTTAAGAAGAGTATTACGTTATAATGGGTATAAAATAAAACATGCTATGAACATTACAGATGTTGGGCATTTAGTATCAGATGGTGATGAAGGAGAAGACAAAATGTTAAAATCAGCAAGAGAAGAACATAAGTCACCTATACAAATTGCAGAACATTATACAAAACTATTCTTTGATGATTTAAAATCATTAAATATAGAAACGCCAGAAATAGTATGTAAAGCAACAGATCATATAAAAGAAATGCTAGAATATGTAGAAGAATTAATAAAAAATGGATATGCTTATGAAACATCAACAGCAATATACTTTGATGTTTCAAAGCTTGACAAATATCCAATACTAACAAATATAGAACTAGAAAATCAAAAAGCCGGTGCAAGAGTAAATGTTGATCCAGAAAAAAGAAATCCATATGATTTTGCATTATGGATAAAAGCACCAGAAAATCATTTAATGAAATGGAATAGTCCTTGGGGACCAAGTTATCCAGGATGGCATATAGAATGCTCTGCCATGGGGCAAAAATACCTGGGAGATCAATTTGATATACATACAGGAGGAATTGATTTAATACCAACACACCATGAAAATGAAATTGCGCAAAGTAAAGGAAAGTGTGAAAAAATACCAGCAAATTACTGGTTACACGGAGAATATTTATTAATAAATGGCGGAAAAATGTCAAAATCTTTAGGAAATGTTTATTTATTAAAAGACATAAAAGAAAAAGGATATGATCCACTAGTGTATAAAATCTTCAGTTATTCATGCCATTATAGAAATAAATTAAACTTTACCTGGGAAGGAATAGATGCAGCATCAAAATCATTAGAAAGATTACGTAATAGTTATCAAAAAAATTTAAATGGAACAGATGAGTTACCAGAAGAAGATAAACAAAAACTAGTTCAAATTGAAGAAAATTTCCATAAAGCAATAAATGATGATTTAAATATGCCACTTGCGATGAGTTTTGTATGGGAAGTAGCAAGATTTGAAAAGAAAAATCCAGAAGTAGCGAATTTGCTTGCAAAATTTGATACTGTTTTAGGTATAAAAATAGATGAAATATCTTCACAAAAAGAAGATATACCACAAGAAATTTTGGATTTAGTAGAACAAAGAAAAATTGCTAGAGAAAATAAAAACTGGGCAAAATCAGATAAATTAAGAGACCTAATTGCTGAAAAGGGATATACAGTTAAAGATACCAAGAATGGAATGGAATTGTCAAAAGTGTCAAAAGGGACGCCCTTTTTTGACATGTTACAATAATTAAAAGAATAAAAAGTTGTCAAAAAAGGGCGTCCCTTTTGACAACATAGGAGGAATTAAAAATGGCAATATTATTACCAGGAGGAGCAGGATTCATAGGAAGTCATACTGCTGTGGAATTATTAAATAAAGGAAGAGAAATAGTTATAATAGATAATTTCTCAAATAGTACACCAAAAGCTTTAGAATCAATAAAAAAAATAACAGGAAAAGATTTTAAATTTTACGAAATAAATTATTTAGATAGAGAAAAACTAGAAAAAGTATTTGAGGAAAATGAAATAGAAGCTGTAATAAACTTTGCAGGATATAAAGCAGTAGGTGAATCAGTGCAAAAACCAATAGAATATTACAAAAATAACATTTCAGGAGCATTGGTACTATTAGAAACAATGAAAAAATTCGGATGCAAAAAATTTATATTTAGCTCGTCAGCAACAGTATATGGTGATCCAGAAAAAATGCCAATAACAGAAGATACACCAACAGGAGGAACAACAAATCCATATGGAACAACAAAATTATTTATAGAGCAAATATTAAAAGATACATATAAATCAGATAATACTTGGGACATTTGCATATTAAGATATTTTAATCCAGTTGGAGCACACGAAAGTGGATTAATTGGAGAAGAACCAAAAGGAATACCAAATAACTTAATGCCATATGTAGCAAGAGTTGCAGCAGGAACATTAAAAGAATTATCAGTATTTGGAAATGATTATAACACACCAGATGGAACAGGTGTAAGAGATTATATTCATGTTGTAGACTTAGCAAAAGGTCATATAAAAGCACTAGAAAAATTAGAAAAAGAACAAGAAGGACTATATATTTACAATTTAGGAACAGGACACGGAGTAAGTGTATTAGATATGGTAAAAGGATTTGAAAAAGCAACAGGAAAAGCAGTACCATATAAAATAGCACCACGTAGACCAGGAGACATTGCTACATGTTATGCTGACCCAACTAAAGCTAAAAAAGAGCTAGGATGGGTAGCAGAAAAAAATATAGATGATATGTGTAAAGATAGTTGGAATTATATAGAAAAAAGTCAAGCTAAATAGTTTGACTTTTTTTGATATATAGACTATAATAAGATATGTATTTTAAAGGACTTGGAGGAAATAAATTGAAAAATTTTAAACAAATAATAGCAAAACAAATATCAAAAATAATAAATATAAATGAACAAGATTTAAAAAGTTATATAGAAACACCAAAAGATACAAAAAATGGTGACTATTCTTTTCCATGTTTTAAACTAGCAAAAGAATTAAGAAAAGCACCACCTGCTATAGCAAACGAAATAAAAGAAAAAATTGAATTAACTAATGAAATAGAAAAAGTAGAAGTAACAGGAGGTTACTTAAATTTTTTCATAAATAAAGGTGAATTAGCTACAGAAGTATTAAATGAAATATCAAAATCAGAGCAATATGGAAAATCAGAGTTAGGAAATACTAAAAATATAGTAATAGACTATTCTGCACCAAACATAGCAAAACAGTTCCATATTGGACATTTACGTTCAACAGTAATAGGTGGAGCTTTATATAACATATATAAATACTTAGGATATAATGTAACAGGAGTAAACCACTTAGGAGATTACGGAACACAATTTGGAAAATTGATAGAAGGCTATAAATTATGGGGAAAAGAATATGATATAGAAAAAGACGCAATAAATGAATTAACAAAAATATATATTAGAATAAATGAAGCTTGTAAACAAGATGAAAAAATATTAGAAAATTGTAGAAATAACTTTAAAAAACTAGAAGAGGGAGACCAAGAATGTATAGAAATTTGGAAAAAGTTTAGAGAATTAAGCTTAAAAGAATTTCAAAAAGTATATGATTTACTTGGAAGCAAATTTGATTCATGGAATGGTGAATCATTTTACTCAGACAAAATGCCAGAAATAATAGATATTTTACAAAAAACAGGTAAACTAGTAGAATCACAAGGGGCAAAAATAATAGAATTAGAAGAAAAAGGAATAAATACACCATGTATAATAGAAAAATCAAATGGTTCTACAACATATGCAACAAGAGACTTAGCAGCAATAATGTATAGAGCAAGAACATATAATTTTGATAAAGTATTATATGTAACATCATATGAACAAGTACTTCACTTTAAACAAGTATTTGAAGTAGCAAAACTTTTAGGACTAGAAGAAAAATATACAAATGGATTAGAACATGTATCATTTGGAATGGTATTATTACCAACAGGAAAAATGTCAACAAGAGAAGGAAATGTTATCAGATTAGATGAACTACTAAAAGAGGCAATTTCAAGAGCACAAAAAATAATAGAACAAAAAAATCCAAATTTAGAAAACAAAGAAGAAGTAGCTAAAAAAGTTGGAATAGGAGCAGTTATATTTAATGATTTATCATCATCAAGAATCAAAGATGAAGTATTTGATTGGGACACAATATTAAACTTTCAAGGAGAAACGGGACCATATATTCAATATACATATGTACGTACAAAAAGCGTATTAGAAAAAGTAGCAAATATATCAAAATTAGAAGATATAAAAATAGAAAACTTATTAGACAAATATTCTTTAGAAATTTTAAAATTAGTCTATAATTTTGAAGATACATTAATTCAAGTTACAGAAAAGAATGAACCGTCAATACTTGCAAGATACCTAATAGAACTAGCAAAAGCATATAGTAATTTTTATAATGAAAATAAAATAATAGTGGAAGACAAAGAACTTCAAAAGGCTCGTGTTTATTTAACATATACAGTTGGCAAAATTTTAAAACAAGGGGCAGAACTATTAGGAATGCAAATGCCAGAGAAAATGTAAATAAAAAAAGATGGAACTATAAAATTCCATCTTTTTTTAGCTATTTCTTTTTATCTTCCATAACTTCTTTAATAGCACCTAAAGTTGAAAGGGCACTAGTTGCTTCAAATGGAATGAATACTTTATTAGCTTCTCCATCAGCAACTCTTTCTAAAGCTTCTAGAGATTTTAACTGAACTAATTTTTCGTCTGGATCTGATTTCTTGATAGCTTCATAAACCATTTGAATTTCTTTAGCTTTAGCTTCTGCAACTTCTTTGATAGCTTGTGCTTCACCGGCAGCTCTTGTAATTCTAGATTCTTTATCAGCTTCAGCCTCTAATATAGCTGCTTGTTTTTTACCTTCAGCAATTGTTATAGCAGATTGTCTTTGAGCTTCAGATTCTAGAATAAGAGCTCTTTTATTTCTTTCTGCGTTCATTTCTTTTTCCATTGCATCTCTGATATCAGCTGGTGGCGTAATATCTTTAATTTCAACTCTGTCAATTTTACATCCCCATCTATCAGTAGCTTCATCTAATACAACTCTTAATTGATTATTAATACCATCTCTTGAACTAAATGTTTCATCTAAGTCCATTTTACCAATGATATCACGAATTGTTGTAATAGCTAAGTATTCAATACCTTTCTTCAAACTTTGAATTTCATAAACAGCTTTTGCAGGATCTGTTATTTGATAGAAAACAACAGTATCTATAGTAATTGTAACATTATCTTTTGTAATAACTCCTTGAGGTGGAACATCCATTGTTTGTTGTTTTAAACTAACAACACTTCTTACATGATCAAAAAATGGAATTATAATTGTAAGACCAGCATCAGCAACTTTATAAAATTTACCTAATCTTTCAATTATATAAACCTCAGATTGTTTAACGACTTTTATTGATTTAAATGCTATAACTAATATAATAGCTAATAAAATTAATAAAAATACCATAGTTAAATCCTCCTTATAAAATATATTTATTTGAACACTTAAAATATTAAGTAATATAAAAAACTAAATTAAATATTTGATTCTACTTTTTCAGGAACAGATAATCTTACAATGGCTTTAACACCATTTATTTTAAGAATCTCGACTTCTGAACCTTCTTTTATAATTTCATTATTTTCAGTTTCAGCAGACCATACTTCACCATTCAATTTTATTTGACCTAAAGAATTAATAGAATTTATTTCTTTTATGACTATAGCTTTTTTTCCAATTATAGAGAAAGCATTAGTATTAGTCTTTTTAACGTCAGCAAATTTTTTAACTAAAGGTTTTGTTGCAAAAATGAGAATAGATGAACTTATTAAAAATACTGTAGTTTGAATTATTATATTTGTAGTAAATAAGCTTGTAATCATTGCAAATAATGCTCCAATTCCAAACCAAAAAATTAAAAATCCAAGTGTAAAAATTTCACCTATAAAAAATATTCCTGCAACAATAAGCCAAAATTGCCACATAAAATCATCTCCAATCTTTTTCATACAATTATATTATACTATAAAATTTTGATTAATTCAACTATAGTCATTGTAATTTTACTTAAAAAATGATATATTAGTACTATCATTTATAATAAAATATAAGGAGAAACAAAAAATGAATCTAACAAAAGATACAGGAATAACGATAGTAGCACTAGTAATTACAATAATAGTACTACTAATATTATCAGGAATATCAGTAACGGGAGTAATTAGAGGAATTGACGAAACAAATGAAAGCTCACAAATATCACAATTAGAAATGGTACAACATGCTTTACTTGAAAGAAAAACGAAAGCAGATTTAACAAAAGAAGAATTACCAGGAAAAAATGTAAATTATACAGAAGTCCAAAATTTAATAAACGAAATAAATGCTCAAACATCATCTAATATTACATTAAGAGGAAACAAAGAAGATTATAAAGAATTATCAACAGCAGATTTAAAAAAACTAGGAATTGAAAAAGAAGATAATATATATATAGTAAATTATAAAACAGGGGAAGTAATAAATAAAACACAAAAAGTTACAAAAGGTGGAAGAGCTTTATATACATATGCTAAATAATATTAAATTCTTAGATAGGAAGTGTAAATTTGAATATTAAACAAATTTTAGAACAATCAAAATTAAATAAAAAAAATTTATGTTATGATGATCCGATGTGTAAACATACTTCATTTAAAATAGGTGGACCTGCAGACGTCTTTGTAAAAATAAACAATATAGAAGAATTACAAGAAGTATTACATATAATTAATAAAAATAAAATACCATTAACAATTATTGGAAATGGTAGTAATTTACTTGTTACAGACAAAGGTATAAGAGGAATTATAGCAAAGGTAAATCTAAAAGAAATTAAAATAGAAAATAAAGGTAAAGATGAAATTGAAATAGAAGTGAGCGCAGGTGTTCCATTAGGATTACTTGCACAGAAACTTCTAAAAGAAGAAATAGCAGGCTTTGAAGAATTATCAGGAATTCCAGGAACAATAGGTGGAGCAATAACAATGAATGCTGGAGCACATGGAAAAGAAATAAAAGATATTTTAAAAAAAGTTGTAGTAATGGATTATAATGGAAATATACATGAACTTAAAAATGAAGAATGTGAATTTGTATATAGAGGAAGCATTTTTCAGAAAGAAAAATATATTATTTTAAGTGCAAAAATAATATTACAAAAGGGCAAAAAGCAAGAAATAAAAGAAAAAATGGATGAATATGCACAATATAGAAAAGAAAAACAACCAATAGAATACCCAAGTGCAGGAAGTACTTTTAAAAGAGGAGAAGATTTTATTACAGCTAAATTAATAGATGAAGCAGGGCTAAAAGGTTACAAGATAGGTGGAGCCGAAGTCTCTGAAAAACACGCAGGCTTTATAATTAATTCAAACAAAGCAACAGCAAAAGACGTAATTGAATTAACAAATTATGTAAAAGAACAAATAAATGAAAAATTTGGAAAAAAAATAAATTTAGAAATACAAATTGTAGGAGAAAAATAATTTTAGTAGATAATTTTGAAGGGAATGAAGAAAATGAATGGATTTATGCAATGGTTTAAATCAAGTAATAAAATGAAAAGGTGGATATTTTTAATTTTAATAGGAATTATACTAATGTGCTATGGAATAGCAGAAACATTAGTATTAAAAACTATGTCATTTATAGAACTTGCAAAAATAATAGCAGTGTTTGTTATAGGGTTTGTGGCAATAGTTTTAGGATTAGTATTTCTAAATAAGAGAACATTAGAAGTATTAATAGAATCAACAGACAGAAGGATGAATGATGCTAAAAATGTTAATGTCAAATCTTTAATATTTAATAAAAAAGTATATCATCAAGGACCAAATATTGTTGTAATAGGTGGAGGAACAGGATTAAATACAGTTCTTTCAGGTCTGAAAAAATATACGGACAATTTAACTGCAATAGTAACAGTATCAGACTATGGCGAAGAAAAAACAGAATCAAGAAAAGAAATGAATACTTTGCCAATAGATGATATAAAAGACAGTATAATAGCATTATCAGCACAAGAAGGAGAAATAGAAAAATTATTCAATTATAAATTTTCTATAGGGAAATTAAATAACATAACTTTTGCAGATATTTATTTCAAAGCAATGAGTAATATAAATAAAGATTTTTCAGATGCAATAATAAAAAGTAATGAAGTATTAAGTATTGTAGGAAAAGTAATACCAGTTACATTAGATGAAATGAACATTGTAGCAGAATTAGAAAATGGATATGTTGTAACAGAAAAATCAAAAATACCTCAGATAACCTATGAAAAAGTAACAAAAATTAATAGAATATATTTAAATCCAACAAATTGTAGACCAGCACCAGGTGTTATAGAAGCAATAAGAGAAGCGGATTGTATTGTAATAGGACCAGGAAGTTTATATACAAATGTAATCCCAAATCTTTTAGTAAATGGTGTAGCAAAAGCAATAAAAGAAAGCACTGCATTAAAAGTTTATATTAGTAACATAATGACAGAACCAGGACAAACAGATGAATATAGCGTTTCAGATCACTTGAAGGCAATAATAGAACATTGTGGGAAAGGAATAGTAGATTATTGTATTTATGATACTGGAGAAATAGTACCAGAATTTATAAAAAGATATAATTTAGAAGGACAAGACTTAGTTATTCCAGATATAGATAAAGTAAAAGGAATCACCTATTTACAAAGAGACTTGTCAAAAATATCAGATGGATGTATTAGACATGACCCAGATTTAGTAGCTTCATCAATAATAGAATTAATATGTGATGACTTAAAATATCAAGATAAACAAAATGATCCTCAATTTTTAATGCTTAACAATAAATTAAGAGAAGATAAGAGAATAAATAAAATAAAGAAACATATGAAAAAAGAAGAAAAGAAAAATCAAAAACATCCAAAAGAAAAAACAAAGAAAACAAGTAAATTTAGTAGTAAATATAGTGATAGAATTGCATCAATTAAAGAGGCTGATGAAATGATAAAGTTAAAAGAAGAAAAAATGAATAAAAAATCCAAGAAAAAAACAAAGTCAAAAACAACATCTACAACTAAAAGAAAAACAGACAAAACACCACAACAAATAAGAGATGAGATGTTAAAAACATTAAAAGATAGTAAATTAAAATAAACGGAGGAAAAAATGAAATTTACTAAAGAAAATTTAGAATTACAAGAAGGATTAAAAAAAGAATGGTTAATAACAAATGGGATTGGAGGATTTGCAAGTTCAACAATAATTGGAGCTAATACGAGAAAATACCATGGATTACTAATAGCACCATTAGTTCCACCGGCAAGAAGATTTCTAATTTTATCAAAAGTAGATGAAAGTATAGAAATAGAAGGTGAAAAATATAATTTATATACAAACATTGGAGAAAATTATATATCACAAGGTTATCAATTCCAACAAGAATTTGAAAAGGAATATTTACCAATATTTAAATACAAAGTAAAAAATGTTGAAATAACAAAAACAATTTGTATGGAATATGGGAAAAATACAGTAGGAATTTATTATAAAATAAAAAATAACGGAAAAAAAGCAAAATTGAAATTAGCCCCAATTGTGAATTTTAGAGATTTTCACTCAATGAGTACAGAGCATATATTTAATATAAAACAAGAAATAAAGGGTCAAAAAGTAAAATTAATAATAGATAATAATCCTCAAACACCAATATATATAAATATTTCAGAAGGAAATTATATAAAACATGATAATGATATATTTAAAAATATGTTTTATATAGAAGAAGAAAAAAGAGGATTTTACCCTAAAGAAAATCATAGTGTACCAGGAGTATATGAAATTGAAATAAATCCAAACGAAGTAAAAGAAATTTCTTTTATATGTTCATTAGAAGAAAATATAGAAGAAATAAATGTAAAAAAATTAGCAGAAAAAGAAATAAAAAGATTAGAAAAAGAAATAAAAACAGGAATTAAAGGAAAAGAAAATACTGGAATTTTAAAAGAATTAATACTTGCGTCAGAACAATTTATTGTATATAGACCATCATTTAGATTGCATACAATAATTGCAGGGTACCCATGGTTTTTAGACTGGGGGAGAGACTCATTAATATCTTTTGAAGGACTATTATTAGCAACAAATAGATTTGAAATAGCAAAAGAAGTTTTACTTACAATGGTAAGAGATATAAAATTTGGTTTAGTTCCGAATGGCTATTCTGGATTTGACAATAGACCTTTGTATAATAGCGTAGATGCTTCATTATTATTATTTGAACAAGTGCAAAAATATATTAACTATACGCAAGATTATGAATTTATAAAAGAAAATATATATGAAAAGCTAGAAAAAATAATAGAAAATTATATAAAAGGAATTAATCTAGATAATAATAATATTTACTTAGATGAAGATTATTTAATAGCGTCAGGAACACCAAAAACACAAAATACATGGATGGATGCAAAATGTGGAGATATTGTATCGACTCCTAGAAATGGAAAAGCTGTTGAAGTAAATAGCTTATGGTATAATAGTTTAATGATAATGACAGAATTATCATTAAAAATTGGGAAAAAAGAAAATTCAAATAAATATAAAACTTTAGCAAAAAAATGTAGAAAATCTTTTCAAGAGAAATTCTATAATGTAAAGAGAAAATGCTTATTTGATGTATTAGGAGATAAAAAAATAAGACCAAATCAGTTATTTAGTTTAAGCTTAACATATCCAATTATAGAACCTAACTCTGAAATAGCATATAATATTATAGAAACAGTAGAGAAAAAATTATTAAATTCATATGGATTAAAAACATTAGCAAAAGGAGAACAAAATTATATTGAAGTATATGAAGGAGACGGGTTTAAAAGAGATATGAGTTATCATCAAGGAATAACATGGACATGGTTATTAGGATTATACTATGATTCATTAAGAAATATGATAGAAGCAGAAAAAAGAAAAACATATAAAATAAAATTAGAAATCAAATTAAAAGAATTTAAAGAAAAAACAAAAAAGACATTTAAAAAAGAAATAGAACAAAGAGGTTGCATAGGAAGTATTGCTGAAATATATGATTCTAAAAGACCACACGAACCTAAAGGAACAATAGCACAAGCTTGGAGTGTAGCAGAAATTTTAAGAATAATCACGTAAAAGAAAGAAGGGTAGAAAATGACAATAGATAATTTAGAAAAAGAATTAAAAAGTGGAAAATTAAATTCAATATACATATTATATGGAGAAGAATTATTTTTGTTAGAAAACTGCCTAAAAAAAATTAAATTATTATTTGGAGAATGTGTAAAAGGAATTAACTATATTTTAATAGATGAACAAAATATTTCTGAAATTATTGATGATATAGAAACTCCAAGTTTTGGATATGAAAAAAAGCTTATCATAGCAAAGAATACAGGACTATTAAAAAAGGAAGGAAAGAAAAAAAATAGTGACTTATATAAAATAAAAGAAAAGTTAACAAAATATATTAATGAAAATAAAAAAATTATAGATGAATCTGTTGTATTGGTTTTTACAGAGGAAGAGGCAGATGAAAAATCAGAGTTATTCAAAACAATAGATAAAAATGGAATAACATGCAAATTTGAATATCAAAAGCCAGCACAAATAGAAAAGAGAATAAAAGATATTTGTAATGCATATAAAGTAAATATAGATGGGCAAACATTAAGATATTTTATAGAATGTTGTGGAACAAATATGCAAGATTTAATTAACGAAATTAGAAAATTAATTGAATATGCAGGAGAAAATGGAACAATAGGCAAAGAAGATATAGAAAAATTATCAATAAAAAAAATTGAAAGTGTTATATTCGATTTAACAGATAATCTAGGAAAAAAAGATATTACATCTGCATTAGAAATATTACATAATCTTATTTACGAAAAAGAACCATTAGCTAAGATTTTGGTAACATTATATAATCATTTTAAAAAATTATATATAACAAAGATGTCAATAAAAGAAAATAAAGAATTAACAACAAGCTTAAATTTAAAACCAAATCAAATGTTTTTAACAACAAAATATAAAACACAATCAAAATATTTTAAAGAAAATGAATTGCGTTCAATTTTACAAGAGTTATGTGATTTAGATTATAACTTTAAAAACGGAAAAATTGATTTACAAGTTGGAATAGAAACAGTTTTGTGTAGATATTGCTCATAAATATTAAAAATATGAATAAAACAAGAAAAAATCGCCAAAATATAATTATAGATTATATTGTAGGTGATTTTTTTATGAAGAAAATTAGAGTAATTAAATTTATAAGTATAGAAATTATATTAATATCATTATTAACTATTATTTTTGTAATTAAAGCTAATGAAAGAAATATAGATAGTATAGAAACACTTTCAAAATATGGTTCAAGAGGTTCAGAAGTTACACAAATACAAACAAAACTTAAAAGATGGGGATACTATTCTGGAAATATTGATGGAATATACGGAACACAAACAGTAAATGCAGTAAAATATTTTCAAAGGAAAAATGGATTGAAAGTAGATGGAATTGCAGGACCTGCAACATTAAAAGCAATGGGAATAATGACATCAACTTCTAGCGGTAGTTCTTCATCAAGTTATAATAGTAATTTGAATTTGTTAGCAAGAGTAATTTATGGAGAAGCTAGAGGAGAACCATATACTGGACAAGTAGCAGTAGGTGCAGTTGTAATGAACAGAATAAAAAACAGTTCTTTTCCAAATACATTATCAGGAGTTGTATATCAAGCAGGTGCATTTGATGCAGTAAGGGATGGACAAATAAATTTAACACCAAATTCTACAGCCAGAAAAGCAGCGCAAGATGCTTTAAATGGTTGGGATCCAAGTTATGGAGCTATATATTATTTTAATCCAGCTACTGCAACTAATAAATGGATTTGGTCTAGACCAATGACTGTAATTATTGGAAAACATAGATTTTGTAAATAGATGTAATAGTAAGAAATACACAACATTTTTAAAAACGTTGAAAATACTAAAAAAATATGATATAATTGTATAAGCAAAAGGTAAAAATAGCCTTTCGAAAAATTTCGGAGGCTTAAAAAAGCCTCTGAAAAATTAGTAACTAATAATTATGGTGCCTAAAAAGGAGGAATTAAAATGAATGAAGTAATAGTACTAGAATGGACACGGTACGGAAGACTCTACAAAAGGGAGATTGAAAGACGAAAAACTTATGAAACTTTTAAAAACATACAAGAACATCATTATGTAGACAAAGAAATATTAGACAAGATATTAATCGCCATTAGCAAGGCTGATAATATAAGGTGGTATGAAAATTATAACGATGGAAGTACAAATGCCATAAAATGGGAAAACGACAAAGAAGGAGGAGTTGTTCCTATTTCATGGGTTAACAGAGGGCTAATAAACCAATGGGAAGAATTATTTATAACTCCAATAACATATACGTATAAAAGTGAAGGTAACGAAAAAACCAAAACATTAATACTAGAGGATGTTTATAATCTTTTTTATGGATTATCTAGCGGATTTAAAGATGATAATAAATATTCCAAAGTGATATTAAAAATACTACCAAATATTTCTGGATTTGCATTTAACAAAGATACTTCAGTACTATCATATGATATTTCTAAGAATTTGCATGAAAGCTTTGAAATTCCAAGAAATAATACAATTATTTTGGAAATTTTAAGAAAACTTGTAATATAGTATATCTTCATATCATTAAAACGAAAGAGCCTCAATTAAGAGGCTTTTTTCGTTAGTTTTAATTATTTTAATACTTTACTATAAAAAAAAAATTTGATATAATTCAAAAAAATAAAAAATAAGAGGAAATAAAAAATGTCAAAATTTGTACACTTGCATATACATAGTGAATTTAGCTTATTAGATGGAGCTAATAGAATAAAAGATTTACCAGTAAGAGCAAAAGAATTAGGAATGGACTCAATAGCAATTACAGACCATGGAGTAATGTATGGAGCTATTGACTTTTATAAAGCATGCAAAAAAGAGGGAATAAAGCCAATAATTGGATGTGAGGTCTATGTTGCACCACGTTCTAGATTTGATAAACAACCAGGAATAGATAATCATTATTACCATTTAATACTTCTTGCAAAAAATAATCAAGGATATAAAAATTTAAGTAAATTAGTTTCACTAGGATTTGTTGATGGATACTATTATAAACCACGTATAGATAAAGAAATACTAGAAAAATATAGTGAAGGATTAATATGTTTAAGTGCATGTTTAGCAGGTGAAGTAAATCAAGCATTATTAAATGGAAACACAGAAAAAGCAGAACAAATTGCTTTATGGCATAAAGAAATATTTGGAGAAGATTATTATATAGAAATTCAAAATAATGGAATAAGAGAACAAGTATTAGCAAATCAAAAACTTGTACAATTAGCAAGAAAATTAAATATTCCATTAGTTGCAACAAATGATGCACATTATTTAAAAAGAGAAGATGCGTATAATCATGAAGTTTTATTATGTATTCAGACTGGAAAAAGAATGAGTGATGAAGATAGAATGAGATTTGATACAGATGAGTTATATGTAAAATCACCTGAAGAGATGTCAGAATATTTTAAGGCATTTCCAGATGCTATAGAAAATACAGTAAAAATAGCAGAAAAATGTAATGTGGAATTTGAATTTGGACATACAATACTTCCAAATTATGATGTACCACCAGAATATCCAACACATTATGACTTTTTAAAAGAGTTATGTGATAAAGGATTAGAAAAAAGATATGGAAAAAATTTATCAGAAGAAATACAAAAAAGAGCAGAATATGAGTTAAGTATAATCAAAAAAATGGGATATGTAGATTACTATTTAATAGTTTGGGATTTTATACATTATGCTAAAACAAATGGAATACCAGTAGGACCAGGAAGAGGGTCAGGTGCAGGTTCAATTTTAGCATATGCAATTGAAATTACAGATATAGATCCCATAAAATATGGACTATTATTTGAAAGATTTTTAAATCCAGAGAGAATAAGTATGCCCGATTTTGATGTTGATTTTTCAGACGAAAGAAGACAAGAAGTAATAGATTATGTATCAGAAAAATATGGACATGACCATGTTTCACAGATTATAACATTTGGAACAATGGCAGCCAAAATGGTAATTCGTGATGTTGCAAGAGTTTTAGATTATCCATATGGAGAAGCGGATACTCTAGCTAAAATGATACCAAATGAAATACATATTACAATAGCAAAAGCACTAGAACAAAATAAAGAATTAAAAGATAAATATGAAACAGATGAACAAGTAAGAAAAATTTTAGATATAGCAATGGCATTAGAAGGAATGCCAAGACAGGCATCAACACATGCATGCCGGAGTTGTTATAACAAAAGATCCAGTAGATACATATGTACCACTATATGTAAGAGATGGACAAATAAATACTCAATATATAATGACCACTCTTGAAGAATTAGGCTTATTAAAAATGGACTTTTTAGGATTACGAAATTTATCAGTAATTCAAAACACAATAGATATGGTAAAGAAAAATCATGTAATAGATATAGAATTTGACCAAGAAATGTCAGACCCAAAAGTATATAAATTATGGCAAGAAGGAAATACATCTGGAATATTTCAATTTGAATCACAAGGTATGACAAACTTTATGAAAGAATTAAAACCAGACTGCTTAGAAGATTTAATAGCTGGAGTTTCATTATATAGACCAGGACCAATGGACCAAATACCAAGATATATAAGAGGAAAGCAAAATCCCGGACATAATGAATATACACACCCAAGCCTAGAACCAATATTAAATGTAACATATGGATGTATGGTTTACCAAGAGCAAGTTATGCAAATAGTAAGAGACTTAGCAGGGTATTCTATGGGAAGAGCCGATTTAGTACGTAGAGCAATGGGAAAGAAAAAGTTAGATGTAATGGCAAAAGAAAGAGAAGTATTTATACATGGACAATTAGATGAAAATGGAAATATTATAGTACCAGGCTGTGTAAGAAATGGAATAGATGAAATATCTGCAAATAAAATATTTAATGAAATGTCAGAATTTGCAAAATATGCATTTAACAAATCACATGCAGCATGTTATGCAGTAGTATCATATAGAACAGCATATTTAAAAGCATATTATCCAGCAGAATTCATGGCAGCAACATTAAATAGTTATTTAGGAAACTTGGATAAAGCACCACAATATATTGATGAATGCAAAAGGTTAGGAATTCAAATATTAAAACCAGATATAAACAAAAGCTTTGAAAAATTCACGGTAGAAAACGGGAAAATACGTTTTGGATTAGGAGCAATAAAAAACGTAGGAACAATTCCAGTTGAAAATATAGTAAAAGAAAGAAAAGAAAAAGGTAATTATAAAAGTTTTACAGATTTTTGTGAAAGAATATCAGAAATGCAAGTAAACAAAAAATGTATAGAAAGCTTAATAAAAGCAGGAGCATTTCAAGAATTTGAACAAACAAGAGCAACATTATTAGCATCATTTGAAAACATAATTGATACAATACAAAGTGAAAATAAAAAGGGATTTAATGGACAAGTATCAATGTTTGACATAGGAACAAAACAAGAAAAAGAAGATATGGAAAAACAAAAATACAAATTTGAAGAATATGAAGAAATACCAGAAAAAGAAATTTTATCAATGGAAAAAGAAATGCTTGGAATATATATATCAGGTCATCCACTAGAAAAAATTAGAGAACAAATTATACATGTAACAAACATAAATAGTTTAGATTTAAACAAAATAGTAGAAAAAACAGATACAACAAGCATAGATGAAAATACAGAAATTCAGCAAACAAAAACAAAATTTATAGATGGACAAAAAGTAAAATATGCTGGAATAATAACATCAATAAAAAAGAAATATACAAAAAACAATAAAATTATGGCATTTATAGCAATAGAAGATTTATATGGAACAGCAGAAATAATAGCATTTGAAAATGCAGTAATAAACGCAGGAAAAAGTTTAATAGAAGAAAATATAGTTATAGTAGAGGGACGTTTAAGTATTAGAGAAGATCAAGAACCAACAATAATAGCAAATGAAATAAAAACATTAGGAGAAGAAAAATTAAATATTATAACATTTGATATAACAAACTTTTCTGAAGAACAGAAAGAAAAATTAAGATGTGCGATTAAATATTTTTCTGGAGATAGAAACAATATGAATGTACAAGTAAAAATAGGTGAAGATATAAAGCCTTGCGGTGCTATTTATTATAATGATGAAGTGAAGAAGATTTTTGATAGAATATAACTTGTTTTTTTAAAAATTTAATGGTAGTATATTTATAGTTAAAATAGAGAATTATACATAGGAGGAAAGTTATGGGAAATAAAGTGAATATTAGAGAAAAAGGAATAACATTAATTGCATTGGTTATTACAATAATTATATTATTAATCTTAGCA
>CAUWAM010000007.1:0-68579 GCA_963556825.1 uncultured Clostridia bacterium | reverse complement strand
AGTGCTCAAAGTATTTATTTTAAATATTTTGTGACAAATGATTGACTAACCTACACGGGGAAAAATGCGCCTATTTTTCAATTCTTGACAATTTTAGAAAAATATAGTAAAATGTAATATGTATGCACAAAATTGAATATAATATAATAAGGAGTAATATAATGAAATCAAAAATGAATATAAGAAGTATAATTTTGGTAGCAATTTTAAGTTTATCAAGCTTACTTTTTATAAATATGAGTTTTGCAGCAAATACGGCAAAGATAACAGTAGAAACTGCAAATCTTAGGGAAGAACCATCTTCAGATTCAAAAATACTAGAATTGGCATCATTAGGAGAAGAAGTGGAAGTATTAGAAAAATCAGGAGATTGGTATAAAGTAAAATACAAAAATATTACAGGATACTTAAGAGGAGATTTAATAGAAGTCAACCAAACAGTATCAGAAAATATTGACACAACAACTGCTGAAACAACAAACAATCAAGAAACAGAATCAAATAAAATTGAAAGTACAAATTCAAGTGTAAATACAGAAACACAAGAAAATTCAACTAATCAAGTTGGAACATATAAAATGAAAAAAGAAACAATGTTAAAAATCACACCACTTGTTAATGCTCTAGATATACAAATATTAAAATTAGATGAGCAATTACAAGTTACAAAAATTTTAAATAATTGGGCATATGTTACAACAGGTAATGGAGTACAAGGTTGGGTAAGAATGGAAAGAATGGAACAAGTAAAAGATGAAAACACTCAATCAACTGAAAGTAAGCAAACAGAAGTAAACAACCAAGAGACTTCAGATAAAACTAAAGCAACAGAAAAAGAATCATTAAATATAAAAATGTATATAAATTCTCAAACAGTAAATTTAAGAGAAAAAGCAGATAAAACTTCTGGAATCATAACACAACTAGAAATGAATACAGAAGTAACAGTTGTTTCAAAAGATAATGGATGGTGTTATGTAGAAGTAAATGGTAAAAAAGGATATGTTTCAGAAAGATTGTTATCAACTTCTAAACAAGCAGTTACATCAAGAAGTTCAATGAATGAAAGAACAAAAAAAGAAACAACAAAGACACCAGAAACAACAAGTACAGAAAATAAAACAACAGAAAAAGCATCAGCATCTTCATCAAAAGGTAGTGAAGTTGTAGCTTATGCAAAAACATTATTAGGATGCAAATATGTATATGGTGGAACATCAACAAAAGGATTTGACTGTTCAGGATTTACACAATATATATATAAACATTTCGGAGTAAATTTAAATAGAACAGCAGCAGCTCAATATCGTAATGGAAAAGCAGTAAGTAACTTACAAGCAGGTGACTTAGTAATGTTTGGAAAATCAGGAATTAATCATGTTGGGATTTATATTGGGGGAAATACTTTTATACATGCTGCAAATCCAAGTAGAGGTGTAACAATAGACACATTATCATCAGGATATTATAAAACAAATTATGTAGGAGCAAGAAGAATATTTTAATTTAGCAATTAAAAGGAGGCAATATTGAAGCAAAGACCGATATTAATTGCAGTTATTGGATATACAATAGGTATATTAGTGGGACTATACTTACAAATAAGTATAGTCCCGTTTTATATATTAATAGCTGTGATATACTATATTTATAAATTTTATAAAAGAAGATATATTACCAAAAAATTTAGAAAATTAAAATTACTTTCAATAAAAAGGTATATTAGATATATCAAATTACATTTTAATTCAAGTGTTATTTTAATCTTAGTAATTAGTTCAATAATTTCTAATTCTATAGAAATTTTTCAAAATTATAATTATCAAACAATGTATTTTAAATTAAGTGAAGAGGAAAATATAAAATTAGAGGGAATAATATTAAGTTCAAAAGAAAGTAAAAAATATTACGACAGATACATTTTCGAAACTAATTATAAAAACAATAAAATAAAATTATATATACATACTAAAAACATTGATTTAGAATATGGTGAGAAAGTTTCATTAAATGGAAAATATAAAAAGCCAGAAGTACAAAGAAATTATAAAGGATTTGATTATTCTGAATATTTAAAACAATTAAAAATATATGGAACAATACAAGTAGAAAATATAAAAAGAATTAGTAAAAATAATTCGAATAAGATATTTTATTTTTCAAATAAAATATCAAGTATTTTTGAAGAAAAAGTTCAAAGAAATATGCCAAATAAATATTCATCAATTTTATTAGGATTAATATTAGGAAAAACTGATAATATGGATAAAATGATTAAAGAAAATTTTAGAAATGCAAATATGTCACATATTTTGGCTGTTTCAGGTATGCATGTTACATATTTACTTATGGGAATAAATATTGCTTTAAAAAAAGTTATTGGTAAAAAATTAACAAATATAATTAGTATATTATTTTTAATATTTTATATGTGTATAACTAATTTTTCTCCTTCTATAACTAGAGCAGGAATAATGGGAATATTGTTATTAATTTCGAAATTAGTTTATAGAAAAAATGATATATTTACTTCTATTTCATTTTCATTGTTATTTATTTTAGTACAGAATCCATATTCTATTAATAACCCAGGACTTCAATTATCTTTTGGTGGAGTTGTTGGAATAATTTTTTTTAATGAAGTTATTTTGGATTTATTAAAAAATATAAAATGTAAAAAAATAATAGCAATTTCATTATCTGTACAAATTTTTATATTTCCAATTGTTTTGTTGCAATTTAATACTTTTAGTCCATATTTTTTAATAAGTAATTTATTGTTAAGTATTGTAATAGGTCCAATTGTTATTTTAGGTTTTATTTATATTATATTAATTATGATAAATGAAAATTTAGCTTTTTTATTAACAAATTTAGTACAGTTTGGAATTAAATTGTTGTTAAATATATCACAGTTGGGTATGTTGCCATATTCAAAAATTTATTTAAGAACACCTAAAATATATGAAATTTTAATATATTATTTTCTTATTTTCTCAATAAAAGAGATTTATAAAATTTATCATAAAAAAAGAATAAATCAAACTCAAAAAAGAATAAAAAATTTAATTGCATTGTTAAAATATAAATTTAATCAAAATAGACAGAAATATTTAATTATTTTTTTTATTATTAGTTTATTAATGAGTTATGTAATATTAATACCAAATACTTTAAAGATATATTTTGTAGACGTTGGACAAGGAGATTCAACATTTATTGTAACTCCTAAAAATCAAACTATATTAATAGATGGTGGTGGAAGTGATTTTTCTGACTTTAATGTTGGGGAAAAGACTTTATTACCATATATTTTAGATAGAGGTTTTACAAAAATAGATTATATTATTATTAGTCATTTTGATAGTGATCACTGTTTAGGTTTGTTATATTTAATGCAAGAAATAAAGATAAATAATGTTATTATTGGTACACAGTATGAATCATCTAAAAACTATGAAAAATTTCTAGAAATAGCTAAACATAAAAAGGTAAATTTAAAATATGTAGAAGCAGGGAATAGAATTAACATAGAAAAAAATTTATATTTTGATATTTTTTGGCCATGTTCTGATAGTATGATTTCAGAAAATGCAATAAATAATAATTCTTTGGTATGTAAATTGATATATAAAGATTTCTCAATGCTATTTACTGGAGATATTGAAAAAATAGCAGAAAAATCGATATTAGATAAATATAAAAAAGATTTAAACATATTAAAATCAAATGTCTTAAAAATTGCTCATCATGGTTCTAAGACTTCTTCAACAAATGAGTTTATAAAAGCAGTTAAACCTAAGTACACACTAATTGGGGTTGGAAATGATAATAAATTTGGTCATCCATCAGATAGTACAATTAAAACTTTAAAAATAGAAAATATAAGAATTTATAGAACTGATAAAATGGGAGAGATAATTATTGAAACTAATGGTAAAAAGATAAAGATAAAAAATAAGCTAATGTATAAAAATTTCAAATATTGTAAATAATAACAAAAAAATACGGAGGCAATGATATGAAAAAAACTTATATATTAGCAATAATTTTTACAATTATAATACTAGGAATAACAGCAGGAGTATATATATATACGTCAAATTCTAAAAGTAAATCTTCAAATGAAAATATACAAAATGTAATAAATAGCGTTTCAGAAAAAATAGAAGATGATTGTACAAAAGAATATGAAGAATTAAATGAAAGTAGTAATATATTAGAAACAAATTCTAATGAAGAAAAAATATCTCCGAATTGTTTGATAACATTAAAAAGACATTATGATAAATGTGGACATACTACAAAAGAATATATAGATATTTCAGATGATTTAGTTAATAAAACAAAAGAAGATATAAAAGATAAGTATCCTACATGGGAAATTGAAAAATTTTCATCAGGCGAAATTATTTTATACAAAGAATGTTCAGGAGAATGTGATGAACATTATATATTAAAGGAAAACGAAGGAAAAATAAATATTTATAAAATAAATGAAAATCAGCAAGAAGAATTGTATGAAACAACTGAAATATCAGTAGATTATTTAACAGAGGAAGATAAGAAAAATATTAAAGATGGAATAAAAGTTAATGGAAAAGAAAATTTAAATCAATTAATTGAAGATTTTGAATAAAAATAAAGAGATTGTTTAACAATCTCTAATTTTAAATAGTTTTCTCTTTTTTCTTTCTAGAATTTTTAACAATTACTTGCTTGGCATCTTTATTTAAATCGCTTTTATCAATAAAACCATCTTGATATAAGCATTTTACATACATTATAAGAGAAAATATAGTTGATATTAATGCAAAGCAATAGATAGCCATATCTAAGTTAGACCAAAATCCTGTAATTCCCAATTGGTTTGTTATAAGTGAAATTACAATAGCAAAATAGAACAAAACTGTTGCAAGTTTTCCATACCATTTGCTATAAACAACAACATTTTTTCCGTAAAGAAAAGATGCCCCAATAATCATTATCAATTCTTTTAACATCACAATAAGTAGAATCCAAATTGGAATAATTTTCACAATAACTAAAGAAGCTAATACACATATTTGAGTTAATTTATCAGCTAATGGATCCATAAGTTTTCCAAAATTTGAAATAAAATTGAACTTTCTAGCTATGAATCCATCTAAAATATCGGTTATTCCAGATACAGTAAAAAATATAAATGCTAATAAGTAATTTCCTTTAAATATAAAATCTAGGATAATTGGTATAAATAAAAATCTAAATATAGTTAGTATATTTGGGATATATTTAAACATATTTTACTCCTTTTAATATGAAAAATAAATTAATGGATTTTATTTTCATATCTTATAATATTTCAAAAGTTAATTTGTCATTTTCTAAATTAACTTTTATAGTTTCACCATTTTTAAGTTCATTTCTTAAAATTTTCTCCGAAATTTCATCTTCTAAATATCTTTGAATAGCTCTTCTTAAAGGTCTAGCTCCAAATTTAATATTTGTACCTTTTTCTAATATAAATTGTTTAGCAGATTCTGTGATTTCAAACGAAATATCTTTTTCTTTTAATGCTTTTATTGTATCTTTTAGCATTAAATTTACAATATTTAATAATTCTTCTTTATTTAGAGAATTAAATACTATTATTTCATCAATTCTGTTTAAAAATTCAGGTCTAAATACTTCTTTTAAACTATCTTCAATTTTGTTTTTATCAATGGTTTGTTTACCAAAACCAATTGAATTAGTATTTAAATTTGAGCCAGCATTTGAAGTCATAATAATAATTGTATTTGCAAAATTTACTGTATTTCCTTGCGAATCTGTAAGTTTTCCATCATCTAATACTTGCAATAAAATATTAAATACATCTGGATGTGCCTTTTCTATTTCATCTAAAAGAATAATTGAATAAGGTTTTCTTTTTACTTTTTCTGTTAATTGACCAGCATCATCATAACCAACATATCCAGGAGGTGCACCAATTAATTTAGAAGTAGAATGACTTTCCATATATTCTGACATATCAATTCTAATTATAGAATCTTCTGAACCGAACATTTCATATGCAAGTGATTTTGCAAGTTCTGTTTTACCAACACCAGTTGGACCAACAAAAATAAATGAAGGTGGTCTTTTTTCATTTTGAAGACCTGCTCTATTTCTTCTTATAGCACGAGAAACAGCATTTACAGCTTCCTCTTGACCAATAACTCTTTTATGAAGATTTGTTTCTAAGTTTAAAAGCTTTTGAGTTTCTGCTTCAGTTATTTTTTTAACTGGAATTTTTGTCCAACTTTCAATTACTGTTGCAATATCCTGAATAGTAAGATTTTTTGGTTTCATTTTTTTGCTAATTTTATCTATTTCTTCTATTAATTTACATTCTTTTGTTTTTAAATCAGCAGCTTTTTGATAATCTTCAGTTGTATCAGCTTGAGCCACTTCTTCTTTTTGTGCTTGCACAACTTTAAGTTCTTGTTTTAACATTTCTAATTGATATAAATCTTTATTTTCAAGATTTATTCTAGAACAAGCTTCATCCAATATATCAATAGCTTTATCTGGTAAAAATCTGTCATGAATATATTTTTCAGACATTACAACAGTTTGTTTTATAACATCTGTTGATATTTTTACTTTGTGATATTCTTCATAATATTTTTTTATTCCATCAAGAATATGAATAGAATCTTGAACATTAGGTTCTTCTACTAAAACTTGTTGAAATCTTCTTTCTAATGCTGTATCTTTTTCTATATATTTTCTATATTCTGTTAATGTAGTTGTTCCAATTAATTGTAGTTCTCCGTTTGAAAGAGATGGTTTTAATATATTTGCTGCATTCATAGAATGTTCTCCATCTCCTGCACCAATTATATTATGGATTTCATCTATAACTAAAATGATATTACCATAGTCTTTACATTCATCTATAATACCTTTCATTCTAGATTCAAATTGTCCTCTAAATTGAGTACCTGCAATAACAGAAGTCATATCTAAAAGATAAACTTCTTTATTTAAAAGTTTTGCTGGGACATTTTGGTTAGCTATTTTAATTGCTAATCCTTGAGCAATAGCAGTTTTACCAACACCAGGTTCGCCAATAAGGCAAGGATTATTTTTAGAACGTCTATTTAAAATTTGAATAACTCTTTGAATTTCTTTATCTCTACCGATTACTAAATCTAATTCATTATTTTTAGCCTTATTTGTAAGGTTAGTTCCATAAGTGTCTAAATATTTTTTCTTTTTACTTTGTTTTGTATTTTTCTTTTTTTCTACTTTAATTGTTTTTTTGTTTTCATCTTCTTGAGCCATATTTTCAGAATCTTGTTTATGATGGTCAAACATATTTGAAAATATAGAGCCTAAAGGAATTGCAGCACCTGCAAATTTAGGTTTTTCATCATCATATTCTGAATTTCCATCATCATCGACATTTCCAAATGTGATAGCGCCTTCTATATTTTCTAAATTGTTTATATCTATATTTTCTGCTAAATCTTTAAATATATTTTCTAATTGTTTATTCATATCACTTAAATTTATTTTATCTCTAGATAAGATGTCTTGTTGTTTACTTAAAACTTCTGTTACGTCTATGTTTTTATTTTTTGCACAATCATAACATAATCCTGCTAAAGTCTTTTTACCATTGTCTGTTTTTTCATAAAAAATTATGGCTGGATTTTTATTACATTCTGAACATATCATAAATTATAATTCCTCATTTCTAAATAAAGTTAATATTATATATAATACCTCAAAAGTCTTAAATAGTCAATAAATTGAGGGAGAAAATCTTATATATTTTCACTTTTATATCTAAACAAACATTTTGTTTTTATAAAAGAAGAGAAGTCTTTTTCACTTCCTAAAGAAAACCCATTTTTATTAATAAGAAATGCATATTTTCTATCTAAGTAAAAATAATAATAATCATTTGTGTTAAAAATTCTATATAATTTCCAATAATAGTATTTATCAATTTGAGTTCCATCAGAAATTGTGAAATATTTTTCGTAAAATCTAAATATAAATGTAGATTCTTTTGTTATCTTTTTTGAGTTAAACTCATCTTTAACTTCTTTTATAGGATAAAAAATTCTCCATAATAGAAATAAAATAAGTGCTAATATAAATACAAAAGCAAGTTTGATATTTCCTGATTTATATTGTAACACTAAGCAAAAAGTAATTAATAAAACAATTACAAGAGTATACAAATTACTTGAAATTCCGAATTTTTTATTATGGAAAATTAAGAAATTTTCGTAACATTCTTTACTATATTTTGTTGTATTTTTAAATAACATTTTCATATTTATCACCTATAATATTTGATAAATAAAGTATATCACAAAAAATAAAAAGATAAAAGATATTGTAAAATAAAATCCAAACTGATATAATAAAAATGATATGATGCTAAAAAATGAATATTATAAAGACTATAGAGGAGAATACCTTAAAAGTAAAAGACGAGGTGAAATGATGAATGTTATATTACCAGAAAAGAAAAAAATAACAAAAAGAAGAATAATTATTTACAGTGTTGCAATACTTGCATGTATATTAGCAATAGTTGTAGTAATAGGAATACAAGTATTAGGAAATGGGGTTGTAAATGATTTTTTTGGAGTTAATAAAATTACAAAAAAAACGGAAGAAGAAGAAAATAAATTAAAAGTAGAATTTGATACATTGTTTCAAAATCAATTAGAAAATAAGAGCAATTATGAAGTGAAAAAGATACAAGAAGATAAATCAATAGTATATACTAGTTATGAAAATACAAAAAAATCAGCAAATAATTATGAATTAAATGTTAATTTACCATATATTAATATAAAAAATCAAACAGTACAAAATTACAATGAAGAAATAAAGAATATTTTTCAAGCTAAAGCTGAAGAAGTATTGAAAAGTACAAATAGTAATGTTATTTATACAGTGAAATATCAAGCATATATAGAAAATAATATTTTATCATTAATAATGTATTCAGATTTAAAACAAGATGTAAGTGCACAAAGAATTATAATTCAAACATTTAATTTTAATCTTGAAACTAACAAAGAATTAACATTAGAAGATATAATAAAAATTTATGAACTTGATGAAAAAACAGTACAAAACAAAATAAATGATGAAATAAAAAAAGAGGAAGAAAAGGCAAAAGATTTAAAAGCTTTAGGATATAATGTTTTTTCAAGAGATATAGATAGTGATATATATGAAATCAAAAATGCAACAGAATTCTTTGTACATGATAACAATTTATATATTATATATGCTTATGGGAATGATAAATTAACAAGTGAAAGAGATATTGTAGTAATATAAAATAAATAGTAAAAAAGAGCTAACTTATACTGTTAGCTCTTTTTGTTTTGAAAATAAAAGGGGATGTTTTTATTTTTAAGTCAGATTTTCTTCTGACTATGTTTAAATTATAATAGTGAATTTTGTCCATTTTGTGAATTAAAAGTGAAAATTCTATTAAGGTTGTTCGCCTAATTTTAAAGTAATTTCTTTTTCATTACCCTCTCTATTAATTTTTAATTTTAATTCATCACCAATTTGATGAGCATTTTTAATTTCATTTAATTCATCCATTGTTTTTATTGATTTTCCTTCAGCTTCTATAATAACATCTCCAGGTTTTAATCCAGCTTTTTCAGCTGCTGAAAAGTCTTCTATTGATTTTATATAAATACCTTCAACTAAATGATAAGTTTTAGCTGTTTCGGCATTTAAGTCAATTCCAGAGATTCCTATAAATGGTCTTTTTACTTTGTTATATTGAATTAATTGAGAAGTAATATCTGTAGTAGCGTTAATTGGAATAGCAAATCCAATACCTTCAATTCCAGTACCAGAAAGTTTAAGGGTATTAATACCAATTACTTTACCTTCGCTATTAACTAAAGCACCACCACTATTACCAGAATTTATAGCTGCATCGGTTTGAATACATGTATAAGTTTTACCATCTGAATCAGTAATTTTTCTATTTACAGCACTTACAATACCTGTTGTTACAGTACTATTCATATTAACTGGATTACCAACAGCCATAGCAAATTCACCAACCTTTACAGAATCAGAATCTGCAAATTCAGCTTTTGTTAAACCTGTTTTTTCAATTTTAATAACAGCTAAGTCAGTTTGTTCATCTTGTCCAACAATTTTTGCTTCATATTCTGTTTCATCATTAAATAAAGTAACAGTAACTTTACCAGCATCAGTAATTTGATAATATGAATTTGACTCTGATGAACTTGAAGAAACGACATGATTATTTGTCAAAATATAACCATTATCACTAATAATAATACCTGAACCAGAAGCTGTTGCAACAGATGATGAACTTTTTCCAAAGAAAGAAGAAGTATTTACAGTATATTCGATTTTTATACCAACTATAGATGGTAATACTTTATTAGCAGCATATACTGCTGTATCAGAATAGTTACTTAAAGATGTTTGAGTAACATATCCAGTAGATTGTGTTGATGAATTATGAGATGAACTTATATTACCAGAAGAAGTGTTAAATAGTTTTGTTCTTATTGATGGAATTCCAAGACATGTACCAAGTACAACAGTACATCCAACTACACCACTTATAAATGGTAATATAACAGTTTTTCCAAATCCTGTTTTTGTTTTTGATGATTTTTCATTTTTAGTATAAGATGAAGAACCAGTAACAGGAATAGCTTTAAATTTTGTTTCATTTTTCTCGTTTTCTTCCATGAAAATCCCTCCTAACATAAATTATATATTTATGATTATATCATAACCTAATTTTATCTAAGAATACAATACAATTGTGAAATTTGTGTGAAAAAAATGTAATAATAAAAGAAAATATTAAAAAAATTATTGAAAAAAATATGCTCTACATATATAATAAATAAAAGAATGGAGGAAATTTGATGAAAGATAATAAAGGAATAACAATGGTAGCATTAGTAATAACAATAATAGTATTATTAATAATTGCTGGAATATCAATAGGACAAGGAAATAATGCAATAAAGAATTCAAAATTAGAAAATTTAAAAACAAATATGTTATTAATAGAAGTAAAAGCAAAAGAGCAAATTGAAAACGCTAAATTTAAATTAGGAACAAATATAGAAAAAGTAACTCAAGAAGAAAAAAATAATAGAGTAAATGCTGCAAAAGGAGAATTAAAAGGTGAAGAAATTGTTGATGGAAATATTTTTAATAATAATATAAAAATAACAACTGAAAAAATTCAAGAAGATAATAAAAATTATATTTATTATTATAAATTAAGTACACAAGATTTAATTGATATAGGGTTAAAAAATGTAAAATCAGATGAAGAAAATGGTTATTATATAATAAAATACGATTTGAAAAATAGCATAATTGAAATATATAATACAGTAGGGTTTGACGATGATGGAAATATAGTATATTCATTAACAGATATAAAACAAGTAAAATTAAAATAAAGGAAGAAAAATACCAAATGAAAGAAAAAGAACTAGAAAGATTAATAAATTTAAAGCAAATTGAAAACGATTTACACCAAAAAGGATTTAATGCAATTTGTGGAATAGATGAAGCAGGTAGAGGACCACTTGCTGGTCCAGTTGTTGTTGCTGGAGTAATAATGCCAGTAGATTCTATGATAGAAGGAGTAAATGATTCAAAAAAAGTATCAGAGAAAAAAAGAGAATTATTATATGATAAAATTATAGAAGAAGCAATTAGCTATTCTGTTGCAATAATCGGACAAGACGTAATAGATGATATAAATATATTAAATGCTACAAAATATGGGGTTACAAGTGTTGTGAAAGAACTTGATAAAAGACCAGATTTGATAGTAATAGATGCATTGCAACATATAGATACAGATGGTGTACCATATGAATCAATTATAAAAGGAGATGCAAAATGTTATTCAATAGCAGCAGCATCAATTATAGCTAAAGTAACAAGGGATAGAATTATGAGAGAATGGGATGAAGTGTACCCACAGTATGGCTTTACAAAACATAAAGGATATGGAACGGCTGCACATATATCAGCTATAAAAGAATATGGATTATGTCCAATACATAGAAGAAGTTTTACAAAAAATTTTGTATAGGAGTTTAAATAAATGAATATTTTAGAAATTATAGAAAAGAAAAGAGATAAAAAGGAATTAACAAATGAAGAAATAAAGTATTTTGTAGAAGCATATGTTAATGAACAAATTGCAGATTACCAAGCAGCAGCATTAGTAATGGCAATTTTTTTAAATGGTATGTCAAAACAAGAGACAACTAATTTAACATTAGCAATGGCGCATTCAGGAGAAATATTGAATTTAAAAAGTTTAAATAAAATAATAGTAGACAAGCATTCTACTGGTGGGGTAGGAGATAAAGTATCAATATGTTTATTACCACTAGTATCTTCTTTAGGTGTACCAGTTGCAAAGATGTCTGGTAGAGGATTAGGATTTACAGGTGGAACGGTAGATAAATTAGAATCTATTCCAGGGTATAAAACAAATATAGATATTAATAGTTTTATAAAAAATGTTGAAAATATAGGAATAAGTATGATTTCGCAGACATTAAATTTAGCTCCAGCTGACAAAAAGTTATATGCACTTAGAGATAGCATATCTTGTGTTGAAAGTATTCCATTAATTGCTTCAAGTATTATGAGTAAAAAAATAGCAAGTGGGGCAGAAAAAATAGTTTTAGATGTGACTGTTGGAAGCGGTGCTTTTATGAAAAATATAAAACAAGCAGAAGAGTTAGCAAAAGAAATGATAGAAATAGGAAAGCTGGCTAATAGAGAAACTGTATGTGTTTTAACAAATATGGATGAACCATTAGGAAATGCAGTAGGAAACAATTTAGAAGTGATAGAAGCAATTAACTTTTTAAAAGGTAATATGTCAGAAGATTTAAAAGAAGTTGTTTTAGAACTTGGAGCACATATGGTAAAATTAGCAGGATTAGGTGATGATTTAGAGGAGAATAAAAATAAATTATTGGTAAATATTAAAAATGGTAAAGGCTATAATAAACTTTTAGAATTAGTAAAAAATCAAGGTGGAGATATTACATATTTAGAAAATGTAAATAAATTTGAAAAGGCTAAATATATTGAACCAATAATTGCTCAAAATGATGGATTTATACAAGAAATTAATGCAGAAAATATAGGCAAAGTAGCATGTGAATTAGGTTCTGGTAGAATGAGAAAAGAAGATGGAATAGATTATTCAGTTGGAATAATACTTAATAAAAAAGTATCGAACAAAGTACAAAGTGGAGAAACAATAGGATATATATATGCTAATGATTTACAAAAATTAACAATAGCAAAAGAACAAATAAAAGACATAATAAAAATAGATTTAAATCCGACACAATCAAAACCAATTATATTTAAAATAATAAAATAGAACCATAAATCTTTAAATACTATATTGCAATACTGATTGAAAAGGACTATAATAAATATAGATTTTAATGGAGGAATAAAAAATGAAAAAAAATAATGAAAATAAAATAAAGAAAAGACAATTTGATAAAGGACAAATATTTATTAAAATAATGGCTGGAATTTTAGCATTACTTATGATACTTGCAACATCAGCAACTTTAATATATTCATTAATATAAAGAGGTGTATTTTATGGGAAATAGTATAAGTGGTAATTGGACTAAATTTTATAATGAGAATATATTATCATTTTTCCAATCACTAAAAGATAATCCAATTAATTTGTTTACTTCAATTTTAGATTTAGCAATTGTAATATTTTTATTATATGCTTTTTTTAGATTAGTTAAAGGTTCAAGAGCTTGGCAATTAATAAAAGGAATAGCGTTTTTAATAATTGCAACATGGATAAGTGAATTACTAAATTTAAATATATTAAATTCAATTTTAACAGGAATAATGAATTGGGGAGTTATTGCATTAGTAGTAATATTCCAACCAGAATTAAGAAGAGGTTTAGAACAATTAGGAACTAATAAATTTACAAAATTTTTTGGAATACAAAGTGATTTAGCTACAAAAACAAAAGAAGATGTTTATAAGGTTGTAATAGCAGCAACAGAACTTTCAAAGACGAAAACAGGAGCATTAATTGTATTCGAAAGAGATATAAATATTCAAGATATAATTTCAACAGGAATACCAATGAATTCAGAAGTATCACCACAATTACTAGTTAATTTATTTGTTCCAAAAACGCCATTACACGACGGAGCGGTAATTATTAGTAATAATAAAATAGCGGCAGCAGCATGTGTGTTGCCTTTAGCAGATGATGCAGACATAGCAAAAGAATTAGGAACGAGACATAGAGCTGCAATTGGAGTATCAAAAGAATCTGATGCAATAGTAGTTGTTGTATCTGAAGAAACTGGAAAAATATCAGTAGCAAAAGATGGAACATTAATTGCTGACGTAAGAGAAGATACACTAAAGAAAATTTTAATAAGTAATATTGTTACAAAAAGATTTACAGAAAAAACAGCAGTGAAAAAAGATAGGTTAAAAAATATAAAACAAAGTTTAAGAAAAAAAGATAAAAAAGAAAATAAACAGAATGCAGAGTAGAAGTCGCTAAAAGGCGACTTTTGGAGTTTTATTATAGGATGGTTTTTATGAGAAATATAAAATTAACAATAGAATATGATGGTAAAGAATTTAATGGATGGCAAAAACAACCTAATAAATTGAATATACAAGGAACAATTGAACAAGCAATAAAAACAATAACAGGAGAAGAAGTAGAATTAAATGCTTCAGGAAGGACTGATGCAGGAGTACATGCTTTAGGGCAAGTGGCAAACTTTAAAACAAATTCAAATATTCCTATAGAAAAAATTGCTATAGCAATAAATTCTAATTTAAAAAAGTCAATTAGAATAACAAAAGCAGAAGAAGTAGAAGAAAGATTTCATAGTAGATTAAGCTGTAAAAAGAAAACATATAGATATGTTATAAATAACTCTGAAATTCCATCAGCAATATATAGAAATATGGAAACACATATTCCAATACAATTAGATATAGAAAAAATGAAGGAAGCGGCAAAATTTCTAGAAGGAGAGCATGATTTTAAATCATTTAAAGCAAGTGGAACTAGTAGTAAAAGTAGTGTTAGAATAATTTATAATGCTAAAGTGATAGAAATGCCAGAAAAAAGAATTTATATTGAATTGACAGGAAATGGATTTTTATATAATATGGTAAGGATTATAGCTGGTACTTTAGTAGATGTAGGAAGTGGGAAAATTAAACCAGCAGAATTAGAAGATATAATAGAAGCAAAAGACAGAAGCAAAGCTGGTAAAACATTACCACCACAAGGATTGTTTTTAGTAAGTGTAAATTATGAAAGGTAACATATAATAAAAAAAAGCATAAAATATAGTAAAAATAGAAAAGGAGAAAAAATATGACTAATTTACTTATATTTTTTGCTTTACCAATAGCAACAGTAATCATATCAATTGCATTGCAAAAAATTTTTAAATGTCCATTTTTAGTAGCAGCAATTGTATTTGCTATATTTTTAGTTGTAACTTTTATATTAGGAAATTTAATATTTTTAGTTGCAACTATAGCATATACTATATTAGCTTTTATAACGGCAGTATTAACAAGTATAGTTTGCAGAATATTAAGAGAACTTGACGGAAGAGAAGATTCACATTGTTGTAGAAGAGAAAGAAATTATAATTCAAATGATAATAATTCGACTCAATTATTATCAATAACAGGTGGATGTAATACAAATTGCCCTAATAATACTAGAAATGGTAACAATGGTTTTTCATGTAATTGTGGTACATCAAATGATTATATTGCCGTAAGAGCAAATGTTTTTCCAAATAATAATGGAAACAATGGAAGTTTTTGTGGATGTTTTAGAAGAAGATAATAGATACTGAATTTTGTAATAAAAATGTTGCAAAGTTCAGTATTTTATGTTAAACTAGTAAAAGCAAAATATTTTAGGGGGAATAAAAATGTTAGATGTAATATTAGATACATTAATAGATGCTATAAAATTGTTACCATTTTTATTTATAACTTATTTATTAATGGAATATATAGAACACAAAATGAAAGATAAATCAAAAGAAGCAATACAAAAATCAGGAAAATTTGGACCATTTTTTGGGAGTTTATTAGGAATATTTCCTCAATGTGGATTTTCAGTATCTGCTACAAATTTATATGCTGGTAGAGTTATAACATTAGGAACATTAATTGCGGTATATTTATCTACATCTGATGAAATGCTTCCAATATTTATATCTGAAGCAGTATCACCAATTATAATTTTAAAAGTATTAGCAATAAAATTAGTAATAGGAATGGTTGCAGGATTTATAATTGATTTTGTGATTAATTCACTAACAAAAAATAAACAAGAAAAAAATGAAAATATAAAACATGTATGTGAAGAAGAACATTGCCATTGTAATGAAAATGGAATTTTTAAATCATCTATACACCATACATTAAATATATTTTTATACATAATTATAATTTCATTTATAATTAATATTCTAGTTCATTTTATTGGTGAAGAAGCAATAGCAAATTTACTATTAAATAAACCAATAATAGGACCATTAGTTTCAGCGTTAATAGGATTAATTCCAAATTGTGCAGCTTCTGTAATTATTACAAATATGTATTTAGAAAACGTCATATCTTTTGGAAGTATGATGGCAGGATTATTAACAGGTGCAGGAATTGGACTAGCTGTATTATTTAAAACAAATAATAATGTTAAAGAAAACTTGAAAATTGTATGTTTGTTATATGCAATAGGTGTTATTGTTGGAATATCAATTGATGCATTAGGTATTATAATATAAATAAAAAAGAAAATGTTTTAATTACATTTTCTTTTTCTTTATATTAACAACTATTGCATCTTCGTTATCAAATAAGTAACCTGAATCTGTTACATCTGTTTGAATTGGATCAAATTCATTTTTATCATCTTTAAAATCTAAATGTTTTAAATCAAATTTCTTTTTATTAAGTAAGTCATTATTATCTTCTGTTTCAGTTGTTACACTATCAGAATATTTCCCAAAATCAAAAGTTTTAATCTTTTTAGGTTCTTTATATTTAGATTCTAAGAAGTTTAATTTACCTTGACCAGCTATAGGTTTTCCACCAGAACTTCTTACAAGATATGCACAGTCTTTAGTTCCAAAACTTTGTAATTTACCAACTTTAAAGTTTGAAACAAATTTCCAACTAACATTTCCATGTTTTGAATCATATTTCATTTTATCAAAATCTATTGTATTTGACATATCCCATTCTCTATGTTGACCAAATTCAGTTTGCCACCATTCTAAATCCTCTGCAGTTCCACCACCTGTAAAAATTTTATTTCCACAGTTAGATAAAATAACTTGTCTATAATTTTCTTTTGCATTTGATGTTTCGAGTTGAGATAAGTTTTGAGCAGAAATTGTTGTTGCAATTTTATATTTTCTATACATTGTAAAAATAGGTTCTGTTGCTTTACAAATGAAGTCAGGGAATTCATCTATATACATAAAATTTGGAACTCTGGATTTTTCTGTTCCAGGTCTTCTTAAAACTGCATTTTGCATTGATATTAAGAAGAATAATCCAAAAGCTTTATGTGATGCTGCTCCTAAGTCTCCACGTCTAGTACAAACGAAAACTATTTTTCCATCTGCCAACATTTTATCAAAATCTAAGTTATTGTGTCTATTGCATAATATAGTTCTTACACCTGGTAGTCTTAATAAGCTATCAAGTTGTGTAATAGATGAGTATATATATTTTTCAGTTTCATGTCTAGCAGAACCGTTTTTATAGAAATGCTTTTTAAAATAAGCTAATTGTAAACTATATTTTTCTTTTAATTCTTCATCATGTGATAATATTTCACTCATTTTTTCAACTAAATCAAAATTTGTAAGCATTTTTAATAGATCTTCAAGGTTTGGTAACATTCCTTCATTCATTCTAGGATACATTTCTTTTAAAAGAATTGTAACATTTTCAATTGCTTGAATTGCTATATCTTCTCTATATGTTTCTTCTAGTTCGCTATGTGCATTACTATACATTGCTTTTAGAACAGAAGAAATTGTAACAGCAATTTTACTTGGATTATCATAAACAAATGGGTTTAAACCAATTGAAGTTTTATCAGCAGGGTCTATAATTTCATAAGATAATTCAAAGTTTTTACATACACTTGTCATATGGTCAGTAATTTCTCTATCAGGAGATAGTACTGTAATACCACAATTTTTATAAATTGTTTCAATAGAATCATCTAAAATCATTTTTTTCATAAAAGCTTTATAAACTGCTTCATTTCCAGATGTAGGAATTAACATATTTAAATTAAAATTCTCGTTTAAATAATCATTATCATAAGGTTTAACAAGTGTTGCAATTCCAGTTTTTAATGCTGTAAATCCTAATTCTTTAGATACTTCTCTAAAGAAGAATTTTCTTTCCAAGTCTCTAGCAATTAATGGTTCATAAACAAGTGCTGTTTTACCTGTACCAGAACCTCCACAAACAAACATGCTTTGATATCTAGATACTTCTGGAATTGTTATTGTTTCTCCAGTTTCACTATTTTTACATAAAAATACTTCACAAGTATATGGACCGTGATCTTTTTTTGTATCAGATAAATCTATTCCTGCGTAATCCCAAATAGAACGACTCATATCAGTACTATCGTTTACTTCAAAGTATAGGAAGTTAAACACTTTAGGAATAATAAATAATGGGAATAGAACTGTAATTGATGTAAATGCATGTCTTATTAAATCTGAAAAGTTTGTAACTAAATCCACATAATTTGGATGAGAGATTAATAATAACCATGCTCCCATATTTAACCATTGTGTAAGCATAGATACAGCAATTATTGATAAGCCGATTATATATACGTTAAATAATGTGACTTTTTGTTTCTTACTTGAAGAAAATTCAGATGAACCAGAAAATAAATATGCAAATACAGGGCATGCAAGTGCAAAAGTATATTTTATTGGTCCCCAATAAGAATAAGAAACACCTGTAAATAACATTAATAACATTTCTACAATTCTATCGACTGCTAAGTATACAGTTATAAGTGTTAATATATATGTAAAAAAGGTATTTCTACTTGTATTTAATTTTTTTAAGAATTTGTCTAAAAATTTCATTATATATTGCCCCTTTTTATATTTTAATTATACATATATATTATCTTATAAAACGGCAAAAAAAACAAGTATTTTTGCCAAAAAAGTTAGAAAAGAATACGTATAATTTGGTATTTTTTGCATATAATATTTAAAATTTGAGTGAAACGGAAGTGTTATTATGTTAGAAGATAGAAAATGTGAAGAATTGAATAAGGAAATTGAACTGATAAAAAATATAATTAAAACCAGGGAAGAATTAAAAAATAATAATAAAAATTTTGAATTTGCAGAATTTGATTTGGTTGATTATTATGTATATCAAATAAAAGCAAATCAAGCAAAATTAGATTATTTATTTAAATTAGCAAAAGCAAAAGGAATAACAATAGATAGTATAAATCAAATAGAATATGAAAATTATGAAGAAGAAATAAGTTAGTATGTAGTAATATTTGTCCTAAATTAAGCATAAAAATGTATAAATTAAGTTTAAAGAGGGATGAATATGGATACAAATTTGCTTACATATTTAGCTTGTATATGTTTTTTAATAATTTTTGGAAAAATATTTATTGTTCCAGTATCAAAAGTTTTAAAATTAGTTTTTAACTCTATATTAGGTGGTATAACAATTTTTTTAATTAATTTAATTGGTGGAATATGGGGATTTCATATTGGTTTAAATTTATTTACTAGTATTTTGGTAGGATTACTAGGATTGCCAGGGGTAGTATGTTTAATTATAGTAAAAATGTTAATAGTATAAATAAAAAAGAAATTTAAGTATTATAAATTTCTTTTTTACTATTTTTTATTCAACTGTAACAGACTTTGCTAAATTTCTAGGTTTATCAACATCCAATCCTTTTTCTTTAGAAATATAGTAAGCAAGTAATTGAAGAGGAATAACTGATAAAATAGGAGAAATAAAGCAATTTGTTTTAGGTATTGTAATTACTTCATCAAACATATTTTTATCGATATCTTGATTTGTAACAACTAAGGTTTTTGCACCACGAGTAATAACTTCTTGAATATTACTTATACTTTTCTTAACTAAATTTTCATCAGTCATAATGCTAATAACTGTAATTCCGTTTTCAATTAAAGCTATAGGACCATGTTTTAATTCTCCAGCAGCATAGCTTTCTGAGTGAATGTATGAAATTTCTTTTAATTTTAAAGAACCTTCTTTAGCAACAGTTTCATCAATTCCACGACCTAAGAAGAATACATCTTTTTCTTGATATATTTTTTGAGCAAATTTTTTAATTTGTATATTACATTTTAAAGTTTCATCAATTTTTTTAGGTAAATCTAATATATCGTTTTTTAAGTTTTTTATTAGGTTTGAATCTGTTCCAATTAAAATTTCAGCAAAATAAATTGCGAGAATATTTATTAATATAACTTGAGATGTATAGGCTTTTGTTGATGCAACAGCAATTTCTGGGCCAGCATGAGTATAAATTGAATAATCTGATTCTCTAGTTATAGAACTTCCGATTACATTTGTAATTGCTAATGTTTTTGCACCTTTTTCTTTAGAAAGTTTTAGCGCTGCTATTGTGTCTGCTGTTTCACCTGATTGAGAAATGAAAATGCATAATGTTTTTTCATCTATAATTGGGTCTCTATATCTAAATTCAGATGCAATATCAACTTCTGTAGGAATTCTACAAAGTTTTTCAATAGCATTTTTACCGCTAAGTCCTGCATGCATTGCAGTACCACAAGCAACAATATAAATTTTGTTTAGACTTGATAAATAATCTTTTGAAAAATTAAGTTCATCAAATTCACATTTTGTATTTGTACTTATTTTTGCACCAATAGTTTCTCTTATTGCTGTTGGTTGTTCATATATTTCTTTTAGCATAAAATCATCAAAGCCGTCTTTTTCAGCAGCAGAAGCATTCCATTCTATTGTTTGTGTATGTTTTTCAATTTTATTTAAATTTTTATCATAGAATTGAGCAGAACTTTTTGTTAATAATACAAATTCTAAATCATTTAAAAGATAAAAGTCTCTTGTGTAAGAAAGTATTGCTGGAATATCAGAAGATAAATATTTTTCATCTTCGCAAGTTCCTATAACTAAAGGACTATCTTGTCTAACAACAATCATATTGTCTGGGTATAGTTTTGAAATAACTTCAATAGCAAAACTTCCTTTTAAATCTAAACAAGCATTTCTTACAGCTCTTAGAAATTTTAATTCATCATTATTAGTATCGCTAGAAAAATAATAATGAATTAGATTTGGAATAACCTCTGTATCTGTTTGAGAATAAAATGTATAACCATTTTTTTCTAAAAATTTTCTTAATTCATTGTAATTTTCTATAATTCCGTTATGAACTACACTAAAAGATCTCGAATTATCTTGGTGAGGGTGAGAGTTTTCTTTAGATGGTTTTCCATGAGTAGCCCATCTTGTATGAGCAATTCCAATAGTACCTTCTAATTTATCAATATCTACTAAGTTTGATAAGTTTTTAACTCTTCCTTTATCTTTCATTAAAGATAATCCATTTTTTTCTATTGTTGAAATACCAGCTGAATCATATCCTCTGTATTCCAATCTTGTTAAACCTGCCAATAAAATAGGGCAAGCTTTTTTTACTCCTATGTAACCTACAATTCCACACATAGTAATCCTCCTTAAAAGTTAAAATTTTGGAATTGAAAGTTTGCAATAACTTAATTATATTAATCTCTGTTTTAATATTACTATTAATTTTTATATTAATATTATGACTTTAAGTTAAAGCCACTAGAGCATCCGCCGAATATTTCGATAACTCTAGACCTCGTCAACCATTCTTGTGGTCCAGGCGCTTAATTTAAATAACTCCTTTCTTCATTTTTGCAACTTTCAATTTATTGTATTATATTACTATATAAACAGAAAATGTGCAAGTTTATTTTATAAATTTGACAAAATTTACATAATGTGATAATATTTATTATGTTACAACAAATGTATTTACACAAGGAGGTTTTATATGGAAGAGTATAAACTTTTTCACGTAACTAGAAACTTAGCAAAACATGCTTTTGAATTGGATGATTGTATTTACGGTTCACCATTGCCAAAAGAGGTTACAGATTGGGCTTTAAAACAGCCGGAATTGTATTTACAACGGTTAAAAAATGAAAAAGCTAGATTAGAAATGGCTTTATCAGATTTACAGTTTGTATTGAGTAGTAAGTATCAATTAACGTTTTCAGAAAAAGTATTTGATAAGACTGTAGAAGAATGTGATGCATATTGCTATCATAAATTTCATCATAGATCTTTTACATATGCTCAAAAAATTAGTTTTTGGCTTCAAAGTAAAGCTCCAGAAGAAATTGAAGTGAATCGAGCTAAAGCTATGAGGCAGTTAAGAGTTTTAGACGCTGCCATAGAAGATGTAAATGTGAGTATAGTAAGGTTTGAAAGCTATATAAAGTTTCTAATTGATTAAAACCCAAGGAGTCTCTAAAAATAAGAGACTCCTTTTTTATAAAAATTATTGATTTGTATTTAATAACTAGTATATAATATTAAATAGATAGGTGAAAAATATGTTTAATATAGAAGAAGAATTAAAAAAGTTACCAGGTAAGCCTGGAGTATATGTAATGAGAGATAAAAATGATAACATTATATATGTTGGAAAAGCAGTTTCGTTAAAAAATAGAGTTAGGTCATATTTTAGAAAAACAAATAAAACTGAAAGAATAAAAAAAATGGTAAGTTTAATTGATCATTTTGAATATATAGTGGTTGATAATGAAGCAGAAGCATTAATTCTCGAATGTAATTTAATTAAAAAAAATAGACCTAAATTTAATGTGTTATTAAAAGATGATAAAACATATCCATATATAAAAATTGACGTGAAATCGGAATATCCGAATGTATTTATAACAAGAAGATTATTAAATGATGGAGCAAAATACTTTGGACCATATGCTAATCCAGGTGCTGCAAAAGAAATGGTAGATTTTATAAAACAAAAATATAAAATACGTCAATGTAAAAATTTTAAATCAAATACAAGAGCATGCTTAAACTACCATATTAATAGATGTTTAGCACCATGTATGGGGTATGTTAAACCAGAAGAATATAGAAAACAAATTGATGAAATAATCGATTTGTTAGATGGAAAAACAGAAAAAATTTTAAAAGACTTAGATATACAAATGAAAGATGCATCTGAAAAATTAGATTTTGAAAAAGCAGCATATTTAAGAGATAGAAAAATTGCAATAGAAAGAGTATCAGAAAAACAAAAAGTTTCTAATATTTCAGAAAATAATATTGATGTAATAGGATTATATAAATCAGAAATAGAAGTATGTATAGAAATATTTTTTGTTCGTGGAAGTAAGATGATAGGTAGAGAACATTACTTTTTTAATGAATTAAAGGATATGGATAATAGTGAAATTTTAGCAGGATTTATAAAACAATACTATTTAGATAATCCTAATATTCCAAGCAAAATAATGTTAAGAGAAGAATTGCCAGAAAAAGATATAATTGAGCAATGGCTATCCACAATATTAGGAAAAAAAGTGGAATTAAAGAGCCCTAAAAAAGGTGAAAAACTTAGATTTGTAGAAATGGCTGAAAATAATGCAAAAGTTACTCTAGAAAATAAAGAAAAAGACAAATCTGAAATTTTGATGGAATTAAAAGATGTATTAAAAATGAATAAATTACCAAGAAAAATAGAGACATTTGATATATCTAATATATCAGGAGAATTTATGGTAGCAGGTATGTGTGTAATGCAAGATGGAGTTATAAAAAAGAATTTATCAAGAAGATTTAAAATTAAAACAGTATTAGGACAAGATGACCCTAAATGTATGGAAGAAGTTCTTACAAGAAGAATAGGACATTCTATAGATAATCCAGATGGAGGATTTGGAAAATTACCAGATGCTTTTTTTGCAGATGGAGGAATTACACAAATAAGAGCAATAAAAAATGCTCTGAAAAAATATAATTTAGAAATTCCAGTATTTGGAATGGTAAAAAATGATAAACATCAAACAAGAGCATTGATGGACGAAAATAGAAAAGAATTAGAAATATCAGAAAATTTAATGAATTTAATTACAAAATTTCAAGATACTGTTCATGATACAGCAATTAGTTATCATAGAAAATTAAGAGAAAAATCAATAACCAAATCAGAATTAGACGATATAAAAGGAATTGGAGAGATAAAGAAAAGTGAACTTTTAAAACATTTTGGAAGTGTGACAAATATCAAAAATTCAACTATAGAAGAATTAACAAAAGTAAAAGGAATAAACAAAGCTTTAGCAAAAGAGATAAAAAGTCAGATTAAATAATTTGACTTTTTATTTTTTTATAAAAATTAGGAATAAATAAAAATTTAATGCATATACATATAAAAGATAAGGGGGAGTGAAGATATGGAAAATGTCTTTAATATCAAATATAATGCTAGATTGGACAGGTTAGAAATGGCAAAAGAAAAGAAAACAATAAAAACATGGCAATTTATAAAAAAACATAAAATTTTTTCTCTTGTATGTACAAGCTTTTTAATATTATCATTTGTTAATTTTTATTTAATTTACACTTTTATGAATGTTTTGCAAAATATTTAAAAATATGATAAAATAGAACTATTCTAGAAAAGAGGAGGAATAGTAGCTATTTTTAGAGCTATAAGAAAATAAAATGAAATTAGCAAACGAATGGAAAGATTATAAAATATTAGACATGGCAGATGGTCAAAAATTAGAAAAATGGGGAGATGTTATACTTTCTAGACCAGACCCACAAATAATATGGAAAGACAAAAGTTATCCTAAAAAATGGAATTCAATAAATGCAACATATCACAGAAGTAGTTCTGGTGGAGGTTCATGGGAATTTAATAAAAAAATGCCAAAACAATGGCAGATAAAATATAAAAATTTAACATTTAATATAAAACCAATGGGATTTAAGCATACTGGTTTATTTCCAGAACAAGCAGTTAACTGGGACTGGATGATAAATAAAATAAAATCAGAAAAAAGAGAAATAAAAGTATTAAATTTATTTGCTTATACTGGAGGAGCAACAGTAGCTTGTAGCTATGCAGGAGCTTCTGTTTGCCATGTGGATAGTTCAAAAGGAATGACAACTTGGGCAAAAGAAAATATAGAATCATCAGGATTAAAAGATAGACCAGTAAGGTTTATTGTTGATGATGTTGTAAAATTTGTAAACAGAGAAATAAGAAGAGGCAACAAGTATGATGCAATAATAATGGATCCTCCATCATATGGAAGAGGTGCAAATGGAGAAGTATGGCAATTTGAAAATAATATATATGATTTAGTAGATTTATGTACAAAGGTATTATCTGATAATCCTTTATTTTTCTTAATAAATTCATATACAACAGGAATTTCAAGCAAAGTATTAGAAGATATTTTGAATTTGACAGTTGCAAAAAAATACAAAGGTAAATTAGAATCAGGAGAAATAGGAATACCAATGGAAGAATCAAAGCTTGTTTTACCATGTGGAATATATGGAAGATGGGAGAAATAATAAAATGCAAAAATTAAAAGTAATATATGAAGATAATCATATTATAGTTGTAGAAAAAATGCCCAATATTCCATCTCAGTCGGATAAAACCGGAGATATAGATATGCTTACAATTGTAAAACAGTATATAAAAGAAAAATATGATAAACCAGGAAATGTTTATTTGGGTCTTATTCATAGACTTGATAGACCAGTTGGTGGAATTATGATTTTTGCAAAAACTTCAAAAGCTGCATCAAGATTAAGTCAGCAAGTTAGAGAAAAAGTTTTTAAGAAAAATTATTTAGCTGTTGTAGATGGGAAATTTGAAAATGAAACAGGAAGTTTAGAAGATTATTTATATAAAGATGAAAGAAATAATATAAGTAAAGTAGTAAATAAAGATAAGAAAAATGCCAAATTTGCTAAATTAGATTATGAAGTTATAAAATATGATGATGTGAAAAAATTAAGTTTAGTAAAAATAAATTTACATACAGGAAGACATCATCAAATTCGTGTTCAATTATCTAATTTTGGTCATAGCATATTTGGAGATCAAAAATATGGAACTAGAGGTCAAGGAAAACAAATTGCTTTGTGGGCATATAAATTGACTATTAAGCATCCAATAACAAAAGAAGAAATGGAATTCAAGGATTTACCAGAAAGTATAGGAACTTGGTGTATATTAAGAAACTGTTTGAAATAACAGTTTCTTTTTTGATTTTATATATTTTTTACAAAACTTGCAAAATGTTTTATGAAACACAAAAATAAAAAAGATATAAATTAATTAAAGGAGTTTATAAAAGAAAAGTGATATTCATAAAAATTGATGATAAAATCATTTCAACATAAGAAAAAAGTGTGGTGAGAAAATGATAGATAAAATCACTGAATCTCTAACATATAAAATTAGAAAAAAGATGCCAGAAATTGACGACGAAAGAGCGGAAATAATTAATTTTGGTTTACAAATATTAATAGGTGAAATTCCAAAATTATTTATAATGCTATTGTTAGCTTATATATTAGGAGTGTTTAAATTAAGTTTAATTACATTTTTAATATTATTACCTTATAAGGGGGCTTCTGGTGGATTTCATTTAAAAACACATATAGGATGCATAGTATCAACAACAGCATTTTATTGTGGAATTGCAATTTTAGCAAAAAGTATAGTACTAAATGATATTATGAAATATGTTATTATTGGTGCTGTTGCGTTATTTGGAATTATAATGATAAAACTTTATGCTCCAGCAGATACAGAAGATGTACCAATAATAAGTAAAAAAGTTAGAAAACAAAAACAGATATTATCATATATTTTTTTGATAATAGGTTTAATAATATCAGCAGTAGTACCAAATAGTATAATTTCTAATATAATTATATTTGGTTATTTTGTACAAACTTGTATGATTACAAGATTAGCATATAAGATTACAAATAATAAATATGGTTATGAATTATATGAAAATATTTAATTAATTTGTTAATATTAAAAATGCAATCCGGATGTATTTTTATATTATATATATAAAACACAAAGGAGGAAAACTTTATGTTAAAGATATTAGCAAAAGTGGCAGAAAAATATGCAAAATCTACTAATACTGCTTGTGCAATGTGGTTTGTTATGCATCAACCAAAAATGCCAGCAAGTTTAGTAAAAAAAGATTAATTACGTTTTTAAATTTAAATAAGAGTAGTTCGACAATGCTCTTATTTAAAATACAATATACTTTAATGTTATATACAATCCTTAATGCTAGAACAGCTTCGGCTGTTCTTCTTATAATTTTAAAATAAAAATATAGTTATATGAAATAATTACATATAACTATATTTTATTTTAATAATAAATTTCTATTTGTTGTGAGAAATAAGTTTCATTTTTATTTGTATATAAATTAACATTATTATTTTTCTTTAATAATTGTTTTACTTCCCATAATCCAAGTCCAGTATGATTTTCCTTACCACTAACACCTTTATTAAAGATTTGTTCCATATCAATATTTTTATTTTTATAAGTATTTTCTATTAAGATTATATTTCTATTATTTTTTGAATCATTTCTAAAAACAATGTTCAAGATTTTTTCATTAGCTTCAGAAGCAGCTTCAATTGCATTATCTAATAAAATTCCAAGCATTCTTGCAAATTCATAAATTTTCATATGTAAATTATCTAAATCTAATAAAAATGTCAAATTAACTTTTATGCTTTTTTCTATAGCTTCACTATATTTAGTTGTAAGTAAATTGTATATACCAGGATTATTAATTATATCTGGATTTAAAATATATAAATTATTTACTTTTTCGCAATCTTCTTCAAGTTGAGAATAATATTTTTCTAAACCTTTCATATCATTTGTTTTTATATAACCACCAATTGTTGTAACAATATTATCAAAATCGTGTTTAAAACCTCTTACACTATCATGCAAAATATGTAGTGTTTTATTGTATTCTTCTGCACTTTGTAATTTTTGAGTTGTAGTAACTAGTTTCATTATCTTTGCTAAACTATAAAAGCTTAAACAATAGTAAATAAGCAAACAAATGAAATTGAAAAATGTAAATTGAATTGGTAAAATATCAATATAATTTATGGTTAATACTGTTTGAATTATTATACTAAGAAATCCAAATAAAAAATTTAAAGTGATTATTGATTTATTTTTATTGTCAAAATTATCCATAACATTTATAGTTACATTCTTATATTTTAATACCAAGTTAAACATAAATACTATAAAGTACATAAATAAAGCAAAAGGAATTCTATAAACTGGAATAGTAGTCGCTTCTTCGTAAGTTAAATTAAGAATGTGTAAATAAGGATTAAATAACAAATTTCCAACTAAATTAAATATGATACTAGGAAATATAGCAGCAATAATTGATTTTATAAAATTTAATTTCATAACGAAAAATAAAATTATAAAAGCTAGAGCATAATTTAGTATAATATTAAATGGCCAATCAAGTGCAAATACAGCTAGTACTGCAATAGAAGCAGTTGATAGAATATATATGTATTTTTGCTTTTTATTATATGTTATATGAAAAACATTATTTATTAAAGAAAAAGATAATGGAGCCTCTATAAAAATAGTACAAAGTACTAAACTGATTTGTATTAGTAATTGATTCGGTGTACTAACGATGGACCAAATATTATTTAAAATTTCCATTTTTCTTAACCTCCTCCAATAAATCATTTTTATATTTAGGTCCAATATCACAAGTAGAATCATCACTAAAATATAAAATATTACCAACAGGATCTAAATTTACAATATTATTAATATTAACAATAAAAGATTTATGAGCTCTTATAAAATTACTAGGTAAAGAATCATGAATTTTATTAAAAGAACTATATGTTTCGTAATCACGAGTTTTAGTATGAAAAATTAATTTCATGCCATCACGTCGTACAAAAAGAACTTCACTTTCATCAATGATAGTTTTTTTATTATCAATTTTGATATATCTTTTCGGTAAACCGTTTATATCTTTAAAAAGTCTAACAACTGTTTCTTCTAATCTATCTGAAGTAACAGGCTTAGCAAGATAATCAAAAGTTTTAAATTTGTATGCCATCATAGCATATTCTAAATGAGCTGTTGTAAAAATAAAATAAGTATCTTTATTTTTTTCTCGAACTATTGATGCAATTTCTAATCCAGATTTATTAGACTTTAAGTTAATATCTAGAATTAAAACATCAGTTTTATTTTCATCAATATAATCTAAAAGTTCATCCACATCGTCAGTTTTTAATCCTATTTTTGCGTCATAACCGTATTTTACAAAAATATTCTCAAGGATTTTTGAGAATTTATCTAAAATATTTAAATTATCATCACAAATAACAAAATTTAACATAACATCCTCCTATGTATAAAGTATTAAAATTTTTGAAAAAATAAGTTCGACAAAAAATATAAAATTTCCTTTTTTTTCCAAAAGTAAATACAATATAATCCAAAAGCTATTCTATGTCAATAGTAAAATCACAAAATTAGCCAAAAGGTAAAAATATTGATATTAATAATGTTTGTAACTCATACAAAGAATGTCATTTACATGATTAAAATGTAAAAAAATGTAGAATTAAGAAAAAACAAAAATTGTTATCTCATTAATAATCTCATTTATAATATATCGTAAGTTTTTTTATATAGAAATATATAAGTTTATGATAAAAAGAGATGTAATAATAACGAAAACTTTCACATATTATTAAAAAAGAATAAAAAGTGGAGGTCAAAATGACAATAAAAATAAATAAAAAAATAACAATAAAGTTATTAATTATAACATTAGCAATATTATCATTAACAATAATAAGCATAAGTAATAAAAATACAGAAGAAACATTTTTAACAAGTGTACAAAATTTAAGTAATAAAAAAATTGGTTGGGGAATAAAAAGGAACGATAATCATGAACAACCAGATTTAGGAAAAACAAATAAAGAAATATTAGAAAAAAGTGGTGGATTAGCAATTGGAAATAATACTGATAAATTTGTATATTTAACTTTTGACGAAGGTTATGAAGCAGGCTATACATCTAAAATTCTAACAACATTAAAAGAAAATAATGTGAAAGCAACATTTTTTATAACAGCTCATTATTTAAATACTCAACCTGAATTAGTTAAGCAAATGATAGATGAGGGACATATAGTAGGAAATCATACAGTAAATCATAAAAGTATGCCATCACTAACAGAAGAACAAATAACGTCAGAAGTAATGGATTTACACAAAGCAATATATGAAAAATTTCAATATGAAATGAAATATATAAGACCTCCGATGGGAGAATATAGCGAGAAAACATTAGCTGTTACAAATTCATTAGGATATAAAACAGTAATGTGGTCATTTGCATATCAAGATTGGAATGAAAAAGAACAACCAAATAAGCAAGATGCTATAAAGAAGATAATAGACAATGTGCATAATGGTGAAATAATGTTATTACATGGAAATTCAAAAACAAATACAGATATTTTAGGAGATATAATTAACGAAATAAAAAATATGGGGTATGAATTTAAACCATTAGATGAATTTAAATCTTAATAGATAGGAGGAATAGTATGAAGAAAAACAGAAGAAATATGTCAAGAATCGATAGAATTTTAGAAATTCCTCAAGAAATATATTCAAATGTTCCTAAAATAACAATAACAGGATTTAATGAAATGATTATAGAAAATTTTAAAGGAATATTAGAATATCAAGATTATTACATAAGAATAAATACAAGTTTAGGAATTATAAATGTAAATGGGTATGAATTACAACTTGAGAATATGACAAATGATGACATAAAGGTTACTGGAAAAATAGAAAAATTCGATATTGAAAGAAATTTTGATGAATAAATAAAAGTCGAAAGGAAGAAAAATGTTCATAAAAATATTATTAAGTTATGTAATTGGATATGTTAGAGTTACAGTAGAAGGGTACTATACAGAAAGATTTATTAATATATGTAGAAATAAAAAAATAACAATATGGAATTTAAAAAGAAACAAAAGTGTTAGATTAAGTTTAAATGTTGGAATAAGGGATTTTAAAGAAATTACTAAAATAGCGAAAAAAACCAAATGTAAAGTAAAAATAACAAAAAAGAAAGGCTTACCATTTTTATTTAATAGATATAAAAAAAGAAAAATTTTTTTTGGTTTTTTATTAATTATTATAATTTTAATAGGATTATCATCAAATTTTATTTGGAATATAGAAATAAAAGTAGAAAATGGAGAACAATTAGACAATATATATGAAGACGTTATATCAGCAGGATTGGAAATAGGAAAAATGAAAAATAAAATAAATTCCAAAGAAATAATAAATCAAATAAGATTAAAAAGAGACGATATTGCTTGGATGGGAATTGAACTAAAAGGGACTAATGCAATTGTAAAGTTAGTAAAAGCTGAAAGTAAACCAAATATAATTAATGAAGAAGAGTATTGTAATATAGTATCAGATAAAGTTGGAATAATAACAAAGATAAATGCTAAAAACGGAACTCTTGCAGTAAAAGTTGGCGATACAGTAAATGTGGGAACAGTACTTATAAATGGTTGGATGGAAGGAAAATATACAGGAATTAGGTATGTTCATGCACAAGGAGAGGTTGAAGCAAAAGTATGGTATACAAAAAGTACAAAGATATTGTATAGTACTACGGAAAGAACGGAAACAGGAAATAAAGAAAATAAATATAAATTAAAATTTAATAATTTGAAATAAATTTATCAAAAAGGGTTTCAAAATTTGAAATTTATGATACAATAGACGAAGAAAAGAAATTTAAACTATTTTCAGATTTTTATTTACCAATTACATTAGTAAAAACAATAAATATAGAACAAAAAGAAGAAATTAAAAATTACGATTTTGAGCAAGCTAAAAACTTAGGGATTCAACAATTAGAAGAAGAATTAGACAAAATTATTACAGATACTAATAAAATTGTAAATAAAAATATCAATACATACGAAAAAGAAGATGGCGTAGAAGTTGTGGTTACATATGAAGTACTTGAAAATATAGGGACAAATGAAAAAATAGTTTTTTGATTTCTCACAAAGAGGGAAAAGTGGAAGGATGATTAAAATGGAAGAAAGAAGTCTTAGAATAACAGGAACAAATACTACTTTTTTTAACAAAATAACAAAAACAATATCAAAGATGTTAATTCCAACTAAAATAGGAATTAATGGAATGCTAATTTCAATAAAAAGAAATGCGGTAATAAAAGCATATGAAAATTATTCAAAGGAAAATGAAGACTTTAATCAAGAAGAATTAGAAAAAAAATACGATAATGCATATACTGTTTATTTAGAAGCATTAGATAAATATGTAATGGATTCAGTATATAAAAAGGTAAAAAATAATACAGCTTCAGAATTTGAAAAAGATGCATTATCAAGGTATTATGAAGTTACAAGTTTAAAAGAAAAAGAATATATGGATTATAAATATAGAAAACAAAAATATTTATTAGAATTAGATAAAGATGGTACAGAAAATAGCTTAAAAGAGAAAGTTTTAAGTAAATATAATAAATTCTATGTCTCAAAAATGGATAGTTTATATAAATCAATATTAAAAAATTATTCAATTAAATTAGCAGATACAACAAATATTTATGATTCGTCAAATGATTGGATTTATGTTAAAATCTTTTATACATTAGAAGAATACATCCAAAATATATTAACACTAAAAATGAACATAGGACAAAAAGATGAATTTAAAGATATTATAGAAGATTATGAAAAATATGAAGCATATTCAGTAGGAAAATTAGATACAAAAGATAACATTGAAAAAAATATGATATTACTAGGAATAAGTAGAAAATTATTTACACACAGTATTCCATTAATAGTTGCAGAACAATGTTATGAAAAATTATTAAAAGATGCTAGAATATTAGTACAAGATACAAAAATGGCAGTAAAAAGAGAAAATGCATACAATATGTTAATAAATTTAATAGAAGATTATAATATAAAATTATTATCAACAAAAGTATATTGGGAAAATATGAAAGAAAGAGAAAGTTATAAAAAATTCTGGGACAAGTATAAAGAAATATCAAAATTAAAAGATGTAGATTTTGTAGAATATATGAGACAAAAAGAAGTATTATTTATAAAAGATGATATGAAAAAAATAAAAAATACAAAATTTGATTATTCAAAAATTATTTTATATTATAAAAGAAAACTAGTTGATTATGGAGCAATAAAAGAAATAAAAAATACTTGCAAAACAGCTGATAGATATACTGGAACAATAAAACTGAAAGAAAATAGGGTGAGTGCATAATGTATGAAATTACATATTTAAATTTAGCTGAAGATAAAAGTTACGAACCAATAGTAGAAAAAGTATTACATAAATGTTATGAAGAGGAAAAATTATTAGGTTCAAAATTAATAATAACAATAACATTTACAACACCAGAAGAAATACATAAAATAAACAAAGAATATAGAGAAGTTGATAGACCAACAGATGTGTTATCATTTCCGATGTTTGAAAGAAATGAATTAGAAGAGAAAATTGAAAACCAATATTTTGAACATGAAGATGTTTTGGGAGATATAATAATATCAATAGAAAAAGTGAAAGAACAAGCTATAGAATATGGACATAGTTTTGAAAGAGAATTAAGCTATATGTTAGTACATGGATTCTATCATTTAATGGGATATGACCATATAAAAGAAGAAGACAAAAAAGAAATGAGACCAAAGGAAGAGAAAATTCTAAATGAATTAAAAATAACGAGAGAATAGAGGAAAAAGAATGGAAGGTAAAGGTACTAAAATATTAATTGGAATATTAATATTATTGATAATTGCAACAGGGATTGTAATGGCTTATAAAATTATGAAAGATAAAAATATTAATGAAACCCAAGAAGTTTCAGAAACAAATAATACAGAAAATATTTTAACTGCTGAAATTGAAGAAAAAAAGGTAGAAATTTTTAATGGAAATGATAGACCAATAGCTGTAATGATAGATAATCATAACCAAGCATGGCCACAAGCTGGATTAAATAAAGCATATATGGTATATGAAATTATAGTTGAAGGTGGAGAAACAAGATTAATGGCATTGTTTAAAGGAGTTACAGTAGATAAAATAGGGCCAGTAAGAAGTTCAAGACATTATTTTATAGATTATGTAATGGAAAATGATGCAATATATGCTCATTATGGATGGAGTCCACAAGCTGAAAGTGATATAAAAAAATATACTATAAATAATTTAAATGGAATAACAGAAAGTACATCAACATTCTGGAGGGTTAAAGGAAAGTCAGCACCACACAATGCAGTAACAAGTACAGATGCATTAATTAAAGCAGCAAAAGCAAAGGGATATAAAACAACTTCTGATAAAAAAAGTGTATTAAATTATGTAACAGATGAAGTTAAATTGGAAGATGGAATTACAGCAAATACTGTAACAATTCCACATTCAACTTTGCAAAAAGTAAAATATGAATATGACCAAGAAAATCAAGTGTATAAAAGATATGCTAGAAATAAAGCACAAAAAGATTGGGATACAGGAAATGCAATTACAACTAAAAATATAATAATAACTTTCTGTGATAATTATACACTTACAGATAAAGAAAATAAAGGAAGACAAGGATTAAAAAATATAGGAACATTTGATGGTTACTATATAACAAATGGCAAAGCAATAAAAATAAAATGCACAAAAACAGAAAGAAATCAACAAACAAAATATGAAGATTTACAAGGAAACGAAATAAAAGTAAATGACGGAAATACATGGGTTAATATTTGTCCAATAAATGCACAAGTAGAAATGGAGTGAAAATATAATGAACGTATATGATACAGCAAACAGATTAGCAGAAGAATTAAAACAATCTGAAGAATATGCAAATTATAAAACAGCAAAAGAAACATTAAATATAAATCATGAATTAAAAAATAAAATAAAAGAATTTGAAGAAGCTAGATATGATGCACAAATAACTGTAATGCAAACAGGAAAGAATGATGAAGAAAAACTAAAAAAAATGCAACAATTATATGTAGAATTAATCCAAGATGATATAGCAAAAAAGTATTTCGATGCGGAAATGAAATTTAATATTTTATTAGCTGATGTTAATAAAATAATTGGTGATGCTGTTAAGGATGTTATTCAATAATGAAAGAGGGAAATTTAATCCCTCAATTTTTAATTGATAGGAGAAATTGTGGAATATATAGTAATATTAATAATTTTAACAGTTTTATACATATTTTTAAAAATTGTGTTTAGTGTTAAAATAGAAAAGTTAAAAGAATTTGAAAAAGATGAATATTTAGATAAAATAGTTAGTAAATACCCTGAAAACATAGAAATATGTAAAGAAATATTAGAAAAAGTTAATAACAATAATGTAAAAATAGAAGAAGACACAAATGCCAATACAACATTATATTTAGTTATGAGCAACAAAATATTTATTGCAAATTTAAATAAAAGTTATACAAGAATTCAAACTATAGCACATGAATGTTTGCATTCTATTCAAGATAAAAAGATATTATGGAGTAATTTCATTTTTTCTAATATTTATTTAATATCATTTTTTGTTATAGCTATTTTAGGAATTTTTAAAATGTTACCATATGAAATGCTATTTTTGACAATATTCTTAGGGTTAGGATTAGTATATTATTCAATAAGAACTTACCTTGAAAATGATGCAATGATAAAAGCTAGATTCTTAGCAAAAGAATATATGGAAGAAAAGTCGATTTCATCTAAAGAAGAGATAGATAGAATTGTAAAAAAATATGATAAATTAAATGATATCGGAATAAAGTTTATTAACTTTAAGTTTTTTGAAGGAATTATAATTAAAGCGGTAATCTTGAATTTTATATTTTTAATGTTTTAACAAATATTTACTTGCTTTTTATGATTTAATATGGTAAAATATGCAAGTAATAAAAAATAGGAAGAAAACCGCAGGGAGGAATTATAGATGGAAACAATAAGAACAATACTAACAGTAATATATTTTATAGTATCATTTGCTGTAATAATATTAGCAACAATACAAACAAAGGATGATTCAGGATTATCATCAACAATAACTGGTTCATCAACAAATAACTTCTACGAAAAAAACAAAGGTAGAACAAAAGAAGGAAAAAGAAAGAGATGGACAATTATATTAGCAGTTGTATTTGCAATATTAACAATAGTATTAGGAATATTATATTTAGCATAATAGATAATAAAAGGCGGGGAAAAACTCGCTTTTTTTGTATTTATAGCATAAAAGAAAGGAGAAATTGCTACTAAATAAAGCAATTTAATATATATGGAAAAACAAGAATTAATATTAAATTTTATGAAAGATGAAAACTATACTCCAATGAAAGCTAAAGAAATAGCATTGATATTAGGAGTTCCAAAAAAAGAGTATAAGCAATTTTTAGATATTATTAAATATTTAGAAGAAAACTATAAAATTACAAAAAATCGAAAAAATAGATATAGATTAATTGGAGAAAATTTTGTAGAAGGAATATATAGAAAAAATCAAAGAGGATTTGGATTTGTAAAAATTGAAAATAGAGATGATGAAATATATATATCAAAAGAAGATTCTTTAAATGCTTTAAATGGAGATAAAGTTATAATTGAAATTATAGAAGAAAATAACAAAATAAAAAGAGCAGAAGGAAAAATAAAGAAAATAATAAAACATGAAAAAGAAACAGTTGTAGGAACATTTCAAGAAAGCAGAAATTTTGGTTTTGTTGTTCCAGATGACAAAGCTTTTGGAACAGATATTTTTATATCAAAAGGAAAATTTTTAAATGCAAAAAATAATCAAAAAGTAGTGGTTAAAATAACAAAATATCCTCAAAAAGGTAAAAATGCAGAAGGAGAAATAATAGAAGTATTAGGTTCAATAGATGAAGCAGGAGTTGATATGTTATCAATTATAAAAGCATATGACTTGCCATCAGAATTTCCAGATCCAGTTATAGAAGAAGCGAAAAAGTTTGGAAATAAAATAAACGAAAACGAAATTAAAAATAGAATTGATTGCAGAAAAGATATAATTTTTACAATAGATGGGGAGGATGCAAAAGACTTAGATGATGCAGTAAGAGTTATAAAATTGAAAAACGGAAATTACAGATTAGATGTGCATATAGCAGATGTTAGCTATTATGTAAAAGAAGAAAGTATGCTAGATAAAGAGGCACAAATAAGAGGAACAAGTGTATATATGTTAAATAGAGTTATACCAATGCTTCCAAAAGAACTTTCAAATGGAATCTGTAGCCTAAATGCAGGTGAAGATAGATTTACATTAACATGTTCAATGGAAATAAATCCAAAAGGAGATGTAGTATCATCAGAAGTTTATAAAGGAATAATAAAAGTCACAGAAAGAATGAATTATCATGACGTTCAAAAGATTTTAGATAAATCAGATAAGCAAGTATTAAAAAAATATGACAAATATATAGAAGATTTTGAGCTAATGTCAGAATTAGCAAATATTTTGAAAAATAAAAGATTAGAACAAGGTTATTTGAATTTAGATATTCCAGAAAGTAGAATAGAATTAGACGAAAATGGAAAAGTAATAAACATAGGAAAATATGAAACAAGTTTTAGTAATGAAATAATAGAACAATTTATGTTGAGTGCAAATGAAACTATAGCAGAAAAATTCTATTGGTTAGATGCACCATTTATTTATAGAGTACATGAGGATCCAGATTTAGAAAAAATAAAAGAATTGAATAAATTTTTATATAACTTTAGATTAAAAATAAGAATAGCAAATGAGAAAATATATCCTAAAGAAGTATCTAAAATATTAGAAGAAATAAAAGGAAAAGAGGAAGAAAAAGTAGTATCAACATTAATATTAAGAACACTAAAAATTGCAAGATATGAAGCTGTAAATAAAGGACATTTCGGAATAGCAAGTAAATATTATTGTCATTTCACATCTCCAATTAGAAGATATCCAGATTTATTTATACATAGAATTATATCAAAATATTTGGAAGATAATTATATTGTAGATGATAAATTTGTTGAAGAATTTAAACAAAAAGCAATAGATAGAGCAAGAAATTCATCAGAAAGAGAGAAAATTGCAACAAAAGCAGAGCGTGATAGTGAAGATATGAAAAAAGCTGAGTTTATGCAAGATAAAATTGGGGAAGAATATGAGGGAATTATATCTTCTGTTACACAATTTGGAATTTTTGTAGAATTAGAAAATACTGTGGAAGGATTAATAAGATTTGAAAATTTAGGTAATGAATATTTTATTTATGATGAAGACAAAAAAAGGCTTATAGGAGAAAATTCAAATAAAGTTTATAAAATTGGAGATAAGGTAAAAATTAAAGTTATATCTGCCAATAAAATATTAAGACAAATAGATTTTGAAATTATAGAAAGGGATTAGAAGAAAGTTCTTCAAATCCCTTTTTTATCTAAAAAACATTATGACATTAGCAAATATGCTAACTAAGAGAGAAAAACAAATAACAGCAATTCCACCAGATTTATTATTTTCAGTATTAATTTCATATAAACCATAAAAAATAGTTTTTATCAAGATAGAAATAGTGAAAATTATAAAAATAAAATGATAAAGTAAATTCATATTAAATATCCTTTCTAAAAAGGAATTTTTAGAACTTTCTTATAATTCCTTTTTAAGTTTGAGTCAATAAAAATCCAGAATCCATAACAGTATAAATATCAACATCAAAAGTAGAATTTTTATAGTTTTCTAACCAATTATAGTTATTAAATTCAGTAGTAGTAATAAATTTAGAAAGTGCATATGAACCAAGACCATTTATATCACTTTCTAAAACTGTAGAAGTTTTATATAAATATTTAGAAAATTGACTTTCTAAATAGCTAGTGCACGAATCTGAAATAGAATTTAAAACATCAGTATTAAGATATTGAGAATCTTTACTCATAGAATAAATTTTGCCAGAAAATCCTAATTTTATTTTTATATATGGAGTACCATTAACAAAATTTATATCAATATTATGAACACTATTTGGAGTCAAATAAATATCGATTTTTGAATCAGAATTTTGTGGATCTGGGATAGAGACAAGAAAACTATCAACTTTCTTTCTTATATTTAAAAAACAAATGGTTTCAATAGCATTTAATTCTCCTGCTAATTTATCATTTTTAAAAACAGCAAGGCCGATATTTTGAGATGCTCTATTACCAGTTATTGGACTTTCATTTGATTTTATATTAGATTCATCTGGTGATTGAGACTGTGATGAATCATTATCAGAGGTACTTATTCCACCCAATATAGCATAAGGAGAGCAATAGTTACAAACTAAAGCATTAAAAAAGTCTCCTATAGTTGCATTACAAGTATATCCTGTATATTCACTAGTATTAGGAAATATGTCATAATATTTTGGAATTAGATTTTCCAAACTAGGAATAGAATTTTCTATATAATACTTAGTATTACATTTACTAACAACAATATTTGCTGAAGGTCTTACTTGAACTTCATTTATTAGAGAATATACTTCATCAGATATTCCTTCTTTTGCTAATTCTTCTGAAAAAATAATTAATTTACAATGAGATAAATTAATTTTTCTACCTAAATATGCATTCATCAAATTAATACCATTTGTTATGGAAGAACAGTCTACACTATTAAATATAGGAGTTGTTTCACTTACACTATCAGAACTTGGAGAAGGTGCTAAAAATTCAAAGGTTATCTTTAATTTATTTGAATTAGATTTATCAACACCAAGAGCTACAACAAAAGCTAAATTGTCTATGTTAAGTGACTTATATGATGCAGAAAAACTAGAAATAAATATAATAATTAATAAGAGAATAAGAATTCGTTTTAATATATTACTAATTTTTCTCACCTACTTTCCTTTTTTTTAGATTAGCTAAAATTAATATTGTTATACCTAAAATAAAACCAACAGCAATTCTAAGATATCTATATATATCTGTTTCAAAAAAGTTAGAAATAGCATAATTTTTAGGAAGTAGAGCAATTCCAAAAATTAATATTGTAAGAATATTTAATATAGGTTTCATATCAGATAAATTAAACATTTTGTTAAAAATATGTGCTGAAAATTTACAAGTTATGCTTAAATAACAACAAAAAGAAATAATCCAAATTAATAAAAATATAGATTCAAATCTTTGGAAGAATGAACCGAATTCTATATGCCTAGCAGCTGAAAATAAAGGCATTATTTCATCTGTAGTTATAAAAAAAGAAAACATAAAAAGTAAAGTAGCTACACATAAAAATATAAATAAGCCTGTAAAAATAACTGATATTATGGCTATTTTTTTGAATTTTTCAGGTTCTTTTAACATAGGTGGTAAAAAATATAAATAACATATACCTCCAAAAGCTCCAATATTTCTAAGTCCTAAGATAAATGTATCATAAAATCCATTTCCTAAAATAGGAAAAATACGCCTAAAAGAAAAATTATCTAGATTTCCACAAAATAATAATATTATACTTATTAATACTATAGGAAAAACTATCGAGGCAGAATTTAGAGTGGAATTAAAACTCAATTTATTTACTAAAGCAATGGCAATTACAAACATTAAAACAACAAATACATAGCTAGTTAATGGATAATAAACAACAACTAATCCTTCACAAAAATTTCTTAACATCATAGCTGAGCTAATAATGAAATATGCTATAAAAAGGCTTCCGACAATATTTTTAAAAATATTACCACCTAAAAAATTTGAGATATCTAAAATATCTAAACCAGGAAATTTTTTAAATAATTTACAAACCAGTAAAATAATAAACAAAACAATAATTGTAATATATAGTATATTTAATAAAGTAGCAGATTTCGTTTCATTTATAAAAGTACTAGGCAAAGAACTAGTAATATATGAAATTACTATTGAAATTGTGAGCATAATAGCACTTGTTGTATCAATCTTAGATTTTGTCATTATTTTTATTCACCTCTTACTAAAATTTCCATTTTATAGATATATGTTCTTGTTTTCTTGCCTTTTTTGTAGAAAGATAAGAAGCCCTATATTCTCTTTTCCATATGGGAGGAAGTAGTATACCAGAGTTTTTAAAATTTTTTATATGAGAATATGGGGTAGAATATGAAACTCCAAAAGATTTCATATCACATATTGTTGAAATATAAACAAAAAGACCAGTGCCAATCCCTAAAAATCCTGCAGTATATCCAAGTAAAATAAATAGGAATCTAAAAACTCTCAAATGAAAACTAAATGAATAATCAGGAATAGCAAAAGAGCTTAAAGCTGTTATAGCAACTATAATAATTAGTATGGGACTTACGATTCCAGCACTTACAGCCGCTTGACCTATAACTATAGCACCAACAATACCAATTGTAGAACCTATAGCAGAAGGAACTCTTAGGCTGGCTTCTCTAATAATTTCAAAAGAGATTTCCATTATTAATATTTCAAATATAATAGGAAAAGGAACACTTTCTCTAGCTGCTAAAATAGAATAAAGCAATTCAGTAGGCAGTATTTCTATATGAAAACTAGTTATAGAAACATACAATCCTGGCAATAGAAGAGCAAAAAAAGAGCAAAGTATTCTAATAAATCTTAAGAAATTAGAAAAAATATTTTTTAAATTTCTATCTTCTGGAGAAGTTAAAAAATCTATCATAATAGCAGGTAAAATTAATGCAAAAGGAGAACCATTTATTAGAACTACTACTCTACCTTCTAAAAGATGTTGAGTTGCATTATCTGGTCTTTCAGTAGAGATAGCTTTGGGTAATCCTAATGAATTATTATCACTTATTAATTGCTCTAATTGACCAGCAGAAAGAACGGAATCAACATCTAAATTATTTATTCTATATTTAATTTCAGCAACTAAATCACTATTAGCGATATTTTGCATATAACATACAGCACATTTTGTTTTTGTTAATTTGCCTACTTCTAAACCTTCAACAATTAAATTTTCATTGTTTGTAAAACGACGCAATAATGATGTATTAGTACGAATATTTTCCACAAAAGCTTCATGAGACCCTTTGATAACAATTTCATTTTCAGGTTTATCAATACTTCTTTGTTTAAATCCCTTAACATCTATATCAAAAGCAACGTTAAGAGTATCAACAAAAAGAGCACAATTTCCTGAATTAACACCAGAAAAAATATCATTAAATGAAGTTTGTATTTTTATATTATTTTGTGGAATTAAGCAATTTTGTATATAATCTGATAAGTTAAATTTTTTAACTTTTCTAACAGTAATATTATTTGTAACAGCTTCAGAAATAATTCTATTTTGATCGCCATCAAAAAGATTATTTTTATTTCTCATCATTAAAGGTTCTAAAACAAAATCATTTAGAATTTGAGAATCGACCATTCCATCAATATAGAGTAAAATTGCTTTATATTGTTTTCCTTTAGCATTTAAAATGAATTCACGAGTGACAATGTCGCTATTGATTAATAAATTATATTTAGTTTTTAAATAATCTAAATTGACGTCTATACTTGGAAATATGTTTTGTGGTTCTTTAGATATTTCTTTACTATTTTGAAGTGTTTCAGAATCTTGATTATTTGAATTTTCATAAAGAGTGAATTGATAGACATCTTTTGGTTTATAGCCAAATGCATTGTTTATAATATCTTTTATTTTCATAATATTTATAGTATTGTCAAAAAAAAGTAAAATATACTAGTTTTTGAAAATAAAAAATGGTATAATAAAAAATATACATATGAAAGAGAGTTGATGTAAATGAAATCAAAAATAACTTCATTTATAATGGCAGTAATATCAATATTAATAGTAGTAATATTAGTATTGTTAGGAATAATTGTGTATAATGAATTTACAAATTCAGACGTAGTTGGAGATGTTCAAGATTTTGTATCAAATATAATAGTTTATGGTGATGGGGTTAATGAAAATATAAAAGCTCCAGAAAAAATAGTAGAAACTACAGTAGATGAATCACAACCAAGTGATGGAAAAATAAATTACGATAGCCAAAAAAATGATAAATATTATTATAATCAACTAGATGAATATTCAAAAAAAATATATAATGCAATGGATTCAAATAAAGAAAAAATGAAATCAGGAACATATGAAATAAATTTAGGAACACAGTTTTCAGATTTACTTTCAAAAAGTAATGGTGAAAAATTGATTGGAGAATATTATCAGTCAGCTATAGAAGCATATTCTTATGATAATCCAGATGTGTTTTATATAGAATTTGAAAAATTGTATTTAAATATAGAAACAACCACTAGAGGAAGCAAAAAGACATATAAAGTTGTTATAAGTGCAGGAGATAAATTAAATTATTTAAGAGATGATTTTTCTTCTGAAGAAGAAGTTAAATCAGCTATAAGTGAAATTGAAAAAATACAAGCATATTTTGTTAAAAATAAAAAAGAAAGTACATATGAAAACATAAAATTAGTTCATGATTATTTGATAGAAACTATAGATTATGAAGAAACATTATCAGAGTCAAATATTTATAATATATATGGTGCTTTAATAAATAAAAGAAGTGTTTGTGAAGGGTATGCAAAAGCATTCAAGTATTTAATGGATAGTATAGATATTCCATGTGTGTTAGTAGCTGGTAAAGGTACGAATTCACAAGGGAATACAGAAAGTCATGCTTGGAATTATGTTCAATTAGAAGAAAATTGGTATGCTGTAGATTGCACATGGGATGATCCTATTATAATAGGTGGAGGAAAATTAAATAATTCATCTAAATATAAATATTTTTTAAAAGGAGAAAAGGAATTTAATGAAACCCATTTTCCAAACGGACAATTTACTGAAAATGGTAAAATATTTGAATATCCAAAATTAAGTATAAATAATTATAGATAAAGAGGTAAAAAAGATGCTATTAAGAGATATGTTATTAAAGGAGAATAAAAAAATAAAAGTATATGCTTTTGTTGGACCATCTGGAACAGGTAAAAGCTATAGAGCACAAATGGTTGCAAGTGAGAAAAATATAAGTTTTATTATAGATGATGGTTTATTAATAAAAGATAATGCTGTAATTGCTGGTGAATCAGCAAAAAAAGCATCAACAAAAATAGAAACAGTAAAACATGCATTGTTTTATAGAGAAGAAGAAAAAGAAGAGATAATAAAAGCTTTGAAGAAATATAAACCAGAAAGTATTTTGATATTAGGAACTTCTGATGGAATGGTACAAAAAATAGCAGCTAATTTAGAATTGCCAGAAATATCTGAAACAACATATATTTCAGATGTTGCAACACAAGAAGAAATGGATACTGCTAGAAGAATTAGAGTTACAGAGGGAAAACATGTTATACCAGTTCCAACATTTGAAATAAAAAAAGATTTTTCAGGTTATTTATTAGACCCATTGCAAATATTTAAGACTAAGGGAAGAGGGAAACAACCTTATATTTCAGAAAAATCAATAATTAGACCAACATTTAGTTATATGGGGAATTTTACAATATCAGATACAGTATTTAGACAGATTTTAGAATATTTAGCATCAAAGACATCAGGAATATATAAAATACAAAAAATTAGAGTAGATAATTTCGGAGAAGGTGCTAAATTATACATGGAAGTTACTGTTGTATATGGATTTAATTTAATTGATGGAATAAAACAATTTAAAGAAAAAGCTAAAAAAGAAATTGAAAAATTAACTGCAATGAATGTAGAAAAATTTGAAGTAGTAGTAAAAAATGTTTACGTTCCAGAGAAAGGGGAATAAAATGAGAAAATTTTTAAAAACAATAGGTAGAGAAATAGTAAAAAGTGCAATTTGGATTTATTGCAAGATTGTATATAGATTTGAAGTAGTAGGAAAAGAAAATATACCACAGGAGGGACAAGTAATTATATGTGGAAATCATAGAAGTTTTCTAGACCCACCTTTAATAGAGGTAACAACAGGAAGATATACCAGATTTTTAGCAAAAGAAGAGTTAACTAAAAATAAATTTTTAGCTTTTTTGGGATATATATTTGATGCTATTTTGGTAAAAAGGGATTCAAAGGAAGTTGTTGCTCTTAAAGAGTCTTTAAAAACTTTAAAAAATGGAGAATGCTTAGCTTTATTCCCAGAGGGAACTAGAAACGGATTAGCAAAAGGAGAGAAAGCTAAAGATGGTGCTGCATTTTTTGCAGTAAGAAGCGGTGCACCTGTTGTACCATGTGGGATAAAAGGTGGAGAAAAAGGTAATAAAAAAGTAACTATTACATATGGAAAACCACTTGATTTTAGTAAATATAAAGGAAGTAAAGATAAAGAAACTTTAGATAAAGTAACAAAAGAAATTATGGAAAATATTATTAAGCTTACAAAGTAAAAAAATAATTTACATAATTTTTTTGTATTTAATAATTGACAAGTTATTTATTTGGTAGTATAATTTTAAAGTTAGAATAAAAAATTAATTTAAAGGGGTAATAATAAAAATGAATAACCAAAAAATAAGAAATATAGCAATAATAGCACACGTTGACCACGGAAAAACAACATTAGTAGACGCATTATTAAGACAAAGTAATGTATTTAGAGAAAATGAACAAGTACAAGAAAGAGTAATGGACTCAAATGATCAAGAAAAAGAAAGAGGAATAACAATACTTTCTAAAAATACATCAGTAATGCATGGAGATATAAAAATAAATATAGTAGACACACCAGGACATGCTGATTTTGGTGGAGAAGTAGAAAGAGTTTTAAAAACAGTTGATGGTGTTGTACTTTTAGTTGATGCATTTGAGGGAGCAATGCCTCAAACAAGAGAAGTACTAAAAAAATCTTTGTCATTAGGATTAAAACCAATAGTAGTAATTAATAAAATAGATAGACCAGGTGCACAACCTGACAAAGTTATAGATCAGGTTATAGAATTATTTATTGAGTTAAATGCAACAGATGAGCAATTGGATTTTCCAGTAGTATATGCATCTGCTAAAAATGGAATTGCAAAAATGGATTTAGCTGACGAAACAACAGATTTATCTTGTTTATTTGAAACAATAATTAATACAATAGAACCACCAAAATGCGAAATAGAAGGACCAGCACAAATGTTAGTATCTAATATAGATTATGATGACTATGTTGGAAGAATTGGTATAGGAAGACTTGAAAGAGGAAGTATGAAAGTTGGAATGCCAGTTAGCATTTGTGGTAAAGAAGACAAAATAACACAAGGAAGAATTGCAAAATTATATACACATGTTGGACTTAAAAAAGTTGAAGTTGAAGAAGTTGGTGCAGGTGATATTATAGAATTTGCTGGATTATCAGACATTAATATAGGAGATACAGTTTGTGACTTTGAACATCCAGAAAAAATACCATTTATAGACATAGATGAACCAACAGTAACAATGACATTTAGTGTAAACAATGGACCATTTGCAGGGAAAGAAGGACAATTTGTAACATCAAGACATATAAGAGATAGATTATATAAAGAACTAGAAAGAAATGTATCATTAAGAGTAAAAGATGGAGAAACACCAGACTCATTTGAAGTATCAGGAAGAGGAGAACTTCATTTATCAGTATTAATAGAAACAATGAGAAGAGAGGGATTTGAACTATTAGTATCAAGACCAAAAGTTATCTTCAAAGAAATAGATGGAGTTAAATGTGAACCAATAGAATTATTAGTTGTAAATGTACCTGATGATTGTGTAGGAAATGTAATTGAAAAATTAGGTAGAAGAAAAGCGGAAATGGTTAATATGGAGCCAGCAGAAGCAGGACATACAAAAATAGAATTTAGAATTCCAGCAAGAGGAATAATTGGTTACAGAACAGAATTCCTTACAGATACTAAAGGTGAAGGAACAATGAATCATATATTTGATAGTTATGAACCATATAAAGGAGATATTCAAGCACGTGTTAGAGGAACAATAGTAGCATTTGAACCAGGAAAATCAGTAACATATGGATTATATAATGCTCAAGATAAAGGCGATTTATTTATTGGTGCTGGTGTAGATGTATATGAAGGTATGATTGTTGGATTAAATTCAAGAGGAGAAGATTTAGCAATAAATGTATGTAAAGAAAAACATTTAACAAATACTAGAGCATCAGGTTCAGATGAAGCATTAAGATTGGTTCCACCAATTCAAATGTCACTTGAAAAAGCTATTGAATTTATTCAAGATGACGAATTAGTAGAAATAACACCAAAATCAATAAGATTGAGAAAAAAAATATTAGATTCTAAAGAAAGAGAAAGAGCTAATAGAAACAAATAAAACAAAAGGTTAAGCAAATTAGCTTAGCCTTTTTATAAAATATAAATTATGAGGTAAAAAATGAATAAAGAAGAATTATATAAAATAAAACAAAAAGCTTTAGAAGAACATATACCAATTATCATGGATGATACATTAGAGGTAATAGAAAAGGAATTAAAAACAAATCATCCTAAAAGAATATTAGAAATTGGGGCTGCTGTTGGGTATTCAGCGATGTGTTTTTCAGAATTTTTAGCAGATGGAGGAAAAATAGACACAATTGAAAGAGATGAAGAAAGAATTCAAGAAGCAAAAGAAAATTTTAAAAAGGTAGAAGTAGAAGATAGAATTAAATTATATGAAGGAGACGCAGTAGAGATATTACCAACATTAAATGAAAAATACGATATGGTATTTATAGATGCAGCAAAAGGAAAATATCCATTTTTCTTAAAAGAAGCTTTAAGAATGATAAACAAAGATGGAATTATATTTGCAGACAATATACTATATAAAGGTTATGTTATGAGCGATTATAATAAACATAAGCAACGTACAGCAGTAAGAAATTTAAGAGAATATATAAAAGAAGTATCAGAAAATCCAAATCTTGAAACAAAAATATTAGAAGTTGGAGATGGTCTTGCTGTTAGTAAAATAAAATAAAAAAGACACCAAAATTAGTTTGGTGTCTTTTTTGAAAGTTAAAATAATCTGGATCTTTCAAAAAGTGTTTTTGAATTTACTAATCCAGCAGTATCTTTAACAATATGTCCATCATTATCAATTAAAAATCCCGGCATATGAATAGAAGAGGCATCAAAGAGATTCATAAAATGATCATCTCCATATCTTAATTTGTCATATACTTTATGGGAGGCAGGACCAATTTCGGCATGTAAATCCATTGTATGAGTTCTAATTTGAATTTCAATAGGATTTCCAAGTGTATCAAAAAGTATTACATGTAGAGATTGATAACCAAAGTTTATTTTAGGATGAAAAATATAATCTTTTACAAATCTTTGGTATTCGTATTTAATTTTTGAAACCTCTGGTATATAAATTTCTGGAAATTCTGAAGAATTAAATCCAGCAATTTTCATTAATGGTTCAGCTTCACATAATTGATATTTCTTTAATCTAGTAAAGAATTTAATTACATATTCCATTAAAGAATAACAAATATCTACACCAGATATAGGATCATCATCATAAATAATAATTCTGCATCCCTTCATATCTCTTACTTTTTCAATTGGCTTACCTGTTTCACAAAATAATGAACATTTTGAGCAAAATTTTAAAAATGATTTTCTCCGGCTTATAAAATCAAATTTTAATGCTGGGAAATTTGTACAAATTCCTTCATACAAATCATCCAAATCTTTTGGATGAGTAACTTGCTGCTCATCAATCAATAAAGATTGAAAATAAGTTAGCTTATTACTAAAATCAATAAATTGCTCTTGTTCCGTATCTGCATTCATTAAGAACATATTAATAGCATTTGGAATGCTATCAGCCCGATACAAATATGGAATAATTTCACTTACTACATTTGTAGACATAGTGTACTCCTTTCAAAATATAAAAATATTATACTTACGTATACATAATATTATACAATATATAATAAAAATAGTCAAATAATCATTGAAAAATATAGTGTTACGTGTTATACTATCAATATAGTATAACACTGAGAAAAGAGGTAAAAAAATGAAAAAAATAGAATTACTAGCACCAGCAGGTTCTTTTGAAAAAGCAAAAATAGCATTTCTTTATGGAGCAGATGCAGTATATTGTGGAACATCATCATTATCATTAAGAACAAGAGCTGACATGGGAAATGATGATTTAGTTAAAACAATAAAATATGCACATAATATTGGAAAAAAGGTTCATGTAACATTAAATATCTTTGCATGGGATGAAAAATACGAAGAAATAATAGAAATGGCAAAAATATTAAATGAAGTAAAACCAGATGCAATTATTGCAGCAGATGGTGGAGTTATAGAAGTACTAAAAAAATATGCTCCAGAAATACCAATACATGTAAGCACACAAGCGAATGTAGTTAGTTTACATGCTGCTAACTTTTGGTATAAAAATGGTGCAAAAAGAGTAATAATGGCCAGAGAAGCAAACAAAGAGCAAATAAAATACATAATGGAAAATAAACCAAAAGACTTGGAAGTAGAAATGTTTGGACATGGTGCAATTTGTTTTGCATATTCAGGAAGATGCTTCTTAAGTGATTTCTTATGTGGAAGAAGTGCAAACTTAGGAGATTGTGCACAAAGTTGCAGATGGTCATATAATTTATATGCAGAAGAGAAAAATAATCCAGGACAATTTATGCCAGTTGAATCAAATGAAAACGGGACAAGTATATTCTCATCTAAAGATTTATGTTTAGTAAAAGAAATTCCTGAAATTATTGGTATGGGAGTAGATAGCTTAAAAATAGAAGGAAGACTTAAAACAGAATATTATGTAGCAAGTGTTGTAAATGCATATAGAACAGCTATAGATGATTATATGAAAGATCCTGAAAATTATGATTATGCTAAATACTTAAATGAATTAGAAAAAGTAAAGACAAGGCCATTTACTACATTTTATTTTAATGATAGAAAAAATGAAGATATACAGGATTTTAGTGGGAAACAGTATAATGATAAATATGAATTTGGTGGAAAAATAATAGATGCTAAAAAAGAAAAAACAGTAATAGAAATAAAAAATAAATTAACAGTTGGAGATACATTAGAAATTTTGAAACCAGGACAATTTGAACCAATAGAATTTAAGATAGAACAATTATGGGATTATGAAACAGGAGAAGAAATAGATTTTGTAAGTCCAGGAGTTAAAGGACAAAAAGTATTAATGAATATTCCAGTTAAATGTGAAAATAATTGGATTATGAGAAGAAAAAAGAGTAACTAAGTTGAAGTTACTCTTTTTAGTCTGTACTATTCTCGTCATTTAATAGTATATCTAATATTTTTGGATATATTTTTGAAGCATTTTTATTCCAATTATCGACAATTCTTTTAGCTCTATCTCTAGAACCAGCAAAAGTTTTTACTTCAAAAATAGTTTCATTATTATCTGTAATTTTACATTTTATAGTATAATCATTTTCATTTTTTGGAATAAACTCAGCAATAACAGAAGTTTCATCTGATATTGAAGAAAGTTCTTTTTTAAAAACATTATCGGCTTTTAGTTTTAGTAATCCTGGAAGTACATCTTGTGTTAAATTTAATGCATTTATTCCTTCTGTTGTTATTTTTAGTACAGATTCTTCTTCATCTTTAGTGAATGTTCCTACTAACTTTGAATCCATTAAATCTGTTAATACTTCTTTAAAATAAAAATAATTAACATCATTTATAGAAGCAATAATTTTATATAATCCATCTTCTATTATTCCGGAATTTAATTGATTTAAGATATATAAAATTAAAACTTTATTCTCAGCCAAAGCAGTAGTATTATCTGAACTAGATATCATAAATAGCACTCCTTTCGCTTCGTTTATCATAAATTAAAAATTTTATAAAATTTTTAATACACAAAACTTTGCTTTTTGAATTATATCACATTATTTAATAAATGTAAAATATTTTTAAAATTTTAATTATTTTATTAAAAGTTATGAATATATTATATAATATTATTGTAGAAAATTATTATAGAATAATTAAAAATCAATAAAAAAATAGTTGCATACTTTTTTTATTAATGTTAATATGTAATTGAAAATAATTTATGGAGGTAGTAATTTGAAAAATTATGATATTGTAAATGATTGCGAAAGCTTGGGAAAGGCAATCGCTAGAGCAAAAGAAGCTCAAAAACAATTTGCACAATATTCTCAAGAAGAAGTGGATAAAATATTTTTTAAAGCAGCATTAGCGGCAAATCAGGCAAGAATACCACTTGCAAAATTAGCAGTAGAAGAAACAGGAATGGGGGTTGTTGAAGATAAAGTTATAAAAAACCATTTTGCATCTGAATACATTTATAATAAGTATAAAGATGCCAAGACATGTGGAGTATTAGAAGAAGACAAAGCATATGGTATAAAAAAAATAGCAGAACCGATAGGAATTATTGCAGCAGTTATACCAACAACAAATCCAACATCAACAGCAATTTTTAAAACATTAATAGCTTTAAAAACAAGAAATGCAATAATAATTAGTCCACATCCTAGAGCTAAAAAATGCACTATAGAAGCTGCTAAAATTGTTTTAGAAGCAGCAGTTGAAGCAGGAGCACCAGAAGGAATAGTTTCATGGATAGATGTGCCATCATTAGAACTTACAAATATGCTAATGAGGGAATCTGATACGATTTTAGCAACAGGGGGACCAGGAATGGTTAAAGCTGCCTATTCAAGTGGAAAACCAGCGCTAGGAGTAGGTGCGGGTAATACACCAGCTATAATTGAAGAATCAGCAAACATAGTATTAGCAGTAAATTCAATAATTCATTCAAAAACATTTGATAATGGTATGATATGTGCTTCAGAGCAATCAGTAATAGTAATGGATTCAATATATGATAAAGTAAAGAAAGAATTTAAGGATAGGGGTTGCTATTTTTTAAATGAAGATGAACTAGAAAAAGTAAGAAAAACAATAATTATAGAAGGTTCATTGAATGCAAAAATAGTTGGACAAAAAGCCTATACAATAGCAAAACTAGCAAATGTAGATGTACCAGAAAGTACAAAAATATTAATAGGAGAAGTTAAAGACGTAAGTATTTCTGAGGAATTTGCTCATGAAAAATTATCACCAGTACTTGCAATGTATAAAGTAAAAAATTTTGAGGAAGCGATAGAAAATGCTAATACATTAATTTGTGATGGTGGACATGGACATACTGCATCAATTTACATAGATACAATTAAACAACAAGAAAGACTAAAAACATTTGAAAATAGAATGGAAACATGTAGAGTATTAGTAAATTCACCAGCATCACAAGGTGGAATAGGGGATATATATAATTTTAAATTAAATCCATCTTTAACATTAGGATGCGGTTCATGGGGAGGAAATTCAATAGCAGAAAATGTAGGAATAAAGCATTTAATAAATATAAAAACTGTAGCAGAGAGGAGAGAAAATATGCTTTGGTTTAGAGCACCTGAAAAGGTATATATAAAAAAAGGATGTCTACCAGTGGCATTACAAGAATTAAAAGATGTAATGAATAAGAAAAAAGTATTTATAGTAACAGATACATTTCTTTATAAAAATGGTTATACAAAATGTATAACAGATAGATTAGATGAACTTAAAATACAACATACAACATTTTTTAATGTTGAACCAGATCCAACATTAAGTTGTGCAGAAGAGGGAACAAAAGCAATGAGAGAATTTGAACCAGATTGCATAATAGCCATAGGAGGAGGTTCAGCAATGGACGCTGCAAAAATAATGTGGGTAATGTATGAACATCCAGAAGTAGATTTTATGGATATGGCAATGAGATTCATGGATATAAGAAAAAGAGTATATACATTTCCACATATGGGAGATAAAGCATATTTTGTTGCTATACCAACATCATCTGGAACAGGTTCAGAAGTTACACCTTTTGCAGTTATAACTGATGATAAAACAGGAACAAAATATCCATTAGCAGATTATGAATTATTACCTAAGATGGCAATAGTTGACACAGATATGATGATGAGTGCACCAAAAGGATTAACAGCTGCTTCAGGAATAGATGCAGTAACACATGCATTAGAAGCATATGCATCAATGATGGCAACGGAATTTACAGATGGATTAGCAATAGAAGCGTTGAAAGTTATTTTTGAATATTTACCTAGAGCATATGAAGATGGACAAAATGATGTAGAAGCAAGAGAAAAAATGGCACATGCTTCTACAATGGCAGGTATGGCTTTTGCAAATGCATTTTTAGGTGTATGTCATTCAATGGCACATAAATTAGGAGCATTCCATCATGTACCACATGGAATTGCAAACGCATTATTAATTAATGAAGTTATAAAATTTAATTCAGAGGAAGTACCAACAAAAATGGGAACATTTCCACAATATGATCATCCACATACATTAAACAGATATGCTAAAGTAGCGGATGCATTAAATTTAGGTGGTAATAGCGATAAAGAAAAAGTAGAAAACTTAATAAATGCTATAGATGAATTAAAAGAAAAAATAGGAATCAAAAAAACAATAAAAGAATATGTACCAGATGAAAAATATTTCTTAGATAGACTAGATGATATGTGTGATCAAGCGTTTGATGATCAATGTACAGCTGCAAATCCAAGATATCCATTAATAAGTGAAATTAAAGATATGTATTTGAATGCTTATTATGGTAAAAAATAAATTTATAAAATTATAATAATTAATATTGAATCTTCTTGAAAAAAATATATAAAGTAGTATAATATTAACGTTAAAGTGTAAAAATAGAGTTCAAGAGGAGGAAAATTATGAAAAAAGGAAAAGTAGTTTTAGTAGGAACAGGATTTGTAGGAATGAGCATGGCATATTCCATGCTAAACAGAGGAGGCGTAAATGAATTAGTACTAATAGATATAGATAAGGAAAAAACAATAGGAGAAGAAATGGACTTATCACATGGACTATCATTTGCACCACAAAAAATGGTTATAAAAGCTGGAGACTATGATGAATGCAAAGATGCACAAGTTGTTGTTATTACAGCAGGAATAGCACAAAAACCAGGGCAAACAAGATTAGAATTAGCAGAAACAAATACAAAGATAATGAAAAGTATAACAAAAAGCATAATGGCAAGTGGGTTTAATGGAATTATAATAGTAGCAAGTAATCCTGTAGACTTAATGACATATGTTGTAGCAAAAGTTTCTGGATTGCCACAAAATAAAGTATTTGGTTCTGGAACAGTTTTAGATACAGCAAGATTACGTTACTTAATGTCAGATTATTTAAAAGTATCTAGTAAAAATATACATGCGTATATAATGGGAGAACATGGAGATTCATCATTTGTACCATGGGAACATGCTTATGTTGGATGTAAAAAAATAAAAGATGTTATGAAAGATAATAATCATCCAATGGAAAAACTAGAAAAAATTCATAAAGATGTTATTAATGCTGCATATGAAATAATAGACAAGAAAAAAGCAACGTATTATGGAATTGGAATGGCATTAAATAGATTAGTAAGAGCAGTTTTAGATAATGAAAATTCTATTTTAACAGTATCTACTTATTTAAAAGATGGTCAATATGGGCAAGATGATATTTATATAGGAGTTCCTGCAATAATCAATAGCAATGGAATTAGAGAATTGCTAAATTTAGAATTAAGTAAAGAAGAACAAGAAAAATTAGATAATAGTTGTAAAATCATTAAAGAAATGAGAGAAAACTCAATTGATAAAATTATAAATGAATAAAGTAAAGTGAAACAGTTTGGGATAAACCAGATTTGTTTCATTTTTTTATTTAAAGTTTTTACCAATATTTCCAAAATATTTCTAAAAACCTGTTGACATACGGACAAAAGCATTGTATAATATATAGGCATGAATTAAGCGATGAAACTGAATGTGGCTACATGCTTACGGAAAGTAAGTGTGGAGGGAACTTCAGCGGAGTATGTCATGGCGTAGACCAGGCGGTAAGTTAAATTATTAAAATAGTACTTATCCCAGAATTATCATGCATATTTTGGGTTTAAAAATAGGATAACTTCAAAACACCAGAGTACGTTTTAACTTGCCACGGTAATTTAGATAGCAAATGCAGCTATCAAGGGGAAAACCCAAAAAATAAAATTTATATAAGGAGGGAAAATTACAATGGCAAATTCAACAGTAGTAACAAGCGAAAAAATAAGAATAAGATTAAAAGCTTATGACCATGTAGTTTTAGATCAGTCTGCTGAAAAAATAGTAGAAACAGCTAAAAAAACAGGAGCAAAAGTTTCAGGTCCTATTCCATTACCAACACAAAAAGAAGTTGTAACAATTTTACGTTCTCCACACAAATACAAAGATTCAAGAGAACAATTTGAAATGAGAACACATAAAAGAGTTATAGACATTCTTTACCCAACACAAAAAACAGTTGATAGTCTAATGAAATTAGAATTACCAGCAGGTGTTGATATTGAAATTAAATTATAATTAAATTAGTTAGCGAAAAAACGCGAACATCAAACCAAGCTGATTTAGCATAAAATAATGCCAATACAAAAATCAGCCAATAGTTAGGAGGAAAAATAAAATGAAAAAAGGAATAATCGGAAGAAAAGTTGGAATGACACAAATTTTTGATGAAAATGGTAATGTGATTCCAGTAACAGTTATAGAAGTTGGTCCATGTGTAATAGCACAAGTAAAAACAGTTGAAACTGATGGATACAATGCAGTACAATTAGGATTTGGCGAAGTAAAAGATAAACATATTAACAAACCAGAAAAAGGACATTTTGCAAAAGCAGGTCTTGAAGCAAAAAAACACTTAAGAGAATTTAGAGTGGATTCAGTTGAAGGTGTAAAAGTTGGAGATACAGTTAATGCAGATGTATTTGAAGCTGGAGAAAAAATTGATGTTCAAGGAACATCTAAAGGAAAAGGATTCCAAGGTGTTATTAAAAGACACGGACAACATAGAGGACCAATGGGACATGGTTCAATGTATCACAGAAGACCAGGTTCAATGGGAGCAACTTCAACACCAGGTAGAGTATTTAAAGGTAAAAAATTACCAGGTCATATGGGAAAAGTTACAGTTACAATACAAAATTTAGATGTTGTAAGAGTTGATATGGATAAAAACGTATTATTAATAAAAGGTAGTGTTCCAGGACCTAAAGGAGCTATCTTAAAAATAAAATCAGCTGTAAAGGCTAGTAAATAGAAAGGAAGGAGGAATACGAAATGCCAAAAATAGATGTATACGATATAAAAGGTAAAAAAGTAAGTGATGTAGAATTAGCTGAAAGTGTATTTGGTATTGAACCAAATGAAACTATAGTACATAGTGTTTTAGTTAATTATTTAGCTAATCAAAGACAAGGTACACAAAGTACAAAAACAAGAGCAGAAGTACGTGGTGGTGGTAGAAAACCATGGAGACAAAAAGGAACAGGTAGAGCAAGACAAGGAAGTATTAGAGCTCCACAATGGGTAAAAGGTGGTATAGCTTTAGGTCCAAAACCTCGTTCATACAAATATACTGTTAATAAAAAAGAAAGAAGATTAGCAATAAAATCTTTATTAAGTTCTAAAGTATTAGAAAAAGAATTAACAGTAGTTGATAAATTAGAAATATCAGAAATTAAAACAAAAACAATGGTAAAAGCATTAGCTGACTTAAAAGTAGAAGGAAAAACATTAATAATTCTTCCAGAAAATAATAAAAACGTATTAATGTCAGCAAGAAACATTGAAGGTGTTAAAACAATAGTATTAAATAATATCAACGTATTTGATTTATTAAAATACAACAATTTAGTTTTACCACTAGAAACTGTTAAAAAATTAGAGGAGGTGTATGCATAATGTTACCAGAAGAAATTATAATAGCACCAGTTGTTACAGAAAAAAGTAATGATGAATTACAACAAGGAAAATACACTTTCAAAGTAAATAAAAAAGCTACAAAAGTTGAAATAGCTAAAGCTGTTGAAAAACTTTTCGAAGTTAAAGTATTAAAAGTTAATACAATGACAGTACAAGGGAAAATAAAAAGAGTTGGATACCACACAGGTAAAACTTCAGATTGGAAAAAAGCTATTGTTACAATAGATACAAATCCAGGAGAAGTTACATACTTAGCAAAAGGTGGAAAAGCAACAAAAGCAACAAAGAAATTCAAAGATTCTATTGATGAATTTATGGGAGCTTAGTTTAAAGAGATAAAAATATAGAAGTATCGGGAAAGAACCCGGAGAATAAATAATATCTGGAATAAAACCAGGAAAATAAATTTAAAGGAGAGTAAATAAAAATGGGAATGAAACATTTTAAAGCATATACACCATCAAGAAGAAATATGACAGTTTCAGATTTTTCAGAAATAACAAAGAAAACACCTGAAAAATCATTACTTGCTAAAAAGAAAGAAAAAGCAGGAAGAAACAGTTATGGTAGAATAACAGTAAGACATCAAGGTGGAGGAAACAGACAAAAATATAGAATTATAGATTTTAAAAGAAGAAAAGATAACATGGAAGCAACAGTTATCGGTATAGAATACGATCCAAACAGAAGTGCAAATATAGCATTAATTCAATATGAAGATGGAGAAAAAGCTTATATATTAGCACCACAAGGATTAACAGATGGAGATAAAGTAATATCAGGAAATGCAGCAGATATAAAATCAGGAAACTGTATGCCAATTGATAGCATTCCTGTAGGTACATTAATCCACAATATAGAATTAAATCCAGGACAAGGTGGAAAATTAGTTAGAACAGCTGGACAAAGTGCTCAACTTATGGCTAAAGAAGGAAAATATGCAACATTAAGATTACCTTCAGGAGAAATGAGAAAAGTATTATCAAAATGTAGAGCAACAGTTGGAGTTATAGGAAATTCAGAACATGAAAACGTAAAAATCGGTAAAGCTGGAAGAAAACGTCACATGGGATGGAGACCAGAAGTTAGAGGTTCTGTAATGAACCCAGTAGATCACCCACATGGTGGTGGTGAAGGTAAAGCTCCAGTAGGACACGCTGGACCAATGACACCTTGGGGTAAACCAGCTCTTGGATACAAAACAAGAAATAAAAAGAAAGCAACTAATAAATTTATTGTTAAGAGAAGAAAATAGTTATTACTTGAGAATAACAATTACAGTATAAAAAAACAAAAGCCTTTTGATTCGTAAATTAAAAACTTTTAAAAGTTTTTAATTTATGATGAATGAAGCGAAGCGAAATGAAAGGAGGACATTAAAATATGTCTAGATCAAGCAAGAAAAAACCATTCGTACAAGAAAAACTATTAAAAAGAATAGAAAAAATGAACGAAACAGGTGAAAAAGAAGTTCTAAAAACATGGTCAAGAGCTTCAACAATATATCCACAAATGGTTGGTCATACAATAGCTGTACATGATGGAAGAAAACACGTTCCAATATATATAGCTGAAGAAATGATCGGTCATAAATTAGGTGAATTTGCTCCAACAAGAACATTTAAAGGTCATGCTGGAGACAAAAAGACAACAGTTAAGAAATAAAAAGGAGGTAAAGTGAAGTGCAAGAGCAAGAAACTTTAGTAAAAGAAGCAAAAGCAACTCTTAAATTTGCAAGAATTTCATCTAGAAAAGTAAAAATAGTAGCAGATTTAATTAGAGGAAAAAATGTAGATGAAGCATTATCAATAGTAAAATTCACACCTAAAGCATCATCTGAGATAATAGAAAAATTATTAAAATCAGCAATTGCAAATGCTGAAAATAATCATGAAATGAAACATGAAAACTTATATGTTGCTGAAATCTATGCAAACCAAGGTCCAACATTAAAAAGAATAAGACCAGCTGCAAAAGGATCAGCAGTAAGAATTAGAAAAAGAACAAGTCATATAACAATAGTATTAAAAGAAAAGGAGGCTTAATTTAACCATGGGTCAAAAAGTACATCCAACAGGGGCAAGAGTTGGAATTATAAAAGATTGGAATTCTAAATGGTATGCAGATTCAAGAAATTTTGCAGATTACTTAATAGAAGACCAAAAAATTCGTAAATTTTTAAAGAAAAAACTATATGCTGCTGGAATTTCTAAAATAGAAATCGAAAGAACAGCAAAAATGGTAAAAGTTAATTTATGTACAGCAAAACCTGGTATAGTAATTGGTAAAGGTGGAGCTGGAGCAGAAAGCGTTAGAGCAGAATTAGCTAAATTAATAGGAAAAGATGTTAACTTAAATATAGTAGAAGTTAAAAACATCGATACAGATGCACAATTAGTAGCAGAGAATATTGCTGGACAATTAGAAAGAAGAATTTCATTCAGAAGAGCTATGAAACAATGTATGCAAAAATCACTTAAAGCAGGTGCTTTAGGAATAAAAACTTCAGTATCAGGAAGATTAGGTGGAGCAGACATGGCTAGAACTGAATTCTATAAAGAAGGAAATATTCCATTACAAACTTTAAGAGCTGATATAGATTATGGATTTGCAGAAGCAGATACAACATATGGAAAAATCGGTGTAAAAGTTTGGATATATAAAGGAGAAATTCTTCCAGAAAAGAAAGTGGAAGGAGGAGACAAATAATGCCATTAATGCCAAAAAGAACAAAACATAGAAAAGTACAAAAAGGTAGAATGAGAGGAAAAGCTACAAGAGGAAATAGAGTAACAGATGGAGAATATGGAATACAAGCTGTAACAGGAGCGTTAGTTACAGGAAACCAAATCGAAGCAGCCAGAATTGCTATGACTCGTTATATTAAAAGAGGTGGTAAAGTTTGGATTAAAATATTCCCAGACAAACCATTAACAGCAAAACCAATCGGTACTCGTATGGGTAAAGGTAAAGGTGCTCCAGAACGTTGGGTTGCAGTAGTAAAACCAGGTAGAGTTATGTTCGAAATTGCAGGAGTATCAGAAGAAGTTGCAAGAGAAGCTCTACGTTTAGCAATGCAAAAACTACCTAATAAAACTAAATTCGTAGTAAGAGAAACTGAAAAGGTAGGTGAAAATGATGAAGATAAATAAAATAAGAGAAATGTCTTCACCAGATTTAGAAAAAGAATTAGGTGAACTAAAAACAGAATTATTCAAATTAAAATTTAGTTTAGCTACAAATGGATTAGATAATCCAATGAAAATAAAAGAAGTTAAAAAAGATATAGCTAAAATAAATACAGTATTAACAGAAAGAAAAATAGCAGAAGCAAAAGCTTAATGATACTATGAACGAGCGATGCGATTGGAGATTTGACATTCAAAAATTTAATAAAATTTTCGAATGGAGATGAACGAGCGGAGCGAGAGAAAGGAAGGATCCATAAATGGAAGAAAGAAATCTTCGTAAAACTATGATAGGAACTGTAAAATCTAACAAAATGGATAAAACAGTTGTAGTAGCTGTTGAAACAAGTGTTAGACATGGAGTATATGGAAAAACAGTTAAAAGAACATATAAATTAAAAGCTCATGACGAACAAAATGCTTGCCAAATTGGTGACAAAGTTAAAGTCATGGAAACAAGACCACTTTCTAAAGATAAAAGATGGAGAGTAGTTGAAATTGTTGAAAAAGCAATTATAAAATAAATAAAGGAGGAACACAGGTAATGATACAACAACAAACAATATTAAAAGTAGCAGACAACACAGGCGCAAAAGAAATTATGTGCATTAGATGTTTAGGTGGTTCATTTAGAAAAACATCTAACATAGGTGATGTAATAGTTGCTTCAGTTAAATCAGCAACACCAGGTGGCGTTGTTAAAAAAGGCGATGTTGTAAAAGCTGTTATAGTAAGATCTAAAAAAGGATTAAGAAGACCAGACGGTTCATATATAAAATTTGATGAAAATGCAGCTGTAATAATAAAAGAAGATGGAACACCAAAAGGAACACGTATCTTTGGACCAGTTGCAAGAGAGTTAAGAGAAAAAGATTATATGAAAATTTTATCTCTAGCTCCAGAAGTACTATAAAAATAAAGAAGGGAGGCAATCTCTAATGAGAATAAAAAAAGGAGACAATGTTCAAGTTTTATCTGGAAATGATAAAGGTAAAACAGGAGAAGTTTTAGAAGTATTACCAAAAGCTGAAAAAATCGTTGTTAAAAATGTTAACATCAGAAAAAAACATGTTAAACCAAGAAAACAAGGAGAAGAAGGCGGAATTATATCAGTTGAATGTGCTATACCAGCTTCAAAAGTAAACGTAGTATGCCCAAAATGTGGAAAGACTACAAAAGTTGGATATAGTGAAGAAAAAGGTGAAAAAATTCGTGTTTGTAAAAAATGCGGTGCAAAATTAAAATAGAAAAAGAAAGGAGGATTAATAAATAATGGAAAAATTAAGAGAACAATATGAAAAAGAAGTAATCCCAGCATTAATGAAAAAATTTAATTATAAATCAGTTATGCAAGTTCCAAAACTTGACAAAATAGTAATCAATATAGGATTAGGAGATATAAAAGAAAATCCTAAATCATTAGAAAATGCAATGAATGATTTAATGCAAATTACAGGTCAAAGACCAGTAGTAACTAAAGCTAGAAAATCAATTGCTGCATTTAAATTAAGAGAAGGTGTAAATGTAGGTTGTAAAGTAACATTGAGAGCAGATAAAATGTATGATTTTGCTTACAAATTATTCAATGTAGCACTTCCAAGAGTTAGAGATTTTAGAGGAGTTTCAGGAAATTCTTTCGATGGTAGAGGAAATTACTCTATGGGTATAAAAGAACAATTAATATTCCCAGAAATCGAATATGATAAAGTTGATAAATTAAGAGGAATGGATATCATATTTGTAACAACAGCTAATTCAGATGAAGAAGCAAAAGAATTATTAAGACTTATGGGAATGCCTTTCAAAAACTAATTATTAAAGTTAAGGAGGAAAATCAAAGCTATGGCTAAAAAATCAATGAAAGTAAAACAAGCTAGACCACAAAAATATACAACAAGAGAATATAACAGATGTAAAATATGTGGAAGACCACATGCTTATATCAGAAAATATGGTATTTGCCGTGTATGTTTTAGAGAGTTAGCACATAAAGGAGAAATACCAGGTGTTAAGAAAGCAAGCTGGTAAAATCTTGATGAAATAAAAGAAAAGGAGGAAAAAAATGAATATAACAGATCCAATTGCAGATATGTTAACAAGAATTAGAAATGCAAACACTTCTAAACACAAGACAGTAGATATACCTGCATCAAATATGAAATTAGGAATTGCTGAAATATTATTCAAAGAAGGATACATTAAATCTTTCGAAGAAATAAAAGATGATAATCAAGGAATAATTAGAGTTACTTTAAAATATGACGAAAAAGGAAATAGAGTAATCGATGGACTAAGAAGAATTAGTAAACCAGGACTAAGAGTATATGCTTCTAAAGAAGAATTACCAAAAGTTCTAAATGGTTTAGGAATTGCTATAATTTCAACATCTAAAGGATTAAAAACAGACAAAGAAGCAAGAGAATTAGGAGTAGGTGGAGAAGTACTAGCATATGTTTGGTAGTAATAATCCATAAAAGGCGAAAGCTATATGACATATTCAAAAAAAGGAGGAAAAGATAATGTCAAGAATAGGAAATAAACCTATAACAGTTCCTGCAGAAGTAAAAGTTACAATAGATGGACACAAAATCACTGTAACAGGACCAAAAGGAACATTAGAAAGAGAAATTCATGAAAATATATCTTTAGAAATGAATGAAAATACAATTAAAGTTTCTAGAATTAACGATGAAGCTGCTAATAGAAGTTTACATGGTTTAACAAGAACATTAATTAATAATATGATAATTGGTGTAACACAAGAATATACTAAAGAACTACAAATCAACGGAGTTGGTTACAGAGTAGCAAAACAAGGAACAGGATTAAATCTAACTTTAGGATATTCACATCCAGTAATATTTGAAGCACCAGAAGGAATTACTTTTGATGTACCAAATCCAAATACAATAATAGTAAGAGGAATTGATAAAGAATTAGTTGGTCAAACAGCAGCAGTTGTTAGATCAAAAAGACCACCAGAAGTATATAGAGGTAAAGGTATTAAATATGCTGATGAAGTTATTAGACGTAAAGAAGGTAAAACAGGTAAATAGAAATTAAGCTAAACGAAGTGAGTGAAAGGAGAATAAAAATGGTTAAGAAAACAGATAGAAAAATGGAAAGAACAAGAAGACATTTAAGAGTAAGAACAAAAATATCTGGTACAGCTGAAAGACCAAGATTATGTGTATATAGAAGTAATACAAACTTATATGTACAAATTATAGATGATGTTGCTGGAAAAACATTAGTAAGTTGTTCAACATTAGACAAAGATATTAAAACAAAATATGCTAATATCGAAGCTGCTAAAGAAGTTGGAACAATGATAGCTAAAAAAGCAATAGAAAAAAATATCAAAACTGTAGTTTTTGACCGTGGTGGATACATATATCATGGTGTAGTAAAAGCATTAGCAGAATCTGCAAGAGAAGGCGGATTAGAATTCTAGGAAAGGAGAAAATAAAAACCGATGGAAGAAAAAAACGAATTAAAAGAAAAAGTTGTTGCTATAAATAGAGTTGCTAAAGTTGTTAAAGGTGGTAGAACTTTTAGATTTAGTGCTGTAGTTGTAGTAGGTGACGAAAATGGACATATTGGTGTTGGAAATGGTAAAGCAGCTGAAGTTCCAGATGCTATCAAAAAAGCAATCCAAGAAGCTAAAAAGAATTTAGTAGAAGTGCCAATCGTTGATACAACAGTACCACACGAATTTGTTGGAAAATTTGGTAGTGCAAGAGTTCTATTAAAACCAGCAGCTGTTGGTACTGGAGTTATAGCAGGAGGAAGCGTTAGACCAGTATTAGAACTTGCAGGATATAGAAACATAAGAACAAAAGTTATTGGAACTAATAATCCAAGAAACGTTGTTTATGCTACTATAGAAGGTTTAAAATCAATGCAAACAGCTGAGCAAGTTGCTAAAAAAAGAGGTAAAAAAGTAGAAGAAATATTATAAAAAATAAAATGTTATAAAAGATTAAGGAGGTGCAAGCATAAAATGAAACTAGGAGAATTAAAACCAGCAGAAAGTAGAGTTTCAAGAAGAAGAGTTGGACGTGGAAGCGGTTCTGGATTAGGAAAAACATCAGGAAGAGGACATAAAGGACAAAAAGCTAGATCTGGCGGTGGAGTAAGAAGAGGATTCGAAGGTGGTCAAACACCATTATATAGAAGATTACCAAAAAGAGGATTTAATAACATAAATGCTAAAAATTACTCAGAAGTAACTTTAACAATGTTAAATAAATCTACAGTAACAGATGTTACAGCAGAAACTTTATTAGCAGATGGAATTATAGGTAAAGTAAATGATGGAATAGTAATATTAGCAACAGGAAAACTAGATAAAAAATTAAACGTAAAAGCTACAAGATTTACTGCAAAAGCAAAAGAAGAAATTGAAGCTTTAGGCGGAAAGGCTGAGGTGATTTAGTTGTTTAAAACAATAAAAAATGCATTAAAAACACCTGATGTAAGAAAAAGAATATTATACACACTATTATTAATTGTAATTTTTAGATTGGGATGTTATATAACAGTTCCAGGAGTAAACAGTATAACATTAAATGAAGCAATGAGTTCAAATAATGGAATTGCAGGATTAATAGATATTATTTCAGGAGGAGCATTTTCTAGATTTTCTGTTTTTGCGATGTCAATTAGTCCTTATATCACAGCATCAATAGTTATTCAACTATTAGCTATGATTATACCATCTTTAGAGAGATTAACTAAAGAAGGTGGAGAAGAAGGAAGAAAGAAGATAAACAGATATACAAAATTATTAACATTAGTTTTAGCATTAGTTGAAGCTATAGGAGTGTTTGTATCTTACAAATCTTCTGGAATCTTTATAAACACAGATTTTGCAACAGCAGCAATGGTTGTAACAGCACTAGTTGCTGGCACATCAATATTAATGTGGCTTGGTGATGAAATAACAAGCAAAGGAATTGGAAACGGAATTTCAGTTATTATATTTGTTGGTATCATATCAGGTTTACCAAGTTTTGTAACAACATTATGGAAATTAATAGTAACAGATGCAGGATTTAGCACAACAGGATTGCTAATGGCAATAGGAATATTAGTAGGAGCTATTATATTAGTAGCTGGAGTTATATTTGTACAACAAGCAGAAAGAAGAGTTCCAGTACAATATTCTAAAAAAGTTGTAGGAAGAAAAATGGTTGGTGCGCAAAGTACACATATTCCATTAAAATTAGCAATGGCTGGAGTAATGCCAATAATATTTGCATCATCATTTTTAACATTTCCAGCAATGATAATACAAATATTTGTAAGTGATATTGCAAGCCAAACTGGATTTTTAGCAGGATTATATAAATTTTCAATTGCTACATCATCTTCAAGTGTAGGAATTGGATATTCAATTGCAAATGCATTAGTATACTTAGTATTAATAATGGCGTTTACATTTTTCTATACATATGCTACATTCAATCCAGCAGAAGTTTCAAACAATATTAAGAAAAATGGTGGATTCATTCCAGGAATTAGAGCTGGAAAACCAACAACAGAATATTTATCTTCAATTATATCTAAATTAACATGGTTTGGTGGATTTTTCTTAGCAATAATTGCTATTCTACCAATGTTATTAAGATTTACAAGTTTAAATATTGCCTTTGGTGGTACATCAATATTAATCGTTGTAGGTGTTGCATTAGAAACAATACAACAATTAGAGTCACAATTAGTAATGAGACATTATAAAGGATTTTTGGAATAATAAATAAGATTATGGGGAGATATAATTAATAGCATAATTTAATTATATCACCCTATAATGGTTTATATAAAAATAGTTTTTATAATGATTATTAAACTTGATAATTATTATAAAGATTATTACCAAAATAATCTTATAAAAAGGAGAGATGAATTATGATTATTATAATGTTAGGTGCGCCTGGAACAGGAAAAGGAACAGTAGCAGGAAAGTTGCAAGAAAAAATAGGATTAATACAAGTATCAACAGGAGATATATTTAGAAAGAATATAAAAGAAGGAACAGAACTTGGAAAATTGGCAGAAAGTTATATTTCAAAAGGAAATTTAGTACCAGATGATGTAACTATAAAAATAATAGAAGAAAGATTAAACAAGCCAGATGTAGAAAAAGGAATAATATTAGACGGATTTCCAAGAACAGTGAAACAAGCAGAAGAATTAGACAAAATATTAGAAGCAAAAGGAAAAAAAGTCAATAAAGTATATAACTTAGCAACACCAGAAGAAGAAATAATTGAAAGAATTGTAAACAGAAGAGTTTGTTCAAACCAAGAATGTAAAACAATATATAACATAGTATTAAATCCACCAAAAGTTGAAGGAATTTGTGATAAATGTGGTTCAGAATTATTAATAAGAAAAGATGATAATGAAGAAACAGTAAGAGCAAGATTAAAAAATTATTTTGAACAAACAGCACCATTAGTTGAATACTATGAAAACAAAGGAAATTTAGTTACAGAAATGGTAAGTAAATCAGTAAACAGATTAGGTGAAGATGTAGCAAATGATATTGTAAAAGAATTGAAAGAAATGTAAATAGTTAAATCTAGTAAAAAAGGAGTAGACATAAGTTGGTAACAATTAAATCAAAAAGAGAAATTGAGTTAATGCGAGAAGTATGTAAAGTAGTTGCATTAACTTATGAAGAATTAGAAAAAAATATAAAACCAGGAATGACAACATATGAACTAGACAAATTGGCAGAAAAAACAATGAGAAGTTTAGGTGCAACACCAGCTCAAATTGGATATGATCCAGGAATTAGAGGAGTTCCTAAATTTCCATCTGCCACATGTATATCTGTAAATGATGAGGTAATTCACGGTATACCATCAAAAAATAAAGTGATAAAAGTTGGAGATATTGTAAGTGTAGATACAGTAGCATTAAAAAATGGATTTAATGGAGATGCTGCAAGAACATTTATAGTAGGAGAAACATCAAAAGAAAATAAAAGACTAGTAGATGTTACAAAACAAGCATTTTTCGAAGGAATAAAATATGCAAAACCAGGAAATAGAATTGGAGATATTTGTCATGCAATAGGAGAATATGTTCATTCACAAGGGTTTTCAGTAGTTAGAGAATTCCAAGGACATGGAATAGGAAGAGAAATGCATGAAGATCCAGGAATACCAAACTATGGAAAAGCAGGAAGAGGAATAAGATTAGAACCTGGAATGACATTAGCGATAGAACCTATGGTAATACAAGGAAAACCAAACATTTTAGAATTAGATGACGGATGGACAATTATAACAGAAGATGGAACAATGGCAGCTCATTATGAAAATACAATTTTAATTACAGAAAAAGAGCCAGAAATATTGACAATCCTAAAAAACTAATGTATAATATAGTAGTTATTATCAAAATGGAAAAATTATGTATAATAATAAATTGCTCTTATAGGAGGGGATATCTTGGCAAAGGAAGATGTTATAGAAGTAGAAGGTACTGTAGTTGAAGCATTACCAAATACAAATTTTAAAGTTGAACTTGAAAATGGACATCAAATATTAGCTCATATTTCAGGAAAACTTAGAATGAATTATATAAAAATTCTACCAGGTGATAAAGTAAAAGTAGAATTATCACCATATGACTTATCAAGAGGTCGTATAATCTGGAGAGCAAAATAATAAAGTTTAAATTTAACCCAAATAATATAAAGTTTTAACACTTATAAATAGGAGGTGCAAAAAATGAAAGTAAGACCATCAGTAAAGAAAATATGTGATAAATGCAAAGTAATAAAAAGAAAAGGTGTAATTAGAGTTATATGCGAAAACCCTAAACACAAACAAAGACAAGGATAATTTGTTTTTAAATTGTTTATAACACAAATTAGGTAGCGGCTGTGAAATTTTATTTATAAAATAAAAATTTACATATCAAATTTGTGTTTATATATATGTCTTGGGAATATCTAAAGACCCGTAGCGGGGTGCATTTCACCTTTAGAGATACAAAGACAAAATAATAATAAATATAATAAAAGAAAAAATTTTGGAGGTGCAAAATAATGTGGCT